>JAFVXE010000033.1 GCA_017501255.1 Clostridia bacterium | reverse complement strand
GCAATGGAGCTCTACAGATAGATCGCTTCGATTGTACATCTATTTTTTCTAGCCCGCAATCTGGTGGGTTTATTTTCTGCACCCTTTTTTCGATGGTGTCTCTGCAAAAAGGGGCTTGACAAACATTAGCTGGATTTGTCGGGCAGACGAAAAATGAATTCCCATCTTTTATGAGGACGCAATGATACGCACCGTTCCGGTGCATTGCGTTTGTTCACCTACATATGCAAACGAGCATCCGAACGTCGGATGCTCGCTTGTTCACCATTGGATAAACTGTTCCTTAAGAATCCTCCCACCAATGCGCAACAGTTCCTTTTTCTACTTCATTTTTACCGCACATACCACACGGCCGCATCGTGAGCAGGCAGCGTAGCCGTCAACTGACCAGCGGTAACGCTGTTTTTCTTGCTCCACAGCTCGGTGGCAGTAAGGCCGTCCGCTACCTCTGCATCGTCCAGACACAGGGACAGCTCCGCTTCTTCATCGCCCAGATTGAACAGAGCCAGATACACGCCCTTGCCATCCTTGCGGGGAGCAATCCAGGCGGCTTTGTCTTCCAGCGTGTAGAGCGGATGAGCGCAGTAGCTTTCCTTCAGGATAGCCAGCACATCGGCATTGGTGAGCAAGGCCTTGGTGAAATCGTCCAGCTTGGTCATCTCTGCGCCGATCATCAGGGGTGAACGCATCATGCACCACAGGGTCATCATGGTGCGCTGTTCCGCCTCGGTGAAGCGGGTTCGGTTGTCCGGGTCGTAATCCTGCTTGAGGGCGCCCACGGGTAGCATATCCGCATCGGGCCAGTGACCGGGAGCGGCGTGGATGCACCACTTTTCCGCACGCTCAAACATACCCTTGAGCAGATACCACTCATCCCAGAAATCATCGGTGATGCGCCACAGATTGGCGTACTGCTTCAGGTGTTCCGCTTCGCTGACGGGGGCAGGCCCGGGGGACAGGCTCAGCACGATATCCCGCCCGCAGGTGCGGCTGGCATTGGAAATCAGCTCGATTTCCCGGCGGCAATGGGGATATTCCCGGGCAATGTCATCGCATTTCACATAGTCCACGCCCCACTGGGCATAGAGCTGGAAGATGCTGTCGTAGTAGCTCTGGGCCTGCGGGTGATCCTGCTTGACGCCGTACATATCCGGATTCCATGCGCAGATGGAGTTGGGATTGGCTAAATCGGCGCAGGTGATGGAGGTGCCCAGTATGGGCAGATGGCGGTGGGCAGCCATCCGGGGAATGCCCCGCATGATGTGGATGCCGAATTTCAGCCCCAGCGAATGGATGTATTCGGCCAGCGGTGCAAAGCCCTTGCCGCCAGCAGCGCTGGGGAAGCGGTTGACCGCAGGCATCAGGCGGCCGTATTCATCCATGGTACAGCTGGAAAAAGGCTCGTATTCATGGGTGGTGGCGGTGGGCTGGAACCACTCGATATCCACCACAACGTATTCCCAGCCGTATTGTTTCAAGTGTTTGGCCATGTATTCCGCATTCTGGCGAACAATGTCCTCGGTAACGGCAGCGCCGTAGCAATCCCAGCTGTTCCAGCCCATGGGCGGGGTCTTTGCCAGAATCTGTTTCATGGGTGTTTCACTCCTTATCGTTTGTTGATTTCAGGTCGTTGCAAAAGACGATTGTGCCTGTATTATAGCTGCCGGAGGCACTTGGGTCAAGACGGATGAGGGCAGTCAGCGCAAATACCCCATACGGGTGAAAAAGTCCTGGTACCGTTCCAATTGCCGGGGAATCATTCTGCCGGAGTTGACGAATGCAGCGAACGCTTCTTCGCTGACCCATTGGAAAGCCATGGTTTCGCCCGGCTGAAGCCTGACGGATTCCTTGTCCCAGTCGGTGACGCAAAGATACTGATGATAGATGGTATCCTTGATGATGCACCGCCCGATTTCTGTGAAAGTACCGCGGGCTATGCCGGTTTCTTCCTGCAACTCCCGTATGGCGCAGGTCAGTTTGTCCTCTCCCTGAAGGGCGGAACCGCCTGCGGAAGCCTCGAACCAGCCGCCGTAGTTGGGTTTTGCCGTGTCCCGCTGCATCAGCAGATAATCCCCATCTGTATGCCTGACCAGAATATCGCTGGTCAGGTGATACAGCCCATCGGGAATGGGTTCGCCACGCACCAGCGTGCGGTTTGCCGGGGTACCGTCTTTCAGATATGCGTCCCAGATTTCCACTTATGCGCCCTCGCTCTGCTATTGGATTTGTGAGTTTATCCTATCACAGCGCCGGACGAAATACAAGAAAAGCTGCGCCGTTTGTTTCGGCACAGCCTGAAATGGAAACGCATCAGATCATTCACATCACCGGCGCAGGCTCTCGCTTGACCGCCTTCCGGCCCACATCCACATTATCGTTTTTTCGATCCCGCAGGGCAGAAATGGGATTGGGCGCCGTCTCAAACCGATAATCCTCACCGAACCGCAGAATATGCTGATCGATCACCTGATGGCTGGATACGCTGCCCACATCGTGGTTGATGTGCCCCTGATACCGGAAGAAATCCGTCTCCGGTTCCAGCGCCCCCACCCGGGCATAGCTTTCCCGGCAGGCGGTCAGATCCACGGTGCCCTGCAGAATGGATCGCACATAGGGAATGTTGCTGCAAAGGCTCAAAGGAGAGGGGAATTGGCCGTCTCCCACCACCTGCTGGTAATCCTTGTGTTCTTCCTTGTAGAGCAGTTCAGCGGCCTTGTGCAGATGCGCCAGTTCCTGCTCAAACAGCCGCTCCCACACCTGCTTGATATGGGCGACGGTTTCCGTCTCCATGCAGCTGTAGTACAGGTAGCACTCAATGAACTGGTGCATCAGCAGGTTTTCCAGCCAGGTGCAGTTCACATCCATCAGGCTGCCGTAGTGGGATACGTGCTGCTCCTCCACCATGCCGATCTCCCGGTACAGGGCACGGCCTGCATCGTTGGGATAGGCAGCGCACACATTCATGTAATAGTTCATGGTCTGCTGCTCTGCGGCGGTGATGATGCCCACGCACAGCTTGGTCTGCAAATCAGCAGTTTTGGCGTTGATGGGCTTTTTGATGGAATCGTAGGGATGGCGGTGATGGGCGATGGTGGGCCGTCCGGGCATGATCTCCGTGTAGCCGCCCACAAGGCTTTCCGCCCGCTGACCATTTTCGGATTCCATCATGTCCGCATAGCGGTACAGATGGTCAAAGTCCTCCAGCAGGGCGAAGTCCAGCGCAGCTTTCACATAGGGATCCGGTTCCCGTTTGGCCAGTCCGGCGGTCAGATCCACCGCCAGCTGTTCATAGCCGATGGTATGCTCCAGCAGCGTTTCATCGGCAGGTTTCAGGGCTGCCAGCAGCTTCTGCTGCTGTTGCTCGGAGCGGCGCATCATGGCAATGGCACGGCGCACATCCCCGTTGGGGCAGTTGCGGCTCAACTGGTGGCTGAACCACACATTCTCAAACTCCGTGCCGTTCATCAGGATCACCCGGGTGCGGGTATAGGGATCCACGGTGTGCTTGTCGTAGCTCATGGGGGTCATGTCCCGCCAGTCCATCAGGCAGCTTTCCAGCTTGGGTGGGTGTTGCTCAAAAGGGTTCATACAGTACCTCCTTGCGGGGTGAATTGTCACCCTTAGTATGTGCAGGCGGGCTTTCCTTATTCCCGGCAGGAGTTGCGCCTGTCCGGGGCGAATGTTAATCAGCACAGACAACCAAAGGAGTGACACATCATGATCGTTTTGGAGCACGAAGGCGCAAGGATGGAAATTGCAGAGCTGGGCGCAGAAATGCGCCGTTTTGTCAGCAAGGATGGGATGGAGCGCATCTGGAGCGGCGATCCTGCCGTTTGGAAAAGCACGGCCCCGGTGCTGTTTCCCACCATCAATCTGCTCAAGGATGGCGTGGTGACCATTGCCGGTAAGGAATGCGCTGTGCCCAAGCATGGTTTTGCCAAGTATCAGGTGTTTGATGTGACCGATCAGGGCGATGATTATGTGACCCTGACCCTTTCCGAAAACCAGGAAACCAAAGCGGTTTACCCCTTTGACTTTGCCCTCAGTGTGACCCACCGTTTTACGGAGGGCGGCTTCGAGACCCGCTATGTGGTGGAGAACCACACCGGACACACCATGCCTTTTGTGATCGGCGGGCATCCGGGTTTCACCTGCCCCATGGCGGAGGGTGAGCAATTCACCGATTATGTGCTGCGGTTTGAAAAGGAAGAGGAAGGCCGTCATCTGCTGAACACGCCGGAGCACTACATGGGCGAGGAAGCTGTTGTGGATCTGGGGGAGGATCACCGCACCCTCCCCCTGCGCTACGAAGATTTTGACCGGCTGGATACCTATGTATTCGCTGGCCTGAACAGCCGCAGCGTGGAACTGGTGCACAGGGAACACGGCCACGGCATCCGGGTCTCCTTCCCGGAGATGGAAGTGCTGGCTGTGTGGACCATGCCCGGCAAGCAGGCACCCTATCTGTGCATTGAGCCGTGGCAGGGATTGCCGCCCATGGCTGATGAAACCGGCCGTTTTGAGGACAAGCCCTACCACATTGATCTGGGTGTGGGTATGACCTATACCTGCGGGTACCGGATGGAGGTTATCTGATGGCGGTGATTGGTGTTGGGCTGTATGTAACAGGCAGCATGGAGGCAGTGAAGCTGTATTGCGAAGCTTTTCAAATGGAATTGGGCTATCACGTTCTGCGGCAGGATGGCAAGGGCTATTATCACTCGGAACTGAGCCGGGACGGTGAACCGGCGCTCTCGGTGGTGGAGGCGGAGCATACCGCAGGCCACAATCCGGTGCAGTTGGGCATAACCTTTGCGGATAAAGCAGCCTTGGAGAAGGCTTTTGCGCTGCTTCGGCCGGGCGGGGAAATCGAGATGAAGCCGCAATCGCTGCCCTGGAGCCCGTGGGCAGCCTGCCTGCGGGATCGCTTTGGGGTGCGGTGGTTTCTTAGCCTGCCCCAGCATCAGCCGGGGGAGGATTTTGTGCCGGAAGTGTGAAACCAGAGGTTTTCAGAACATCAGACGGAGAGTGAACCACCATGACAGAACGCCTTTATTACGACAATGCCTACCTGACTGCCTTTGAGGCCCGGGTGTTGGAACTGAGGCCCAACGGCGACCATTTCGACGTGCTGCTGGACCGCAGCGCCTTTTATCCCACCTCCGGTGGCCAGCCCTTTGATACGGGTATGCTGGGCGGAGCACAGGTAGTGGATGTGAATGTGGAGGAAGGACTGGTGTGGCATACCGTCACCTCCCCGCTGACCGTGGGGGATACCGTCCGTGGTCAGATTGACTGGCCGAGACGGTTTGATCATATGCAGCAACACGCCGGTGACCATATGATCGCCGGAGCGTTGCACCGCATGATGGGCGGTGTGACCATCGGGCTGCATATCAGCGAGGATGTTTCCACCATCGATGTAGCCATGCCTGAGGGTGTTACCCGCATTTCTGAGGAGGAGATCCGCCGCATTGAGCTGGATGTGAATGAGCACATTCAGCGGGATGTGCCCATCCGCTGCTGGTTTCCCACGGAGGAAGAAGTGGCAGCGCTGCCCCTGCGCAAGAAACCCACGGTCAGTGAGCATGTGCGCATCGTAGCCATCGGCGATGACGAAATGGTGGCCTGTGGAGGCACCCACCCTGCCACTGCCGGGCAGATCGGGCTGGTGAAGATTCTTTCCGTCACCCCTGCCCGGGGCAAGATGCGGGTAGCCTTTGTGGCGGGCCAGCGGGCGCTGAGGGATTATTTCCGTTGCCATGAGGCAGCCCACCGGGCAGCGGAATTGCTCTCTGTCAAGGTGGAGGGCTTGGCTGACAGTGTGGCGGCTTTGCAGGAAAAACTGCGGGAAGCCGAGACCCAGCTGATCGGTTTCAGGCGGGAGCAGCTGCTGTCCCGGATGAATCAGCTGCTTGCGGAAGCGGAAATCCTGCCGGATGGAATCAAGATGGTGGCATGCTTTGTGGAGGCCGATGCTATGCTGCTCCGGGAGCTTGTTTCCAAGCTGATCGAAGCCCCCGGCGTCATCGCACTGCTGGGCGCAGCAACTGGCGACCAGTGCAGCTATGTGTTTGGCCGTTCCACCGATGTGACCGCTGATATGGGCTCGCTCCTGCGGGACAGCGCCCGTCCCTTGGGCGGCAAAGGCGGCGGCCGACCTGATTTTGCGCAGGGTGGCGGGTGTCGGGAGATACTGGCGGCAGCTTGTGAGATGCTGCGGGGATGATGAAAACCGCATCAGAACTCATTGAGGAGGAAAAACCATGAACGAAGAATGGGAACAGAAAATGGAAGAGTTGATGGATGAGTTTTCCGAGCGTCTGGAGGACATTGCAGAAGATGCGGTTATGAATGCTGCCGAGGATGCAATGAACGGGCTTTTGGAAGAACGGCTGGATGATGCGGTGTTTGGCGCCCTGCAGCATAACCTGTCGGAAGCGTTGAATGAGTGCCTGTCGGGCTTTGAATTTGTGCTGAAGGACGGCACGCTGGTTCATCCCCGGCAGCAGACCAAGGTGCTCAGCCCAGACGGCTCCAAACTGCTGATCTGCTACGGTGGCTTGAAAGTGGACGGTACAACATTGCTGGTGCAAACCCGCCTTACCTGCTGGGAGAGCATTGCCGTTTATACCGACCGGGAAGCAGCTATTGCCGCCCTGAAACAAATACAGGAAGGCATGGAAATAGGAGAAAACCTGATCAGACTGTGATTGCTTGAGAATATGAAAAGGGATGCTGCGATTTGGCAGCATCCCTTTGGTGTGTTGGGGTTCATTAGTTTCTCAAGCTGTGCAGCGGTGCAGGAATATGTCCGCCGCGCTCCACAAATTCATCATTCTTGGCGGTATTCACCTGCATAATCGGGGCAAAGCCAAACAGGCCGCCAAAGTTGACCACGTCGCCCGCCTTTTTGCCGGGGGCAGGAATCACACGCACGGCGGTAGTCTTGTTGTTGACCATGCCAATGGCGGCTTCATCCGCAATGATGCCGGCGATGGTGTTGGCGCTGGTATCGCCGGGGATGGCGATCATATCCAGACCCACGGAGCAAACGCAGGTCATGGCTTCCATCTTTTCGATGGTCAGGCACTTGGCCTGTGCCGCTTCGATCATGCCGATATCCTCGCTGACCGGGATAAATGCGCCGCTGAGGCCGCCCACATGGCTGGAGGCCATCACGCCGCCCTTCTTGACCATATCATTGAGCATGGCAAGGGCTGCGGTGGTACCGGGAGCGCCGGTCATTTCCAGACCCATTTCCTGCAGGATGTAGGCCACGCTGTCGCCCCGGGCAGGGGTGGGAGCCAGGGAAAGGTCCACAATGCCAAAGGGCACGCCCAGACGCTTGGCGGCTTCCTGAGCCACCAACTCGCCCACACGGGTGATCTTGAAAGCAGTGCGCTTGATGGTTTCGGCAACCACATCAAAGGGCTGACCGTGCACGTCCATCAAAGCCCGCTGCACGCAGCCAGGGCCGCTGACGCCCACGTTGATAACGCACTCCGGCTCGCCTACGCCATGGAAAGCGCCAGCCATGAAGGGGTTATCCTCCACCGCATTGGCAAATACCACGATCTTGGCGCAGCCGAAACCATCGGTATCGGCGGTTAATTCAGCGGTTTTCTTGATCACGTGGCCCATCTTGCGCACAGCATCCATATTGATGCCGCTGCGGGTGGAACCCACATTCACGCTGCCGCAGAGCCGCTCGGTCTTGGCGAATACCTCGGGCATGGCTTCCAGCAGGCATTCCTCAGCACGGGTGGAACCCTTGTGCATCAGCGCACCGAAGCCGCCGATAAAGTTCACCCCAACGGTACGGGCGGCCTTATCCAGCGCCTGACCAATCAGAAGGGGATTGTCGCCGCAGATCATGCTCACCGGGGTTACGCTGATGCGTTTGTTGACAATCGGCACGCCCAGCTCGGCTTCCAGTTCTTCGCCCACCGCCACCAGACGGCCTGCGCAGCGGGTCACTTTTTCAAACACGCATTCAGCTGTTTCCGCATCGGTGTTCTTTTTGCAATCCAGCAGGCTGATGCCCATGGTGATGGTGCGGATATCAAAGTGCTGCTCGTGAATCATCTGCATGGTTTGCAGAATTTCATTTACCTCAATCATGCTGCCACCTCAGATGCGATGCATAGCATCGAAAATATCTGCACGCTGAATCTGCACCAATTCGCCCAGTTCCTCGCCCACGGCGTTGAGCTTCTTCACCACTTCCTCAAAAGCGGCGGTACAGGCAGTCATATCAACGATCATCAGCATGGTAAAATAGCCGTCCAGAATAGTCTGGGAAATCTCCAGCACATTAACGTTCATTTCGTACAGAGCGGTGGAAACCTTGGCGATAATGCCGGGACGGTCCACGCCGGTTACGGATACCAGAGCCTTTTTCATTGGAAACCCTCCTTGGAAATGGTTACGCTTTACCTTACCCCTTTGTGAAGAAGTTGTCAATGGCTGCACAGGGGGGAAAAGCGCCGAACGGTTACATTGCACCCGCATGGGATGCTCCTTCGTCGGCGCACCAGACCTTGCGCAGTTGGAGGGCATGGTGAATATGGCCGAAAAACATCAAAAAGGTTGCAAAAAATCATATTTATGCTATAATCAAATATACATTCGCAGATGTCGAAAAACGGTTTGGAGTAACTTGAAGGCGCAATGCCTGTATTTGATCGTTTTTTGATAAAAAATGCGGGTTTGTTTGTGTTTCAATTCTGTTTTCTTGAAAGAAGGGAACAATATGCTCAGTAAAAAGCGCAAAACCATCGGCCTTTTTATCAATCGTACCGGTTTCTTCTTTGAGAATACTGTGTATCGGGTTGCGCAGGAGCAGGGCAGGCTGCACGATATGAACGTAGTGTTTTTTTGCACGTTGGGTCACCGTGGCAGCGCCAATGTGTATGACGAACTGGAAAAAGCCATGTTCGATTTTGCTCCGCTGGAAACCTTGGATGGTATTATCATCACACCGGATACCTACCAGATGGAGGGGTACCAGGAGGCGCTGTATGATGCTTTGAAGAGGCGGGCTACCTGTCCCATTGTCAGCATCCGTGACCACAACGCCCCCTATGACCGGGTTGCAACGGACGAGGATAATGCCATCCGTCCGTTGCTTCGTCACCTGATTGACGATCACGGCTATCAGCGTATTCATTTTCTGGCAGGTTTCAAGGGCCATCCGGACAGCGAGCGCCGCCTGCTGTGCTATTATGATGAAATGGCCAGGCACCAGCTGCCTTTGCCGGAAAACGCTGTGTTCTACGGCACCATGTGGCGCAGCGGCGGCGATGTGGCCTGTGATTATTTCTTCCAAGAGGGGTTGCCCCAGCCTGAGGCTATTGTGTGTGCCAACGACTATATGGCGCAGACGGTATCCGAGGAACTGAAAAAACGGGGCGTTCGCATCCCGGCGGATGTGTGTGTAACCGGCTTTGACAATGTGGAGGAACAGGCGGGTTTCCCCGTGCGCCTCACCACTGTGGAGCAGGACTATGAAGGCATCGTGGCAGAGGCCTTTGTGACGCTGAAAGAACGTATGGCACAGCGGGACATGGGACAGGTTTCGCCGGAACAGATTATCAGAAAGTTGCCGGTTAAGCTGATCAAACGGGAAAGCTGCGGCTGCCCTTGGCATGAAAAGCAGGAGGATCAGAAGGCAAAGCTGTTGGAAACGTCCCAGCAGATGCAGAACATCCGTGTGCGGGAAACCTCACAGATGTATTTTTCCATCGATATGAATGCCTGCACAACGGTGGAGGAGATCCACAATACCGTTATCAGCAGACGGGATGATGTGCCCGAGATGCGGGATTATTACCTGTGCACCTTCGAGGAATCCCCTGGCAGCGGCGAGAAGGAGGGCTATGCGGAGCATCTGACAGAACACGTCACCCTGATCTCCGCCATGCAGAACCATGAGGATAAGGGAATGCCCATGGATCATTTTCCGCGCAAGCAACTTCTGCCGGATTGGGTATGGGATTCCGATGAGCCGCAATCCTTCTTTACCCGTATTCTGCATCAGCGTGACAGTATTTACGGCTATTGCCTTGTGCGCTATGAAGAGGGCAAAAAGCCCAGCCTGTTCTATCAGGAATGGAATGCCACAATCTCCAGCGCCTTGCGTCACTTGTTCAACCAGAGCAAATTGCAGCGGTTGTATGAGGAACGGAAGCTTTCCAGCATCACCGACCCGCTGACCGGCCTGTATAACCGCCGGGGTCTGGAGGAACTGGTGCTGCCCGGCTGGGAGGAACGTTGCCGGGCAAGCGAATCGGCGACGGTGCTTTCCTTTGATATGGACAATCTGAAGCCCATCAATGACAGCTATGGTCATCAGGCGGGTGATGATGCGCTGCAGACGGTGGCGCAGGTGCTCAAGGGGCTTGTGTGGCCCGGAACAGTGGCAGCCCGTATCGGCGGCGATGAGTTTTTGGTGTTCCTGCCCCGGTGCAATGCGCAGGGAGCGGCTGAAGTGATGCAGGAGATTGACCGTTCCTTGGAAGAACACAACCAGAAAAAGGGAAAGCCCTATCAGGCGGCCATGTCCGGCGGCACCTATGTGTGCAGGCTGACTCCCGGCATGACGCTGGACCAGTGCATCATGGAAAGCGACCGCAGGATGTATTCCTTCAAGCGGCAGCGGAAGCTGGCACAGCGTGAGCAGGAATAAGGAAAGGATCTTTGTAGGGCGAAGGGTACGGGAAAGGATGAGATATATGAGAAAAGCGTTTTTGGTGGCAGTAGTGGTTCTGCTGGTATTGCCGCTGGCTTGCGCAATGGGCACCGGCTTGGTGGATGAAGCCAGAGCACAATATGATCTGGGAAACTATGAAGAGGCATTTGCGCTGTATCTGCAGGCCGCAGAGGCGGGAGATGCCAAGGCGATCTACAATGTGGGTGCGCTGTATGCCCGCGGTGAAGGGGTGGAGGAAGACGACCTGACGGCGCTGGAATGGTTCCAGAAGGCTGCGGAAATGGATCATCCGGATGCACTCTACACCATCGGCAACGCCTACTCCTTTGGGAATTATGGCTTGCAGATTGATTGTGGCGCTTCTTTTTCCTATTGCCTCCGTGCGGCGCAGCTGGGCAACGCCAAGGCCATGTTTGCCATTGGTAATATGTATGACAGGGGCATCGGCATAGCTGAGGATAAGGAACTGGCTGTCCAGTGGTATCAGAAGGCTTCCATGCTTGGCAATGCAAGCGCCACCTATAACCTTGCCTTGAAATATTCGGATGGTGAGGTTCTCCAGGAAGATCCTGTTTTTGCCGGAAAGATGATTGAACGTGCAGCAGAACTGGGTTCCGTTTCTGGTATGTTGGAGACGGGTCATGCCTACCATTATGGCCACTATGGCATGGTAGTTGATTATGCTGTTGCTGCCCAGTGGTACCAAAAGGGCGTGGATCAGGGGGATGCCCATTGTATGCGCCATCTGGCAGAACTGTACGCCTCCGGTCTGGGCGTGGAGAAGGATATTGAACTGGCACGTACCTACTATTTGCAGGCGCAGGAGGCTGGCGAGGATGTAACGGCACAGCTGGAAGCGTTGGATGCACAGCAGTGATTTTCATTCATAAATAGAGCGAGAGGCAGGAAGCCAGTTTGGCTTCCTGCCTCTCGTTTTTGATTCTGTTCCTCAGTGGTGGCAATCATGGCTGCCGCAGCCGTGCTCGCCGCAGGTGTGTTCGTGCCCGTGCTCATGGTCGTGATGGTCGCAGCGGGCGTTGGAGTCATACACCAGCTGACCGGCTGCCAGCGCCAATGCGGCTGCATCTGCATCGCCCTGCACGCCGCCGTACACCTGAATGCCCGCTTCCGCCAAAGCAGCCTGCGCACCGCCGCCAATGCCGCCGCAGATGAGCGCATCCACTTTCAGGCGGCTCAGAAGACCGGCCAGCGCACTGTGACCGCTGCCACCGGTGGGAATGAGCATTTTGTTGGTAATCTGCCCGTCCTCCACCTGATAGAGCTTGAACTGCTCGGTATGACCAAAGTGCTGGAAAACCTGTCCGTTCTGATAGGGAATAGCAATCATCATGGTGAAAAACTCCTTTCAATTCAATCGTTCATTTGGGTGAAAAAAGCAAAGTAACAATGGCGAAAAAGAAACATTACTCCACGTCCAGAATGTACCGTTCGCAGGCATTGATGAGCGTGGTCTCCCCGTGCTGAATCAGCCGGGGGATGCTCATGCCGTAGCTCATGTGCATATGCCCGTAGGCCCAGTAGCGGGGTTTGTGTTTCTCCAGCAAGGCATGGAAGGCATCGAACCCCCGGTGGACGAGGGAATCATCATCGCCAAAGCCCCGGACGGGGGCATGGCTCACCACCAGATCCACCCCGCCCATGCGGCGCAGTTTCCAGCGCAGTTTACGGATGCGGTCGTTCATTTCGTCCTCGGTGTATTGGTGGGGGCCGTCGCTGTAGCGATGGCTGCCGCCCAAGCCCAGAATGCGCAGGCCGCCAACCTTGACAATGCGGTCCTCAATGCATTCGCAGCCCTCCGGCGGGCGCTTTTCGTATTTGCCGTCATGGTTGCCGTGAACGTACAAAACCGGTGCAGTGCTCATGGTTACCAGAAAGCTCAGGTATTCCGGCGCCAGATCGCCGCAGGAGATGATCAGATCAATGCCGTCCAGCTTGCCGGGGCGGTAGAAATCCCACAGGAACTTGGATTCTTCATCGGAAACGAGCAGGATTTTCACAGTGCTTTCTCCTCCTCTGTTTCCGGCTGAAGGGAATCCCGTTCCACGCCCAGATGGCGCACCAGCGGCTGGGAAGCGGGCAGCAGATCGTCATAGGCAGGGATGGAACCGTCCAGCGTATCGCACAGCCAGTTCATGTGCATCAGTTCCTCCAGGGTGAATACATGGCTGCCGTCGTTGCGGATGATGCCGTTCTGGTCTGCGATGCGGCACAGGAAGGGATCGATGGTGCCGTCTATCAGGCCCTTTTTGAGGATATTCCCCAATTGCAGAATGCCGCTGGGCAGCTTGTCGTACAGTTCCACATCGATCACACCGCTGCTCATGCCCCACCAGTAGTTGACGGCTTTCTGAGGGGTTTCCACGCCCAGGGTCTCCCAGCTGCCGGCAAAAATACTGCGGGCCACCCGTTCATAGAATTTGCCCCAGTGCCAGCGGGGAGAGGCCAGCGGCGACAGGCCGCCGGAGGAATCCAGCTGATAGGTGCCCCATTCCCATGCCCAATGGGGCTGGGAAGCGCCGGTATCCCGGTTGGAAATCACGGTAACGCCTTCGCTGAGAAGTTCCTCTACCGGGTTGCCGGGCACGCAAGACCATTTCAGCTTGACCCGGGCGGTGGGATTGGTCAGCCGGACGCCCAGCGCAAAGGCGTTGATGCCGGCAATGGTGCCGATGATGGGATAGTTGGCCACATAGCCGATGCCCCCATCCTTGGCCATTGCGCCTGCGATGGCGCCGGTGAGGAACTTGCCCTCGTGGATGCGGGTGTAGTAGGTGCGAACGCCTGCATAGGGCATGGACAGGGAGCAATTGAGCACCCGTACCTGCGGATACTTGGCGGCAATCTGGCGGCAAGCGCCGATCATGGGCGGGGTGGTGGCAAAAATGACCTGTGCGCCTTCTTCCACCGCTTTTTCCATGGTTTCATAGGCTTCTTCGTAGGGACATTGATAGACGGTGGTGGTCACCAGATCCCCCATGACTTCCTTCAGGTGTTCCCGGCCCAGTTCGTGGGCGGCGATCCAGGCGCTCTTTTCAGGGGCAAAGGCATGGATGAAGGCCATGTTCAGATGGGAGACCCTTCCAAAACCCAACAGGCGGGTCCAGTTGATCTTCTCCTGCTGAGCGGCCTCGGTGCTGATCTGGATAGGGGATTGTTGGGTCAGCAGGCGCACATCCGGCCAGATGGCAGCCAGGGACTTGTCCAGCGCAGCGGCATCCATGGCTTCCAGCTCTGTGAAGGAATGCAGGGCCAGCCAGACCATCAGGGCCTCTCCGGCAGTCACATCCAGTTTTTCAGCGTTGAGGCGGGTGAAAGCAGCCTTGAAGCGGCGGAAACTGTAGAGGAAATTCAGCCGTTCCTCCTTGCTCCACACATGATCCGGCTCCAGTCCCAGCGCTGCCTGCAACTTGGGATACTGCCCCGGCTGACGCAGCCATACATCGTAGAGGTTGCTCAGCTGGAAGAAATTCATAAACTCGTAGTAGGCCGCCACTTTGGGGTCATCGCTCATGGGCGGCACCACACGGGTCACATTGCCCCGGATGCTGGGGCATTCGTAGCTCTTGAGCACACTGACCCGCTTATTGCCCTCGGTGACGTAGAACTGCCCCATGTATTCGTAGCACACGATGGGATCGTGAATGCCGTCGGTCAGATGGGAGGTGCACAGATTGATCCACTTGTTGCCAAACTCGGTGGTGGCATCCAGCAGGGGCATGAAATTGCCCGCAAATGCGGATTTTCTTCCTGTGGTGGTGGTGCCCACAATCTGCTCCATGGGAATCTCCACCAGCCCCACCGGCACCCGGCGGGCGACAGGGCTTTCGCCCAGCACATCGTCCAGTACCAGCGGATAGGGATTCTGGCCCCGGATGACGCAGGCGTTGTGGTATTTCTGTCCCTGCTTGAGGGCTCTGGCGTATTGCGTGGTCGCGTCGGTCCAGCTCATGGTTCAGCCTCCTGTTTGCGTGGGTTTGTCAGGCGTTGGCCACATAGGCGAAAATCAGTTTCAGGGTGTTGTCCACGCCCTTGATGTGGCTGCGTTCGTAGCCGTGAGAGGCATACACGCCCGCACCGATGAGGGCATAGCGGATGTCGTGCCCGGCCCGCAGAGCAGTACCTGCATCGGAACCGTAGGCGGGATATACATCCACGGCATAATCCAGCTTCTTTTCCTTGGCCAGGGCGATGAGCTCGCTGGTCATGGCGTAATCGTAGGGACCGGAGGAATCCTTGGCGCAGATGGATACCATGGTTTCGGTGCAGCCAAGGCCCTCGCCCACACAGCCCATATCCACCACCAGCAGGTCCTCGGTATCCTCCGGCAGGCCGGTGGAAGCGCCGTGGCCCACTTCTTCGTAGATGGAGAAAAAGAGGGTGGTTTTGCGGCTCAGGGTAATCTCCTTGTCGGCAACGGCTTTGGCCAGGGCCAGCAGCATACCGGCGCTTAATTTGTCATCCAGAAAACGGCTGCGGATAAAGCCGCTGGGGGTTACATGGGCACGGGGGTGCAGACAGATGATATCGCCCACGGAGATGCCCAGCGCTTCCACGTCCTCTTTGGAGGAAACCAGCTCATCCAGCAGCACTTCCAGATTCTTTTCGTTGCGCTTGCCATCCTCCAACTCCCGGTTCACGTGGACGGATGCGTTTTCCATGGCGATGACGCCGGTATAGCGCTTGCCTTCCCGGGTGATGACGGTCACATTCTCCGTTTCCACCGCGCTGAGGGAAGGCCCGCCCAGACGGGTGAAGCGCAGGCGGCCATTGCTCTTGATGGTGGAGACCATCAGGCCCAGGGTATCCACATGGGCAGCCAGCACCAGAGGCTTGCCCTCGCCACCGATTTGGCAGCATACGCTGCCCTTGCGGTTGCGAATGGGAGAAAAGCCCAGGTTGGTCAGGGTTTCCAGCAGGTAGTCGGTGGCGTTTTTGGTAAGGCCGGTGGGGCTGTCGATGGCAAGCAGCTGCATGGTCTGCTGAACGGCGAACTGGGTAGATGGATTCATGAACAGGCCTCCTTGGTGGTGTTTACAGGGTCAGGCTTTCGCCGCCGTGCAGGTAGCGAAGGCCGGGCAATGCGCGGGAGAGATAATCGCAGGCTTCCTGACCGGTGCAGTGACCGGTATAGATATGCAAATCGGGATAGGCTGCCAGTTGGGCGGCGATTTCGTCCATCAGGGCGGTGCTGACGGTCTGGTTTCTGGCAGGGCTGTACAGGTGAAGCCCGCCGATGCACACCCTGGGCTGCATGGGTGCCTTTTGGAGGATATTCAGGATGCCGGTGTGGCCGCAGCCCATCAGCAGCACAGGGGTTTCATCCCGGATGAGCAGGTTCTGCTCGTGCACGAAGGGGTCGGGAACGCCCTCTTCGTACAGGTTGCTGTTGGCTGTGGAGGGGCACAGGCTGCGGTCGGTGACGGTGAAAAGGGACAGGGTGTCATCAAGGGTGAAATCCCCGTCCAGCAGAATGACCTGGGGATGGTTCATCAGGGCAGGATTCAGCCCGATGTTGCGGTAGGGCGGCGTGGTGCGGCTTTCATGCAAAAGGAATGCCTTGCGCTGGATGTAGACTTTGGCGGTGCGGTTCAGCGAAAGAAAGGCTTCCAATGCGCCGCCGTGGTCGTAATGCCCATGGGAGATGATGACCGTATCCACATTGGTCAGGTCGATGCCCAGTGTTTCTGCGTTATGAAAGAGGGTATCATCCGGCCCCACATCAAACAGCAGGCGGCGGTTTTCCAGCTCGATGTGCAGGCTCAGCCCATGGGCAGCCTTGAGGCCTTCTATGGGCTCATTTTCCACTAAAACAGTTATGCGCATAGTTGTGTGGCACTCCTTTTCGTGAGGGGAGAACTGTGCTGCTTCCGTTTCAGAACAGTTCATCCAGCAGGATGTAGTAGCGCAGCTTGGCTTCGTCCCTGACTATGCCCAGCCGGTCAAACAGTTTGTCAGCAGGGCAGGAAGCGGCAGGGGTATGGCCGTAGGAGCCGTCATAGTTCGAGCACAGGCTGCGGTAGACAAGGGCAATATCCTGCCAGCGGTCGCCGATGCCGCTCCGGCCTATGTCGATGAAGCCGCAGAAGCCGTTTTCATCATAGAACAGGTTGGGCAGGCAGCAGTCCCCGTGGGTCAGGACGGCTTCTTCCTCAGGGCGGTTGTTTTCCAGCCAGAGGAGCAGGTCCATGGGAGAGGCAAAGCCTCCGGGCCCGTAGGTGCCCGGCTGGACGTTTTCGGTATCGCACACCCCGGCTTCCACCCGCTGGCGAGCAAGGCGCAGCCGGTCTTCCAGACGGCGGCTGACGGGGCATTCGGTCACATTCACAGCCCAAAGCGCCTGCAATGCCTGAACGACACAGTCCAAAAGACGCTCCGGGTCCTCCAGCAGCGCATGGTCGCAGAACATCTGGCCGGGGATGCGGCTCATCAGCAGATAATGCAGACCATCCTCCTGGGTTTCCGCCAGCACCCGGGGCACGGGCAGGCGGCCTTCCAGCCAGCGCATCAGGGCAACTTCCGCCAGCACTTCTTCACTGGTGGGCTGGATTTTCAAAACCCGGTCCGGATAGCAGATCACCCGGGAACCGGAAAGACCCACATGGCTTTCCTCGCCGTAGAGGTCTTCGGTCATGGCCTGAATGATACCGGGAAAAGGCATATGGATCATCACTCCTTATCAGAGGGCAGGCTCAGAAATGAGCGGATGCGGTCAAGGTTTTTCCGGGCAACATCCCGCCCGTGGTCGTAGGCGGCATGGACCTTTTCGGGATCATGCTCGGTGCGGCTCATGTCCAGCGGGGCCTCCGGGCGCAGGAGGAGGGCGGCGCCGGCGGCTTCCCGGCTTTCTGCATAGGCAACCTGCCGGTTGTAGATATTGTGCCTGTCCGCCATGGTGGCAAGCAAAGCGGGATATTTGCGCAGTGCCAGCCGCATCAAAGGCATGGCTTTGTTGGGCTTCTTCACATAGCCCCGGGGCTGGGTGAGAATGACCAGATTGCGCTCATAGCCGATGCTTTCGAAATATGCCAGCGGGATGGAATCGGAAACGCCGCCATCCAGCAGGCGGTAGCCACCCACCTCCACGATGCGGCTCACCAGCGGCATGGAAGCGGAGGCCCGGAACCACTGCATACTTTCTGCATTGCTGATGGGGCAGTTCTGATACACCGGCTTGCCAGTTTCCACATCGGTGCAGACCACATAGAAATCCATGGGGTTCTGGTTGTAGGCTTCCACATCGAAGGGATCCAGGTGATAGGGGATGGTGCTGTAGCAGAACTCTGCGCCGTAGAGATCGCCGGTTTTCAGCCAAGAGCGCAGGCTGCAATAGCGGGGGTCGTTGCAATAGTTGGTGTTGTAGCGCAATGCACGCCCGATTTGCCCGGATTTCACATTGCAGCCGAAAGCGGCTCCGGCGGAAACGCCGATGGCTCCGTCAAATGAAAATCCCTCTTCCATCAGAACATCGGTCACGCCTGCGGAAAAAAGTCCACGCATGGCGCCGCCTTCCAGTACAAGGCCCGTTTTCATGGGTTGTTTCACTCCTTTGTGGGCATTCCGCACCACAATATCATTTTACCATATTTTTGGCGGGTGCGGGGCCTTTTCGGCAAATTTTGCAATGGTCACAAAAGCGCTGGTTGGAGGCTGTCAAATTGCGCAGCGGGATTGGATATGGTACAATGAATCCAGTTGCATCTGGCGAAAGCAAACAATGACAAACGATCATATAAGGAGGCTTTTTCATGAAAGAGTGGACGAAGGCAACCGTCCCGGAGGAGGTTGGCATTTCCTCCCGGGGACTGCTGAATTATCTGGATGCAGTGGCCAATACCCCCGAAGTGGAGCATCATGCCATCATGGTCATGCGCCATGGCAAGCTGGCGGCTACCATGAATTTTGCTCCCTATGACAATCATACGCCCCATATGCTGTTCTCCCTGAGCAAGTCCTTCACTTCTGCGGCAGCTGGTTTTGCTGTGGCAGAGGGCTTGCTCCATTGGGATGACAAGGTGCTGGACATCCTGCCGGACAAAGCGCCGGAAAACCCCTCACCATGGCTTTCGCAGGTCACCCTGTCCCATCTGCTGATGATGGGCTCCGGCCTTGATCCCAAGAGCGACGAAGTGGGCGGCGAGGACTGGGCCAAAGCGGTGCTGGCCTGCGAGTGCGTCCATGAGCCGGGCACCCATTTCCATTACAACAGCCACGGCACCTATCTGGTCAGCTGCATGGTGCAGCGGGTGACCGGCATGACGGTGCGGGATTACCTGATGCCCCGCCTGTTTGAGCCGCTGGGTATTCCCAAGCCGGAATGGGACTGCTGCCCTGAGGGCATCAATGTGGGCGGCTGGGGGCTGTACCTGAGCTGCGACAGCATTGCCCGCTTTGGCCAGTGCCTGCTGGATAGGGGAATGTGGGAAGGCAGACAGCTGCTGCCTTTGGAGTGGTACGAAAAAGCGACGGTCAAGCAGATCGAAAACAACGAAGGCAAGGAACAGCCAGACAACGAGTGGGCGCAGGGCTATGGTTTCCAGTTCTGGCGTACCCGCGGCAACCGCTTCCGTGGCGACGGCGCTTTCGGGCAGGTCTGCATGATCTCTCCCGATTTGGATATGGCGGTGGCCATCACCTGCGGTACCAATGACATGGGCAAGGAAATGGCCCTTCTGCATGAATACCTGTTCCCGGCAGCGGATATGGAACCCGGGACGCAGGAGGATGCGGCGCAGCTTGCAAAGCGGCTTTCCGCCCTCTGCTTCGCCTGGCCGGAGGATGACGGCTCTGCTGTAGCCATTGATGGCACTTACTGCGGCGGCGAAACCATACTGACCATCCGGCAGGAGGGGGAACGGTTGCGTATCATCCAGAAGGCGGCCGACCCCAACGCTTGCAGCGATGCAGTCTATGGCAGGGGCCAGGTGGCAGAGAATACGGTTTCCATTCAGATGATGGGCAAGGAAAAGCAGCTGCATCTTCTGTGCGCCTACGGCTGGAAGCAGGCCGTGCTGCACATTGCCAGCCGTGAGTTGGCAGCTCCCTTTGCCATGAAAGCCACCCTGACCCCCACAGCCGACGGGCTGGAGCTGGATATGACCGGCATTGGATATCCTACGGAGAAATCGATGCTGAAGAGACAGGCGGAGTAAGCGTCAGTGGCTTTTGCATGAAAACGAACAAAACCTCCCGCTACCGTGATTGGTGCGGGAGGTTCCTGTATATTATGGTGGGTTTATTCGTTGGCGATGAACAGAACGCCCAGCGTGCCGGGGCCGCAATGGCTGGAAATAACGCTGCCGGCACGAGTGATCAGGATTTCATCGAAATGGTTCAGGCCTTCCAGAATGGTTTTCACCTGATCGATGGTTTCCTGGGTGCAGCCGGAATGGGTGATGAACACACGCTCTTTGTGGGAATTCAGAAGCTCTTCCTTCATGTCTTCCACATATTCGGGAAGCACACGGGTCATCTTGCCCCGGTACTTTTTGCTCACGCCCATTTTGCCATCGGCAACCACAATTTTGGGATGCAGCTTCAGCATACCGCCAGCCAGCGCAGCCACGCTGGAGCAGCGGCCGCCACGGTGAAGGTAGGTGAGGGTGTCCACCACGAAGCTGGAGCGAACCAGCGGGCGCAGCGCTTTCGCATGGGCGGTGATCTCTTCAGCGCTCTTGCCTTCCTTGGCCATGATGGCGGCTTCGATGAGCAGCAGGCCGATGCCGGTGGACAGGTTCTGGCTGTTGATGACGGTTACCCGGTCGGTGGCTTTCAGTTCCTTGGCGGCCAGCCGAATCACATTGGCAGAGGTGGACATACTTTCCGAAACGGTAAAGCAGATCACATCCATGCCTTTTTCCAGCCAGGGGGAAAGGGTGGCGGCGGCGGTTTCCATCAGGGGTGCGGCGGTCTTGGGAGTGGTTTTGTTCTCATCTGCCCAGCGGTAGATCTCATCAACGGTGATGTTGACGCCATCCTCGTAGGATGCTTCCCCCAGAGTGACCTGCAGGGGCAGAACAGCAATATCGTATCGTTCCAGAAGCTCTTGTGACAGGTCGCAGGTACTGTCTGAAATGATTTTGACCATGGTTTGGATTCACTCCGTTTTCTGATAATGGTTCGGTATACCTTGCAATGAGTACGGATATACACCTGCATTATACTACTTTATGGCAGGATTGCAATTCAAATTTCGTTGAATTTACAAACTGCAGCCCAGCCCAAAAAGAGGAAATCTGGCGTTTTTGAAAAAAATAACAGGTTTTCTTTTGCCCGGTCTGCGCCGTCTAATCATCAGGAGGTGATCCCTTTGGCAACGAGCACCCGGGAGGTGGCACTGACCCGCTTGATGCGTCTGTACGAAAAGGAAGTGCTGAAGGTTTGCTGCCTGTATTTGCAGGATTTGTCCCTGGCGGAGGACGCGGCGCAGGAGACGTTTTTCAAGGCGTTCCGGGCCATGGACAGGTTTCGGGGCGAAAGCAGCGAAAAGACGTGGCTGATGCGCATCGCCATCAATACCTGCAAGGATATCCGGCGCGGGGCCTGGTTCCGCCATACGGATCGGAGTGTTTCGCTGGATAAACTGCCACAACCGGCAACGCCTCCCAAGGCAGACAGCATCCTCATCACGCTGGAAGTGATGCGCCTGCCTGCCAGGGAGCGGGAAGCGGTGCTTCTGCGCTACTACCAGAACATGACGCTGGCGGAAGTGGCGCAGGTGCTGGGCATCAGCACCACGGCGGTCACCAAACGGTTGAAAAAAGCCCATGCGCATCTGAGCCCTGTGTTGAAAGGAGGCGAGGGGAATGACTAAAGAAATGGAAACGAAACTCCGGCGGGGCATGGAGGAATGCCTGTCCGGTGTGGAGAACCGCCCCTCGCTGGAAAGCCGTGTGCTGGAACGGATTCAGGGGCAGCGCCGTGGGCCTGTTCGGCTTTCTGTGGCAATGATTATGGTGCTGGTGCTGTGCCTGTTCACTGTTGCTGCGCTGGCGGTGGGTGCCGTTGCGGGCTGGTTCCGGGTGGAACAGCGGCAGGTGGGGGCTATGCAAAGCTGTGTATCCGATGGGGATACCCTGTATCTGCTTACCTCCGGCGGCTTGTACACATGGCAGCCGGAGGCGGAGAAACCGGCGCTGGTATTGCCCGATGCAGCTTTGCGGGCAGCGGGCCTTACCCCGGAGGCCCAGCTGTGCCTGATGGGCGATAACCTTGCTTTGCTTCATCCGGAAACCCGGACGCTGTGGCAGGTCGATGGACAAACGCTGCAATCGCTGGCTGAGTATGGCGGCACGGCTTTGGATGAGGACAACTTGCAGATCGGATCCGTGGTGTGCGCTGGCGAAACGCTGCTTATCCGGGCGGTTCCCTGTGACGCAACAGAGGATGAGGCGTTGCTGTACCGCTGGCATCTGCCCACGGGCCGCATGGAGCAGCTGCCGCTGAGGAATGTGGTGGAACTGTGCGCCTGTGATGATGCGCACGCACTGGTGCTCCAGCGGGATTTGTCCGCCCAAAAGGAATATCTGATCAGAATCGACGTTACCACCGGCAGCATTGAGGAAACTCTGCATACCGCACCTGTGCAGAGCATGGAAGGCATCATGGTGCATCCCAGAACGGGACAGATCATCGCTTTGGTTGCGGGCGCACCTTCCCTGTGGAACGGAAGCGGCTGGGAAGCCATGCAGGGGTACGGACTGTCCGTTCATACGGATGCCTGTGCCATCGTTGGGGACGCTCTGGCAGCCATCAACTACAACGATTTGCAGGTGATCCCCTTTGTGCCGGAAAACAGCCTGACCACCCTGCGGGTTTGCGGCATCATGCCCCTGAACAACGAAGACGATGCGTTTCAGCAGGAAAACCCGGGCGTTGCCGTGCAACGGGCAAAGAATCCTGCGTTGACCGCCGCAGAGATCCGGCAGGCCATTGCCGATGGAGATACCACAGATCTGTTCCATGTACGGCTGACTTGGGATGTGGCGGCTCTGTTCCGGGATGGCACGCTGGCGGCCCTGCCGCCCTCTTCGGTGCTGGAAGAGGATGCGGGGGCCCTGCTGCCCGCCTTTCAGGAAGGATTGGGCGTGGATGGCACGTTGTTTGCTGTTCCTTCCCATGTGGGTGTGTATGTGTGGGAAAGCGGGCAGGAACTTCCGGCAACCTTTACCGGCTTGCTGGAAGCACAGATGGGCTGGACAAAAATACAGTATGCAGAATACCTGCTCACGGCCTACATCACTGCCAGCGGCGAGGAAGTGAATTTCAGCAGCCCCGCCTTTGCGAAAGTGTTGCAAGCCTTACGGGATGCCCGACTCCCCGAGAATCCCCGGATGAGCCAACCGGTGGTTACCACCCAGGTAATGGTACAGCTGAACGGCCAGCTGCCCTTTGATCAGCAACAGGGGGAAAGCAGGATATACAGCCAGACGGAAACCATCCAGCAGCCGCCCATCCTGTGGGAAACACCCTGCCCGGTTATTCCAGGGGCAGCGCCGGTGGTGCCCTCCCAGTTGATGGTGTATGTGCTCAACCCCAATGCAGCCAACCCGGCGCTGGCCTTGCGCTATTTGGAATCTATCGCAGCTCATCGTCAGCCGGAACAGGATGCGCTGCTGAAACCCATGACTGCCGAGGCTGTGCTGCATCCCGGTGTGGAAGCGCAAATCGAATGGATGATCGAGGAACAACGGGCGTTCGATGAAGCGCAAGGCCGGGAAACCGATGAGGAAGCATTGGCAAGCCGCATTGATGCCATCAAAGCTGCACCGGATTCGTGGGCGGTGGAGGAAACCAGGCTGGCATACTACTGGGATGAAATTGCGCCCTATGTGCGTTTGCAGCTCCATCCGCTGCTGACCGGACAGGCCAAAGCAGAGGGCGGTGCATATGACCAGATGTTGAAGGCGGTGCTGGCTTATGTAAATGGTGAAGGAACATTGGAGGAATGTGTGCAAAACCTCGTTGCTCTGCTGCCCTGAATTACCAACAGGGCAATGAACCTTTTCTTTCCAAACCCATTGACACCGCCCATCCACTCTGTTATACTTCTACCCGACAACCGAACACCTTATAAAGAGAGGTCGAGGGACGGGCCCGATGACACCCACCAACCTGCGCCGGAGCGTGAGGTGGCAAATCCCGCAGCGTGCATACGCTGGCAGATAAGGTGGAGAAATCCAGAAACCCTTTTCGCGCCTGCCATGCCGCAGGTGCGTTTTTTGATGAAAAAAGAGTGTGCCTGCCGTGAAATGCTCGGTTGATCGTAAAGAAAAAACAGGAGGAACAGAAGAGAATGCGTACTGTGTTTACCAGCGAATGTGTAACTGAGGGCCATCCGGATAAAGTGTGCGACCAGATCAGCGATGCCGTTCTGGATGCGATTCTGGAAAAGGATCCCGCTGCCCGTGTAGCCTGCGAAACCTGCGCTACCACCGGCATGGTGCAGGTGATGGGCGAAATCACCACCAGCACCTATGTTTCCATTGATGAGATCGCCCGTCAGGTGATCCGTGACATCGGCTATGTGGGCGATGGCCTGGGCTTCAGCGCTGACAGCTGCGCCGTGCTCACCTCCGTGCACGCCCAGAGCCCCGATATTGCCATGGGCGTGGATAACGCCTGGGAATCCCGTGGCACTGAGAAGGCCGAAACCGGCGCTGGCGACCAGGGCATGATGTTCGGCTATGCCTGCAACGAAACCCCTGAGAAGATGCCCCTGCCCATCGCACTGGCCCACCGCCTCACCGCCTGCCTGACCAAGGTGCGCAAGGATGGCGTGCTGCCCTGGCTCCGTCCCGACGGCAAGGCTCAGGTGACCGTGGTGTATGAAGATGACAAGCCCGTGGCGGTGGATACCGTGGTTGTGTCCGCTCAGCATGACGAGAGCATTTCCATTGAAGACCTGCGGGTGCAGATTCTGGAAAAGGTCATCAAGGCCACCATTCCTGCCGATCTGTGGCAGGAGGATACCAAGGTGTACATCAACCCCACCGGTCGTTTTGTGCTGGGTGGCCCCGCTGGCGATACCGGCCTGACCGGCCGCAAGATCATCGTGGACACCTACGGCGGCTATGCCCGTCACGGCGGCGGCGCTTTCAGCGGCAAGGATCCCTCCAAGGTGGACCGTTCCGCTTGCTATGCTGCCCGCTATGTGGCCAAGAATATCGTGGCTGCCGGTCTGGCTGACCGCTGCGAAGTGGCGCTGGCCTATGCCATCGGCGTGGCTCAGCCCGTCAGCGTGCAGATCAACTCCTTCGGCACCGGCAAGATCAATGATGAAGAACTGGGCAAGGTGGTGCTGGAGCACTTCAACCTGTCCCCCGACGGCATCATCAGTATGCTGAACCTGCGCCGTCCCATCTACCGCCAGACCGCTGCCTATGGTCACTTTGGCCGCACCGATGTGCAGCTGCCCTGGGAGCAGGAGGATAAGGCTGAGGAACTGGCCAAGGCCATTGGCTGATTTGAAATGAATATGCGAAAGAACGGCGTGGTTTCTGCGCCGTTCTTTTCTGTTATCTGCCGAAGATTGCACATTTTTGCTATTTGCATCGTCTGTATAGGGGAAAGGAGGGAATGGTAGTGGAACGGAATCGGGATGAATGGCTGGAGGCGGCTATGGCGCAATGGGAAGTCCCACTGCTGCGCACCTGTTTCCTTTTGCTGCGGGACTATGCGCTGGCGGAGGATGCAGTGCAGCAGACCTTCCTGAAGGCTTGGAGGGGATATGACGGTTTTCGGGGTGAGTGCTCGGAAAAAACATGGCTGATGCGCATTGCTGTTCATACCTGCCGGGATGTGCAGCGGGGCAAATGGCAGCGGTATGTGGATCTGTCCGTGTGCATGGAGAATCTGCCGCCTGCCATCCAGCCTTTTGAGGAAGCGGACGACACCCTTGCCCGGGCAGTGCTGACCTTGCCGGTAAAGCAGCGGCAGGTGGTGGTGCTGCACCATTATCAGGGATTCAGCGTACAGGAGGCGGCGCAGATGATGGGCATCTCCCGCCGGGCGGCTTACGACCGGCTGACAAAGGCGCAAAATACGCTGAGAAAGGCATTGGAGGGGTGGTATCATGATGAATGAAAAACAGTTCACTTGCAGCCTTGACCACCGCCTGTCCGGGCTTTGCGCCAGCGAAGAAAGACGGCAGCGCATCCGGGAAGCGGTGATGAAGGAAAGAGCGTCGGCGGTGCAATCTGCACAGGCAACTTCAGCCCGTCCCATCACCAAACGGCTGGCACTGGTGACGGTATTGCTGCTGATTCTGCTGCTGGCCTGTGCGGCAGCAATAGCGTATGGCTGGAATGTGCTGGCTTTTCTGGGAATGAAACAGGATGCGCCCTCTGTGGTCATTGTTACGCCTGTTGATGAAGCGGCTCACAGCGGCAATTTGACGATCCGGATCAACAGTGCCGTTTCCGATGGGGAGTATCTGGCCTTTGACTGGACGCTGGAAAAGCAGGATTTGGAGATTCCGGAATACATTCAGGTGGAAAGCCTCACCGCCAATGGACTGCCTTTGTCCACCGACGGCACGGATGATTTCCATTGCCAATGGGTGCCGGGAATCTTCTTCGGCGGTAATGATCAGGGCGGCAATCTGTGCCGTTTGCCGAAGGGCCTGACAGAGGAACGGCTGCTGGTGGAAATGGTGATGGGCGTGTACCGGCCTGCCAAGCCGGTGTATCAGATGGAAGTGTTCGATGAAGCCCTGGCCCGCCAGAAACTGGACGAGGGCTATTATGTGATTGCTGAGGGTGAGGGCTTTGTGCTGGATTTACCCGGGGAAGGGCTGTGCCATTGCTTTGGCATGGTGAATGACACCACGGGCGAAGGCCTGGAGAGGACAGAACTGGTCATTCGCTTTACGGTGGATGCAGCAGCCGGACGAGCCACCCGCCGGACATTGCCTCTGCCGGAGCCGGTGAATGACCCGGGCTTCACTATGGCATACACCGAGGCCACCGCCTCCACATTGCAAATCTGTTTGCGTATTGCCATAATCCCGGAGGAGAATACCTATGAAGCTGCCTGCGCCCTTTTGGAGAACGGTTATTTTGATGTGACGGGCACAGACGGCGAATGGCTGGAAACCAGCATTCTGGAAGGTTTTGGCGGCGTGGAAAAGACGGATGACGGCCGCTGGTGCGCTGTCTACGAATGCAGCCTTGCGCAGGATGCGGAACTGCCGGAGGACATCAGTCTTTCCTATTGCACGCACGATGGGCAGGTCTTTGTTGCCCCGCTGCGGATCAGTGAGGGGGTATAGGCATCAGGAGCTGTTGCAGGAAAACCTGCTGCAACAGCTCCTTTTCGTCCCCACCCCTTGCCATCCCCTGCACAATCCAGTACAATAGACTTGTATACGGTTCTTTTCCGCTATGCAATCAAACGATCATAAAGGAGTGCATTCTCATGCGTCTGGATAAATTTTTGAAGGTGTCCCGCATCATCAAGCGGCGCACGGTGGCCAATGAAGCCTGTTCCGGCGGCCGTGTCAGCCTCAATGGCAAGGTGGCCAAGCCCGGAGCGGAGGTAAAGGTCAACGATATTCTGGAAATCCGCTTTGGCAACCGGGTGGGCCGCTATCGCATTGCCGAGGTGAAGGAAGTGGTGCGCAAGGAAGGCGCTGCCGATATGTACGAAGTGCTGGAAGAGGATGCCGCCACCAAGGCAGAACGGGGCGCAGAAGAATGAACAGCTATGCCATCATTCTGGGGGGCGGCAGCGGTCAGCGCATGGGCGCTGGCATGAACAAGGTATTTCTGCCCCTGCGGGGAATTCCGGCCATTGTGCGGTCAGTGGCACCTTTTTCCGGGCTTTGCAAGGGCGCTGTTGTGGTGGCCCGTGCCGAGGAAGTGGACGATATGCGAGCGCTGCTCAGCCGCTATGGCCTCAGCCGGTTTGTGCTGGCAGTGGTGCCCGGCGGCGATACCCGTCAGGGTTCGGTGAAAAACGGCATGGATGCCCTGCCTGCGGACGCACAGGCCATTCTGGTGCACG
This sequence comes from Clostridia bacterium, assembly GCA_017501255.1. GTDB lineage: Bacteria > Bacillota > Clostridia > Christensenellales > Aristaeellaceae > Limiplasma. Next base: position 20,672 of record JAFVXE010000033.1, on the reverse strand, counting down.
ATGGCGCCCGCTGTCTGGTGACGGAGCAAGTGATCCAGCGGGTACTGGAGGGCATAGAGAAGAATGGCAACGGCGTGGCGGCTGTACCGGTGACAGATACCATCAAGCGGGCCAGCGAAAATGGTCAGGTACTAGAAACGTTGGATCGTTCCGAACTCTACGCCATGCAGACCCCTCAGGGCTTCAAAGCGGAGGATTTATTTGCCGCCCACCGCAAGGCCGCTGTGGAAAACTATCTGGCCACCGATGATGCAGCACTGGTGGAATACTGGGGCAAGCCCGTCTACCTGACCGAAGGCAGCCGGGAGAATCTGAAACTGACCACGCCGGTGGATCTGGCCTTTGCGGAGGCCATTCTGCGGGATCGGGAAGAACGGGAGGCGACACAGGGATGCTGAGAATCGGACATGGCATGGATGTGCACAAGCTGGTGGAGGATCGCAAGCTGATTCTTTGCGGTGTGGAAGTGCCCCATACCCTTGGTTTGCTTGGTCACAGCGATGCGGATGTAGCCACCCACGCCCTGATGGATGCCCTGCTGGGCGCAGCGGCGCTGGGCGACATCGGCAAGCTGTTTCCGGATACGGATATGCAGTATAAGGGCGCAGATTCCATTGAACTGCTGAAGGTGGTTATGGGTCGCCTCGGCGAAAAGGGGTATACCCCGGTGAATGTGGATGTGACCATTGTTGCTCAGAAGCCCAAACTGCGGCCCTATATCGATCAGATGCGCCAGCGGCTGGCGGAGGCCATGGAGATGGATGTGGACTTTGTGAATGTGAAGGCCACCACCACGGAACACATGGGTTTTGAAGGTGAAGAAAAGGGAATGTCCGCCCATGCGGTGTGCCTGATCGAAAAGAAGTAAACTGTTTTTTACCAGTACAGAAAGGAGTCCGGCTATGCAAAAGATCGTGCCTGCAAGGAATCATCTGATGCTGACAGCCGGACTTTCGTTTTTGGTGGGCTGCCTGCTGGGCAAGGTGCTGTACGGCGGTAGCTGGCTTATGGGGCTTGTGGCCGTCGGTGTGCTGGTATGCGTTGTGTCGCTCATGGGCAAACGCAGCCTGACGCTGGGCATTGCCATCTGCTTTTGCGCACTGGGCCTGATGCGGGTGATGCCTGCACTGAATCCGCAGATTCCCAAACTGGGCAAGTATGAACAGATCACCGGCACCGTGGCAGGTGAAGGTCGGCTCCGCACGGATAACCGTATCACCTTCACCCTGACCGACATTTCGCTGGATGGGCAGCCGGTGCGTGGCAGAGCCTATTGCAGCGTCTATTACCACGATGAGGAACCGCCTGCGGTGTTTGATGGTGCCAGGGTGAGTATGCCCGGGCGCATTTACCGCCCGGATGGCAAAAGCGGCGAATCCCGCTTTGATTTCCGCACATGGATGCTGCAAAACCGGATGCAGTTCGGTATTTCGGTTTCGCAGCTGCCCCAGGTACTCAACACGCCGGAGACCGCTCCGGTAACGGACTGGGCCTACCGGCTGAAAAATCATTTCCGCACTGCTTTGACCCGCACCATGGGCGATGGGGCAGAGTTGGCCATGGCGCTGCTCTTCAGCGACCGGGAGGGCGTGGAGGAGCAGGAATATGAGGCGTTTCAGCGGCTGGGTATCGCTCATATCCTGTCAGTGTCCGGCCTGCACGTGGGGATTATTGGGGCGGCTGTTTACTGGCTGCTTGGGAAATTGCGCTTTGGCAAAGCCAGATGGTTCGTGCTGGCTGCTTTTTTGCTGATTTATTGCGGTTTGACCGGCTTTTCGGCGGCTGCCACCCGTGCGGCGGTCATGCTGCTGCTCAGTTACGCTGCGGCGATGTTTGGCCGCCCCAGCGAACCGCTGAACAATCTTGGCATGGCGATTCTGGTGGTGCTACTGATTCAGCCCATGCAGGCGTTTTCGGCGGGACTGGTGCTGTCAGTGAGTGCAGTGCTGGGCATTTATCTGCTGAAACCGCAGCTGATGGGCATTGCTGAGCGCATGATACCGGAGCCGGACAGGAATCCGGAAAAATACAGAGGCTTGTCGATGAAAGCGGCAGGCAGGCGGCTGTACCGTCTGTGGTATGGTTTGGTGAATACGTTTGTTTTCAGCCTGTCCGCCCAGTTGGGCGTGCTGCTGCCTGCGGCGTATTATTTCCACCAGCTGCCGGTATATGGCGTGGTGATCAATACCTTGGTAACGCCTTTGCTCAGTCTGTTGGTGCCGCTGGATTTGCTGGCGCTGGCAACCTCCCCGGTGCCGTATCTGGGTCAGGCAGTGGGCTGGCTGGCAGCCCGTCTGGGCGATGGGGCTTTGTGGGCGGTCAGGCTGCTGGATACCTTGCCCATGGCCTCCATTAAGGTGGGGCGGGTGGCCTCCCTCTGGCTGCTGGTCGCATTGGTGGCGGCTGTGGCTGTTTCCCGTGCTATTCGGGCCAAATGCTGGTATCGCATCACGGCAGTGCTGGCAGCAACGGCTGTTGCCGCTGCCAGTCTGGCGCTCTCTGCGCCGCCTGCTACCCGGTATATCCAGCTGGCAGTGGGCCAGGCGGATGCAGCGCTGCTGTTTGACCGGGACAAAACCATCGCCATTGATGTGGGTGTGGATGGCAGCGCCACGCTGGACTATTTGCAGGATGCCGGGCGGGACATCGATGCCCTGTATCTGACCCACCTGCACATTGACCATACCGGCGGTGTGCCTTATCTGCTGGATAGCGGTGTGAAAATCAAACAGGTGTATCTGCCGGTGAATGCGGCTTTGCAGCGGCTGGATGAAAAGACGCTGGCCGTGCTGGAACGCATTCAGCAGGAGGGGATACCTATCCGGGAAATTGCCGCTGGTGAAGAGCATACCTATCCCACGGTCACCATCCGTTCCCTGTGGCCGGATGCCGCCACCCTGCGCACCGGGCAGGATGCCAATGACCTGCCTTTGGTACTGCATATTGCCATGGATGGCTATACCATCCTCAATGCAGCCGACCTGACGGGACGCTATGAGAACTACGCCGTTCAGCCCTGCGATGTGCTCAAGGCAGCCCATCATGGCAGTGCGGACAGCAATGGCGCAGGTTTTCTGGATGCAGCCAATCCTCAGCTGGTGATGATCAGCTGTTCCTCTGGCAGCCAGACCCTGCCGGGAGCCGCTATGCTGGAAAGGCTGAGCAGCCGAGAGATTCCCTATCTGCGCACCGATGAATCCGGGGATATTACCATCTATGTGAAGAACGGGCAGCTGCTGGCAGCGCCCTACAAGGGGGCGGGAAACCGATGAATCATACCGCATTTTTTGATCTAGTGAAAAAAGGCGCCATCGGCGATGCTTACCTGATGGAAGGCCCGGAGGAATACATCAAGCAGCAGGCGCTGGAACGCCTGAAAGAAAGGATTTTGCCTGCGGGTTTGGAGGAAATGAACCTGACCGAGCTGACCGACCCGGATGCGGATGCCTTGATTGCCGCTGCGGAAACCCTGCCCTTCATGGGGGAAAAGCGGCTGGTGGTCATCCGGGAGTTGAGCCTGCTCAACAACAGCAAAAAAGCCGAGGATGAGAAGAAAGCCAAAGCCATTGCAGAATATCTGAGCAATATTTCGCCCACTACCTGCCTGATTTTCTATGTGAAGGGCAAGGCGGACGGGCGCAAAAAGCTCTACACGCTTTTGAAGAAGAAAAACGCCATCGTGGATTTTTCCCCCATGAGCGATGCGGAGTGCGCCTCCTGGGCCGCCAAAACCATGCAGCGCATGGGCAAGCAGCTCAGCCGGGAATGCGCCGAGAAGCTGGTGTTCACCGTGGGCCGGGATGCTGCGCTGCTCAAGCAGGAGATGGAGAAGCTGGCCTCCTACCTGACCGACCGGGATACGGTCACCGAAGCGGATATCGATGCCGTCTGCACCCGTTCCTCCGAGTATACGGTGTTCCAGATGGTGGATGCGCAGGTGGCAGGCAACAACCAGCAGGCCTTTTCCCTGCTCCGGGATGTGCTCCGGGGCGGCGAGGACCGCATCATGGTGCTGGCCATGCTGCTTCGGCAATACCGCATCCTCTACCATATGCGCTGTATGCTGGAGGAAAAGACGCCCCAGCAGTCTCAGGCGCAATTGTTGGGCATTCCGCCCTTTGCAGTGGGACGCACCCAGCAGCAGGCCAGGCGTTTTGAGAAGGAACGGCTGAAAGCGGCTTATGATATGCTGCTTTCGTATGAGCGGGATATCAAAACCGGCAGGCTGCCGCAGGAAGCCTGCGCTGAGAATGCCCTGCTGAAACTGGAGGAAATCCTCCGGGGGCAGGGTGCTTGATACGGCAAAAAAACTTGCCCTTGCGGCGGGTTTTTGGTATGATGCTGTCGTTGCATTTTGTACGGAAATGTATATGGAAAAACGACGAGATGCAAGTGGCGAGTATAGCCGCATTTCTTGCGCCTTTGGCGCTCGCAATGCTTGCGCTTTTGCGCTGCGGCGCTGGGTTGCGAGGCTCTGCCTCGCGCTCCGGCAGGGGCCTAAGAGGCCCCTGCACCCCACACATTGATTATCATCGCTCTGTTTGAGCCAAAAGGAGGCGCATCCGCTATGTCCGATACTGTGAAGCAGGTTGCCATGCGAATTCTGGATCTTCGAGAAATCTCGGACTACACCGTCGAGGAAATGGCAGAAGCTCTGGAGGTACCCGTAGAAGAATACCGCAAATATGAAAGCGGCGAAGAGGATATGCCCATCAGCTTTCTGGTAAAGCTGGGCGAAGTGTTCCATGTGGACATGACCGAGCTGCTCACCGGCGAGACGCCCCGCCTCAACGTGCTCAGCGTCACCCGGGCCAGCAAGGGCCGCGAGGTCAACTGCCACGACCAGTATGTGTACAAAAACCTGGCATACAACTTCATGAATCGCAAGATCGAGCCCATGTATGTCACCGTGCCGCCGGATGTGAACAAGAAGCTGGAGCCCAACAGCCACGATGGACAGGAGTTTGACTACATCCTCTCCGGTTCCCTGCGCTTGGTCATTGGCAAGCACGACATCGTGCTCTCCCCCGGCGACAGTGTGTACTACGATTCCCGCTATCCCCATGCCATGCAGGCTGTGGGCGAGGAACCGGTGCATTTCCTTGCGATCGTGATCCCGTAAGGGCCTATTATAGCCGCACTAAAGGAGTTTGGTAACTGATGCTTGCAGATCGTTATATCCGGACGGATCTGTGTTCCCAAGAGGATTTTGAGAAGAATTTTATCCTCAATGTGCCGGAGCAATTTCATTTTGCTTACGACATTGTGGATGAATACGCCCGTATCTCCCCGGAAAAGCCTGCGCTGATCTGGGCTGACCTGAAGGGCAACGAGCGCCGCTTCAACTTTGGCGAGATCTCCCGCCTGAGCGACAAGGCTGCCAATGTATTCGCCGCCCATGGCCTGAAAAAGGGCGACCCGGTCATCCTGATGCTTAAGCGCCGCTGGCAGTACTGGGTTGCCGCTGTGGCTTTGCTCAAGGTGGGCTGCGTGCTGATTCCCGCTACCGCCCAGCTGCAAAAGAAGGATATTGTCTACCGTGTGCAGGCCTCCAGCGCCAAGGCCATCATCTGCGTGGAGGAGGATGAAGTCCGCAGCCATGTGCTGGCTTCTGCCGAGGATTGTGATACGCTGGCCTGCCTCTTCACCCTTGGCGATTGCGAAGGCTTCATCAACTTTGATGCGGAGATGGAAGCTGCCTCCCCCGTTTGGGAGAAGCCTGCCGAGCTGCCCAAGAATGATGACATCATGCTGATGTACTTCACCAGCGGCACCACCGGCATGCCCAAGATGGCAGCCCACAGCTGGACCTATCCCATCGCCCAGACCGTGACGGCCTATTACTGGCACAATGTGAGCGATGGCGACATCCATATTGCCGTGGCGGATACCGGCTGGGCCAAGGCGGGCTGGGGCAAGCTGTACGGTCAGTGGATCTGCGGCGCCACCCTGTTTGTGTATGACTTCGACCGCTTTATCGCTGCCGATATGCTCGCCATGCTGGAAAAGTACAAGGTAACGGCCTTCTGTGCGCCGCCCACCGTGTACCGTTTCATGATCAAGGAAGATCTGGCGGCCTACGACCTGAGCAGCCTGCGCTGGGCCAACTGCGCCGGCGAACCCCTGAACCCCGAAGTATATGACCGCTTCCTGGAAGCCACTGGCATCAAGATCCACGAAGGCTTCGGTCAGAGCGAGACCACGCCTTTGCTGATGACCAGCAAGTGGATGGAGCCCAAGACCGGCTCCACGGGTCGCCCCTCCCCGGCGTATGATATCGCGCTGGTGGACGCGGAAGGCAACGATGTGGAAGACGGTGTGGAGGGCGAGATCGTCATCCGGCTGGACAAGGGTCACCCGCCAGGTCTGTTCCTTGGCTATCACCGCAATCAGGAGCAGACGGACGCCGTGTTCTATGATGGCCTGTACCACACCGGCGACATGGCTTGGCGCGATGTGGACGGCTACTTCAACTTCATCGGCCGCAGCGATGACGTGATCAAATCCTCCGGCTACCGCATCGGCCCCTTTGAGGTGGAAAGTGCTCTGCTGACCCACCCTGCCGTGCTGGAATGCGCCATCACTGCCGTGCCTCATCCCGAGCGTGGTCAGGTGGTCAAGGCTACCATTGTGCTCACCAAGGGCTACCTGCCCAGCGAGGAACTCAAGAAGGAACTGCAAAAGCACGTCAAGAAAGTGACAGCTCCCTACAAATATCCCCGCATTGTGGAATTTGTGGACGAACTGCCCAAGACGGTTTCCGGCAAGATTCAGCGCAAGCTGATCCGCAGCGGCGACTCCATGGGCAGCGCAGAGAAGCTGAATGTGCGCCATGTGGCCAAAGAGGATGCGGAAGCCCTGCTGGCTTACCTGAACCAGATTGGCGGCGAAAGCGACAACCTGACCTTCGGCGCAGATGATTTCGATGATATGACCGTGGAAAGCGAGCAGGCGTATATCGCCAACATTGGCGAGAAGAGCGTAATGCTTCTTGGCACCATGGGCGAGGAAATCGCCACGCTGGCTGCCATGAAGGTTTCTCCCAAAGCCCGCCTCAGCCACCGTGCCTCCCTGTCCCTGTCCGTGAAGAAAAAGTACTGGCACCGGGGCATCGGCACCCAGATGCTGGGCAAGCTGATCGACCATGCCAAGCAGAACGGCATCGAGGTACTGGAAGTGCAGATCCGTACCGACCACACCGCCGCCATTGCCCTGTGCAACAAGTGGGGCTTCGAAAACGTGGGTACCTTCAAGCGGTTCCTGCGGGTGGACGGCGTGGATTACGACGCTGTGCTGATGAATTTGTATCTGTAAAAGGTTTGCAGATGATGAAACCCGCCTTGCGGATGATTTCCGCAGGGCGGGTTATTTTGTGCATGGAATGATGAAAAGGGATAGGTTCTGCTGGCGGGCATATTGCAAGGTCGCATGAGTGCCGCCTTGTTCCTCTCCGTTGTAGACGGCGATGATACGGGAAGAATGCTCCACCATATAGCGGTTGCGCTTCTGATAGCAGCCGCCGTGATAAATGGGGGAATGGACTTTGATGATATCGCAGGCTGGAAGCAATTGCCGAAAGACTGGATTGTTGGATTGCAGGCGCGCCTGATAGGGGATGGCAGCTTCCAGCGTGATGAGATATTGCGATTTTAACTCAGCCACCACTTGGGCAAAAAGCAGGTCTGCGCCGTTTGCCATGCCGCAGAGGAAGTGTCGGTAGCCGTCGTGGATGGCGGTTTCCACCTGCTGGCGCAGGCTTTTTTGTATGGTTTCGATTTCAGACGGGGGCAGGTCTCGATGGCCTGTAAAACAGCAGGTGCACGTTCGATTCATATCGCTACCTTCAATTTAATGGAGTTATTATGGAGCTGATATAAGTCCATTTTAGAATTATATCAGAAAATGAGTCTAAAATAAAGTTGTCATGAATTTATTTTGGAGGCAGCAATGGATAAGGCAAACGAGAAACATTTTGGCTTGCGTGTGGATGGCGAGATATTGGCAAAGTTTCGTTACGTTTGCACCTATGAAGGCCGTTCTGCCAATTCGCAGCTTATTCGTCTGATGCAGAAATTCATTGCGCAGTACGAAAAGGAATTTGGCGAAATCAAACTGGAAGAATCAGAAAACCAATAACCACAATCAATCGAAAAAACCGCTGCATGATTTTCATCATGCGGCGGTTTTGCAATCTACCCTCTCCTGAGCCCCTTGGGATAGTGATTCTTCACCTGTCCGTCGCTGGCCTTGCCAAAACCCAAAGCCAGTCCATCCAAGGTGACCAGACAATACCCGCTGATCCCCTCCGGAGCAGGCAACGTTTCGCCCCGCTGGTAGGCAGCGGCTTGCGTTTCGTTCACCGCCACGGCAGGATAAGCGCCGTCCACCGGCAGTCCCATGGCCAGCGCATGGTCGGGCATGAACACCTTGCCCTTCATGCTGCCCAGTTGCAAACCCGCCCGGAGCACTTTCAGACCTTTCAGGGGCGGCAAGTCCGGCGCTGAAATCAGCATATCGCCGAACTGGGCGTTTCCATCGGGCAGATCGCCGCCAAAGGCTTTACAGAAAGCGGTATATGCAGCCAGCATGGGCTTGTCAGGCTTGGCCAGCTGCTGGGCGGCAGGCAGGAAGTCAGTCGCATCAGCAGCAATGGAATCGTCATCCGAAACATCCTCGGCGGCTTTCCGCACCTGCGCCACAAAATGTCCCTCCCCCTTGAATTGGTGAGGGTACAGGTGCAGCATCCCCTCCGGGGCTTCCATCACGGCAGCGTTTGCATCTGCACTGATGGGCAGGGAAAAAGCAACGGCAGAAAGCTCGGGATGCTCCGCCAGCAGCCCTTCCACCACCTGCTCGTTTTCCACCAGGTTCAGGGTGCAGGTGCTGTATACCAGCCGCCCGCCGGGCTTGAGCATCTGGACGGCTGCATTCAGAATGCGGGTCTGCCGGGCGGCGCATCCGGCGGGGGACTGTTCGTCCCATTCCAGACGGGTCTCCGGGTGGCGGCGGAACATCCCCTCGCCGCTGCAGGGGGCATCCACCAGAATGGCATCGAAACAGTTGCGCCATCTGGCACAGAGCTGATCCGGGTCAGCGGATACCACCAAGGCGTTGCTGACGCCCATCCGCTCGATGTTCCGGCTCAGAATCTTGGCCCGGCTGGGTACGGGTTCGTTGCAGACCAGCAGGCCCTCGCCAGCCAGCAGCCCAGCAATCTGCGTGCTTTTGCCGCCGGGAGCCGCACACAGATCCAGCACCCGTTCCCCGGGCTGCGGGTTCAGCACGCTGACGGCGGTCATGGCGCTGGGTTCCTGAATATAGTAGGCTCCTGCCTCGTGGAGAGGATGCGCTCCCAAGGCGCTGTCATTGCTTAGATACCAGCCGCCCTTGTGCCATGGAACCGGCTCCAGCAGGTCGCCATGCAGCGGATGATCCTCCGGCAGGGGCTTTGCGGGATTCAGGCGAAGGCCCCGATGCCATGGCTCCTCCATGGCAGCAAAATAGGCCGCCGCATCAGGGCCAAGCTGCTCCTGCATACGGCGGACAAAGGCTTGCGGCAGGGGATAGCAGTCACTCATCGCTATCCACCAGCCAATCGGGTTTCATGATGGGCGTAAAGGCAAAATAGGTCTCTTGCATGGCAGGGGGCAGTTCATCCTTCAAACGGGGCAGACCGGCAGCAAAGGCGATGGGCAGGTTCAGCCGCTGAGAAACCTTTTCCAGCAGTTCCTGCGCTTCCACCACATCCTGTGCGATGGTGTGCTCCTGCAGATTGGCGTTGTTCACCAGCGCATCGGGGGTGATGCGGGCTTTCTGCCCGATGAGGCTGAACAATTCTGCAATATCTTCTTCGGTGCCGCTGAGAGGCCGGAAAGGATTGACCACATACAGCATGGTGATCTCCTCCCGGCGGGCCGTCAGCTGGGGCGCATACCGGCCCAGCGCAGTAGCGCCGGTGTCGTCGCCGCCCACATCGATAATGACCCGGTCAAAGGGCTGCTCAAAAACCGCCATGATGTTGGCGGGCAGTGCGGGGATGTCCACCGTGCTCATGGCGAAGGAAGGCATGAATACCTCGATGTTGTGCTGACGGAGCAGCTCGCCCTGCTCTGCGCTGCGGAAGTAGGGGTTCACAATATCCAGATCCACCAGCGCAATGCGGCTGTCCGGCTCACGGCGGCGCATCTCCATGGCAAGGGCAAGGCTCAGTTCCGTCTTGCCGCTGCCGTAGTTGCCCACCAGAATGGTATAGCGGGTTGGAATCATACGGGATCATCCTCGTTTCGGTACAGGGGTTGGGGATAAACGGGTTCCCGGAAAGCCTCCCGTACATCCACGCTGCTTTGCAGGTCACGGATGCTGGGTTTGGCATCGTCATCCCCCACCAGCCGCATCAGGTTCAGGAAAGGATTGCGGTTTTTCTTGGCGGGTTCCGGGTCCACTTTCTGGGTAAAGGGCGTGAAAGCAACTTCCACCGGCTCTTCCTCTCTGTAGGGAGGCTCCTCCAGCGGCTCGCCGGTATGGGCAAGGCCCATATTGCGGCGCAAAAGATCCACATCCAGGCCGGGATGCACAGGCTGCGCTTCCTGGGGCGTGGATTGCTGCACAGGGGCGTAGGCCTGCGCCGGCGGGGCATACAGCTGTTCGGGCTGCACAGGACGGGCGAAACCGGCCTGCACATCCTGCATATATTGCTGGGATACGGGCTGGGCAGCGGCGGGTTGCTGATAAGCCGGATCGCCCAGCAGCAGATCATCGTTGACCCAGTTTGTCTGCTCGTCAAAAACAGGCTCGATGTTTTCCATCGGGGGACGATAGGCGCTGTGATCCACAGACGGACGGGCATAAATGGCGGTCTGCTCTGCGGGGGCGGTGCTGTAGACGGTTGCTGGGTCGGCCGGGGCATCATAGGCCGCAGGGTTGTAGGCGGCTTCGTCCCAATAGACGGGTTCTTCCGGCTGCGGCTCCACGGGCGGATGATCAACGGGGGGCATATAGGCGCTGCGGTAATCCACCGGCTCCGGCCAGTAACCCTCCTGCCCGTAGTCCTCCTCCATGGTCCGCTGTTCCCGGCGATAGCGCCGTACACGGAAGGGCCGCCAGCGAATCAAATAGATGAGCTTGTCCACAAGGAACCCACCAATGGCCAGCACCAGCAGAATCATCGGCCAGTGCTTGGACAGGAATTCCAGAAAATGGCCGCCGGTTTCGCTGTTCACCGCTGACCATATGCGATTGATGATGATGCGCAGCCAGCTGAGCAGCAGCGTCAGGATGGCATTGGCCAGTCCGTTCATGGCGGTCTCCTTTCAGGGGTTAATCCAGTGTAAGGGTAATGGTTTCCGGGTCGGCTTTCATGGTGAAGAGGTAAGCATTATCGCTTTCCGCATCCGTTTGCACCATCATGCTGTGCTCGCCGGCTTCCAGACCGCTGGCATCCACAAAAGCACGTACCTGAGAGGCACGCAGGGCATTCACTTCCAGCATGGGGCCGGTAACGGTCACATCCAGATTCTTCTGGCTGAGGATGGCACGCAGATAGGAAGGCAGATGATCCACCTGCACACGGACATTTTCAAAGCTGCGGCTGATGATGATGGGCTCAATCTTCACACATACGGTGATGGATGTGCTGCCAAGGTGCACCAAGTCCGCCGGTTTGCGAAGATGTACCTCGGTGGTGAAGGTCTCGGTGGCGCCTTCCACGTTGACGGGGGCTTCGGCAAACAGCTGCAGAATGGTTTCCAGCGCTTTTTCATCGCCTGCCACCAGCATGGTGGTGGGGGTGGCGGTGATGCCGGCGATGCGGTAGCCCTCGGCGGGTTCGCCCTGTATCAGGGCGGCGTCGGCTACCTTGACCCGCTTGCTCTGGTAGAGCTTCTGCTCCACGGTAACGGTGCGCAGCACAGTGCTGGCGCTGGCAGCTTCCAGAAGATCGCTTTCGATGATGTTTCCGGCAGCATCCACAAAATACAGCGGCAGCGCCAGACGGGTGGTGCCTGCCCGGGCGCTGAGAAGCGTCAGATCCAGATTGGCACGAATGCCTGCCACCTGATCCACCAGGCTCTTGGGGCCGCTGACGGCCATGGTGCCGGGGTCAACGATAGGGGTGGAGGCATAGAAACCGGCAGGATAATCGCCGATGATGTTCAGTGAGACAGGCACACGGTAGTTGGTCACATATTCATCCACCACGATGGGCAGGGTGGCCGGTGTGGAGGCTTCCACATTGCCGTAGGTGGAAGAGTTGGTGAAGGAAATCTTGATTTCCTGTTCGCCGGTTTCCGTAATGCGGCTCAGATCGATGCGGGGATTAAAGTTGGCAACGGTAACGCTGTCGAAATAGCGCTGGGGCACCTCAGCCCGGAAGGATTCCAGCCGCAGATTGTCCTCTTCCAGACCGGACAGGACGATCAGGCCGTTGCGGCGCAGGGTCTCCTGATTGGTCAGGGTGATGGGCACATCGGTGAAGCGGCGTTCCCGGGTCAGGTTGGGATCCTGGGTGATCAATCCGGCCCAGAGACAGACGGCCAACAGAAGGCTCAACAGTTTCCAGCCCCAGTTGTGGGTCAGGCGCTTCCAGAAGCGGGAGGGAGTGGCTTTGAGCGCTTCGGTCAGTTCTTTATCCAGTACAGGAGGATTCTTTTTCGGTGCAGTGTTCATCTTATCCCTCCTTGCGCTGCTTGTGTTTTTCCAGAAGGGTGGCCAGCAGACCGGTTTCCTTCTGCGTATAAACGGAAGCGAGCACCTCTTCCAGAGCGGTGCGGTCCAGATGGCGTGTCAGGCGGCCTTCCCGGGCAAAGGAAATGATGCCGGTTTCTTCGCTGACGATGAGGGAGATGGCGTCCGTTGTTTCGGAAATGCCCAGCGCAGCCCGGTGACGGGTGCCCAGCTCATGGCTGATGCCCTTGCCGTCGCTCAGAGAAAGGATGCAGCCGGCAGCCATCACCCGGTCGCCACGGATGAGCACAGCGCCGTCATGGAGAGGGGTGTTGGGCTCAAAAATATTTTCCAGCAAAGCAGCGGAGATCTGGCTGTCCAGCGTGGTGCCGGTCTCCACCACATCCTTGAGGCCGATCTTCTGCTCGATGACAATCAGGGCGCCAACCCGGCGGCGGCTCAGATTCATCATGCAGTTGGCGATCTCGTTGATGGTTTGTTTGGAGGCATCCTCGCCGCCTTTGAGGAAACTGTCCCGAATGGTGCCACGGCCCAGCTGTTCCAGCGCTTTGCGAAGCTCGGGCTGGAACAGGATCACCAGCACAAGCGCACCGTTGCTGAGCACGTTGGTCAGGATCCAGCTCATGGCCGTCAGACCGAACAGATCACTGATCCATGTGGCCAGAAACAGCACCAAAAGACCCTTCAGAACCGCACTGGCCCGGGTCTCTTTGGTGAGCATCAGCAGTTTGTACAATAAAAATGCAACAATCAGGATATCCACAGCGTCCGCAAGGGTGGGACGGTTGAAAATGCTCCAAAGGATCGACTCTGCCTGGGCAAGAAAAGTCCGCATGGTCGTCTCCCTCCTTTGGCGATAATATAGATGAAATGATGGCAATCCATATTCTATTATACAACATTCCACTGCATGAATAAACCCCTCGGCGGATATTTTTACACATCCCGCCCATACTTGCACAAATTGGCTCCTTTCGGTATACTGTGGTGGGTGCGAGGCACGGTAAGTGTATATTTTATTAGCTATTATTGTATATCGTGCATCGCTCCAAGTTCTGTTTTGATGAAAGGAGAGATTGACAGGCAGGAGCAGGCATCTGCCATGGCAGATGGATTGGTTTGTCCCCATGCAATGCACAACCGAATGAAACGGCAGCAAATGGAAAGAGGCTTGGAATACAGCCCCTTTTGTGGAATGCTTTTGTCCGGAAGCGGTTTTCGGAAACAAAGGCTTGTTTCACTTGCTGCCAGAAAGAGAGGACAATATGCACGATGTAGCGCGTGACAGTGCGCTTCTTTCCCAGAACAAGAGTTTTGAAAACCTGTTTGCGCTGACCTGTGCCCACGGTGATGTGGCCGCAGCCATCTGGCTGGAGGGAGAGGAGGAGAAGCACTGGACATTCAGCGATGCAAAGAAAAAGGCCCATGCTTATGCGGCGTGGCTTAACCAGAACCTGCCCGAGGGCGGTTTTGTGGCTATTTCCATGGATACCTGCAAGGAATGGTTTCCCACCTTCTGGGGGCTGATTCTCAGCGGGCACAATGCGCTTTTGCTGGATGCGGCCATGGGGGACGACCTGGCGCTGCACCTGATGGGCGAAGCGGGCTGCCAGGCCATCATCACGCCCAAAAAGCGGGCATTTCCGGAAAACATCGCACAGGTACTGACAGCTGATCTGTTCGCCTGCCCGGATGCGGAGCGGCCTCAGGTCACCTGCGGCGATGCGGTGGCTTTGTGCACCAGCGGCACCACCGGTACCAGCCGGATTTTCGTCTACAATGGCGAAGCCATGGCGGAACAGGTGCTCAGTTCCCTGTTGCTCTATAAAGCCAATAAACGAATTGTTGCCAACGAAAACCGCCGTGCACTGGCGTTTTTGCCGTTCCATCATGTGCTGGGTTTTGTGGTCAACCTGATGTGGTGCGGTTTCCTTGGCTATGCCAACATCTATCTGAAGGACCGTGCCCCCAAAACCATCATGACCACCGCTCAGAGGCTGAAACCCCACCTGATTGTGGCGGTGCCGCTTCTGGCCAACAACCTGTGTACCACCATCAAGAAGAAACTGGCGAAAAAGTCCCTGATGAAGCGGGCTGCATTCTCTGCCATGACCGGCCTGAGCCTGAATACCCAGCGTGTGGCACCCACGGCGGGTCTGCACTTTGCCCAAAAGATGCTCTTCAAGGGATTGTTGAATCAGGCACTGGGCACGGAGGTACAATGCGTCATTCTGGGCGGCAGCCATACGCCGGTGGAGCATCTGCGGATGCTGAATGCCCTTGGCTACTACACGGTTTGCGGTTTTGGCATGACGGAAACCGCTGTCACCAGCGTGGAAACCTCCATGTCGCTGAAAAAGCGTCTTGCGGGCAGCGTGGGCAAACCGCTGACCAATGTGGAATATATCGTTGACGGCCATAACGGCAAGGAAGGCGAGATGCGCATCCGTGGCACCAGCATCCATTCCGGGCGCATGGCAGGAGGCAGGCTGCTGCCGCCGGATACGGAGGGCGGCTGGTATCCCACGGGCGATATTGTCCGGCTGAAAAAAGGCCGGGTGTTCGTGCAGGGCCGCTGCAAGGATGTGATCATCAATGAATCCGGCGAGAATGTGTACCCGGATGAATTGGAGGATGTGTTCTCCGCCCTGCCTGGCGTGGATCAGCTGGCGGTGCTGGGCGTACCCAAGCCCGAAGGCGGTATGTATGAGGACATCACGCTGGTATTGAGCATGGATGTGGCTGGTCTGGATGAAGCTGCTCTTGGCAAGCTGGCTTCCGAAATCCGTAACCGCAATGGCGCCCTGCCCTCCATGAAACGGCTCACCCGCTGCTATCTGACCGAGGACAAGCTGCCCTTGGTCAACGGGATCAAGGTGAAGCGGCTTGAATTGAAAAAGCGCATTGTGGAAGGCGGTATGCCGCTGAAGGAACTGGATCTGTCTACTGCGTCTGCCAGGCTGACCCGTACCCAGGAAACACAGGAAGCGGCACAGGCGGCGGAAAAGGCAGCAGCCGAAGCAGACCGTCTGGCGGCTCAAAAGCGTGCGGAAATCAAGGAAAAAGTGCGTGTCTGCTTCGCCGAGGCTTTGGAGCAGGATGTGGGCACGTTTGCGGATGATGCGCACTTTATTGATGATCTGGGCGGCGACAGCCTGCAGGTACTGTCCATCACCCTGAAAGCGGAGGAATTGTTCGGCGTCAGCATTGAAACCGAGGAATACGGCGATTGCGCCACGGTGGACAGCCTTACCGGCCTGATTTGCCGCAAGCTGGGCGGGGATGCTGAACAGCCCCGTCAGCAGGAAAAGGTGGAGCGTCAGGCCATTACCAAGTTTGAGGATTCTGAGGAATTCAAAGCGTTCTATGCCCGCCAGCAGGCCTTGATGGCCTCCGGTGACGAGAACCCCTATTTTGTCTGCCATGATTCGCCCCTGCTGGACAAGAGCGTGATGGCTGGTCAGGAGGTTCTCAACTTCGGCAGCTACAACTATGTGGGCATGAGCGGACGCAAGGAAGTGAACGAGGCGGCCAAGGCAGCCATCGATGCTTACGGAACCAGCGCCAGCGGCAGCCGCCTGTTGGCGGGCGAAAAGAGCCTGCATGGCGAGCTGGAACGGGAAATTGCCGACTGGAAGCACGCCGAGGCTGCGCTGGTCTGCGTGGGCGGCCACTCCACCAATGTAACGGTGGTGGGCAATTTCTGCGGCCCCAATGACCTGATCGTATACGATGCGCTGGCGCATAACTCCATTGAGCAGGGCTGCCGACTGTCTCCGGCCACGGTCAAGCCCTTCCCGCACAACGATGTGGCAGCGCTGGAGGGCATTCTGCGCAATCAGCGCAAGTTCTATGAGAAGGTGCTCATCGTCATCGAGGGCGCTTACAGCATGGATGGTGATATTGCGGATGTGCCTGCCTTTGTGCGGGTGAAGAAGCAATACGGCTGCTTCCTGATGGTGGATGAAGCCCACAGTGCCTGCGTCATCGGCGAAACCGGCGGTGGCGTGGACGAGTACTTTGGCCTGAATCCTGATGATATCGACATCAAAATGGGAACCTTGTCCAAGGGCCTGGGTACCTGCGGCGGTTATCTGGCGGGCCGGAAGTGTCTGATTGAGTACCTGCGCTATAATCTGCCCGGCTTTGTGTTCAGCGTGGGCCTGTCTCCGGCGCTGGCTGCCGGAACGCTGGCAGCGGTTCGCCTTTTGCGCAAGGAGCCGCAGATCATGGAGGGGATGCGTCGCAATATCAAGTGTTTTGCGGATGAAGCCCGCCGTCACCGGATGGATATCTGCCTTGCAGGGGAAACGGCCATCATTCCTGTGCTCATCGGCAGGGATGAGGATGCTTTCGCCCTGAGCAACGAAATGCGCCGCCGCGGCGTGTTCGTGCCTCCGGCAGTGTATCCCGCTGTGCCCAAGAACAAGGCAAGACTTCGTTTCTGCGTGATCAGCGAACATCAGCCGGAACAGATCGTCCGGGCGCTGAATGTGCTGGAAGAAGCGGCAGCGGCGCTGGGCATCGAACTGCCCAGAAGGGATTATTGATTTGGCTGGTTCCTGATTTCTCAAAATGAAAAAAGCCGTTCAACGGAACGAACACTCCGTTGAACGGTCTTTTTGTGTTGGAAAAATCAGCCGTTCGCCCAGTCGGTGAGGGTTTCAATGCGGGTACCCTCGCTGTCGGTGGCGGGGTCGTAGGCGAACTCATGCAGCTGTTTGCAGGGGAAACGGTCGCATTTGCCGCAGTGGTCGAGCTTTTTGCCCTCTACGCAGTTTTTGATGGGGCAGCTCTTGGCCCAATAGGGCTTTTTGATGGTGGTGCAGCCGGTGCATTTCATGATATCCCTGTACTGGCATTCGCTGCATTTGAGGCCGCAACGGGATTCAAACATATCTTTCACTCCTTGCCATAGCAGTTGGAAAAAAGTACAAATAACAGCCGAAGTATAGCAGACCGGGGGGATGCGTGTCAACTTGCGGGGATGGCTTTTCCTGTGGTACAATGCAGCCGTAACTTTGGGCGTCCCGACGCAGAAAGGAAGATACAGCAGCCTATGAAACTGATTTCATGGAACGTGAATGGCCTGCGAGCCTGTTTGGGCAAGGGCTTTATGGATTATTTCAGCGAGATACAGGCAGACTTTTTCTGTCTGCAGGAAACCAAGATGCAACAGGGTCAGGCGGAATTTGCGCCGGAGGGCTATCTGCAATACTGGAACAGCGCAGAGAAGAAAGGCTATTCCGGCACGGCTATCATGGCCCGTCAGGAGCCCATCAGCGTAGCATATGGCATCGGCGTGGAGGAACATGACCACGAGGGTCGGGTGATTACGCTGGAATACAAGGATTTTTATCTGGTGACGGTGTATACCCCCAACAGCCAGCGGGAGTTGGCCCGCCTTGCATACCGCATGACCTGGGAGGATGCCTTCAAGGCTTATCTGCATCAGTTGGATGAAAAGAAACCCGTCATCGTTTGCGGCGATATGAATGTAGCCCACCGGGAGATAGACCTGAAAAATCCCAAAACCAATGTGAAGAATGCCGGCTTTACCCCGGAAGAGCGGGAAAAGATGAGCACGCTTCTGGACAGCGGCTTTGTGGATACCTTCCGGCTGCTGCATCCTGATGAGAAGGACCGATACAGCTGGTGGAGCTATATGATGAAGAGCCGTGAACGGAACATTGGGTGGCGTATCGACTATTTTTTGGTCAGTGAGCGTATAGCCAAGAATGTGAAGGTTGCGGATATTCACGATCAGATCATGGGCAGCGATCACTGCCCGGTTATTCTGGAATTGGAAGGTTTGGAGGCCTAAACGTATGAAGATTTTGTTTGCATCGGATATTCACGGTTCTGCTTCTGCTATGGAAAAGATTCTCCGGAAATACGAGGAAGAAAAAGCGGATCGTTTTGTTCTGCTGGGCGATCTGCTCTATCATGGTCCCCGGAACGATCTGCCGGACCAGTATGCGCCCAAAGAGGTTTTTGGGATGCTGAACAGCTATCCGGTTACGCCTTTGTGCGTCCGGGGCAACTGTGATGCCGAGGTGGATCAGATGGTGCTGGAATTCCCCATCATGGCGGACTATGCGCTTTTGCCGCTGGATGGGGGGCATACGGCGTTTGTGACCCATGGTCATCTGTTCAACATCGACAATCCGCCGCCCCATAAGCCCGGCGATGTGCTGATTCATGGCCATACCCATGTGCATTGCGCCATCCCGCAGGGGGATTATGTGTACATCAATCCCGGCTCCGCTGCATTGCCCAAGGAAAATCAGGCACCTTCCTACATGATTTATGAAAACGGCGTTTTCTCTGTGAAGGATCTGAATTCCGGCGATGTGTTGCTGACATATTCCATTTGATTGATATTGATGCAAGATGGGAGTGAATCCTGTGAAAAAACGGGTGGTTCTGGCGCTGATGATGGCGCTTGTGCTGGCTTTGACCAGCGGCTGCAAGCTGATTGTGAAGGATCCGGAAGTGGATAAGCAAACCGTGGTGCTGGATGTAAACGGCACAACCTATACCAAGGGCGAAGTGCAGCTGATGGTGGAGGATGAGCTGGCGTATCAGGAATATCTGTATGTCAGCCAATACGGTATGGAACTGGATGTGGATGATCCGGAAATCGTTGCTCAGGTACAGGATATTGTTGTGGAGAATATCGTCTGGCAAACTGTGCTGGAACAGAAGCTGGCACAAGGAGGTTATCTGGATTTATCCGATGAAGAAATGGTGCAGGCACAGGCTGATGCAGAGGAAAATTATCAATCCTATATTGATCTGTTTGTAACCAATTACTTCGCAGATTCTGAATTGTCGGAGGAAGAAAAGCGCGCTGCCGCTGAAGAGAGGATGATCGCAGAAGGCGGCTATCCCACCCGGGAAGAGCTTCTGGAGAATGAAAAGCTTATGGCGGCTGATGAGAAGTTCTTTCAGGAAGTGATTGCAGATGTAACGGTCAGTGATGAGGAAGTGCAGGCTGCCTATGATGAACGGGTGGCAGCCATGCAGGCAGATTATGAAGCGAATCCCTATTATTATGATATGGATGTGAATGATGGGGCGACGATTTATTACAATCCTGCCGGATACCGTTATGTAAAGCACATCCTGTTGATGCTGCCGGAGGCGGAACAGAACCAGCTGGACGAACTGGATGCTCAGATTCAAGCGAAGCAGGGGGAGATCTCCGCATTGCAGGCTTCTGTTGATGTCGCTGATGCCACAGATAAATTAGAGGAAGAATTGGCCGCTTTGCAGTTGGAATATGATGTGGTGCGAACCGCTGCTTTTGATAACCTGCAGATGAAAGTGGATGAAGTACAGGCAAAGATAACGGAGGGTCAGGATTTTGATGCGCTGATTCAGGAATATGGCGAGGATCCCGGTATGACGGTAGAGCCTGCCATGAGTATGGGTTATCTGATTGGTTACAATAGCACCGATTATGTGGCCTCTTTTCAGGAAGCAGCCATGGCGCTGACGAACGTGGGTGACGTGTCGGAACCTGTGGAGTCTGAGTATGGTATTCATTTGATCAAGTATGTCAGCGAAGTGGAAGAAGGCCCTGCGCCCTTTGCGGATGTGCAGGAGCAACTGACAGCGGAAGTACTGGCTACCAAGCAGAATGAAGCATACCAGATGGCGGTGGATGGCTGGGTGAACGAAGCTGATGTGAAATTTGATCAGAAAAGTCTGATGGATTGATGATGAAAATCCCTGCCGGAGTGATTCCGGCAGGGATTTTTGGAAAAAGATGATCGCTGAAACCATTGATTTATCAAGCGTTCATAGAATGTTTCAAAATTTTTTTGAAAAAAATCGAAAAAAGGTGTTGACAACGTATAGGAAGGGTGGTATTATGTACAAGCTCGCTTGAGAGCACCGAACCTTGAAAACGATACAGAGTAAAGAAACGCAAGAACGACAGTCAAGAATTTTGAGTGAAATTCGTACTCGACGGAAATAACGAT
>JAFVXE010000032.1 GCA_017501255.1 Clostridia bacterium | reverse complement strand
TGGAGGTTTTCCAGAATGGTCTTTTCCGTCTTGGTATCCACGGCGGACACGGAGTCGTCCAAAATCAGGATGGGAGCCTCCATCATCAGGGCACGGGCGATGGAAATGCGCTGCTTCTGGCCGCCGGAGACGGTGACGCCCCGCTCGCCCACAAAGGTGTTGTAGCCGTCCCGGAGCTGCATGATGAAATCGTGAGCGCCAGCCAGTTTGGCGGCTTCCTCAATCTGCTGCTGAGTGGCTCCCGGCAGACCGTAGGCGATGTTCTCGCCGATGGTGCCGGAGAACAGATACACCTCCTGCTGCACCATGCCGATGCTCTCCCGCAGGCTGCGCTGGGTAAGGGTGGCGATATCCTTGCCGTCGATGAGGATGCGGCCGCCGGTCAGGTTGTAGAAGCGGGGAATCAGGTTGCACAGGGTGGTTTTGCCGGAGCCGCTGGGGCCTACCAAAGCCACCCGTTCCCCGGCAGGCACGTGCACGTTGATATCCGCCAGCACGGATTTGTCGTTGTCGCTGTAGTGGAAGCTGACGTGGTCGAAGGTCACATCGCCCTTCACATCGGTCAGCTGGATGGCATCGGGGGCATCCACCACATCGGGCTCGTCATCCAGAATTTCGGAGAAGCGTTCAATGCCGGTCATGCCCCGCTGGAACTGCTCCATAAATTCCACAATGCGGCGGATGGAAGTCAGCAGCGTGCTCACGTAGAGCAGATAGGCCATGTAGTCCGGGGCGGTGAGGGTGCCGCCGATCATGAACAGGGCGCCGGCCACCACCACAACGATGTACATGATGCCTTCAAACACACGGGTGGTGGTGTGGAAGCCGCCCATGTAGATGTAGCTCTTGTTGCGGATCTTCACAAACCGGTCGTTGTCCCGGTCGAACTTTTCCATTTCCATGGGCTCGTTGGCAAAGCTCTTCACCACACGGATGCCCAAAAGGCTGTCCTCCACCCGGGCGTTGATCTCGCCCACCTGATGGCGGCTCTGCTTCATGGTTTGACGCATCCGCTTGTTGAAAATGCGGGTGGCTACCAGCATCAAAGGCAGCATGGCAAAGACGATCAAAGTGAGCACCGGGTTCATACCGATGAGGATGATAAAGGGCACGGTGATCTTGATACCGGCGATGAAGAATTCCTCCGGGCAGTGGTGGGCAAATTCGGTCACATCGAACAGGTCGCTGGTGATGCGGGCCATCAGCTGACCGATCTTGGCAGAGGAATAGTAGGCAAAGCCAAGCTTTTGCAGGTGCGCAAACAGATCATGGCGCATATCGCTCTCAATGAAGGTGCCCATGTGATGACCCCGGGTGGTCATGTAGAAATTGGCCAGGGAGTCGATGATGCGCAAAAGCACATACAGGCCGCCCACCTTCAGCACGAAGGAAACGGTGAGGGCGGCGGCATCGGTGGTGGCCAGATTGGTGATGGCCCGGACGATCATGGGCAGCACCAGCTCGCACAGGGTGGTGAGGGCGGCGCAGAACAGGTCAAAAATCAGAATGGGCAGATATTTTTTGTAGTAGGGCAGAAAACGGCGCAGGAGCACGCTGGTTTTCTGGGTACGGATATTGCTGTCTTGCATACGGTTGCCTTTCTTTGGTGAATGGGGTGGTTACTGCGCCTGATCGGCGGAGACCAGCAAAGTCTGGCGGAGAATCACATCCAGCTGGTCCTCGGCACTGCGGGGCATGGTGATGGCGTAGACGGCACCCTCTCCCTGCCCGAAAAGACAGATCTGGTCATCGTTCTGCATCCGGGCTGCTTCCAGACCGGCCATGGCATACAGCCGGTCTGCCTGCAGGATGTAGTCGCCCTCCAGAAGGGTGATGGCGTCAATAGGCCGGATGCTCTCCACCAGCATTTCGCCGCCATCGCTGAGGAGGTAGTTCAGGGTGACCCGGCGGGCGTATTCGCCGCCGAAAGCGGTGTCATACACTCTTGCCCGTTGCAGGGTGATTTCCGCAGAGCGGATGCCCAGCACCGGCTGCCCGAAGGTCTCCGCCAGAGAGGGCAGATAGGCGTCGCCGGGGGCTTCCAGCGCATTCATGGGAATGGTGATGGGCTGCAGCGCCTGTGCAGGAGTGGTGCTTTCCAGATCCTCCTCCGGCTCGCCCATGAGCAGGAACAGGTAGGCGAACACCAGCGCAACCACCACCAGCAAAATCAGCAGGATGCGCTTGAGGGCTTTTTTCCACCAGGGGGTGGGAAGCTCCTGCGGGGTTTCCTCATCGTCGATGGGCTTCTGCTGGGGCAGGTTTTGCGGAACGGGCTGCTTCATGCGGATGACCGCACCGGGAATGGAAGCAGCGCCGGGGGCCGGGGCAGGTTGACCGCCATTCTGAGGCGGGCGTTTGCGGGGATCGGTCTGGGTCATATGCTGGAGACCTCCTTTGGGATGGTCGGGGAGTTGGGTGATTAACATTGCTGATTATAGCATAATCGGCAGGGTTGTGCCAAGGCGGGCGTCCGCCCCTTCCTCCGAATGGAGGAAGGGTGCGTTCGCCCCGAAGCTGGACAATAGAAGCCGCGGCTTTTGTGGCAGGGGCCCTGCCCTGCCACACGCCGCTCGCTTGGGTCGCCTCCTCGTGCCTTCGGCACTGCGGGGGACGACCCCGCTGGGCGGGCGGTGGCTTCGGGGAAGGTGAATGGTGCTTTGTGCGGGTTGGATGATGCACCACAGGCCTTGCAAATACCCCTACCATCAGTCAGGCTGCGCCTGACAGCTTCCTCCCCCGTTGGGGGAAGAAGCCTTTTCGGGG
>JAFVXE010000031.1 GCA_017501255.1 Clostridia bacterium | reverse complement strand
GTTGGCTGTACTTGCGTTCCTGCTGGTTTCCCAGCTTGGGCAGCGTACCCCCCAAAAGGCTTCTTCCCCCATCGGGGGAGGAAGCTGTCAGGCGCAGCCTGACTGATGGTAGGGGTATTTGCAGGGCCTATGGACAGGACAGCCAACCTGCACTACCTTCTCCAAGCGGAAGGAGCCTTTTCCCTTCCCCGCAGCCACCCCCGCCCAGCGGGGCCCGCAACGCAGCCCCGAAGGGGCGAGGACGGGCCCAAGCAAGCGGCGTGGGGAAGGGCAGGGCCCCTTCCCCTTTAAGCCGCGGCAACTATTGTCCACATCCGGGGCGAACAACCCGCCCTTCCGATAGGAGGGCGGGTTGGACGCCCATCAAGCGTCTTCGAACGGCATATTGGAATTCAGCGCACCATCCAGCGCTTCCACATCAAAATCGGCATAGTCGCCCCGCTTGCGCTTGAGCTGATACTGCAATTCCTTGGTATGCACATAGGCCGAGGTCTGGCGGTTAGCGGGCAGCACGCTCAGGTGCATCCCCTTCTGACCATCCGGCAGAAGGGCAAAGCGCACCTTCACAAACATAGCGCCGTGATGCTTGCACTTGCTCAGGGCCACATACTTGCCCGTAGCCTGGGGAATCATCTCGGTCACCCGCTGGGTGGGCTGGCCGCAGGTGGGGCAGCGGGGCTCCATCAAGTCCTTGCTGTCCAGTGCTTCCTGCACGGAACGCACCATATTGGTGGCCCGGAAACGGCTGCGGCGCTCGTTGTGGCACAGCTTGCGGGGATGTTCCTCAAACTTGAGCACATCCATGGGTTCGGGCAGTTTGCGCAGCACCAGTGCAGTATAGTATGCGTCGTGCTCCGCATTGTGAAAAGCCCGATCCTCTTCCGGCTCAATCTCCAGAGCCTCCATGGCGGTTTTCAGCGCCGTCTGACCGCTGATCTTCATGGCCGCCGCATAGAGCCGCTGCAAATCGTACATCTTGGGCAGGGGCTTGTCGAACTTGAAAAAGTCCACGTTCTGCTGGAGCACGCTCACATCATCGCAGCCCCAGGTGACAAACACGCAGTCCTCCCCGCACCACTGATGAAACTGCTCCATGCCCTCGTTGAAATTGGGGGCATCCGCCAGCACATCCATGCTCAGGCCGGTCATACGCTTCACCCGGGGGTGGATGGTCATATAGTGGGTGGGGCAGATGGGCACACTGATGGTGTCCACAATCTCCAGCCGGTCGTTGAGCTTGGCCGCGCCAATCTGGATCACCTCAAACAGCAGGCTGTCGCCCACTTTGCGGTATGCGGCGCTCTGATAACTCACCGGCTGGTTCCATTCCAAATCCAAAACGATAAACTGCATAGGTGAAAACTCCAAACTGTAGTAATAAGGTGTATGCATTGGGGGTGCCATACACCGGTTTGAAGGAAAACGTTCCAACAACGCACAACTCTCAAAAGCACATATATGCCCCGATCAGCGGGGCCCGCAACGCAGCCCGAAGGGCGAGGACGGGCCCTTGCGTGAGTGGCGTATGGCAGGGCAGGGCCCCTGCCATGAAAGCCACGGCTTGTGTTGCCCGCCACTGGGGCGAACGCACAGCCTACGGCTGTGCGGACGTCCGCCCCGCCAGTAGCCCCGTGGAAAACGCAATCTGCAAATTGTAGCCGCCGGTGAGGGCGTCCACATCCAGCAGTTCACCAGCCACATAGAGGCCGGAAACCAGCTTGCTTTCCATGGTGGCGGGGTTGATCTCCTTCACGCTGACACCGCCCCGGGTGACCACGGCTTCGGCCAGGGGACGGGTGCCGGAGATGGGAATCTGCAAAGCCTTGGTGCGCTCCACCAGCGCCATGCGGCCTTCCTTGGTCAGCTCGCAGGCGGGGGTTGTCCAGCCAAGGGCGCACAGCTGGGCCATGGTTTCCGCCAGCCGGGCGGGGTACAGCCCGCAAAGCACGGTGCCCAGCTGCTTTTTGCCCGCCTCGGCCACATCCCGCAGGATACGGGCTTCCAGCTGCTCGTGGGTAAGGCCGGGCTTCAGGTCAAGGGTCAGACGCACTTCGTCGGGGGCCAGCTCCGCCATATAGGCCGATGCGCTGAGCACCAGCGGCCCGGTGATGCCGAAATGGGTGAAGAGCATCTCGCCCAGCTCGGTATAGAGTTTCTTTTTGCCGGCTTGCAGACTGAGGCGCACATTGCGCAGGCTCAGCCCCTGCAAGGCAGTCACCCAGCTGGCATCGCTGGTGAGGGGAATCAACGTGGGCAAAGCGGGAAAGACGGTATGCCCCAACTGACGGAGCCACGCAAAGCCATCGCCGGTGGAGCCGGTGGTGGGGTAGCTCATGCCGCCGGTGGCCACAATCACCGCCTCTGCCGGAATGACCTCACCGGACATCAGGGTTACGCCGGTAACAGCACCATCGGCCGCATCCACGGAGCGGACGGCGCTGTTCAGCCGAATGCGCACCCCCAGCCGATGCAGCTCCTTTTCCAGGGCACGGGTCACATCGCTGGCCTTTTCGCTGACGGGAAACACCCGGTTGCCCCGCTCGGTTTTCAACGGGCAGCCCAGCTTTTCCAAAAGAGCCATCATATCCGCAGGGGCGAAGGCATTCAGGGCGCTGAACAAAAACCGGGGGTTCTTGACCACGCTTGCCCGGAAACTTTCCGGGGTGCAGTCGTTGGTCACATTGCAGCGGCCCTTGCCGGTGATATAAATTTTCTTGCCCAGCTTCTCATTCTTTTCCAGCAGGGTAACCTCCGCCCCCGCTTTGGCGGCCTCCATGGCAGCCAGCAAGCCGGCGGCGCCGCCGCCGATCACAATGATGTGTTTCATAGAACTCCATTCTGATGCAAAAATAGTGAAGGTTTTTGGGATGACTGCCGCATTATTGGCTTGCGGATGCCCCCTACCATCAGTCAGGCTGCGCCTGACAGCTTCCTCCCCCGATGGGGGACGGACGTCCAGCCCGCCTTCCTGACGGACAGGCGGGCTGTTCGCCCCGGAGCAGGACAACAGTTACCGCGGCGTGTGGCAGGGTCCCTTCCCTGCCACACGCCGCTCGCTTGGGCCCGTCCTCGCCCCTTCGGGGCTGCGTTGCGGGCCCCGCTGGGCGGGCGGTGGCTTCGGAGAAGGGAAGAGGCTTTTTCTGCTGCTCTGGAGAACAGCCACCCACCGCCACCCCTCAAGTTCGGGAGGCAAGAGAACCGGAGCACAGCCAAGGTGCTCCCCGCACCGCGACGGTAGCGGACGACGTCAAATCCCTTGCCCTTTTGGGCGGCGGGGAGAAGGGCACACGTGCAATATCCAATTAGCAAGGATGCCGCCAACACACGGCGTTGTCCCGTGGATTGTGCCCGCCCGCCGAACAAAACGGGCAATGAAAGGGATTTGACCAAAGGGAGCGTGTCGCCGTTTTCTGGTTCCTCTTTTTCAAAAGAGGAACCGCAGGGTGTGGGGGCGCGTAGCCCCCACCCTGCCCCTCGCAGCGGAACTGCGAGTTAACCACACAAGGCGTGGGGGACATAGGGGCACACCCCCCTTACCCCTTTCACCCTTTCCCCTGCTCCGCATACACACTATGCGCATCCCAGATATTTTCCAGCCGCTTGAAATGCTCCCGCAGAGCATCCCGGCGGCTGAGACCCGCCGCCAGCACCAGCGCATTGATCAGCGACAGGGGCGCAGCCAGACTGTCCACAAAGCCCGCCATTTCCGTGGCGGCGCAAAGGCAGATGTGGGAAGCATCCTTCAAAGGAGACATCTCGCTGTCGGTGAGGCCGATGACGGTAGCGCCGCTTTCCCGGGCCAGACGCATACATTCCAGCGTGCGGCGGGAATACCGGGGAAAACTGATGCCGATGAGCACATCCCGGTCCGTGATGCGCTCCACTTCCTCGCAGGCGTCCACGGTGGTCTGTCCAGCCAGCACCACATCATCGCAGATCTGGTGCAGGTAGTGGTACATAAACTGGGCCAGGGGCGCAGCGGAACGCAGGCCCGTAATATAGATGCGCCGTGCCCCGATAATGGCCTCCACCGCCTGCTGAAAGGCTTCCCGGGGAATTTCCTCCACGGTTTTGCGGATGTTCTGCATATCGTTGCGCAGCACGGTATCCATCAAATTGGCGGGGTCGATCTCCGAAGCGATGACGAACCGCTGCTCCGCCGTCAGCCGCTGGCGCACCAGCGAACGCAGGGTCTGCTGCATTTCCGGGTAGCCCTCGTAGCCCATGGCATAGGCGAAGCGCACCACGGTGCTCTCGCTTACGTCGCAGGCCTTGCCCAGCATCCCTGCCGTCATGGAAACCGCCTTGTCATAATGCGCGCCGATATAATCGGCAATGCGCTTGTGCCCCTTGCTGAGGGGCTCGCCCCGGCGGTTGAGGCGCTGCAAAAGCTCCTGTGAATCCTGCATAGTTCCTCCTGTGAGGGTGGGTCAGATGCCCAGAGCGTTCCACTCCTGGGTGGACAGGCTGGCGAAATTGCCCAGCATGGTCACGGTCACATGGCCCCGGGCCAGATACCACTGGTCGGTGCCCTCCAGATGGCTTTCCGCCTCTGCGCTGCCGGTGAGCCAGAAATAGCTGCCGCTGAAGGGGCTTTCCCGGCGCTCGTAGCCGTCCTGATAGGCGCTCACATTCAGGGGCGCATAGACGGTGGGCATCCAGCTGTCCGGCGGGATGACCGGGGCGTTGATGTTCATCACGCACATGGGCAGCGGCGGGATGCAGCTGTACCGCTGTGCCATATCGATGGTCAAAGCAGCCAGGGCCCGCAGCCCCTCCGGCGAAGCATTCCACGCAATGGAGGAAGCCACTGCCCGGTAGCCCTGCATGGAGCCTTCCATGGCAGCGGCCACGGTGCCGCTGTAGTGCACATCCATACCGGCGTTATAGCCGTTATTGATGCCGGACACCACCACATCGGGGCGCTGCTGCATCAGCCCGCCCCGGAGCGCAACCCGCACGCAATCCGCCGGGGTGCCCCGGATGGCAAACGCCTCCACCCCGGGCAGGCCGGTTTCGTAAGGTTTCATCAGAATCGGCTCGGTCAGGGTGATGCGATGGCTGGCCGCACTCTGCTGGGTGGCCGGCGCCGCCATGGTGACCGTATGGCCCCGGCTGACCGCCTCCTCCAACAGCGCCATGATGCCCACCGCACCAATGCCGTCGTCATTGACCAGTAAAATGTGCATGGAATCCCTCTTTCTGCCGGGGTATCAGTCCCGGATGCTGTCCTTGTCAAAGAGCATATCCACCACCAGCCGCAGGGCGTTCACCGCCAGAGCGACCGCCAGCGCCCACCAGAAGCTGTCGATGACCACGCTGTTGCGCACAATCTTGGGCACCCAGTTGACCACCATGGCATCCAGCAGCACGTTGACCAGGCCCATGGTGCAGCAGCTGGCCAGTTTGAACACCAGCCGGAGCAGCGGGCGGATGAGGGTATACAGAACCGCCAGCACAATGCCCAAAAGCAGCGCATTGTTGGGGTTGATCAAATGCACGCCATCCATGAACCGGGCGCACAGCGGGATTGCCGCAACCGTAACGCCGAAGCGCAAAAGCGTTGCCGTCATTGGTCCTGCCTCCTTTGGAGCCTACGATATCAGCATCCATTATATCATACTTCCCCCCGCGTGCATACCCATGCGCCCATCAGGAAAGGATGATTTGCGAACCTTTCGCCGCCTGTGGCATAGGATACTGCGGAGGGAATGTCTATGAAAAGCAAGTTTTTCAAGGATACCCAGGGACTTGGCGAATGCTACACCCGCTGCCCGCCGGGGCAGGTGTGCATCTGCCTGCGGATGGACCGCTGCCTGTATGAGCAGCTGCTTTGTGAGGCCGGGCAATACGGCATGACCAGCGGCCAGTACATCCAGCAGCTGATGGCATGGCACGGAAACAGCGCCGCCCACAGTTGCCCGCCCCATTGCCCCCAGGCGCCCAATGGGTGTGTGGCGGAAACCATGGTGCTGCACCAAACAAGCGGCCATCCCGGCGGACAGGGCCGGGGCTGACCGGCAGCCATGGCTCCAAGCCCGTGGCGCAGGCAGCCCTCTCTGTTCCCCATTCACCGCCGCCGGTTCAAAAACACCGTCACCAGAATAAAGCCCACTGCCGCCCCCTCAGCCAGCACCAGCTGCGGTTCCACGCCAATCAGCGTCAAAAGCGTGGAACGGATCACACCGGCAAAGGCCAGGTATTCCAGCACCATCAGCCCCACCAGCAGCCCTGCGCCGCCCAGCAACCAGGGCTGCAAGCCGTTCATCCGGCTGGACACGCCCCCGGCGGGCAAAATGAGCGCCAACGCCACGCCCAGCAGCAGACCTTTCAGCCCAACCCCCCAAAAGGGGCTGAGCCAGCCAAGGCCATCCAGCCAGCCCATGGCCACGCCCAGCAGCATACAGTACATCAGCGGACACACCGCCGCCACCAATTTACGAAGAAACATGGTTTGCCTCCTTTGGGGATGGATGATCTTACAGGCATTATAGCACATGGCAACTGGCAGGGAAAGGCCGCGTTGCCGACGGCATGAAAACCGCCCCGCTTCACACTGGAAGCGGGGCGGCCTTCATGTTTGGTTTGTGGAAATTACTTGCTGGCCTTGGACTTCTTGCGCAGACCAACCAGAGCCACAGCGCTGATGGCCATCAGAGCCATCCACAGGGCGATGTTGGTGTTATCGCCGGTCTTGGGAGCAGCGGGGGCAGCGGGGGTAACCACGGAAGCAGCAGGAATGTCTTCCCAGATCAGCTCGATGAGCGTATCAGCAGTAATGAGTACCTTGCTTTCGGAAGAATACTCTTTGCCGTTGATCAGGAATGCCTTGAACTGCTTGCCAGCGGGAGCGGTAAAGTCACCGGACGGAGGAAGAATCAAAGATTCACCACTGACCATCGTCCAGTAAGTATCCTTGTCAATGTATTCGCATTTACCGCCATTCAGATTGAAGGTGAGTTCAACAATGGTCAGACTGGGATCCCAGTCCCAAAGAGCCATGATGGTGACATCTTCGGTGATTTCGATTTCAGCACCGGGTTCTTTAGTTTCGCCATTGACGTACCAACCCTTCAACACGAAATATGCGGGATCGAAAGACTTGACATCCTCGCTGGCGGGAAGAGTGAATGCAACGTCGATGGGCCATTCTAATACCTCATCCTCATCGATGACATCGCTGGTGCCGCCATTCAGGTTGAAGGTGATTTTAGCGGTAGGGATATCTTTCCAGATGGCAACAAGGGTGATATCTTCATTCACCGTAATCTCATCGCCAGCGGGAAGAATAACATCCTCCTCACCCTCGATGATCCAGTGAGAGAACTGCTTGCCTGCAGGAGCGGTGAAGCCGTTGGCGGGAAGGGTGTATTTCGAATTTTCCGGCACGGTTTCAGGATCCATGGTGCTGGTGACGGTGTCATCGCCAGCATCGAAGGTGATGGTATAACCAGGAACCAGCACGTAAGCGCCATCATCATCTTGATAAACGGCTGCAAGCCCAACAACTTTGGATTTAACATTCAAACCTTCTTTAGCGATCACAGTAGCATCTTCAGCAGTCAGATAAATTGTGCCTTTGTTCTCGAAATCTTTCACATCCAGTACAATGGGTTCGGGAACTTCGACTTCTTCATTCACATCACGGAGCAAGGTGATTTTGGTGGAAGTGGCCTTGTATTTGATAAAGGTGTCTACAGCGCCCTGAAGAGTAGTTAAGCCATAGGTATCAGTAGTGTTATTGAAGCTCACAGAGGCTACGGAAGTTTTGACATCGATATCTTGACCAGTATAGTTGTTGATTACACCGCTTGAGGTAGCGTTTCCGATGAAGCTGCTATCATCGGCTTCAGAGCCGGTAATGTTAATTGTGCCACCATTGATAGTGATTTCAGTGCCTTCAGCAGAATTGGTACCATCATTATTCAACTTAATAGCGCAATAGCCCTCTATGGGCTCGTTATCAACCGTTGTGAAAACCGTATCGGTTGCGGTAATTTTAGAGTTTGCACCCCAGACATTCAAAGCGATGATACCAGTATAGCTACCGCCTTTGATAGTCACTTCACAACCGTCAGCTAAGCCGGGCAAATTGATAGCATAACCGGTAGTTTTCACAGTCACATTTTCAAGGGTCAGCTTACCGGATGATGCGTTATAGTTGATACCACGCCCACCACTGCATTCAACATTAAGGTCTTTGATGATAATTACATCACCATCAGCACCAGCATCATTAGCACCATTAGGCATCTCAATTGCACGATCGGTTTTAGTGTACTTCAAAGTATGGTTGTTACCATTAAGGGTGATACCTT
This sequence comes from Clostridia bacterium, assembly GCA_017501255.1. Taxonomy (GTDB): domain Bacteria; phylum Bacillota; class Clostridia; order Christensenellales; family Aristaeellaceae; genus Limiplasma. The sequence continues at coordinate 485 of JAFVXE010000031.1, read as the reverse complement.
TCGTAATGGTGATTTTAGAGTCAGTTGTAATGTCGGCTCCCAGAGTAATGACATCGCCAACAGCAGCGTTGTCGATGGCAGTCTGCAAATCTGCAGCAGTCGTGACACCCACAAACGCCAACGCCACAGTAGACATGGACAACACCATGCAAGCGATGAGCAATGCAGCAAGAATCTTCTTCATCGTAAGTTTTCTCCTTGTTTTGATTATGGTATTACCAGTTACACTTCCATAACTGGAAATATTTCCTTATGTATTATAGCACCCTTCACTGTTAAAATTCAAGCCCATTGTTAACAATTTTTTCAAAATATTTCTGCTTTTTCTTCATCATTCTGTATCCAAAACCGGCATCCGTCCCTTTTCAGGCCGCAGCCCCCCGCTGCCCTACTGCTTCACAAACCCCATAAACCCCGGGCTGTACACATTTTCCCCGTCCATGCCCATCCACATGGCCTCTGCGCCGTATGCATCCAGCAGCTTC
>JAFVXE010000030.1 GCA_017501255.1 Clostridia bacterium | reverse complement strand
TTCCCCCATCGGGGGAGGAAGCTGTCAGGCGCAGCCTGACTGATGGTAGGGGTGTTTGCAGGGCCTATGGTGGAGTAGTCGACTTTCGCTACCCTCAGTCAGCCCTTCGGGCTGCCAGCCCCGGTCGTTCAATCGTCGCAGCAGGCACTGCCGTGCCCGCTGCTCGTTTCACTCCCCACCTGCGGGTCGCTAACGCCTTCGGCGTTGTGCCCACTGGGCACTCGCTTCCCTCCGGTGCCCTCCGCAAGCGGAAGGAGCCTTTTTTCCTTCCCCGCTGCCAACCCCCGCCATACGGGGTCGTCCCCCGCAGTGCCGAAGACACGAGGAGGCGACCCAAGCGAGCGGCGTGGGGAAGGGAAGGGCCCCTTCCCCTTTAAGCCGCGGCATCTGTTGTCCACATTCGGCGCGAACGCCCTGTCCTTCCGATAGGAGGACAGGGTGGACGTGCATAGGCGAGGAGGCGACCCAAGCAAGCGGCCCGGTGGGGGCGGGGGGCCCCCCACCAAAAGGGCCGCGACTTCTATTGTCCACTCCCGGCGCGAATGACCCTTTCTTCATTTGAAGAAAGGGTCAGACGCGCATAAGCAGCTTTGGCATCCTCAATAAACGGCACCTGTGCCAGCAAGTCCTCCTTGGACACCAGACCGTCATAGGTGCGCAGGGTCTGGGCAACTTCCAGACGGTTCACCGGCAGGCTGCGGCTGAACTGCACCTCCAGGGTTTCCGCATCGGGCAGGTCAAAGCCGCGCAATTTAAGAAAATGCACCAGACAATTCAGCCGCCACAGAAGGCCCTCCCGGAACCAGCGTTCCTTCACCCGGGTCAGCTGTTCCAGCCCGAAGAGCTTGAACTCCATGGCCACGCCGCTCTGGTTGCCGCCAAAGGCCTCGTCGGTCAGATCCGGCACCATGCACAGCTTGTGAATATCCATGCGCAGACTGTTTTTCAGCACCTCCGTGTCGCTTTCGCTCAGGCTCTTGGTCAGGTATTCCACCCGGGCGTCGGCGGCGGGCATCTCCAGCGTGCGGGTCTCCCGGAGCCGCTGCTGCAGGCTGCGTCCGCCTTCCTCATCCTCCTCCACCGTTGCGCCGTAGATTACCATCAGCGCATCGGTGAACTGCTGCTTGTCATTGACCCGGTCGCTCTGCAAAGCATCGTAAGCGTCAATCAGGTTCATCACGCCCTCGAAATCGCCCCGCTCCCGGCTGTTGTTCCAGTACTCACCCATGGGCACATGACCGAAGAAATGCCGTTCCCGGCCCACCTCGTGGGGCGTTTCCGTACCGTTCCGTTCCATGTGGATGATCCACTGGTCCGTCATCACATCCACCCGCTGACACACCCGCTCAAAGCGTTCGCCCAGCTTGTCGCTGAGCAGAACGCCGAACAGGGGTGCGTGCTCCACTGTGGTGTCATATACCACAAACGCATTGCGGGGATCCGCCTGACAAAGCCGGGGCATGGCATCCCCGTCGGCGTAGTACACCTCCACGGCCTTGCCGTAGATGGCCGCATCCGTAGCCAGCTCGCAGTCCACATTGTCTGCGGCGCAGCGTTTCAGCGTGCGGGTCAAAAGGCTGATGTCCTGCCCCTCAATGCACTGATACTGCACCGGCTCGCCCACCAGATAGCCGCTGGTCATGGCGACGATGTAGCCCGGCAGGTCATGCCACAGGCGGTGATTGGGTGCGCCCTTCATGCGCATCCTTGCGGAAACGGCGTGCTCGCCATCGTAATAGTCCTTGAGCTGCTTGAGCCTGACCGCCTCCCGGTCAAACTGCCGCAGCGCTTCCCTGACCAGCTCCGGGGTGGGTTCCCCGTCCCTGAGCCATTCCCTGTCCAACTGAATCATGCTTGCAATCCTCCTTTTTCCTACATAAGCCCGCCTTTGTGCAGGCGAACCACCTGCCGGTTCAGCTCCGTTTCCATGGCGTAGCGCACCGCATCGATGGTGTGGTTGTCCCGGTCGGGGCATTCGCTGACAAAGCTGCCGCCCCGGTCCCGCTGATACTCATACTGACTGAATTCCCGTGCAGCCGCCGGGCAGCACGCCGGGTCAATGATGATGGCCGCCCGTTCCTTCAGCCAGCGGATGCCGTGCTCCACGCTGCCTGCGCCCTTTTTCGCCCCGATGGCATTCACCCGCAGGCGGCGCAGCTCGGCAATCTCCCGGGGTGCGGCGCAGTCGCAGCGGATCAGCCCATCCCCGGCCAGGCGTCTGCAATGCTCCGCCAGGGTCTGAATGCTCTGCCCGGTGCACACCACCTCATTAAGCAGATACAGCGTCCCCGTCCGAGGCTGATACCCGCACACCACCAGCGCATCCGGGTCGGCAGCGAAGCCAAAGTCCAGCCCGTAACGAAAAACGGACAGGGTATCCTTCTCCCCGTCCGTAATGGGCCGCAGCTGTACATTGCCAAACACCTGCCCGCCGGTGCCCACCGCCTCGCCCAGGTACATATGCCGGTAAGCCCGCTCATCCTGCTGTTGCAGGGCCTGCGCCTGCAACAGAAAGTTTTCTCCCAGCCATTTTTCCGGCAGCATCCGGTAATCGCTGCGGTGGCACAGCCGCCCTTCCATGGGACGAAGCGCCTCCGCATTGATCCAGTTCTTGGCGCTGATGGGCGGGTTATAGCTGATCAGCGTAATCCCTCTGCCGCCACGAAGCACGCTGGCCTGGATGGTTCGGATTTCCTCCATGCCCCCGAATGCGCTGGCTTCCTCCAGCCACAGGGCGGCAAAGTAGCCTTTTTCCACCTTAAGGCCCTTGCTTTTCTCCGGGTCATCCGCACCCCGGAACAGAATCCGCTGCCCGGTGGGCTGGTAGATCAATTCCATGGGGCTTAATCGGCAGGTGAAGTAGGCAGACAGTCCCAGCTGTTCCACCGCCCAGCGCATCTGGGCATAGACGCTTTCCCGCAGGCTGTCCGCCACCTTGCGGAACACCGCCACATTTGCCTCCGGGTCGGACAGCAGCAGGCAGATGAGCACAAGGCTCGCAAAACTGCTCTTGCCGCTGCCCCGGCCGCCCATGAGCCAATATTCCCGGTGCTGGCGGCGGTACACATCCCAGAACAGCTGATGAAATCCCTCCGGCAACAAACCGCTGATACGGACGCTCATCCCTCACCCGCCTCCCTCTGGGAAATATCCACCACTATCGAGGGCGGCTTCAGCGGTTCGGCGGGCTGCTCCCCGAAGAGTCCGTACCGCTTGCCCAGAAGCTCCGCTGCCCGGAGCACCTCACTGGGCTTCACCTCCTCCTCCCGGCGCAGGATGCTGGTCAGCGCCTGCAAAACCTCCTCTGCCTGCGCCACTTTGCTACGGGCCATGGCAACACCTCCTTCCGGTTTTTGATCGGCATTTTCTGTAATGGGAGGAGTACGTCAGGGCTGCGCCCCACACCCTGCTCAAGGGATTTCATCCCTTGAGAATCCCATTATTACGCCCATTCCATGGGCGCAAAGAAAATGGCAATGTAGCCTGTATTGGTGGAAAAAAGCCTGCCAAAGCAGCTTTTTCCTGCAAACGAAAACCGGAGGGCGGCATGGCCGCACCCCCGGTGGTTCATTTCTGACAGGATACACTATATCACAGTTTTTTGTCTACGGATGTTCACCTTTGTCCACAAGTGTCCACAGTTTGAAAAAGGGGAACGCAAGGGGCGCTGCCAAAGGAATTTCATTCCTTTGGAATCCTATCCATATCATCAAGAAACCTCCGAAGCTGCAATGGTTCAAACACCAACAGCTCCGGAGGTTTTTTTCATATTCTTTTATAGATGATATTCCCCCCTTGCGCCCATGCAATGGGCGCAAAACCGGGATTCCAAAGGGCCATTAGCCCTTTGGCGGGGTGCAGGGACATCACCCCTGCCAACGTCCCCCCGAAAACTTACATCACAACCTTGATTTCCGCACCGTCGGTGAGCTGGCTGTCAGCAATGATGCCAACGGGAATCTCGGTGCCGTTCAGGTACAGCTTCTGGACGCCGCCTTCGTGGTGGGCAGCGTTGTCCACGACGATGTGGAGCCGCTTGCCACGGAAGGTCTTGTCCATGGTGAAGCCGTCCCACTCAGCGGGGATAGCGGGGCTGACCTTCAGACCATCGGGGGTGGGGCGCAGACCCAGGATGCCCTCCACGCAGCCCACCATCACGGTGGAAGCGGTGCCGGTGAGCCAGTGCACATGGGAACGGCCGGGCTGGGGAGATTCATGACCCTCGATAAACTGACCATGCACATAGGGCTCGATCTCACGGATCTCGGCACGGTCGTTGTAGGCGGCGGGGCAGCTTTCCAGGAAGTACTGGTAGGCGGTGTTGCCGTGGCCCATCAGACTTTCGGCCAGGATGATCCAGCCCTGAGCCTGACAGAAGATGCCGCCGTTTTCCTTGGTGGTGGGGTTAAACAGCTTCATCAGGGCGCCGTCGAAATAGTGGTACTTGTAGCAGGGAGCCATCACTTCCAGGCCGTTGGGGGTGTTGAGCAGCTTGTTGACGCTGCTGAGAGCCGCTTCGGCCTGCTCCTTGGTGGCCAGACCGGAGATGACGCTCCAGCTCTGGGGGTTGAGCCACATGGAGGCTTCCTTGTTGCTCTTGGAGCCGATGATGTCGCCTTCCTCGGAGTAGCCGCGGGTGAAGCGGTCATCCTCCCAGAACAGCTCGTTGATCTTTTTGTAGAACTCGTCGGCCTTCTGCTTCAGGAACTGGCAGTATTCGGCGTGTTCGGGGCGATCCTGAATCAGCTCCCGCAGGATGTTGAGGGCATAGTAGAACTGGAAGGCCACGAAGGAGCTTTCGCCCTGCTTGCCCAGACGCAGACAGTCGTTCCAGTCGGCATGGAGGCCGGCGGGCATACCGTGAGCGCCCAGATGGTTCAGGGTAAAGTCGATGGCACGCTTCAGGTGCTCGATCACAGTGCCTTCGTCAAAGTCAGAGAAGGGGATCACCTGATCCAGGAAGGCGGTGTCGCCGGTTTCGGCGATGTACTTGTACACAGTGGGGAACAGCCACATGGCGTCATCGGCACGGTAGGCGGGATGGCCGGTTTCACGGACGTAGCTTTCGTCCTCGGGCTTGTCCTCGTGGCCGGGATTGTGGGTGAACTTGACCAGCGGCAGACCAGCGCCGTGATGCACCTGAGCGCTCAGCATGAACACGATGCGCTCCTTGGCCATTTCAGGATCCAGATGGATGATGCCCTGAATATCCTGCACGGTATCACGGTAGCCGTAGCCGTTGCGCTCGCCGCAGTACACCAGAGAAGCCGCACGGCTCCACACAAAGGTGGTGAAGCACTGGAAGGCGTTCCAGGTGTTGATCATGGTGTTCAGCTCATGGCTGGGGGTGTTGATGTTCAGATGGCTCAGCTTGCCGTGCCAGTAGGCGATCAGCTCGCTCAGTTCCGCATCCACCACGGTGGCGGTATCCGCATAGTGGGCCAGCAGCTCACGGGCTTCCTTGGAGCCCTTCTGTGCCAGCACGAAAGCCACGGTCTTGGTTTCGCCGGGCTTCAGAGTGATGACGGTATTCAAAGCGCCGCAGGGGTTGCCGTTGAAGTTGAGGGTGTTGGGCAGCTTGCCGTCCACCACGCCCTTGGGGGCGTTGAAGCGGCTTACGCCAACGAAATCCTCACGACGGCCGGTGTAGCTTTCCACCGGTGCGCCAGCCAGACCGAAGAAGCGTTCCTTGCCGTTTTCGCCGTTCTCATCCCGGCCCACAAACTGGTTGATGTGCTCCAGAATGAAGTTGTCCTTATACTCGGTGGTGGTGATGAAGCGGGTGTACTGCAGGTTGACCAGATCCTGAGAATAGAAGCTCTCGGTGGTGAACTCGCAGTAGCCGGTCACGCCGATGGAGCGTTCCTTGTCGCCGGTGTTGGTCAGGGTGAGCCGCCACACTTCGTGGGTGGCATCCATGGGCACATAGTACAGGGTCTTGGACTGGATGCCGCTGTACTCGCTTTCCATCTCGGTATAGCTGGTGCCGTGGCGGGTGATGGTCTTGTACTCGGTGAGGGGCTTTTCCACCGGCCGCCAGCTGGCAGACCAGAAATCGCCGGTTTCCTGATCCCGCAGATAGATGTAGCGGCCAGGCTCATCGAACTGGTTGAAGGTGTAGCGCAGGATACGGCCAGCAGCGCCGGACTTGACGAAGCTGTAGCCGCCGGCATTCTGGGTAACGATGGCGCCGTAGGCGGGGCTGCCCAGATAGTTGGCCCAGGGAGCGGGGGTGCGGGGATCGGTGATCACATACTCCCGCTTGTCGTTATCGAAGTAACCGTAATTCATTTTTGGTTCCTCCTTGGTTTATCCGTAGTCGAAAACGTTTTCGCTTCCCCGGCGTTGACGAGGCATGGCGAACATTTCCATTTACATGGATTGTATCATAGTTGATGGATGTTTACAATCGGTTTTGGGGACGAAAATATACGAAAATGCACGTCCACCCTGTCCTCCTATCGGAAGGACAGGGTGTTCGCGCCGAATGTGGACAATAGATGCCGCGGCTTAAAGGGGAAGGGGCCCTTCCCTTCCCCCCGCCGCTCGCTTGGGTCGCCGTCCTCGCCTATGCACGTCCACCCTGTCCTCCTATCGGAAGGACAGGGTGTTCGCGCCGGATGTGGACAATAGAAGTCGCGGCTTAAAGGGGAAGGGGCCCTGCCCTTCCCCACGCCGCTCGCTTGGGTCGCCTCCTCGTGCCTTCGGCACTGCGGGGGACGACCCCGCTGGGCGGAGGTTGGCTGCGGGGATGAAAAAGGCTCCTTCCGCTTGCGGAGGGAGCTGGCAGCCCGAAGGGCTGACTGAGGGTAGCGAAAGTCGACTACTCCACCATAGGCCCTGCAAACACCCCTACCATCAGTCAGGCTGCGCCTGACAGCTTCCTCCCCCGATGGGGGAAGAAGCCTTTTGAGGGAGACCCTCAAAGGCTCCCCTATGCAAGGAAGCTAACAGCCCGCAGCGCAGACAGAGGACTTGCCTCCACCCCCATTTCATCCCCCTATAGCCACGCACCCCCAAACCTGCTATAATAAACCCATCATCACAACCAAAGGAGCCCCGCCATGTCCTTCACCCACCTGCACCTGCACACCGAATACAGCCTGCTGGATGGCGCCAACCGCATTTCGCCGCTGGTCAAGCGCCTCAGCGAGCTGGGCTTTACCCATGCGGCCATTACCGACCACGGCGTGATGTACGGCGCTGTGGAGTTTTACAATGCCTGCAAAAAGGCGGGCATCACCCCGGTCATCGGCTGCGAGGTGTACATCTGTCAGGATCGGTTTGACAAGCAGGGGGCAGCCCGGGAGTACAGCCACCTGATCCTTTTGTGCGAAAACAACACCGGCTACCGCAACCTGATGAAGCTGGTCAGCGCAGGCTTCACCGAAGGTTTCTACTACAAGCCCCGCATCGACTATACCTTGCTGAAAGAGCACAGCGAAGGCCTCATCTGCCTGTCGGCGTGCTTAAGCGGCGATCTGCCCAAGATGCTCATGGCAGGCCGCTATGAGGATGCCAAGGCCTACGCCCTTTCCATGCAGGAGCTCTTTGGCAAGGATCACTACTATATCGAGATCATGAACCATGGGCTCAGCGAGGAGCGGCAGGTGCTGCCCCAGCTGATCAAACTGAGCAGGGAGACGGGCATCCCGCTGGCCGCCACCAACGACTGCCACTACCTCTACCGGGAGGATGCGCCGGCGCAGGAGGTGCTCATGTGCATCCAGACGGGCAAAACCTTGCAGGACGAAACCCGTATGCGCATGGAAACCGACGAGCTGTACGTGAAAAGTGAAGAGGAAATGCTGCGGCTGTTCGCCGATGTACCCGAGGCCGTGCATAACACCGGCGAGATTGCTGCCCGGTGCAAGGTGGAATTTGAATTCGGCAAGCTGCATTTGCCCCATTATCCCATCGAGACCGGGGAAACCGCCGAGGAAATGCTTACCCGCCTGTGCATGGAGGGCCTGCGCCGCCTGTATCCCGCCCAGGCAGACGATCCGGCCAGCGAACCCCGGCAGCGGCTCCAGTACGAGCTTTCCATGATCGCCCGCATGGGCTATGTGGATTACTTCCTCATCGTGTGGGATTTCATCGGCTACGCCAAAAACCATGGCATCATGGTGGGGCCGGGCCGTGGCAGCGGCGCTGGCAGCATCGTGGCCTATACCCTCTCCATCACTATGCTGGATCCCCTCAAATACAACCTGCTGTTCGAGCGCTTCCTGAACCCGGAGCGTATGTCCATGCCGGACTTGGACATCGACTTCTGCTACGAGCGCCGTCAGGAGGTTATCGACTACGTGGCCCGGAAATACGGGCAGGATCACGTCAGCCAGATCATCACCTTCGGTACCATGAAGGCCAAGGCCGTTATCCGGGATGTGGGCCGGGTGCTGGGCATGAGCTACGCCTCAGTGGATCAGGTCGCCAAGTCCATTCCCTTTGCGCTGGATATGACCCTCAGCAAAGCCATGGAGGTCAGCCCCCAGCTGAAGGAGCTGGTCAGGGACGACCCGCAGGTGCAAAAGCTCTACGATATGTCCCTGACGCTGGAGGGGATGCCCCGCCACGCCAGCACCCATGCGGCAGGCGTGCTGATCACCGCCCAACCGGTCACCGAATATGTGCCCCTGCAACTCAACGATGAAGTGGTCACCACCCAGTACCCCATGGGCACGCTGGAATCGCTGGGTCTTTTGAAGATGGACTTCCTTGGTCTGCGCACCCTGACCGTCATCCGGGATACGCTGGATCTGCTGGCCCAGGAGGGCATTCACCTGACCCCGGAGGACATTCCGCTGGACGATACGGGCGTGTACCGGATGATCTCCGCCGGCGACACCGACGGCGTGTTCCAGCTGGAAAGCGGCGGTATGCGGCTGTTTTTGCAGAACATGAAGCCCGCCTGCTTCGAGGATGTGATCGCCGCCATTTCCCTCTACCGCCCCGGCCCCATGGATTCCATTCCCCGGTACATCGCCGGCAAACAGGATCCCTCCACAGTCAAATACATCACCCCCCAGCTGGCCCCCATTCTGGATGTGACCTACGGCTGCATGGTGTATCAGGAGCAGGTGATGCAGATCGTTCGGGACTTGGCGGGTTACAGTCTTGGCCGCAGCGACCTGATGCGCCGTGCCATGGCGAAAAAGAAAAAAGACGTGATGGCCCAGGAGCGGGAATACTTTATCAACGGCATGACCGATGAAAACGGCAACGTGGTCATCGAAGGCTGCATCCGCCGGGGCGTGACCCCGGAAGCCGCCGGTGCCATCTATGACGAGATGAGCGCCTTTGCCTCCTACGCCTTCAACAAAAGCCACGCCGCCGCCTACGCCGTGGTGGCTGTGCAGACCGCTTGGCTGAAACTGCACCACCCGGTGCCCTTCATGGCTGCCATGATGAACTCCGTCATGGACAACATGCCCAAGGTGGCGGGCTATATCCAATACTGCCGCCAAAACGGCATCCCCATGCTGCCTCCCAACGTGAACCATTCCGGCTGGAAGTTCTCCGTGGATAAGGACGAATCCGGCAAGCCCGGCATCCGCTTCGGTCTGGGCGGCATCAAGGGCGTGGGTCACGGCGCAGTGAAGCAGATTGAAAAGGAGCGTCAGAACGGCCCCTTTGCCGATATGGTGGACTTTATCGAGCGCACCGCCTCCGACCAGCTGAACAAGCGCATGGTGGAATGCCTCATCAAGGCGGGCGCCTTCGATGGCATGGGCCACAACCGTGCCCAGCTGATGCTGGTCTACGAAGGCCTCATGGATGACAGCGCCCAGCGCCGCCGCCAGAACGTGGCGGGGCAGGTCAGCTTCTTTGACTTGGCCATGGGCGACGGCGCGCCCGCCAAGGCAGCCTATCACATTCCGGAACTGGTGGAACATCCCCGCCGGGTGCTGCTGAGCATGGAAAAGGAAATGACCGGCGTGTACATCACCGGTCACCCGCTGGACGAGGTGGCGCATCTGCTGACGGCGGGCTTCACCACGGTTTCCGCCGTCTACGACATGGCCGACAACGAGGAATCCGCCCACAACAGCGACGGCCTGCCGGTAATGATGGCGGGCATCCTCACCGCCACCCGGGGCAAGATTACCAAAAAAGGCTCCATGATGGGCTTCCTCACTTTGGAAGACCTGACCGGCCAAATCGAGGGACTGGTGTTCCCCAAGGTATACGAGCGCTTTGTGAATATGCTGGCCGTTGACCAGCTGGTGATGCTGGAAGGCAAGCTGAGCCTGCGGGAAGAGGAAGAACCCAAGCTGCTGGTGGATTCCGTGCGGCCCCTCAACGAAGAAACCGTGGCGCAGGGGGTCAAGCCCAAGGCCCAGCGGGAGTATGGGCGGTATAGCAAGGGGCGGGGCGGCTTCGCCGGTGGAGCATCGGCAAAGGCGACCGCCACCGTACAGCCGGCGGCGAAGGATGTCCCTGGGAAGCAAGAGGCGGCTATGCCTGCTGTATCGAAGCCCGCTGCGCCTGTCGCCTCAGCGGCCTTAGCTGATTCCGTCCCGTCCGGCAAAACCGATGCCCAGCTGGCCAAGGAAGCCGCCAAGCGGCTGTATCTGCTGCTGCCCTCCCGGGCGCATATGGACACCGTCAAGCGGCTGTGCAAGGCCTACCCCGGCGATGTGCCCGTGTATGTGAAGTTGCAGGATGAAGGCATTGCCCTGCTGCTCAGCCGGGACAGCTGGTGCAGCACCACCGATGCGATGCTGGAAGCCTGCCGGGAGTTGTATGGGGATGGCGGGGTTGTGGTGAGGTAGATTGAAAAAACCAAAAGCTGTTGCCAATGAATCCGGCAGCAGCTTTTTGTTTTGTGGTTGATGGGGCTTTTTTCTGCCGCAGCGGGGAGGGGGGCAGGCAAATGGATTGCAAAGGATCCTTCCTTGCACTGCCGTTGCCAGTGACCCCAAAGGCTCCTTCCCGTGAGGGAGGGAGCTGGCAACCCGAAGGGTTGACTGAGGGTAGGGATTTGTTGCTATTGTTCGCAGCAGCGGCTGGGCGAGTTTTCTCGCAGTGCCGCTGCGAGGGAGTGGGTGGGGGCTGTGCGCCCCCACACCCGCACTTACTCTTTTGAAAAAGAGTAAGCAGAAAACGGCGACACGCTCCCTTTGGTCAAATCCCTTTTATATGCCGTTTTTCGGGGCG
>JAFVXE010000005.1 GCA_017501255.1 Clostridia bacterium | reverse complement strand
GTGGTGACTTCGTCACTTTCCTTCAAGGGTGACTTCGTCACTTTTCTTCGAGGGTGTTGGGTGAGGCCCGGCGTGGTCTGCGAGATGGCTTGGGTGGTGACTTCGTCACTTTCCTTCAAGGGTGACTTCGTCACTTTTCTTCGAGGGTGTTGGGTGAGGCCCGGCGTGGTCTGCGAGATGGCTTGGGTGGTGACTTCGTCACTTTCCTTCAAGGAACCCGGGCAATCCCCCGCATGGTCAGGGCCACCGCTATGGCCATCCGCAAAGGCTTCTTCCCTGCCGCAGCGGGGAGGAAGCTGTCAGGCGCAGCCTGACTGATGGTAGGGCATTGCCACTGGACAGCCCATTTTAGCAAAGTCATCGCCACCGGCAGCCTACCCTCAGTTGTTTCCCCCCCAATTCCATACCACACCAAAACAGGGCAAAGGCTTCGTCCGATGCCCTGTTTGCAACATATCCAGCCAATTCAACCCAATGCAACCATTTGAGCAACGACAGGAGTGAAATATCATGGAAATGACCTGGGATCTGTCCGTATTCTACAACGGTTTTGACGACCCCCAGCTGGAAAATGACATCCAGCGCATCGCCGAGCTGAGCCATTCTGCACAGAAAATCGCCGCCGGGAACAGCAGCGATGTGGAGAAGCTGGAAAAGATGGTGGCGGCATCCTCTGAGCTGAGCAACCTGCTCAGCAACGCCTACGGCTTTACCCAGCTGACTTTGGCCACCGATTGCACCAACGAGGAGGCTCTGCGCTATCTGGACCGCCTCAGCAACATGATGGTGGATGTGCAGCTCAATTCCAGCGCCATTGTGCGGCTGGTGGGCGGCATTGCCGATCTGGAAGCCTGCATTGCCCAAAGCGAAACCCTGAAGGCCCATGCCTTCATGCTGCGGGAAACCAAGGAACAGGCCGAACATCTGCTGCCCGAGGACATGGAGAAGTGGATGCTGCGGATGTCTCTGGATGGCGCCGAAGCCTTCTCCAAGCTCCGTGACCGGCTCATGGGCAGCCACACCGTGGAACTGGACGGCAAGAGCCTGCCCCTGCCCGCTGTCCGTGGCATGGCCTACGATCCCGATCCCGCTGTCCGCAAATCTGCCTACGAAGCCGAGCTGGCTTCCTACGCCAAGGTGGAGACCCCCATGGCCTTCTGCCTGAGCGGCATCAAGGGCGAAGCCATGACCATGTGTGAAGCCCAGAAGTACCCCGACATTCTCTCCCGTCAGCTCACCGAAAGCCGCATGGACCGGGAAACCCTGGATGCCATGCTCACCGCCATCCGGGAAGCCCTGCCGGATTTCCGTCGCTATCTGCGGGCCAAGGGTAAGCTGCTGGGTCACAACGACGGTCTGCCCTTCTACGATCTCTTTGCCCCCGTGGGCGAAGCCAGCCTGCGCTACACCGTGGAGGAAGCCCGGGAACTGCTGGTGAGCACCTTTACCAAGGTGCATCCCGAGATGGGCGCTTTCATTGCCCATGCCATCGACAACCGCTGGATCGATTTCCTGCCCCGGGAAGGCAAGGAAGGCGGCGCTTTCTGTGCCGGTTATCATCAGAAGAAGATGTGCCGTGTGCTGACCAACTTTGTGGGCAGCTTCTCCGATGTGAGCACCCTGGCCCATGAGCTGGGCCACGGCTGGCACGATCGCTGCCTGGAACGGGTGCCCGTCCTCATGACGGATATCCCCATGCAGCTGGCAGAGACCGCCTCCATTTTCAACGAGACTTTGCTCAGCCACACCGTCCGGGAAACCGCTGATGAAAAGACCCGTTTCGTGCTTTTGGAAAACAGCCTGATGGAAGCCACCCAGACCGTGGTGGATATCTACAGCCGTTTCCTCTTTGAAAGCGCTGTGTTCGAAGCCCGCAAGACCCATACCCCCAGCGCAGCCGAGCTGAACCAGATGATGCTGGATGCGCAGGAGGCGGCCTATGGCGATGGTCTGGACAAGGATGTGCGCCATCCCTCCATGTGGGTCAACAAGAGCCACTACTACAACGTGGGCCTGCATTTCTACAACTTCCCCTATGCTTTCGGCCTGCTGTTCGGTCTGGGCGTGTTTGCGCTCTACCAGAAGGAAGGCGCTTCCTTCCTGCCCAAGTACGATGCCATGCTGGCTTCCTGCGGTAGCGGCACCATCGCTGAAGTGGCGGCTTCCGTGGGCATCGATGTGCGCAGCGTGGATTACTGGCGCAGTGCGCTGGATGTGGTTCGCGGCGAAGTGGACGAGTTTGTGAAGCTGTGCAAGTAAGGCTGTGAAACGCAAGGGTGCATACGGCCAAGGGCTCTGCCCTTGGCTCCCGGCAGGATGCCGTGCCGCCTGCACCCCGCATATTGCACCCACTACACGGGTGCAAAGAAATCACAACAGAATCATCAAAAACCCAGCAATCCGTCTTATTTCCGGCTTGCTGGGTTTTTTGCACAAAATTTCAGGGAAATGCGACAAAACCGCAGCGCATTTCGTCTGATTGATAGAAGGAGGTGAGGCGGATGCAACGGGAGGCCTTGGTACCGGGCGTTACCGATGAAGAAGAAATGTGCCGCCTGATGGATGCTTATTCCGGCGCATTGCTGGGCGTGTGCACGCTGCTGCTCAATGACTGGTCGCTGGCACAGGATATGGTGCAGGAAACCTTTCTGAGGGCATGGAAGCGGCGGGATTATCATCCGGAAAGCGAAAAGGCGTGGTTGATGCGGGTGGCGGTGAATCTTTGCCATGATTATCACCGCAGCCGGTGGTTTCGCTACAACGACCGGCGCATTACGCCGGAAGAGACAATGGCCTCGGCCCCTGCCGCCTTTGATTCGGAAATTGTACAGCTGGTGCGGCAGCTGCCCCTTCGGGAGAGGGAAGTGGTGGTGCTGTTTTACTGGAACCGCATGACGGCAGAGGAGATTGCCAATCTTTTGGAAATCAGCCGCTCCGCTGTTTACCGGCGGCTGGATAAAGCCCAGAAACATCTGAAATTGGAATGGGAAGGAGAGGGACAGCCATGAAAGAAACCGAATTGAGACAGGCGCTGAATGATGCCATTACCGGCTGTCAGCTCTCCCCGTACCGCAAGTGTCAGATTCTGGCACAAATGAAAGGAGAAAACGAGCCTGTGAAAAAGAAAATGACGGTATCACTGGCAGTGGTGATTGCTGTTTTGATCCTGACGCTGGGCGCAGCGGTTGCGCTGATGCATTCCAATATTGCGGATCATCTGTACCGCTACGGCGGAGAAGCACCGGATGCGCTGCTTGCACAGATTCAGACCCCGCAGGAAACGGCCGCCACCCCATCCGGCAGCCTGACATTGGATGAGCTGCTCTATGACGGCAGGGCATTGCATACTTCTGTAACGCTCAGCAACCCCACTGACGAACTCCTTTTGTATACCGTGGATGAACTCTCGCTGGGAAATCTGCCCCTTGACCGCACCGGCGGCGATTTGCTGATGGAGGGCGCTGGCAGCGCCGGTGTTTTGCTGGGGGGCACAGTGGATGGCATCCCCCTGCCGGAAAGTTATGTGCTGTACCATGAAGCAACGTATGGTCATCTGTTGGATGAAAACGGGAAATATCTTGGTCAGGCTGCCATTCCTCAGGGCGAGCATATTCTGCGCCTGACGGTGACGGTGTGGAGACCCATCCAAACGCCACAGATAGTGGATTACCGGGCATATGAGGGGGAAAACCCCAACGAAACCCGCCAATGTCTGGTAACGGATGAAACCGGCTATTGCAACCTGTGGCTGTTCCGTCCTGAGGATGCCTATCGGGCCTACAATGCTTCTCAGTCCGGTTCGGAAATGTACGCAGAGGTGTTCCGGCAGCTGGGCTGGGCGGAAGGGGTGGATACCCTCACCCTGGAGGTGCCTGTTACCCTGAGCAGCGAGGGGGTACAGCTGGCAAAGCCCACCCAAACAAGCTATCAACTGGATGGCTGCACCTTCACACTGACGAGTTTCCAGTTGAGCCATGCAGGCGGGCAGCTGGAAGGCGACCTGACCGGCGATCCGCAGGCAGTACGGCAACTGCTGCGGGACGGACTGCAATTGGTGGACCGGGAAGGCCGCCGGCTGCTGAACAACGGCAGCTACTGGGGCGATATGGAGGATGGGAAGCCGGTGCATCTGACGATGATGCTGTCGCCCATCTCTGGTGAATTGCCCAAGGAAGTGTGGCTGGCCCCGGCCAAAGAGATGAATTCCCAGTGGGATCCCCTGTTTGCAGGCCCAACCTATGATCCGGACGCTCCCGTACCGGAGGATGCCATCAGCATCTACCGTCTGGACTATGAACGGGGATGCAGAATGGAAATGGAGTGACACAAACAAAGCCTGTGGAGGAAAAGTCCTTCACAGGCTTTGTTTGCTGATGGGCGGCAAAGCTGCAATTTCAGGCGCAACACTTCTGCTCACATCTTTTTTACAGCACCTTCACCATTTCTTCCCGGATGTCGTCGTAGTGAGCATCCATAAGGCCGAAACTGTGCTTCTTGTAGGTCCAGAGGGCACGGCCGATGCCGTACTTGGTGAAAGCAGCGTTGATATCGGTCAGCCAGCGGAGGGTATCGGGCACAGGCGCCAGATCGATAACGCCGTATTCGCCGCAGTACAGGGGCGCATTGACGGCCTCAGCGGCATCCACAGCCACCTTGAACATCTTCTGGAAATATTCGGGACTGATAAGCTCTTCATCACCGGGCTTGGCCTCGCCGGCCTGCCACATTCCAAGCTCTTCGGCGGCTTTCATGTAAGCGCCCACAGGCAGGGGATAGGCGATTTCGAAGTCACGGGGCATATGGTTGACCCAGTAGGCCTTCTGATGGGTGAAGATCAGGGGTTCATAGCAGTGGAAATTGTAAACGATCTTGTCATCGTAGGGCTTGTCCAGGGTGGGCACGCTGGTTACGGCGTTGTAGCGCACGCCGCCCACCAGAATCCAGGTGTCGGGAGCGATGGGGCGGATGGTCTCGATGGCCTTGCGGATGATGCCGTTCCACTCGTTGACCACATCGGGCAGGTCCACTTCGTTGAGCAGCTCAAAGGCCACCCGGTCGGCATACTTGCCGTAGCGATTGGCAAACACCGTCCAGATGCGCAGGAAGGCAGCCTGCAGGTCGGCATCGTGGAAGAAGGTGGCGCCAAAGTTGCGGTCGTTGGTGGAGAACATATAGCCGAAGGTCTTGTGCAGGTCCAGCACCAGATTGAGGCCGTGCTTGCCGCACCAGTCGATGCACTTGTCGATGTATTCGATGCGGGGCAGGATGGTGTTGCCCATATCGGCGAATACGGTGTCGCAGTCCACAGGCAGACGCACGTGGTCACAGCCCATGGCGGCGATGTTGGCGATGTCGCTTTCGGTGATGAAGCCGTTGAAGTGGGCGTCATCGGTGCCCAGCAGCTGGCTCAGCCAACCGCCCAGATTGATGCCCTTCTGATAGCCTTCAAAAATACGCATGATGGAAATTCCTCGTTTCTGTTGTGGTGTGCACACGTTGGCGCACTTGACCTCTAACACATTCGACCCGGCAGGGGAATGTCCTGCCGGGTTTGGTAAAATAACGCTGAATATTTCGTTTGGTAGGGATGGCCTATTCCACCGGGTCGGTTTCGGGCGTCTGGGAAGGAGGCAGGGCGGCTTCGATGGCGGCGATGCGCTGACTCAGGGGCGGATGGCTGTAGGTGAGTTTCACCAGCAAAGGCGAGGGGGATAGATGGGAGAAATTGTCCTTGGCCAGCTTTTTCAAACCGGTGATGAGCGCCTGACCATATCCTTCGCTGATGGCCTGCCGGTCGGCCCGGTATTCAGCCCGGCGGCTGTATGCGCTGGTGATGAGGCCGGTCAGGGGAGAAAGCAGGGCGAGCCATGCGCAGCCCAGCAGGATGTAGGCAAAGCCATAGTTCACGCTGCCAAACCCAAAGGCGGTGTGCATCCCGACTGTGCGGACGCACAGCCATGCCAGCAGCGCCATCAGCAGCATATTGCCCAGATTCATCAGCTGCATTTTCAGCACATCCTTGTTCAGACCGTGGCCCAGCTCGTGGGCAAACACAGCGCAGATTTCGTCCGGGGTCATGGTGTTGACCAGATTATCGTAGAGAACGATGGTTTTCAGGCTGCCAAAGCCGGTAAAGTAGGCGTTGGATTTGGTGGTGCGGCGGGAGGCGTCCATCACCTCGATGGCCTTCACTTTGTAGCCGTGCTTGGTGAGCAGGGCGGTGAGCTTTTCCCGCAGTTCGCCCTCTTCCAAGGGCACAAATTTGTTGCTCATGCGGCTGAGAATGGGGTACAGGAAGGAAATGAACAGCCCGATAGCAAACACACAGGCGGCAAAGAGCAGCACCATGCCATCCCCCAGCCACTGGTGCAGAGCGCACAGCAATACGCCCAAAACGATGCCCAGCACCAGCTCAATGAGCAGATTCCGCACCTGATCGATGGCGAAGGTCTTTTTGGTGGAACGGTTGAAACCGTATTTTTCCTCGATCTTCATGGTGTTGATATAGCCAAGGGGAATGGAAAAGAGGGTTTCCAGCAGGGTCTGGAAGGTGATGACCACCATTAGCTGCACATACAGATTCTGGGGAAACAGCTTCGCCACGGCGGCATGGGCATTCAGGCAAAGCAGCACAAAGGTGATAGCCCAGCTGATGAGGGAGGCAAAAATCTGCAAACGGTTCTTTTCGCCGGAGTATGCCATCCAGCGTTTGTGGGTTTCCGCATCATATATGTCGCTGACGTTTTCCGGGATGGGGTTGGATGCGGAGCGGTACTGGATGAAGTGAAGCAGCATCTGGTAGGCGCTGGTCAGGGACACGATGAGAAGAATCATGGGTTTCCAGTTCATAGGGTTTCTCCTTTGGTTGTTTTGTAGCCGTTATGGGAATGCGCAGGGTATGAACAACAGCAGCGAATTCCAGGCCATGATTTGCCCTTTTTTGTCCGTGAAACGGGGCAATGAGAGGGTGCAGGGAGCCTTGCTCCCTGCCGGGGTTGTCAGGGGCAGCGCCCCTGACCGTCCTACACCCGTCCCTTCCTCACACCTGCCTTACCATCTCCACGATATACCCGCCCAAAGACGGGCATTCGGCAGCGCCGGTGTTCCAGGGCTGCAGGGGCTTGCCGCTGGCGATATCCGAAAGGAGCCGGTCGGCGGTTTTCAGGAGGAATTCCTTGTCCCGCTGACTGTTCTGGGCGCGGGTAAGCCTGTCCAGAATGCGGGTGCGGCAGTCGCTGTTGTCGTGAAGCAAAGCGGCTTCATGGGTGAGGGTCAACTGGATGCCATGGTCGGCGTGTACTTCCTGCAGGGTGACGATGGCGGTGTTGGTGGCCTCATCGTAGCGGATGGGCAGGGGTTCTCCGCCCATCTTGACCACGGTTCCTCTGCGGAAACCATGGAGATACAGCGTCCAGTCCCGGGTTGGCACAAGGCTGGTCTGCCCGGTGACAGGATGAATGGTCAGCTGGGCCTTGGCAGGCTGCCAGTCAAGGGCGAAGCGGGTTTCGGCATAGGCGCCCTGCTGGTAGGCAAGGGTATCCCCGTCATCCTCGTAGAGGGTGAAGGCGCCGGATGCGCCGGCAGCAAGGTGCAGCTCCATCTGCTCGGCAAGGCCCAACCTGCGGCTGCCCGGCACGTGAGCCTGCATGGGGATGATGCCGCCGGCCTTCATGAACAGGGGCATTTCTTCCAGGGGGCGGTATAGCGCAAGGGTCTGGCTGCCCTTGTACACATAGCCGGTGAAGAAGTCCACCCATGTGCCCTCGGGCAGCCAACTGTCGGCTTTGCCCAGGTCGCTTTCATCGGCTTTCCGGGTGATGGGGGCGGCGATCAGCTCACTGCCGAACCAGTACTGGTTGGGCACCTGATAGGCTTCGGCGCATTCCGGGTGGGTGTGGTACATGGGACGCACCAGCGGCAGCAGTTCCTCTGCATTGCGGCGGCACATGGTGTACAGATAGGGAAACAGCCGGTGGCGCAGGCGCATCATGTCCTCGATAACCAGCTGCGCCCGGCGGTTGTAGTTCCAGGGTTCCCGGCCAAGGAAGGGGCTGTCGGTGGAGTGGAGACGGAAAATGGGGGAGAATACGCCCAGCTGAATCCAGCGGACGGTCAGCTCGTCATCCCGGTAGCCGCCCATGTGACCGCCGATGTCGTGGCTCCACCAGCTGTAGCCGATATTGGAGGCAGTGGCGGTGAAACAGGGCTGGAAGCGCAGGCTTTCCCAGGTGATGTAGGTATCGCCGGAGAAGCCGATGGGATACCGCTGGCTGCCCAGCCCAGCAAAGCGGGAAAAGATCATGGGGCGCTTGCCAACCCGCTGGGCTGCCAGATAGTGCATATGGTTCAGCATCCACAGGGGGGTAATGCCGGTAGGGCCTTTGGGCTTCCGCCCATCGCCGGTGATGGCGGCGTAGTCGTTGCCCTGCTGCCAGTCCATCCACCAGAAGTCGATGCCGTCGGCTTCGTAGGGGAAGTGGAGCACCTCAAAATAGGCACGGAGGAAATCCGGGTTCAGCCAGTCGAAGGGAATGGGCTTTTCCGTGGCAGGGTTAACGCCAAGGCGGGCGGCCATTTCCGGGTACTGCTTCTCGTGCTTGCGCACGCCGGAGGAGGGGTGCAGGTTCAGGGCTGTGCGAAGGCCCCGGCTGTGCAGCTCCGCAATGAAGGCTCTGTAATCCGGGAACAGTTTTTCGTTCCAGGTGTAGCCCGTCCAGCCGTCCTTCCAGTACTCCCGGCCGTCGCCGTCGGTCAGGTGCCAGTCCATGTCCACAATGCCCACGCTGAGGGGCACATCATGCCGGTGGAATTCATCCATCAGGGAAAGATATTCCGTGTCCGTATAGGCATGGTAGCGGCTCCACCAGTTGCCCAGCGCCCAGGCAGGCAGCAGTCCCGGCGCACCGGTGAGGCGGTAGTAATCCTTGACGCACTGGGTATAGTCGTGACCATAGCCGAAGAAGTACAGATCCAGTCCCTCCGGATGCTCCGCAAACCAGCCGTCCTGACGGATGAGGGGCGTTTGGCTGTCGTCGATGAGGGCATAGCCATCCAGAGAGCACACACCGTCCTCAATGGGACAGGCGCCGTCCACCCCGTCCAGGGTGGAGGTGGTGCCGCCTAAATTGTGCAGGGGTTTGTTGCCATAATGCCACAAAAAGCCCGGCGACACCTTCCGCTGAATGGTCAGGCCCTGGGAAAGGGGCAGCGCAGGGTCGTGGCGCAGGGTGAGCATATCCGTGCGCAGGGTGGTGACGCCGCCGGTGGTATCCACATCCACGGCGCAGGGACCCAGATGGCGGCGGATGACGGTGAGGGTGGCCTCATCGGTGAAGGAACCCTGTTCAATGCGCACAAGGCAGGGGGTGAGAACAGTCAGGCGTACATCGCCGCTGAGAAAGATGTGGCTTTGATCCGGGGCGGCATCCACGGGCATACGCAGGTAATCGGGCAGGGGTGATTTCATGAGGATTTCTCCTTTCCCGGCAGGGTTCGGTATGGTTTTTTTCTTGCCTCTATCATAAGCCGGATGGGGCAGAAAGGCAAGGGCTAACAGGCACAAAAAACACTGCCGCACGAATGTCTGACGTTCGTGATATGCTGGCAGCACAGGGCTGGGCGATGCGGCAGTGATTAATTGAATTGTATAAAACTGTGCAGTTCATGGCAAACCGTTGGTAGCGCCATATGAACCGCTGATAGCAACAGGAAAGATTATCCTTGTTTTCCAATGTGCTGCAGATCACTGATTCAGGTCGCTTCCTTCCGTTTGCAGGACGGGTGCTTCCAGCCCATTCAGCTGCCCGATCAGGCGACGGGAAATACTCAGCACCGTGCCGCCCTTCAGGGTTACCTCCCGGCCTTTCTGATCCACTTGTTGGATGTACAGCCGGTTGATGGCGCAGCTTTTATGGATGCGCACAAACCAGTCCGGGTTCAGCCGGGGCATCAGATGGGTCATGCTCTCCCGCCAGGTGAATACGCCGCCGTTCATATGAGCAGTCACATACTCCCGCTCCATTTGCAGGTAGCGGATCTCCTTCTGATCCAGCATCTGGGTTACAGTGCCTGCCGTAATGTTGAGGGGGTATACGGAGCGGTTGCGCTCAATGTGCAGGATCACATCCCGAAGGGCGTTTTCCAGCCGCTGGGTGGTGTAGGGCTTCAGGATGAAATCGAAGGCATGGGAACGGCAGCATTCCATGGCATATTCTGCATAGGCGGATACGTAGATGACATAGGCCTTGGGCTGATGCTCCCGGATGGCTGCACACACATCCAGCCCACTCAGGTCGGTTTCCATTTCCAGATCCAGCAGATAGATGGTATGGTCTTCCTGATGGTGATAGGCAGCCGCATGAGCGATCACCTGCCGGGGGTCGGTGGTGGTCAGGTCGATGGTGCACGCCGTGGGCAGGTTGGGTATGATTTTTTCCAGATGATAGGTCATTGTCTGATTGTGGCGGGGGTTGTCATCGCAAAGAATCAGATGCAGCATGAATGCTTCCTCCTGTGCAAAAATCAGAAATCGGAGCGTGAGAACAGCTTACCGGCCCAGCAAAAGCTGCGCCTGCACATACTGTCCGGTGACCCAGAAGTTGAGGAAAGCGCCCTTGCGCCGGGAAAGGATGTGGTAGCAGCTGCGCAGGCCCTGCCCCTCGTGACCCTCCTTGGTGGAAGCGCCGCCGATGGTCAGCTTTTCCGGGGGAACCTCTCCGGCGTAGGTGTTTTTCACGATCACTTCCAGACTGTTGTCCACGTTGCGCAGCTCCACGGTCACGTGCCGTTCCTCGGCTTTGTCGGCAGCTTCGATGGCGTTGTCCAACAGCACGCCCAGCACCTGACACAGATCCGCATCGCTGAGGGTGCGGCCAAACTGTACCTGTTCCTGTACATACAGGTTGATGGGCAGGTTCAGCTGCCGGGCCTTGTCCACTCCATGCAGCAGAATAGCGCTGACGGAAGGATGAGTGACCCGCTCCAGAGCAAGAATGTTTTCATTGTTGACCAGGGCGCATTTTTCCCGCATCTCGTTGTAGTAGGCGGTCACCTTGTCCCGGTCGCCGCTGATGAGCACTCCTTCCAGCCCGTAGAGCATATTGACCATGTTGTGCCGGAAAAAGCGCAGGTTCTGCAACAGGCTGTTGCTGATGGCCTGCTGCTGCTCCAAAGTGTTGAGCCGCTGGAGCTGAATGATGTAGCGGATATCCTGCACCATGTAAGAAATGGCTATGCCCAGCATAATGGCCACGGCAGTGACCAGCACCAGATAAGCCGGGTTCTTGGTGGTGATGGCGAAGGAATTGGGGCCAAAGATGAACTGAGGCAGGGAGAATACCGTAAAGGCGGAAGCCACCAACAGGACGCCCCGGATGATGCAACGGGCATACAGCCAGCGACGGCGGCGCGCCTCACTGGGCATGGATTTGTGCCTGATGATGGCTTCCACCAGCAAAGTGACGGCCAGCATGGGCACCAGCCCTACCAGATTCAGGATGCCGAAAGCCAGCAGCATGGCATGGTTATGCAGGGTTTCAGGAGAGGTGAGCAGAAACAGATTCTGATCGATGCCAAAACGACTTCCGAGATTGATCAGCAAAGCACAGGTCAATTCATAAATGACGATGGTCAGCATCGTCTTCAGAAGGTTTACCAAAAGACTCCAGCCCCGTTTGCGGAATGCAACAAACAACAATAAAGAGTACCAGATCAATGATGAAATCAGATTCAAACCGTTGGCATAGAAAACAATGAGTCGGTTGCAGGTATAATTACCCATGGAAAACAGTGCAAAGGGCACTAACTGTTCCCGGTGGTGCTCTGTGCCGGTGATGCGCCGCAGGAGAGGGTACAGCAGCAGTGTGGTGGGCAGCAGATACAGGCAGAACCAGAACAGACCCGTGATGTGATACCAGATGGATTGCACCATAGCGGCACCTCCTTATGCAGCATTACCGTCCCAGTAGCAGCTGTGCCTGCACATACTGGCCGGTGACCCAGAAATTGAGAAAAGCGCCCTTGCGCCGGGAAAGGATATGGTAGCAGCTGCGCAGGCCCTGCCCTTCGTGGCCTTCCTTGGTGGAAGCGCCGCCGATGGTCAGCTTTTCCGGGGAAACCTCTCCGGCGTAGGTGTTTTTCATGATCACTTCCAGACTTTTGTCCACGTTGCGCAGCTCAACGGTCACGTGCCGTTCTTCGGCTTTGTCGGCAGCTTCGATAGCGTTGTCCAACAGCACGCCCAGCACCTGACACAGATCTGCATCGCTGAGGGTGCGGCCAAACTGCACCTGTTCCTGCACATACAGGTTGATAGGCAGGTTCAGCTGCCGGGCTTTATCCACCCCATGCAGCAGGATGGCGCTGATGGAGGGATTGGCGACCCGCTCCAGAGCAAGGATGTTTTCGTTGTTGACCAGTGCGCATTTTTCCCGCATCTCGTTGTAGTAGGCGGTCACCTTGTCCCGGTCGCCGCTGATGAGCACGCCTTCCAGCCCGTAAAGCATATTGACCATATTGTGCCGGAAAAAGCGCAGGTTTTGCAACAGGCTCTGGCTGATAGCCTGCTGCTGCTCCAAAGTGTTCAGCCGCTGTAATTGGATGATGTAGCGGATATCCTGAAGCATATAGGACAGGGCGACCAGCATCAGCCCGGCAGAACAAATGGTCAGCAAAATGTACTCATTCCGATTGGTGATCAGGAACTCAATCAGACTCTGATCGCTGAAGAGCACGAAGGGCAGCGTCAGCATTCCAAGGGAGGTGAGAATCAGCACCGACAGACGGAGCAATGCCCGCAACAGCAGCCCCTGCTGACGGGCGGGTTCGGTTTTTTGCCTGCTGAAATAACTGCGGATACGACCCCAGCCCATCATTCCCAGCCACAGCAGCAGAATGGAAGTAAAATTGAGCAGAGAAAAATAGAACATATTCTCCGCTTTGAACAGATCGTTGATGTCCGTTACCATCAGCTTGTTCTGATCCAGCCCCAGTGCGCCCATCAGGGTGAAAATCAGCATACACAGCGTTTCCATGATGGAAAGTAAAACCACAGTTTTCACCAGAATCACAAGGCATTGCCAGCCCCGTTTCCGGAAAACGAATCGCACCAGCACAAAGAACCAGAAGATTGATGAGAGGATGTTCAACCCGCTGACCCATAAGGCAAGCAAACGGTTGGTGACGATATTGCAGGCCATCAACAGGGTGCAGAGCAAGAAATCCCGCAAACGTAACGGCACCTTGGCAGTGCGGCGCATAACGGGATAGAGCAGCATCAGTTCCGGCAGGGTAAAAAGCAGGTAAAGGAGAATTTTGCCGGTATAGAGAAAAAAGCCGTGCATAGGGTTTTCCACCTTCTTGTTTGGCAAGGGTTCTTTGCTATTTTAGCTGCTTTTTGGTCTGTTTGCAACTGGATAGGAATTTTTGGAGGTTTTGGGAACAAGGGGAGTTAATGGGTGTAAACGGATGAAGTATTCAAAAAAGTTGGCAATGCTGGTTGACAAAGGGAGAATAATGTGATATAAATAGTTAGCCGCCACTAATTGCAGTGCGGTATTCTTTCAGAACAATGGTTAGCAGCTGCTAACCATCAACCAAGATGCCCACCGGAGGCATCCCGTCAGGAGGCACAGCAAGATGAAAAAGAATCTGTTTTCCGCAAACGAAGGTAAGGAATATATCATCCGTCAGGTGGATACCAAGGACGAGGAAATGAACGCCTTTCTGTTTTCCCTGGGCTGCTACAGCGGCGAACCCATCACTGTTATCAGCCGCAAATGGGCAGGCTGTGTGGTGGCGGTAAAGGATGGCCGCTATTGTATCGATAAGCAGCTGGCACAGGCCATTCTGGTGTAAGGCATATCGGCAGAAAAGTCCGGCTGTTCACGCAGCCGCTTTTCTTTCACTGTGTATTAGTCATAACTAACGGAGGCGATACCCCATGAGAATGGCATTGACAGGCAACCCCAACAGCGGCAAAACCACCATGTACAACGCCCTTACCGGTCGCAACGAGCGGGTTGGCAACTGGGCGGGCGTTACGGTGGATAAGAAAGAGGCGCCGGTGAAAAAGAGCCTGACCGGCAACCGGATGGATGTGACCGCTGTGGATTTGCCCGGTGCCTACTCCATGTCTCCCTTCACCTCGGAGGAGAGTATCACCGCCAGCTATGTACAAAACGAGCAGCCGGACGTGATTCTCAACATCGTGGACGGCACCAACCTGAGCCGCAGCCTGTTTTTCACCACACAGCTGCTGGAGTTGGGCATTCCGGTGGTGGTGGCGCTGAACAAAGCCGACGCCAACGAGAAAAAGCAGACTGTCATCAATGAAGCCCTGCTGGCTGAGAAACTGGGCTGCCCCGTGGTGCTGACGGCGGCAACCACCGGCGAGGGGCTCGTGCAGCTGATGGAAGCCGCCATGGCTGCCGTGGGTCAATCCCAAACTGCGCCCTTTGTGCAGGAAGCGGTTGACCTGACCAGCCGTGAGGCGGTGGCGGATGCCGATCGTCAGCGTTTTGCGTATGTAAACGGCATTGTGGAACAGGTGGAAACCCGCACTGTACTGACCCGTGAGAGAAACGTGCAGGATGGGATTGATGAAGTGCTGACCCATCCCATTGCCGGTCTTGGCATCTTTGCACTGGTCATGTTTCTGGTATTCGACATTTCCCAGTCCACGCTGGGTCCCTGGCTGGCGGATACCCTCACCGGCTGGCTGGAAGGCTTCCAGCAGTGGGTGGCCGGTCTGGTGGAAAACGCTGCCCCCATCTGGCAGACCCTGCTGGTGGATGGCGTGATCGGCGGTCTGATTGCGGTCATCGGCTTTTTGCCGCTGGTGATGGTGATGTACTTCCTCATTGCCCTGCTGGAAGACTGCGGCTATATGGCCCGGGTATCCGTGGTGCTGGATCCCATCTTCAAGAAGGTGGGGCTCAGCGGCAAGTCCGTGATTCCCTTTGTGATTGCCACCGGCTGTGCCATTCCCGGCGTCATGGCCTGCCGTACCATCCGCAACGAGCGGGAGCGCCGCGCCACCGCCATGCTGGCGCCCTTCATGCCCTGCGGCGCCAAACTGCCGGTGATCGCCCTGTTTGCGGGTGTGTTCTTTGCCGATGCCTCCTGGGTGGGCACGCTGATGTACTTTGCCGGTATCCTGCTGATTTTCATCGGCGCATTGCTGGTGAACCGGATTGTGGGCTATGATGTGCGGAAATCCTATTTCATTATCGAATTGCCCCAGTACAAGTGGCCCAGCCTGAAGCGTGCCTTCATGTCCATGCTCAGCCGGGGCTGGAGCTACATCGTCAAGGCCGGTACGGTGATCCTTTTGTGCAATACCGCCGTGCAGGTAATGCAGCTGTTCGACTGGCGCTTCCAGCCGGTGGCGGAGGGCATGGAGGCAACCTCCATTCTGGCCACCATTGCCAATCCCTTCGCCTATGTGCTCATCCCGGTGATCGGCTACCACTGCTGGCAGCTGGCTGCCGCTGCGGTAACCGGCTTTATCGCCAAGGAAAACGTGGTGGGCACGCTGGCGGTGTGCTTCGGTATCTCCAACCTGATCAATGCAGAGGAACTGGCCATTGAAGCCGGCGCCGAGGTGAGCCAGATTGCGTTGGCTTTCGGCGGCGGCGCAGTACCCATGACCGCCGTGGCGGCGCTTAGCTATCTGATGTTCAACCTGTTCACCCCGCCCTGCTTTGCCGCCATTGGCGCCATGAATGCAGAAATGGCCGACCGCAAGTGGCTCTGGGGCGGCATCGCTCTGCAGCTGTCCGTGGGCTTTACGATGGGCTATCTGGTGTTCCAGCTGGGCACGCTGATCACCACCGGCGCAGTGGGCGCAGGCTTTGTGCCGGGTCTGGCAGTGGTGGCTGTGATCGCAGCAGTCATTGCTTCGCTGATCATCAAAGCGGATCGGGGACTGGAATCCCGGCAGCAGGCACAGGCATAAGCTGTAGCATTGATTCATGTTGACAGGAGGAGGGAATGAGATGGCCAATGCAATCGTGATTTTCGTGCTGATATTGATTGTGGGGGCTGCTGCTGCCTATGTGATCAAGGCCAAAAAGCGGGGGCAGAAGTGCATCGGCTGCCCCTATGCCAAAGAGTGCACCTCCCAGGTGTGCGGCTGCGGCTGCAGCGATAAATAAACTGGTTTCACAATGGGCCAAACCGTGGTATCATATTCCGGGAGGGGTTTTTCTCTTCTTCCCGGAGCTCCTTAACAGCCTGCCGGGAAGAACATTTTCTTCCCGGTTTTTCCATACCAAAGGAGTGATTGGATGCAGATGGTTCTTTTGACGGCCCTTGGCGTAGGCGGCGCAACGGTATTGGGCGCATTGCTGGGTTTTGCCACCAAGAAGATCAGCCACCGTTTCAGCGATATTGTGCTTTCCTTTGCCGCAGGCGTGATGCTGGCGGCGGCGGTACTGGGGCTGATTGTGCCCTCGCTGGAATACGGCGGCGAAGCCGGTTTGCCGGTGACGGTCATTGGCATCTTCTGCGGCGCTCTGTGCTTGAATCTGCTGGATAAGCTGGTGCCCCATCTGCACCGGCTCAGCGGGGTGGATCAGGAAGCACACCCGGAAAAGGCCCAGCAGCTCAACAAGATCCTGCTGTTTGTGATGGCCATTGCCATCCATAATCTGCCGGAAGGCATTGCTGCCGGTGTGGGCTTCGGCACCGGCGATGTGGGCGAGGCCATCACCATTGCAGCGGGCATCGCTTTGCAGAACATCCCCGAGGGCATGGTGATCATTGCGCCCATGCTGGCAGCGGGTATGAGCAAGGGCCGCACCTTCGTGGCAGCGCTGATGACCGGCGTGGTGGAAGTGCTGGGCGCTTTGCTGGGCTATCTGGCGGTGAGCGTTTCCACAGCCATCCTGCCCTTTGCCCTGGCCTTTGCCGGCGGCACCATGCTCTATGTAATCAGCGATGAAATGATTCCCGAAACCCACGCCCATGGCAGCGAGCGGGGCGCTACCTATGCCCTGCTGGCCGGGTTCTGCCTGATGCTGGCCATGAGTCATTATCTGGGGTAAGCGAAAACCCCGGGAACGGTTGCACCATGCTGTGCAGATGACCGTCCCCGGGGTTTTTTGTTTTCGTTGAAACCGTCCTTACCGGAACCAGCCCTCCGGCAGATAAGACCGCTGGTTTTCCAGCATATCGTCAAACAATTTTTGCCCGTCCTCAAGGGATACATGACCCATCTGGGGATCGTTCATGAAGGTGCTGAGGCCCAGCTTCCGGTCGCAGGTCATGGCGGCTTTCAGGGTGTTCTCCTGATTATACACATGGCGGGCCACCAGCGGCAGAATGTTGGACGGCATAGGCCCGGCAAACACCGGCTGGATGCGATCCCGTCCAAAGATAGCGTTGGTTTCCACCACGGCTTCCATGGGCAGGTTGGCAATCTGTCCCCGGTTGGGCACGTTTACATTGCTCACCAGATCGCCCAGACCCAGAATGGCCTTCAGCAGCAGATGGCCTTCCTCGCCGGAGGCTTTCAGCACCAGCTCCTCCTTGCCGGAGATCAGGTCGTCGCTGCGCCGCAGGCGGTTGTGCAGATCCTCAATGCGCCAGTCCACAGGGGTCAGGGTGAACAGCCAACGATGGACTGTTTCCGGGTCACGGGTGTACCAGGGAGGCAGGAATTCTGCCAGATGGCGGTCGCCGGCGGCGGCGATCACCCCATAGCGGCGGAACAGATCCATCTTCACCCGTTCCGCACTGACAAAGAAGGAATTGAGCCAGTTCCTGTCGCCGCCCTTGTGGTAGCCGGTTTCGGCATAGGTTTCGGTAAAGCGTTCATACAGGGGCCAAAGGTCGATGCCTTTGTAGCTGGCTTCGGTGATCCATGTAAAGTGGTTGATGCCCATCACCGTGGTGTGGATCTGGTGGCGATCCACCCCTTCAATGCCCAGCTGTTCCCCAAGCATCTCGCACAGCATCTTCTGGGTGCCGAATACCTCATGGCAGCAGCCAAAGGCTTTGATCGCGGGAAACACTTCGTACAGGGTTCGGATGCACAGGGTCATGGGATTGGTGTAGTTGATGACCCATGCTTCCGGGGCATAGGCTTTGATGGCATTGGCGATCTCCACGAACATAGGAATCGTGCGCATGGCCCGCATAAAGCCGCCGGGGCCCACGGTATCGCCCACGGGCTGGTAAATGCCCAGCCGCTCGGGCAGGTGCACATCGGAGCGCATTTCCTCAAAGGTGCCGGGCAGGATGGAGATGACCACGAAATCCGCACCGGCAAGGGCGTCTTTCAGTGAGCCAGACACCGTGTATTCCTAGCGGGATACCGCATCCGGGTGGGCGCTGATCTTCTGACCGATGATTTGGTTGCGGCGGGCGGCCTCCTGATCGATGTCGTACAGGCGCACGGTGCCGCACAGCTGCTCATCCATGGCTAAATCCATCATAAAGCCCCATGCCCAGCCACGGCTGCCGCCGCCGATGTAGGCTATATTGAGCCCGGTGCACTTGTTATCCTGCGTATTGATCATGGTGGTTCTCCTCCGTTGCTGTGGTGGGGTGGTGGGTTTCAATGGTGCGGGTGGCTATAAGCCGCCCGTTTGTGTCGGTGATAAGCCGCCGGCCGCAGGGGGATACGGTGATCTCTTTTCCGTTGATGAAGATCCGGGCGAACTGCCCGTCGCTTTCAATGCGGTAGACTTGGTTGTCCCATTGCTGCTGGTAGGTATAGGGGTCACCGGAACCAAGGCTGAACCAGAGCTGGCCCCGGTGCATATGCACGCCCCAGATGTGGGCTATGTATTCCAGCACAGCAAGCAGTGTGGGGCCGTAGGAATCCTGAATGGGATCGGAAGAGCCGGGAAGCAGTGGCTCCTTGGTGATGGTGGATACCCGGCTGGGTGCGCCGGTGAAGGGATCAAACTGCTGGGTGAACAGATAGCCGCCTTCCATGACCGCCTGCATCAGCCGGTGTCCCAGTCGGGTGACCAGCGGTTCACAACCATAGCGTTCCAGCGCACGGATGGCCCGCTGATAGGTAAGCCCCTCCGGCTGCCCGCTCCAGTTGTTCTCCGGCGCATTGCGGAAGGCGGGGTCGTTGGTGGCTACGGAGCAAAGCGGCATGGGCGTCCAGAACTCCGCCGGGTTCAGCAGGTGTTCATTCACAAAGCGCATGGCCATATCCGGTGAAAAGCTTCCCCAGTACATACAGCGCAGATTGTTGTGCGTCAGCACAGGGATGGGTTCGCCAAAGCGGTCCTGGTCAAAACAGGCGCCTTTTTCCTCATTCCACAGGCGGGCTTTCAGTCCGGAAGCCACCTGCCGGGCCGCATTCTGCCAGCGGGCTTCCTGCCCATCCTGAAGGATGGCGCTGATCTCTGCCAGCGTATCCCTTGCTGCATAGGAAAAGGACATCACATCCATGGAAGCCATGGGCACGATGCTACTGCCTTCCGGGGGCGTATCGGTTGTGCAGTACACCGGCGCATCCCCGTAGCGCAGGGCGTTGTCCTCGCCGGTATCGTAGACACAGAAGGATTCCAGGCAGCCGTCTCCGTCCGAATCACGGGTGCGCCACAGGTATTCATCAAAGCGGATGAGGCAGCGTTGCAGCTTGTGCAGATAGTTCCGATCCTGCTTAAGCCACCAGTACAGGTTCAGCGCTGCATCCGGGAAGCAGAATCCTTGAAATTTGTTGAACTGGGCTTCGATGCTGCCATCCGGCAGGCACTGGATGGAACCTGCCAGCCGTCCATCTGCCCGCTGGGTATCCATGAACAATAGCGAGTTGTTCACAGCGGCGGTCAGGTTTCGCTTGGCGTACATCTCGCCGCCCATGGGCTGGGTCTCCAGCCAGATTTTTTCGTATCCGCCGCCCTCCACCAGCACCTGATGGGGGCCGAACATCTGCAAATTGTCAAGGCATCGGCTTTCTGCCGTATCAAACAGCCGCTGGATGGCGGCGTTGGCAGTCTGAAAGGTGACACTGGTTTGGGGTAGCATGGTTCACCTCGAATAAAAGAGATGGATTGAATACCATTATTATAGCCCAACGTGGCGGGTTTTCCAATAGCAAACGCTCATCCGTTATGGACAGATGTCCGCCGGAAAGATGCTGCTTCCCTTCCGGGGCCGGGGATGGTATGATAAAGAAAAATGCCGGAGATGAAACCATGATGAACCGAAACGAAATCAACATCCGTGACCCCTTTGTGCTGGTGCATGAAGGCCGCTACTACCTCTACGGCACCCGGGGGGCTACTTGCTGGGGGCCTGCGGACGGTTTTGATGTGTATACGGGCACGGATCTGGAACATTGGGACGGCCCCGTGGAATGCTTTCACAACGACGGTACATTCTGGGCGGACCGCAACTACTGGGCACCGGAAGTGTATGCCTATCAGGGGGCATTTTTCATGTTCGCCAGTTTCAAAAATGACAGGGTGCGCCGTGGTACTGCCATTCTGAAAGCGGATTCGCCGCTGGGGCCTTTCCGCCCCCATTCGGAAGGGTGCGTAACGCCTCCGGCGTGGGAATGTCTGGACGGCACCCTGTATGTAAGCCCGGAGGGCAAGCCCTATATGGCATTCTGCCACGAGTGGGTACAGGCTGGCGATGGGGAGATCTGCGCCATTCCCCTGACTGATGACCTGAAAGCCGCTGCCGGCGAGCCTTTTCTGCTGTTCCGGGCATCGGAAGCGCCCTGGTGCAAGGTAGTGCACCATTCCAGCGGTATTTCCGGCTGTGTGACGGATGGCCCATTCTTCTGGCGCACCGGGGATGGTACGCTGCTGTGCCTGTGGGCCAGTTTTTCCGAAGGGGGCTACACCGAGGCAGTGGCGGTATCCGATAACGGCGATATTACCGGACGCTTCACCCAGACCACGCCCCTGTTCATGGACGACGGCGGGCATGGCATGATCTTCCGGGGGTTGGACGGGCAGCTGTACCTGACGCTGCACAGCCCCAATGAGCATCTTTTGGAGCGGCCGTTCTTCTATCCCATCCGGGAGGATGGGGGAAGGGTTGTGAGGGGATAAAGGAATCTAAAAAAAGGAGAAGCGCTGGTGGGGGCGTTGTTAAGGAACAACTTATCCAACAATGAACAAATGAGCATCCGATATTCGGATGCTCATTTGTTTATGCAGGTTTACAAACGCAATGCGCTGGTACAGTGCGTATAATTGCGCACCCTCACCAATGGTGAGTAAGTGGAAGCGGCTGTTCGACAAATTGGAGTTTGTTTGTTAGCGAAGGGTAGCACTCTCACTCGCCTTCGGCAGGAGTTCCCATTAGCCGCTCCTTCTTTTTAACCTTTTACAAGCACCGGAGCCCTGTTCTTCGCCACAATGCCCTCATCCCTGCGGTAGCCATGCTTCCGATAGAAGCCCTCTGCGGTATCACTGGTCAGGATCATCTTGTGGATGCCCTGCCGTGCGAAGAACGCCTCCGCCTGTGCCAGCAACTCAGAACCAATGCCGCAATTGCGTTGCTCCGGTGCTACCCAGAACTCTTGGATGAACCCATACCGATCCTCAAAGAACCAGCTGGTCATTTCGATCCTGCTGACCATGATGAAACCCACTACCTGCTCATTTTCGTCCTCCCGCAGGATGGTGGCCACACCTTCATCCGTCATCTGGGTAAACAAGCCCTCCCAGTTGCTCACCTGAATGCCCATCTCCATAAAATATGCGCGGAATGCCGTCTGAAAGGGTTGACCGTCGTACTTTCTGATAAGCTTATCCATATGCTATCTCCTTTTTTGGCAACAAAAAAGTATGCTCCGGTAATAGAGCATACTGAATTTCTCCCTTCACAGAAGACTGTGCTGCCTTATGCAGCCTCCCGTGAACGGCAGATCGCTCCTTTCCGGACAAATACAACAACCATACCGCTCACCTCCTTCATATGATGAAATAATTATACACCTTACCCCATTGTCTGTCAAACTCAGGTTGGCTTCGTGCTCATGCTTCATGCCAGCAGTTTCTTTCGCAATGAAAAGAGCGGTTATGACGAAGTTTTTTCCTTTCGTCACAACCGCCATTATTCACCACAAACGAGACGCAGCCATGATATTACTGGAAGGATAAAACCTTCCTTTCCCTCATCCTTGCTGGGAAGCACTTCTCCTTTTTCTTGTCTACATCCCATACCGCTGCCGCAAAGCCTGCCGGAACGCCTCGTGATCCGTAATATCGTAAATCACATACTGGTCATCCCGGTACACTTCGCTGACCAACCCTTCAAACTCTGTTCCCTGAATCCAGAACACATTTTCATGGAGCAGCATCAGGAAGGGTTTTTCCGTTGGCAGTTCCCGGTTGGAGCGCAGGGTGAGCCAGTCCACATAGGTGATGCCGAAGGTTTCCGCATCGGTGGCTTCGGTGCGGCGGATGGCCACCATGGGCAGCTGCCCGTCGGTCATTTCGGTGAGCACATTGGCGTTCCAGTGGGGGCCGTAGCCCAGGTCATAGCCGTTCTTCTGCAAAAACTGAACCGGCTCCCGGAATTCCACCACCTGCGCCGGGTTGCGCTGATCCAGTCCCTCATAGGGCTGACCGAAGGCTTCGGGCCTGAGGAAAGAGCGCATATTGAGAAGACCGTTCAGCAGGCAGATGCCCCACAGGGCATACAGGATCAGCTTTTTGGGGGTGAGCCACTGGGGCAGCTGTATTTTGCCAACCGTCAAAGGGGCCTCCCGGTGGGGCTGAGTGGTCATCAGCTGGGCCAGCAGGGGAATGTACCAGAAGGCGTAGGGCAGCAGGTACCGCTCCGGGTCGGTGTTTTCCTCGGTGAGGAACATCAGCATACACAGTACCAACAGCGAGCAGGGCAACAGATCGTTGATCACCTGCCGGGCAAGGGTGGGTTCCCGATCCTTGCTGATGACCGCCCGGAAGCTGTGTACAAGGCACGCAAGCGCCACCACCACGCCCAGCACCGACAGTACGCCGGTAATGGTGAGCAGGCTCATGCCACGGCGGTAGCCGAAGAGATGCAGCAGGCCAAAGAGCAGATTCATCAGTTTTTCTGCCGGGATAAAGGTGAGGCCGATCTCCGAAAAGCTGGAGAAGGAAGCTACTTCCTGCAATTTGGCGTTGATCACCAGCCCGACGCACCCGGCAGCCACGCCAGCGCCTACAAGCAGCAGGGTCTGCAAGCCACGCAGATCATCCTTGCGATCGGCGGCCCGCCACAGCCATACCACTGCCATCAGGGCCAGCGGCACATGGGTCACCGCCATCTGCCGGTAACCGGACAGGCTGCTGAGCCATGAAAGCAGCACAAACAGGAACAGATGCAGCCCAAAAGCGCCCTTCTTGCCTTCCTCCAGGCACGTGAGCATCCGTACCAGTCCGGCGGTCATCAACAGCCCCAAAATCAGGTACTGCATATAGTAGGTATGGTACAGCACAATGCGCCCATAAGTCACCGATACCGGCATCAGCAGCAGTGCGCCGCCCAGAAAGAAGGCCTTGCGCCCCATGCGGCACGCCCGGGTGAGGGCGTAGTAGCTTGCCAGCAGCAACAATTGCAGCAGCATGGTGCCGATGGTGCGCACCAAGCTCCAGTCATTCAGCACCATGAACAGGGGCGTAAAGATCAGATCGGTGGCCACCACGCGGATTTCCGTGGAGTAGCACCAGTTCCGGCTGATAAAGTCGCCGCCGTGGGCCAGATGATGGGCATAGACCAGGTCGGAACTGGTATCGCTGTCAAACAGGTTCTGGCTGACGGAACACACCACTGCAAAGGACAGCAGAAGCGCCAGCAGCAGTGCGCCCAGGGACAGCCATTCAGAGGGGGTCATACGCTTGGTCATAGGCGTGTACTCCTTGTTTTCATTGGTTCCTCACCCCATCAACGAGAACAGATCCACACATCGCCATCAATTCAGCTCATCCAGATACTGTTTCATAACCATGGGGTCAGTCAGTTCATAACAGAGAATGTCCCGGCCTTCCCAAATAAGCTCGCAGGAAGCGAATATGGGGCTTTCCATCCATTTCGCATTTTCTGCACGCGCAATACAGACAAAGGGTTTCTGCGGAAGAATCTCCCGGTTGCGCTTGTCCGTCAACACGTTGTGGTAGATGTATCTGCTGTCTTCCTCGGAATAGGTGATAGGAACCACTGTCAACGCACCGCTGGACATCTCGGTGAGAATACTGCCTTCCCAGTAGGTGCAATAGCCAATATCATAGCCTTCATCCACCAGGCGTGCCCGCAACGGCTCGATTGTATCCACCAATGTTGCATTGGTAAAGGATAAACCTTCATAATGCTGGGAAAAAGTGCTGTCTTTGGGATTGAGGAAATACATATGGTTGCACAAACCGCTGATGAACAGCACCGTGCAGACAAAACCAAGCATCACAGGCTGGATGGGTTTTTTCAGCCATTCCTGATCCTCCGGTATTTCGGAAAACCAAGCGCTGATAAAGGGAATGAACCAAACGATGTTCGGGGTAATGTAGAGTATGGCGTGAGATGCGTTTGAGAAAAAGAAGAGTGTGAATATGCCGCTGAGAAGCACACAGGGGAAGAATAACTTCAAAAAACGGATGCCTGTTGGCTGGTCGGGATGGTAGTTTTTGGGGGATAAGCGGGTCGCTCCGAACCAAAGCATGACAGTGGCTGCCACGATGCCAATCAGAGAAACAGCCCCCTGCAGGGAGAAAAGAATGCTGTATCTGCGCATACCAAAGAAGTGCAGCAAAGCAAAAAGCACATCTTCAAACCGCAATGCGATATCTATCCGGAGCCAGGTTGAAGAAAAATCCTGAAAGGGAATGGTTTGCGCAATCTGCTGGTTCACTTTATAGCCGGCCAGGCAAGACACACAAGCGGCAATCGTTGCTGCAATGCCCCAAAGAATACACTTGTTCTGTTCTTTGCTTTCCTGTAACTGTCCGGCGTTCACCGCATTGAGCAGCCATACACCCAGTGCAAACAGCATGGGAATATGGGTGATGGCAATCTGCCGCACGCCATTGAGACTGGCAAGGAATGAAAGCACCAAAAGCAGGCACAGATGAATGATCTTCCAGATAATGGAGCGTTTCTTGGCCATATCCTTCATAAAGGAAAGCAGCAGCCCCACCAGAACAAAGCTGATGGAAATATAGAAAACATAATGGAAATTATACAGAACGATACGGCCATAGGCAACCGAGGAAGGCAACAGCAGCAGGCAGCCGCCCAGAAGATAGCTTTTCCTTTTCAGAGAAGCGGATTTGCACACATACCAGAAGGAAAGCAGCAGAATGATTTGCATCATCAGCACGCCAAAGAAACGGATTTTTCGCCAGTCGCTGAAAAGGGAAAACAGCGGGGCCAGAATCAGATGAGAATTCAGCACCCGCAGTTCTGACCCATAGTACCAATCTGTGGAGATGATGCGGCCGGTATCATGCAGATGTTTGGCAAGCAGCAGATCGTTGCTGGTATCGCTGTCCAGCAGATGCAGGGATGTATGAAAAACCGTATTGACAGACAGCACTGCCACCACTGCCAAAAGAATCAGCAGGAAAATATCCCGTTTGTTCCAGCGGGTAGTTGGCCGATTTCTGTGAAGAATATTCATTCCCAAATACTCCTTCCTTTGTCCGTTACCCCATCAACGAGAACAGATCCACCTGGCTGCTCTCCGGCAGCCCTTCCAGCGCACCCTGGTTGCGCAAAGCCTCAATGGCGCTGGAACCCACATGGGCACGGGTTTTCAGATCCTCAATGCTGATGAAGGGCTTTTCGGGATCCCTGGCATCAATGATGCCCTGTGCCGCAGCTTCGGGGAAGCCGGAGATGGAGGTGAAGGGGCAGCGCAGATCCTCGCCCTCGATCAGGAAGCGGTTCAGGTGGCTCTTGTACAGATCCACCGGCAGCATACGGATGCCCCGCATCTGCATTTCCAGCAGCATCCGGTAGGCGTTTTCCTCCTGCTTTTCACGGACACTCATCTTTTCTTCCCGGTTGGCGAAATCGGTGAGGCGATCCCGCAGGGTCTGGACGCTGAGCAGCATCCGGGCGGCATCGAAACCGTCGCCGCGGATGGTGAAATAGGCGGCATAGTAGGCCTGAGGCCGGTACACCTTGTACCAGGCCACCCGCAGACCCATGGTCACGTAGGCCACGGCATGGCCCCGAGGGAACATATACTTGATCTTCTTGCAGCTTTCGATGGCCCATTCGGGTACATCGTGCTCCTGCATGGCTTCCTCCCATTCGGGCTTGAGGCCCCTGCCCTTACGGACGGACTCCATGATGTCAAAGCTCATTTTCTCCTGCATTCCTTTGGAAATGAGGAAGTTCATGATGTCGTCACGGGTGCAGAAGCACTGGGCCAGCTTGGCCTTGCCGGAACGGATGATCTCCTGGGCGTTGCCCAGCCAGACG
Organism: Clostridia bacterium; assembly: GCA_017501255.1. Classification (GTDB taxonomy): domain Bacteria; phylum Bacillota; class Clostridia; order Christensenellales; family Aristaeellaceae; genus Limiplasma. The sequence goes on along the minus strand of JAFVXE010000005.1, from coordinate 142,410 downwards.
TCGGTACCGTGGGAAAGGCCGGAGATACGCACCAGTTCCTCCATGGTGGTGGGGCGGGTTTCCATGAGCAGGCCCCGCACGAAGCCCGTGCCAAACTCCGGGATGCCCAGCGTGCCGGTCTCCCACATGATGTCCTCCTCGGTAACGCCCAGCGCGTCGGGCTTGGAGAACAGGCTCATCACCTTCTGGTCATCCAGCGGGATCTGCTTGAAGTTGATGCCGGTCAGTTCCTCCAGCCGGTGAATCATGGTGGGATCGTCGTGGCCCAGACAGTCCAGCTTCACCAGAATGTCGTGCATGGAGTTGAAGTCGAAGTGGGTGGTCAGGGTGGAGCCTTCGATATCATCCGCCGGGTGCTGGATGGCGGTGAACTGGCAGATGTCATATTCCTTGGGCAGCACCACGATGCCGCCCGGGTGCTGGCCCGTGGTGCGCTTCACGCCCACGCAGCCTGCCGCCAGGCGCTCCTTGTGAGCCCGGCCGGCAGGAATGCCCCGCTCTTCCAGATACTTGGCAGCGAAGCCGAAGGCGGTTTTTTCCGCCAGACCGCTGATGGTGCCCGCACGGTACACATAGCCCTCGCCGAACAGTTCTTCGATATAGGCATGGGCCCGGGGCTGGTATTCGCCGGAGAAGTTTAGGTCGATATCCGGCACCTTGTCCCCCTTGAAGCCAAGGAACACTTCAAAGGGAATATCGAAGCCGTCCTTGGCTAATTTGTTGCCGCAGATCTCGCAATCCTTGTCGGGCAGGTCAACGCCAACGCTGGCCAATTCAGGCGGGGTCAGGAACATTTTGTGGCAGTGGTCGCAGCGGTAATGGGGCGGCAGAGGGTTGACCTCGGTGATGCCGCACATGGTGGCCACAAAAGAGGAACCAACGGAACCACGGCTGCCCACCAGGTAGCCGTCAGAGAGGGATTTGCTCACCAGCTTCTGGGCGATGGAGTACAGGGTGCCGAAGCCGTAGCCGATGATGGAACCCAGCTCCTTTTCCAGCCGCTTCTGGATCAGCTCCGGCAGGGGATCGCCGTAGAGGGCCTTGGCAGTGTTCCAGGAACGGTTCTGGATGTCGTCGGCAGCATCGGGCCAGAAGGGCTGGAAGGTATCCTTGCCCTCGGGATGCTTGGGGAAGAGGCGCAATTCGTCCACCATATCGGCAATTTTTTTCGGATTGGCAATGACCACTTCGTAGGCCTTGTCTTTGCCTAAATAGCTGAACTCTTCCAGCATTTCGTCGGTGGTTTTGAAGTACAGGGGCGGCTGGTTGTCGCAATCGTCAAAGCCCAGACCGGCCTGCAGAATGGTGCGGTAGATGGCATCCTCCGGGTTGAGGAAGTGCACATCGCCGGTGGCCACCACGGGCTTATTCAGCTTTTCGCCAAGGGCTACGATGCGCCGGTTGAAATCCCGCAGATGCTCCTCATCCCGGGCGGAACCGTTGCGGATCATGAACTGGTTGTTGCCGATGGGCTGGATTTCCAGATAGTCGTAGAAAGCGGCGATGCGCTCAATTTCTTCCTCCGGCTTGCCGTCGGCAATGGCCCGGAACAATTCGCCCGCCTCGCAGGCGCTGCCGATGATGAGGCCTTCCCGGTACTCCTGAATCTTGTTGCGGGGCATATTGGGGTGGCGGTAGAAGTATTTCAGGTTGGAGTCGGAAATCAGGTGGTTCAGGTTCTGCATCCCCTTCTGGCTTTTGCACAAAAGGATGATGTGGTAGCTGTCGCCGATGGTTTCCCCCTCCAGCACCTGATCGATATCCTTGAGGGTAGCTGCGCCCTTTTCTTTGGCGGCTTCCAGCATTTTGGCAAGGCACAGGGCGGTGGCAGCGGCATCATGGACGGCCCGGTGGGCGTTTTTCAGGGATACGCCCAGAAGGCGGCAGATGGCGCCCAGCTTGTGGCTTTTCTGGTTGGTGTACAGCCTGCGGGAGAAGGTGAGGGTGTCGATGACCGGGGCATGGAAAGAAACGCCCATGCGGCGGCATTCGGCGTGGAGCATCCCCATATCAAAGGGGGCGTTGTGGGCGGCTACCGGGCAGTCGCCGATGAAGTCCAAAAGCTGGCGCACACCCTCGGCAGGGGTCTCCTTGCCCCGAATCATCAGGTCGGTAATGCCGGTAATCTCGGTAATTTTGGGCTTCAGGGGCACGCCTGGGTCGCACAGGATGCTCAGCTCGTCCACCACCTGACCGTCCACCAGCTTCACCGCGCCCACTTCGATGATGCGGTCCATGGCATGGCTGAGACCGGTGGTTTCAAAGTCCAGCACTACGATGGGGGTATCCAGCGGATGGTCGTCTGCATCCCGGACGATGGGGTTCATCTCGCACAGGTAGCCCTCCACGCCGGGAATCAGCTTGATGCCGTTTTTCTTGGCAGCACCAAAAGCCGCCGGGAAGGCCTGGGCGCTGCCGTGGTCGGTGATGGCCACGGCAGAATGGCCCCATTTGGCCGCCTGAGCGATCAATGCCCCCGCATCGGCTGTGGCGTCCATGGTGGACATGGTGGTGTGCATATGCAGCTCGATACGCTTTTCCTCGGCGTTATCGGAACGGGTTTTCTTGGGCATTTCCTGAATATCCCGAACCGTGATGCAAAGCTCATTAAGGAAACTGTCCATGCGGCATTCGCCCCGCACCCGAATGCACATCCCGTTTTTGATCATTTTCAGTTGTTCATTGACCTTCTGCCGCTCCTCATCCGTGGGGGGCTTGGGGGTCTCGCCCATGGGGGTGCGGCGGGCCCGGTACTGGTAGAAGGCCTTGCAGTAAATGGTGCCGTTGTCATCGTACACCGCAAAGGTGCTGAGCACGGTTTCGCCGCCCTTGAGTTCCTTGGGGTCGTTCAGGCCGGTGACGATGCCCTCGATGACCACCACGCCGCTGTCCTCGGCCAATTCGCAGATGGGCACCGGCGGGTCAGCGATGCCCCGGCCCTTGATGACGTTGCCCTTGGGCTCGTTCTTGGCAGCGGGTTGGGCTGTGCTGCGGGTGGTTGTGCGGCCTGCGCCGTCTGCGGCTGCTGCATTGCCCGTAGCACTGCTGCCAGCCGGGCTGCCGCTTGCCCCTCCTGCGGTGCTGCTGAACCCGCCGCCGAAACCGTCCATCTCACCGGCCTGCTGGGCCAGTACGGCATCATCCCACAGGGGCGGCTCATCGGAGGCGTTTTCTCTGGTCGGAAATGAAAAACCACGCTCGGCCCGCATTTTTTGCGTCCAGGCTTCCCGCTCGCCACACACATTCAGGGACACGGGCACATTCACCCGGAAAATATCATAAATGGCGGTTTTCAGCTTTTCATCCACCTGATGGCTCTTGAAAAAACGCAGAGCGATGGCGTCCGGGCAGGTGAGCAGGAGACTGCCGTCCTCGTAGGTCCAGCCGGTGTCGTCCACCCAGGCTGCCATGGCGGGGCTCAAGCGGCGCAAAAAGTCCGTCAGCACGGATTTGTAGGCGTTCACATCCTGCAAAAAGGCTTCGCCCAAGCCCGGGCTGGCAATGCGCATGGCCACCGTCAGCTGGGGAAACAGCTGGCGCAGCCGGTTTTCCAGAAGCAGGTATTCCTTCTCGCCTACCAGCTCGTCGCACAGGAAGGACATATACGCCTTGTTGGCTTCTTTTTTGTACAGCACGCGCTCGATGTGCAGTTTGCCCTTGAGGGGCGGCACGGTGGCTTCGAGAGCGGCAAGGAGTTCGGATTTATTCATGGAGGGCCTCTTTCTCCTTCGCCAACAACCTGGCCCGCTCAATCAGAATCGCCGCCAGATCGCCTTCCACCTTCTGAGGTTTCTTCCCCTTCTCAAAGATAGCGCCCACCGCATACTGGCTGCCCTCGCCGCCCGCTGCGCCGCCGGCGCTGGAAAGGCCGCCGCCCGCAAGGCCGATGTCCGCCTCCCGGGCTTCGCCGGGGCCGTTGACCACGCAGCCCATCACGGCCACGGTCATGGGCACACGGATATCCGCAAGCTCGGTTTCCACCCGCTTGGCAATGGCGGCCACGTCGATGCCGGTGCGGCCGCAGGTGGGGCAGGAAACCACGTTGACAAAGCTGTTGCGCAGGCCCACGGCCTTCAAAATATCAATGGCGGCAGCAGCTTCCGGGATGGGGCTGCCGGTGAGAGACACCCGGATGGTGTCGCCGATGCCGTCCAGCAGCAGGGAGCCGATGCCGATGGCGCTCTTGATGTTGCCAGTGCCGGGCAGGCCCGCCTCGGTGACGCCCACGTGGAGGGGGTAGTCGGTCTTTTCGGCCGCCAGACGGTACGCCGCCACGGTGAGGGGCACGCTGGAGGCCTTCAGGGAAAGCACGATATCGGTAAAGCCTTCCTTTTCCAACAGCCTGGCATGAGAAAGGGCGCTGTCCACCATGCCCTGAGGGGTCACGCCGCCGTCACGGGCCAGAATGTCCTTTTCGATGCTGCCGGAGTTGACGCCGATGCGGATGGGCACATGGTGCATCTTGGCGCAGTCGGCCACCATCTTCACCTCGGCCTGGGAGCCGATGTTGCCGGGGTTGATGCGCACCTTGGCGATGCCCCGCTCGATGGCCCCCACCGCTAAATCGGCCCGGTAGTGGATATCCGCCACCAAGGGCACGGGAGAAGCGTCGATGATGGCAGGCAGCGCATCCAGACAGGCCTCGTCGTAAACAGACAGGCGCACAATATCGCAGCCAGCCGCCGCCAGATCACGGATCTGCTGGATGGTGGCGGCAGCGTCCCGGCTGTCGGTGTTGGTCATGCTCTGCACGGTAACGGGCGCACCGCCGCCGATGGGAAGGTTGCCAATATGGAAAGAACGGGTCTGCCGCATGAAAATCATCCTCCGTATCTGTGATAGCGACCTGAAAATCCAGTTTGATTATAGCACAAATTTCAGCCGATGGGGAGAGGCAAGCGGGGCTTCAGCATACGCCAAGGGGCCTTTGGCATCCCGATACTGCGCCCATTCCATGGGCGCAGCAGGCTGCCGATAAACCCATGTTGCACTTGCTATGCTTGCAGAAAAGTACAGCGGTGCAAGGGGAAATGGCAACACCGAAATCAACACACAAAAATTTCCGGAAAGGATCGGAGCTTCTGATCTTTCCCGGAAATTCTCACTGATTCCGTTGTTTCATAGTTCTTCTTTTGTTTCGGTTTCCCGCAGCCAGTATTCTCCCTTGTCCCTTGCCATGATGCCCTCGGCGATCATTTCCCGGCGCAGGGTGCAAAAATCGTCATGGAAATCTGCCAGAATCAGGTTCACCTGCTTTTCGGGATAGCGCACCCCGGCTTCGAAATGCTCCGCCAGCTTTTCCAGCACGATGCGCCGCTTTTTCCGCTGCACGGGGATGGTTTTCAGCTTGCCGTACTCAAACAGGTTTTTGAGCACATTTTCCCGGTACTGCTGTTCCTTCACCGCCTGTGCATCCAGCTGCTGCCGGTCGCCCAGCACCAGCTGGCTCACGGGTTTTTCCAGCAGCGTCCGGTTCAGGCTGTACATGGTATAGTACTGCTCCTTTTTGGCTTCCACCAGCCCGGTTTCCTCCAGCTTTTTCAGGTGAAAGGAAACCGTGGAGGGGCTGCGCTCAAGCAGCTGGCTCAAAAGCTCCACATACTTGGGGCCGTCGCTGAGGGCGCTGAGCAGTTGCAGGCGGGTGGTATCCGCCAGACATTTGAACAGCTGCACCGCCTGAATCTCGTTCATGCTTCCGCCTCCGTTTCCTCAAACAACCGCCACAGCTGCGCAACGGTTTTCAGCTTGGTCTCCTCAATGGTCTGGGTGACCACATCCCCATGGGACTGGGCCTTTGCCAGCCGTTGCCGCCATGGCTCGGGGAAGCGTTCAAACCGCTGGGTATGCAGCCGCTCAAACGCCTCCTGCGGGTTTGGCTCCTTTTGAGCCTGCGCCCAGTCCGCATTGGCCAGCGCGGTAAAGATGCCATACACATTCCGGCGGATTTTCTCCAGATTGGCTTCATCCTGACGGGCTTCTGCTTCCAGCGTGGCAATCAGCCCATCCGAGCGCTTCCCTGCTGCATCCAGTCCGGCCAGATAGCGCATCAAACGTTGTTTCATTGGTTTGTCCTCCCATTTGTCAAGCTGCCCGCCCTGTGTTACAATGGGAAAGGCGAAGCGGCGGCGGGTCAGCCTGCTTCCGTTTCCCTGCCCGGGGCTGCTGTCTCATGCTTTGGTCGGCGTGACAGCGGCTCCTTTTTTCATCGGCCGATGAAAGGGTCAACACCAGTATATCCATCAAAACATTTTTGTCAATACTATTTCGATGTTCATCAAAATAAAATTTGGAACAGTATGGCAAAAACAGCCGTACATCCGCTTGACAGACGACGGGAATCTGTTATGATACATACATCAACACAACCGATTCAACCGGCTTTTTCCACCGGAACAATCAAAAAGGAGCGTGCGATATGGAACTGTTTGACGCTATCTTTACCCGCCGCAGCTATCGTGGAATGTACGACCCCACCCCCGTGCCCAAAGAGGATCTGCGCAAGATTATGGAAGCTGCTCTGGCTGCCCCCTCCGGCTGCAACAAGCAGACCACCAGCGTCATCGCCGTGGATGACCCGGAGCTGATCCGTCAGTTCGGCGAATTGATGGAGGCCCCCAATTTCGGCTCTGCGCCCGCCGGTATCTGCATTCTGACCGAGAAAAAGATTGCCTATCGGGATCGCACCTATTACATTCAGGACTATTCCGCCGCCATCCAAAACGCCCTGCTGGCCATTCAGGCGCTGGGCTACGAAAGCTGCTGGGTGGAAGGTCACATCACCGATGTGGATCGCATCGGCCGGCGCATGGCTGACCTGATGGACGTGCCCCAGCACCTTGATCTGGTGTGCTACCTGCCCGTGGGCAAGCCCGCCGAGGAAGGCGGCCATGCCAAAAAGCTGCCCTTTGAGGAGCGGGCATGGTTCAACGGGTATCGGAAATAAGGGCTGCAAAAGCGCATGGCCATTGAGAAGCGGTTAATAACTGCTTCTTTTTTGTTTACCCCAATTTATCCCTTCCCCTTGCGGTACCTGCCCGGTGACACTCCTGCCGCCTTTGTGAACACCGCCACGAAATAATTGCCGTCCGAAAAACCGCACAGCCGCCCCACCTCTGCCACGCTCATGTCCTGCCGCTGCACCAGCAGTTCCTTTGCCCGTGCAACACGCAGATCCCGGATATGCTCCGCAGGCCCCACGCCGTACATCTGCCGGGATAGCTTGTACAGATGGGTTCTGCCCAGATCCAGTTCCCGGCAGAGCCTGCCGGAATCCAGTGGTTCGGTAAAGTGGGCGTTCAGGTAGTCGTCCAGCCGGGCGGCAGCGGAATCCTGCCGGAGCACAGCCATCCGCTCCAGCGCCAGATAGGAAGCTGTGGCATGGAGAATCCGGGCGGCTGATTTGATGTATTCCCCGCTGATCTGGGGCATGGATTGACAGGCCGCTTTCAGCCGGTTTCTATCCACGGGATATTCCTTGCAGAACTGGCGGATTACCTGCCAGCCTGCATCGTAGCTGCCATAGGAAAAAATATGCCCGAACAGCAGATACCCTGCCAGCACATCCCCCACATACAGGGGCATGATGGCCTCGGTGAGCCCTGCGTGGCAGCGGTATACATAGGCGCTTTTTTGTTTGGAGGCAATGCGGCCTGCATTCTGGTCGCACTGGGCGCAGGCCCAGCGGCCTGCCTCGCAGGATCGGATCAGCCGGCAGAAGGCAGGGCGCTCCTGCGGATAGGCAAGCAATTCCCGGAACTGTTCATCAAACACCGCAATGCGGATGCTGGTAATACGGTAGAAATCCTTGAGTACTTCCAAAAGTTTTTCCAGATCAAAAACAGAGATCATTTTTCGGCCTCCCGGTACTTTGGCAGGTGAGGAACAATGACAAAGCACATTATAGGAATATTGTAGCATACCTGTGTACGATTTCAAAGTTTTTTGAACGATGTTCTATTGTTTTGTCAAAGCGTTTTCGATACAATAAAGACAGAAACGAAACTGCCATGGGGCATCCCGACGAAAAACAAGATAGCACAAACCATCCTTATCTGTTTACGAAAGGAGTTTTTGTTTATGGATGCGCTGATCAAATCCGGCTACCTGTGCCACCCCCAACAACTGTATACCCTGCGCCGGGTGACCATCAATGAAGGCAAAGCGAAAAGCACCAGCATCATTGAGGTCTGCACCGCCGGCGGCCTGCAACTGGACATCCTGCCCGATGCGGGGCTGGATATCGGGCAGGTGCGCTATAAGGGCGTGAATGTGACTTTCATCAGCAAGAATGGCTATGACAGCCCCGCTGCCATCAGCCCCTATGAAACCGAGTTTTTGAAAACCTTCCCCGGCGGGATGCTGTACACCTGCGGCCTGCGCTCCACCGGCGGGGCGCACCGGGACGGGGATGAATGGCATCCCCTTCACGGGCGCTACCACAGTCTGATGGCGGAGAATGTGTGCGTGGATGTGGAGGATGGTACCATCCTGATCAAAGGCACCATGCGGGAAACCGCCCTGTTCGGCCACAATCTGCAACTCAGGCGCACCATCCGCATCCCGGTGATGAGTGCGGAGGTGACGGTATCCGACGAGCTGACCAATCTGGCTCACGCCCCCGAAGAATACGCCCTTCTGTACCATTGCAACTTCGGCTGGCCATTGGTATCGGAGGAGGCCCGTCTGGAACTGCCCGAAAACCGCAGGACCAGCCCCCGCACCCCCTTTGCCGCCACCGGCATCGGGCGGGAAACCACCTTTGACGAGCCTACCCCCGGCGAGGAGGAACGTGTGTTTTTCCACGAGGACATGGAACGCCGGGTGGCGCTGGTCAACGAAAACCTCCATACCCGCATGACCATGACCTGGAGCGACACTTTGCCCATTCTGGCCCACTGGCGCAGCATGGCCAGCGGCGACTATGTGTGCGGGCTGGAACCCACCAACTGCTACATCAAGGGCCGCAAGGAGGAACGGGAAAACGGCTCTTTGCCTGTCATTGCGCCCTTTGAAACCGTCAAAACCCATGTGAGCATCCAATTTGATACCATCTGAACCCAAAAGGAGGAAAACCCATGAAAAAGATGACCTTTGCCCTTTGTTTCTGCAACCGCGGCTTCATGCCCGGCGAGTTGATCTACGGTGCCCGGGAAGACATGATCAAGGCCGTTACCGATGCGGGCTACGACTACATCGCCATGGATGCGGAGCTGACCCGCTACGGCGGCGTGGAAACCCGTGAGGAAGGCCGCCTGTACGCCAAATGGCTCAAGGAACATGAAGGCCAGTATGACGGCGTGATCTTCTCCATGCCCATTTTTGCCGACGAAAACGGCGCTATCACCGCTTTGCAGGATGCGGGCGTGCCCATTCTGATGCAGGCTTACCCGGACGAGATCGGCAAGATGGACTTCAAACACCGCCGGGACGCTTACTGCGGCAAGTTCTCCGTGACGGATGTATTCTGCCAGTACAACGTGCCCTTCACCGTGATGAAGCCCCATGTGGTGCATCCCCTGACCCCTGCCTTCCAGCAGAATCTCAAGGATTTCGCCGCTATCTGCCGGGTGGTCAATGGCATGAAGCGGTTCAATCTGGGCTGCATCGGCGCCCGCACCACCGCCTTCAAGACCGTCCGTTTTGACGAGATCGCCATGCAGAAGCACGGCATCAATGTGGAATCCTTCGACCTGAGCGAGCTGTTCGAGAAGGTGCGGGAGAAGCAGAACGATGATCCCATTGTGCTTGCCAAGCTGGAGCATCTGAAAAACTACACCGATTTTTCCCTGGTGCCCGAAGAAAACGCCTTTACCCTTGCCAAGGTGTCCGTGGTGATTGATGAATACATCGAAGAGTACCATCTGGATGCGCTGGCCCTGCGCTGCTGGAACGAGATGGAAACCTACCTGCGGGTTTGCCCCTGCGTGCTGCTCAGCGAGCTGAACGACCGGGGCATCGTGGCTTCCTGCGAGATCGATATGTGCTCCGCCATTACCATGCGGGCCATGAGCCTTGCCTCCGAGGGTGCTACGGCTGTGCTGGACTGGAACAACAACTACGGCGATGACGAAAACAAGGTGATCCTGTTCCACTGCGGCCCCGTGGCCCAGAGCCTGATGGCGGGCAAGGGCACCGTCACCGAGCACAAGATGTTTGCCAAGAACGACCCCGGCAGCGGCTGGGGCTGCAACGAGGGCCGCATCAAGCCCATGCCCATCACCATTTCCAACTGCCAGACCAAAGATGGCAAGATCGTGATCTACGCCAGCGAAGGCAAGTTCACCGATGATGTGATCGAGCCTGAATTCTTCGGCTGCGGCGGCGTGGCGGAGATCGACAACCTGCAGGACAAGCTCATCCGGCTGGCCCGGGGCGGCTTCAAGCACCATACCGCCATCTGCGAAGGCCACTACAAGGCCATTCTGGAAGAAGCCTTCACCACCTATCTGGGCTATGACTGGGTGGACATCGACTAAGAGGTGTGCCTATGATTTCGCTTGGTATTGATATTGGCGGCACTGGCTGTAAATGTGTCGCCTTTGACCACACCGGCGTGCAGCTCAGCATGACGTATGAAGAGTATCCGCTGGCGGCGGGCATGGTGAACCTGCCCCCGCTGGTGCTGGCTGCCTCCGTGTTCCGGGTCATCCGCAGCTGTGTGGACAAGCTGGCAAACAAGGCCGATGTGGCCGTGATGACCATCTCCTCCTTCGGGGAATCCTTTGTGGCCATTGATGAAAAGGGCAACCCGGTGGACGATATTCTGATGTACTTCGGCAATGCAGAAAGCGCCGCCTTTGATGCACTGGTTAAAAAGGTGGGGGCTGAGCGCTTCATGGACATCTGCCGCATTCTGCCCGATGCCTCCTATTCCCTGGCAAAGATGCTCTACACCCTGCAAAAGACCCCGGTATGGAAGTTCCTGTTCATTGCGGGCTACATCTGCTACCGGCTGACGGGTCAGACCATGACGGATGTATCCTTGGCTTGCCGCACGCTGCTGTACGATGTACAGGCGGGCTGCTGGTCGCCGGAATTGCTGGCTGCCGCAGGCATCGGCGAAGACCAGCTGCCCACCGTGGTTCAGCCCGGTACGCTGCTGGGCGGTCTGCTGCCCTCTGTGGCGGCGGAACTGGGGCTGCCGCAGGGGGTGCAGGTGGTCATCGGCACCCATGACCAGATCGTGAATGCGCTGGGTGCAGGGGTGAAGCAGATCGGCGATGCGGTGGATACCTCCGGCACCTGCGAGTGCATCACGCCGCTGTACCCCGTCATCCCGGAATCGCTGGATTTCCAGCGGGATAACTTTGCCTGCGTGCCCTATCTGGAAGAACTGGGCTATGTGACCTATGCCTACAATATCTCCGCTGGCAGCGTGGTGCGCTGGTGCCGGGATGCGCTGGGTGCGCATCTCCAAACCGATGAGAAGAGCGTGTATGCCGTGCTCAACGAAACCGCCCCTGAGGAACCCACCAGCCTGATGGTGCTGCCTTTTTTGCAGGGCATGGGCGGCACCCCGGATGTGAACCCCAACGCCACCGGCCTCATTGCCGGGCTTACCACCCAGACCCGTCTGCCGGACATTTACCGGGCCATTCTGGAAGGCATCACCTTTGAGATGCGCTACAATATGGAGAAACTTTCCGGCGGCAACGTGCGCATCAACCGTCTGCTGGCCTGCGGCGGCGGAGCCCGTTCCCCGGTATGGCTGCAAATCAAGGCGGATATTCTGGGCTGTGAGATCATTCCCGTGAAGCGGGAGGAAACCGGCGCCATGGGCAGCGCTATTCTGGGTCTGGCGGCCGTGCTTGGGGAAAGCCCCCTCAAACTGGCGGAGGCTTTCTGGCAGTATGCCGATCCCATCCGCCCCAACCCGGAGCATATGGCGGTTTACACCCGCCGCTACGAACTGTACAAACAACTGCGTGCTTTCTATAAGGAGATTTGAGAAATGCTTGTCACTTTGACGGAAATTCTGGCCACTGCCGAAGAGAAGAAATGTGCGGTGGGCGCATTCAATACCCCCAATCTGGAATGCCTGAACGCCGTGCTGGATGCAGCGGAAAAGCTGGATGTACCGGTGATCATCAACCATGCGGAGCTGCACGAGCCGGTGGCTCCCCTTCAGGTGATCGGCCCGGTGATGGTGGAGGCTGCCAAGCGTTCCAAGGTGCCGGTATGCGTGCATCTGGATCACTGCGAGACCCTATCCTATATGGAAGAAGCGTTGAAGCTGGGCTTTACCGGCGTGATGTACGACGGCAGCGCCCTTTCCTATGAAGAGAACGTGAAAAATACCCGCATTGCCGTTGCCATGGCCAAGCAGTACGGCGCCAATGTGGAAGCGGAGATCGGTCAGCTGGCTTCCCGGGAGGGCGGCGAAGAAGCAGCCACCGGCCCCGTCTACACCGACCCGGAGCTGGCCAGGCAGTTCTGTGAGGAAACTGGCATCGATGCCCTTGCCCCCAGCTTCGGTACCGCCCACGGCATCTACAAGAGCAAGCCCGTATTGGATCTGGAACGGGTGAAGGTGATTGCTGAAATGACCGGTCTGCAGTTGGTGATGCACGGCGGCAGCGGCGTCAGCGATGAGGACTACCGCATCGCTATCGAAAAGGGCATCCGTAAGGTGAACTACTACAGCTACATGGCCAAGGCGGGCGTGAATGCGGTCAAGGCCATGCTGGAAACCGAAGAAGTTACCTTCTTCCACGATCTGGCCATGGCGGCCCAGAAGGCCATGGAAGCCGATGTGGAGAAGGCTATGCGGGTGTTTGCGGGGATGTAATCTTAAAGAAGATTTTATTCTGATGGAGGGAGTTTCCCCGCACTGCCGCTGCGACGGTTGAACGACCGGAACTGTCGCCCAGCCGGTTTAATCGTCCGGCTGGGCTTTTGCAGCCCTTTCTGTCCTTGCAGCACGCCTGTTTTGTTCTGCCCGGCAAAATTTCCGACACATTTTACAAACAAAATATAGACAAAAGAATTTTTTTCTGCTATAATGGCTTCGCTGGAAAACGATTGAACAATTGCAAAGCAAATCTACGGATAGAATATTTCGATATTCTATTGCATTTGTTTTCCATCTGCACCCTGAGCGGTGGGCATACCGCTTGGAAATACCGGCGCCTCTGCCGGAAAATTTTGAAGGAGGATACCTCAATGAAGAAACTCGTTGCCATTCTGTTGACCCTGATCATGGCGCTGGGTTGTGTGGCCGGTCTGGCTGAAGAAAAGACCGAGTTCAACATCCACGTGCTGGTCTGGAAGTTCGACGACACCTACGGCTCCTCTGTCCGTCAGGGCATGATGAAGTGGGAAGAAATCCTGGAAGATGAACTGGGCGTGACCATCAACCTGACCATGGACGATGCTCAGGATGACATGGGCAAGCAGGTCGAGCAGGCCACCCGTATCGTGAGCCAGAAGCCCGACTTCGTGATCATCAACCTCGCTGACCCGGCCGGCGGCCAGGTTCTGGTTGACACCTTCACCGCTGAAGGCATTCCTTTCCTGTTCTACAACATTCCCCCGTCTGAAGAGACCTACGAGTCTGTTGTGAAGACCCCCGGCGCCTTCTTCGTTGGCACTCTGCCCCGCGAAGCCGGCGATATGCAGGGCGAAATCCTGGCTGATCTGTGGGCCGCTGATGCCTCCAAGATCGACCTCAACGGCGACGGCACCGTGCAGTTCGTTGAGTTCAAGGGCGTTGCCAACAACCCCGAAGCCATCGCTCGTACCCAGTACTCCGAAGAGACCGCTCGCGAGCTGGGCGTGCCGCTGGAGATGGTGACCGACGTTATCGTTGCTGACTGGGACAACGGCAAGGCCAACGAAGCCATGCTGTCCACCTGGCAGGCTCATCCCGAAATCGAGCTGGTCTTCGCTAACAACGACGACATGGCTCTGGGCGTCATCGGCGCTCTGAATCAGTCCGGCTACAACACCGGCAACGAAGGCGATCCCGCCATCACCGTTATCGGCGTTGACGCTACCGACGCTGGCGTGGAAGCCATCAAGGCTGGCAAGATGACCGCTACCGTTAAGCAGGACGGCGACGCCATGGGCGAAGCCAACCTCCGCTTTGCTCTCAACTATCTGATGACCGGCTCCTGGATGGAAGGTCTGGAAGACAAGTATAAGCTGAACGAGGACGGCGTTTCCACTTACATCCCCTACTCCAAGATCACCGTGGAGAGCGTGGGCGAATAATCTCTGGAAAAACCATCTGATCAATCGGTAAACCTATCGGTTCCGGCAGCCTCGGCTGCCGGAACTGTTTTGACAAAATGGATAAGAAGTTTTTCTTCTGAATTCCATCAATTACACTGAAAAGTGGTGAGGATATTGTCCGAAAATCAATTCCTGCTGGAAATGCTGGATATTGAAAAGCAATTTCCCGGCGTAAAGGCGTTGGACCACGCCAAACTTCAATTACGTCCCGGCACAGTGCACGCCCTGATGGGCGAAAACGGCGCCGGCAAATCCACCCTGATGAAATGCCTCTTTGGTATCTACACCCGTGATGGCGGCACCATCCATATGAATGGTCAGCCTGTCACCTTTACCAGCCCCCGCGACGCGCTGGACAACGGCGTGGCCATGGTGCATCAGGAGCTGAATCAGGTGCTGCGCCGCAACGTAATGGAAAACGTGTGGCTGGGCCGCTTCCCCACCACAAAACTGGGTACCGTGGACGTCAAAAAGATGTACAACGATACCAAAGCGGTGTTTGAGCGGCTGGAAATCGATGTGGATCCGAAGCAGATCATCGGTGAACTGTCCGTTTCCAAACGCCAGATGGTGGAAATTGCCAAAGCGGTTTCCTACAACGCCCGTATTCTGGTGCTGGATGAGCCCACCAGCTCCCTGACCGAGGACGAGGTTGACCACCTCTTCCGCATTATGAACCAGCTGACCAGCGAAGGCGTTGGCATTATTTACATCAGTCACAAAATGGACGAGATCCTGCGCATCTCCAACGAAGTAACCATCATGCGCGATGGTCAGTGGATTGCCACCAAGGATGCCAAGGATCTCACCAAGGCCGAGATCATCCGCCTGATGGTCGGCCGCGAAATGAGCAATCAGTTCCCGCCCAAGAATAATCAGATCGGTGAAGTGCTGCTGGATGTGAAGAATTTCTCCGGTATGTACGAACCCACCTGCCACGATGTGAGCTTCCAGCTGCACAAGGGCGAGGTGCTGGGTGTGGCCGGTCTGGTGGGCTCCCGCCGTACCGAGCTGCTGAACTCCCTCTTTGGCTACTACACCAAGGGCGGTGGCGAGGTGCTGATGCACGGCGAACCCATCAACAACGTAACCACCGACGAAGCCCGTAAAAACGGCTTTGCTCTCATCACCGAAGAGCGCCGTGCCACCGGTATCTTTGGTGAAAATACAATCCTGTTCAACTCCATCATTGCCAATGTGGACGCCTACGGCTCTCCGCTTTTGAGCAACAAGAAGATGGAGAAGGACACCGACTGGGTCATCGACTCCATCAAAGTCAAAACCCCCAGCAAGAAGACGCACATCAAGAGCCTCTCCGGCGGTAACCAGCAGAAGGTCATCATCGGCCGCTGGCTGCTCACTCAGCCGGATGTGCTGCTGCTGGACGAACCTACCCGTGGTATTGACGTCGGCGCCAAGTACGAGATCTATCAGTTGATCCTGAACCTGGCCGAGCAGGGCAAGGGCGTTATGATGGTTTCCTCCGAAATGCCCGAGCTGCTGGGCATCTGCGACCGTATTCTGGTCATGTCCAACGGACGGCTGGCCGGCATTGTGGAGCGCGGCAAGGACTTCGGCGATATCCCCGGCGAGCAGGAAACGATCATGGCTCTGGCTGCCAAGTATGTGTGATGAGGTGAAAACGAATGAATAAGAAGAAAATACTCAGCATCATCATGCTGGTCGTGCTGGTGGCCGGCATCGTTTGCGCAGTATATGGTTCTACCGGCAACGCCATCTACAACAACGCTGCCGAAATGCTGGGCGGCGACAAGAAGACCGCCATTACGTACATTCAGGATCCTTCCCAGCTGGAGGAACTGGGCAACGTGAACAAAGTGGGCGGCGACAAGGTGAAGACCTTCCTGAAGGATCTGGGCGCTGATGCCGCACTGGTGGATCAGGTGGTCGATCAGCGTGTGGCCTATGAAACCGCCGTGGCCAATGCCAAGGACCGTGACCAGTTCCTGGTATATGCCCAGAGCGTTGACCCCTCTGTGACCAAGGATAACCTGAACGACCTGATCAAGAACCGTGAAGTGAGCGAGCCCATGCGCAAGGCCATGGCCATGCAGGAAATGGGTCTGGAAGACGAAGCGGCCTTTGACCAGATCGCCAGTAACGAAGACCTGATGGCTATTTACCGTGACGTGCTGCCTCAGCTGCTCAACAACAAGCACATGACCAGCGCCGTCATCTGGCAGTTCATCGGTATCATCCTGATTGTGGGCTCCCTGGCCTATTTCCTCATTCAGGCCATGGATATCAAGCCCCGTGCCCGTACCAAGGCGGTCAATCCCAAGGTGGAAAAGACCACTTCCTTCCTGCTGAACTATGCGCTGTTCATCATCATGGGCCTGATTCTGGTGGTGGTTTCCATCATCCGTATCGACTTCCTGAGCATGAACAACATCCTCAACATTCTGCAGAACGCCTCCACCAAGGGTATTCTGGCGCTGGGCTGCGCCGGCCTGATCGTTCTGGCCGGTACCGACCTGTCCATCGGCCGTGTGCTGGGTATCTCCGCTGCGGTGACGGCTTCTCTGGTACAGTCCACCTCCTACATCAGCCGTATGTACCCCACCATGGTGGAGCCTCTGGGCGCTTTCGGTCTGCTGCTGCCCCTGTTTGCTTCCATCGCTGTGGCTGTGGCCTTCTGTATGATCAACGGCTTTGGCGTTGCCAAGCTGCATCTGCACGCCTTCATCGTTACCCTGGGCACCCAGTTGATCGCCTACGGCGCCAACTGCCTCTACATTGAGTCCCAGCCCTCCGGTACCGCTCAGGCCCTGTCCACCTTCGACCAGACCTTCCTGAACATTGCAGCCGGTGCCATCAAGATCGGCGATGTCCGCATCCCGCTGGTGGTTATCTACTTCATCATTCTGGCTGTGATCATGTGGGTCATCTGGAACAAGACCAAGCTGGGCAAGAATATGTTCGCCGTTGGCGGCAACACCGAAGCTGCCGCTGTTTCCGGCGTTAACGTTGCCAAGACCATCATGCTGGTCTACCTGATGGCCGGTATCCTCTACGGCATCGCCGCCTTCCTGGAGGCTGGCCGTATCACCGCCGTGGGCGCTAACACCGGTCTCAACTACGAAACCGACGCCATCAGCGCAGTCGTGGTCGGCGGCGTCAGCTTCTCCGGCGGCGTCGGTACCATTCAGGGCGTTGTTATCGGTGCTGTCATCCTGCAGGCCATCGTGTACGCCCTCCAGTTCCTGGGCGTTAACCCCTACATCCAGTACATCATCCGCGGTTTGATCATCATTCTGGCTGTTTCCATCGACGTACGCAAGTACATCGTCAAGAAGTAAGCCATGAGTATGAATCAGGAGGGCCGTCAGGCCCGGGCGCAGATGGAAACGGCAAAAGCTGAGGTGGAAAAGAAAGCCCAGCAGCTGCCCCGCCGTTTCGGCATCTACGACAAGATCAAGGAAAATGTTTCTCTGCGCACCATTGACACGATTATTATCGTCACTTCGCTGCTGATTGTGGTATTGCTGGTAGTCGGTATTGTGACCGGCACGCCGCAGCAGTAACTGGATTTGGGAAAATGGATACAATCACCCAACCTCTGCATCAGCGGGGGTTGGGTGATTGCTTTTTGCTGCCACAAAACCATTTGAAACGCCAAAACAACCCGCCCATGAGTGCAATCAAGAAGCTGCACCCGTGGGCGGGTTGTTACCGATTCGATTGATGGAAACCTGCGGCTTTCGTTATTCCGCTGCCATCTCAGCAGCTGAGTCATCCTTGGCCGTATTTGGCTCCTTGACCATATCCTTCACCTTTCTGCGCCAGGAGAAATACCGCAGCAGGCAGAACAGGGCGCTGATCATCCAGGTGAGGCCGGCTGTCCACCAGATGCCCCACACGCCAATGCCGGGGATCAGCACCAGCAGCATAGGCAGCACGATGCGGCAGACCATTTCCACAATGCCGTTGATCAGGGCAAACAGGGCGTCGCCCACGCCGTTGAGGATGCCCCGGGTCATGTAGATGGTACCCAGGAACACGTAGAACCAGCTGGTCAGGCGCAGGGCGGTACCGCCGATACGGATGACTTCTTCATCCGCCACAAACATACTGATAATCTGGTTGCCCAGCAGCTGGATGACCACTACCATCACAGCCGTAAAGATACCCGCCATCACCATGCCGTGCTTCAGGCCGTTCTTGACGCGATCCATGCGCTTTGCGCCGTAGTTCTGTCCGGCATAGGTGGCCAGGGCGGCGCTGATGGAGCCGTAAGGCTGCTGGAGCAGCTGCTCGATACGGTTGGTGGCGGTGAAAGCGGCCATGGGGGCCGTACCGAAGGAGTTGACGAAGGCTTGCAGGGCAGTGGTGGAAACAGCGATCAGCGACCACTGCATAGCCATGGGCAGGCCCAGACGCACCGATTGTTTGATAATCGGGCGGTCCAGCTGCCAGTCCTCCCTGCTGAGCATGAAGTAGGGATTGTGCTTCAGTGCGTACAGCGTGCAGCCAATGCCGGAGATCATCTGGGCAATGATGGTGGCCAGCGCAGCGCCGAACACGCCCATATGGAACACGCACACGAACAATATGTCCATGGCAGCATTCAGGAAACAGGCGAAAATGAGGAAATACAAAGGCGTGCGGGAATCACCCAATGCCCGCAGCATGGAGGAAGAATAGTTGTAGACAGCGATCAGCGGCACACCGATGCAGCTCATGCGCATATAGGTGATGGCATCCGGCAGGATTTCTTCCGGGGTACCCATCAGGCGGAGCAGGGAAGGCGCAACAATGAAAGCGATGGTGCCCATCAGCAGCGCCGTGGCAAACATCAGGTAGGCAGCATTGGCAATGGCACGCTTGGTCTTGCGGACGTTCCCTGCACCAAAGGCTTGAGAAGTGACCACGCCGCAGCCGGAACCGATACCGGCGCACATCGAAAAAAACAGAAAGGTAACAGAGCCTGTGGAGCCCACTGCCGCCAGCGCATCCGCCCCCACAAAACGGCCCACGATCATGGAGTCCACCAGATTGTACGCCTGCTGGAACAGGTTGCCGATCAGCATGGGCAGGGCAAAAACCGCCAGCAAACGGGTGGGATTGCCGGTGGTCATGTTCAGATTCCGGGATTGCTTCATTGCTGCCTCCAGAGAGATTGAAGATTGGCAGTCTGCCCATGGGCTGAAAGGGCGCAGTTGCCAAAGAGTATTATACTCGCCTTACCGCCGGGTGCAATAGTGAAGCATTCATTTCTTATGTTATTTATTCACCAGCTCGTGGCATCAGGCTTTGCCGGTACTGCCGGGGGGTAACGCCGTATTGCTTGCGGAACAGCTTGCCAAAGTAGTTGGCATCCGGGATGCCGCACAAATGGGCCACATTCTGCACCTGCAGCTGGGTGGTTTTGAGCAGGTGCAAAGCGTGCTTCATCCGCAACTGGTTAATATGTTCCGTGATAGTTCTGCCGGTCTCCCGGTGAAACAGCCCCGACAGGTATCCGGGAGCCAGGTTCAGTTCCTCTGCCAGCACCTGCAAGCCCAGCTCGCCGGACAGGTTTTCTTCCATATACAGAAGCGCTTTCTGCACCGGGACGGAGTATTGACTGATGGCATGGGTACGCACCAGGCGGCAATAGGCCCGGAACATTTCGCCAATCAGGATGATGCAGTCCTCCGGGGTGGCTTTGTTTTCAATTTGAATGGCATACTGGCTGCTGATGCGATCGATATGCACCGGATGCACACCGCCCCGTTCGGCGGCTTTGCGCAGCAGGGTATTGCAGATGATGCAATAGTTTTTGGTATTGCGCAGGGGATCTGCCATGCGCTTTTCGAAATTCAGCTGGGAAATATGGCTGGTGATGCGCTCCACCCGCTGCAACAGCCCCTTGGATACCGCATCCATCATATCGTTTTCGTAATCGTAGCGGATTTTGATGTGATTCATATGGGCATCCAGCTGTTGGGCAGTGAGATAGGATTCATCCGGTGACTGGGTCAGCGGTGCGGCGCTCCGGTTCAGGTCGATGGTTTCAAAGGCATCCACGCTGCCCCACAGGGTTTCGCCCATGGCGCTGACCATGGCCATCAACGGTGTTGTATCCACAAAGACCGGCAGGGAGGCATAGTAATCCCGAAGTTGACGGGCGGTATTCAGCGGCAGGGACAGTTCTTCCACCGTTTCCAGCACCTCTTCCTCCGTCCGGTCGGCGGTCATATAGGGGCCGATAACAGCCGTGGCTGTCTCTTGCGGCAGCGCAAAAAAGATGTAGCCGCAACCAAAGAAATCCATCAGACGATAGACGGTTTTCGGCTTCGTCAGCCGGAAAAACACCTGCGTCAGCGAATGGTATTCATCGCTGAGCCCCAGTAGCTGCCTCAGGCCGAAGTCCACATCCTCCACAGGGTCGTTTGGCTCCATGAGCACCATTTTCAGTTGCAGGCGTTTCAGTATCCCCGCCAGATAGTTCATTTCTGCCTGATATTCCATGGCTTCCTCCTTTCTTCAAAACCATTGTATTTTTTCTGTCGGACAAAATGCGACCAGAAGCTACAATAAGAATGATATTTTTACGGTTTTACATGAATATATTCCTCACGCCTGTGCTGATTTCCTGCTATGATACAGATAAACCAGTCCGCCTGGCGGGCTGAAATAAACAAAGTGAGGGATATCCCATGGCAAAGAAGCCCGTTCAACTGGATGCAAACGGCAAGCGCAAGTTTGGTATGCGGGATTGTCTGGCCTATGCTGCCGGCGACCTTGGCTGCAACATGAGCTTTGCCCTCAAGGGAACCATGGCCATTTTCTGGACCCAGTTCATGAAGCTGGATCTGTGGTATTCTCTTTTGCTGATTGTGGTGCAGGTGTGGGACGCCATCAACGACCCGCTCATCGGCTCCATCATCGATGCGGACAAGCGCCAGTACAAGCGCAACAAATTCCTTAGCTATATTTGGTTCGGCTCCATCGGCCTCATCGTGGGCGGCGCCTGCTGCTTCCTGCCCTTCCCCAACGCTCCCGTATGGGCCAAGATGATCATCTTCATCGCCGGCTATGTGGTATGGGATGCCTTCTATACCATTGCCAACGTGCCCTACGGCTCCCTGCTGAGCCTGATCTCCAAGGAGCCTGCCGACCGTGCTTCCCTGTCTGCCTGGCGCAGCGTGGGTTCCATCTTCGGCAATATGCTGCCCATGGTGATCCTGCCCTTCATCATCTATGACAGCAACAACAACCTGGTGGGCGAGAAGGTTTTCCTTGCTGCCCTGATCATGGGCGTGCTGGGCTTCTTCTGCTTCCAGTTCATGATCCGCAACACCGAGATCCGTGAAGACGTGGAAGTGAAGCTGGACGACCAGCCCAAGTTCAACGTGCTGGAGGCCATGGGTAACTTCCTGAAGAACCGTCCCGCCGTGGGCGCCACGCTGGCTGCCATGGGTATGTTCCTGGGTATGCAGGGCGCTGCCACCGCCGTGACCGTGCTGTTCCAGAGTTACTTCAAGAATGTGCAGGCTTCCGGTATCGTGCAGATGTTCGCCATGATCCCCATCGTGGTCTTCACACCCCTGGCCCGTAAGATGGTTGTCAAGTACGGCAAGAAGGAACTGGCTACCTTCGGCGCTATCATCAGCATCGTTGCCAGCGTGCTCATGCTGGTGCTGCCCATGACCGCTGATGGCAAGGGTATGCTGATCTACATCGTCTGCCAGCTGATCAACGCTCTTGGCATGGGTATCTATTCCACCGTTTCCTGGGCCATGATGGGCGATGCCATCGACTACAACGAGTGGAAGACCGGCAAGCGCGAGGAAGGCACCGTGTATGCGCTGCATTCCTTCTTCCGTAAGCTGGCGCAGGGCGTGGGCCCCGCTCTGGCGCTGGTGGTAATGACCGCTCTGGGCTATGTGGGCGCCAACGAAGGCCAACAGACCGCCGAGGTTGCCATGAATATGCGCTATCTGGTGCCTGCTCTCTACCTGCTGAGCGCCGTGATGCAGTTCATCGGTCTGAGCCTGGTGTACAACCTGGACAAGAAGAACCTGGCCACCATGAACGCCGAGCTGGATGCCCGCCGTGGCGTGGCTGCTCCCGAAGCGGAAGAGGCTGTGGAAACTGCCGAAACCGTGGAAGAAGCCGCTGAGGTTCCCGCCGAATAATCATTGAATCCGTTTTTTCCAAGGGCAGACAGACAACGCACTGTCTGCCCTTTCAAAGGCTTATCGAACAAAGGAGGTTTTCCCCTTGCGTCAGATTCTGAATTTCAACGCTGACTGGCTCTTTACCAAGGAAGCCTGCGACACCCCCGTTTCCCTGCCCACCGGCTGGGAAGCCATTTCCCTGCCTCACAGCTGGAATGCCACCGATGGTCAGGATGGCGGCAACGACTACTATCGTGGTGCCTGCTGGTATGTGAAGACCATCGAAAAGGACAGCCTGCCCGTTGCCGACCGCTACTATCTGGAACTGCAGGGCGCCAACTCTTCCGCTGATGTGTATCTGGCGGGCAAGCATCTGGCCCATCACGATGGCGGCTACTCCACCTGGCGTGTGGATTTGACCGATCACCTCACCGGCAGCGACCTGCTGGCGGTCAAGGTGGACAACAGCCCCAACGAGACCGTCTATCCCCAGATGGCGGACTTCACCTTCTACGGCGGCCTGTACCGTGATGTGAACATCATCTGCGTGCCGGAAAGCCACTTTGATCTGGACTACTACGGCGGCCCCGGCCTCAAGGTGACCCCTGTTGTGCAGGACAAGAACGCTTCCGTGGGCATCGATGTGTGGGTAGAGAATGGGAAGGAGAATCAGTCCTTTGTCTATACCATCACCGATCGGGAAGGCAATGTGGTTTTCCGTCAGGAAGACAAGGATACCGCCTGTGTGGCCGAACTGGAAAACGTGCATCTGTGGCACGGCCGCAAGGATCCCTATCTGTACACCGCCACGGTGGAACTGATGGAAGACGGTCAGGTGATTGATGCGGTTTCTGCCCGTTTTGGCTGCCGCTTCTTTGAAATCGATCCCGACAACGGCTTCATCCTCAACGGCGAGGAATATCCCCTGCGTGGCGTCAGCCGCCATCAGGACCGCTGGGGCATCGGCAACGCTCTGCTGCCCGAGCATCATGAAGAGGATATCGACCTGATCATGGAGGTGGGCGCGACCACCATCCGTCTGGCGCACTACCAGCACGCCCAGTATTTCTATGATCTGTGCGATGAGAAGGGTCTGGTGATCTGGGCAGAGATTCCCTATATCTCCAAGCATATGCCCGGTGGCCGGGAAAACACCATCTCCCAGATGAAGGAACTCATCACCCAGAACTACAACCATCCCTCCATCGTGGTGTGGGGTCTCTCCAATGAGATCGGCATCGGCGGTAACGCTGAGGATATGCAGGACAATCACCACGTTCTCAACGACCTGTGTCATGAGATGGACAGCACCCGCCTGACCACCATTGCGGCGGTGTCCATGTGCAAGATGGATGATCCCTATCTGCAGATTCCCGATGTGGTTTCCTACAACCACTATTTCGGCTGGTACGGCGGCGAAACCAGCATGAACGGCCCCTGGTTCGACAAGTTCCATCAGACCCATCCCAAGCTGCCCATCGGCTGCTCCGAGTACGGCTGCGAAGCCCTCAACTGGCACACCTCCGACCCCATGCAGGGCGACTATACCGAGGAATATCAGTCCTACTACCATGAGGAGCTGATCAAGCAGCTGTTCACCCGCAAGTATCTGTGGGCCACCCATGTGTGGAATATGTTCGACTTCGGCGCTGACGCCCGCTGCGAAGGCGGCGAGAACGGTCAGAACCACAAGGGTCTGGTCACCATGGACCGCAAGTACAAGAAGGACTCCTTCTATGCCTACAAGGCATGGCTCAGCGATGATCCCTTTGTGCACCTGTGCTCCAAACGGTATATCGACCGTGTGGAAGAGGTGACCAAGGTAACCGTCTACTCCAACCAGCCCGAGGTGGAACTGTTCGCCAACGGCGTATCCCTGGGCAAGAAGACCGCCGAGGATCACTTCTTCAAGTTTGATGTGCCCAACGTGGGCGAAACCAAGCTGGAAGCCGTTGCCGGCGATCTGCGGGACGAAGCCACCATCCGCAAGGTGGATACCTTCAACGAGGAATACCGCCTCAAGGAAGAGGGCGCTGTCATCAACTGGTTTGATGTGACCACCCGGGAAGGCTACCTGTGCCTCAACGACAAGATGAGCGAAGTGCTCAAGACCCTCCGGGGCAAGCTGCTCTTTGCCAAGCTGGCCAAGAAGCTGCTGGGCGGTGGCAAGAAGGATGACAAGGTCAAGGAGGCCGGCAAGAAGGCCAAGGCATCCAGTAAGAAGATCAAGGCTGCCGGTTTTGAAATCAAACCCGATTCCGGCATGATGCAGATGATGGGCGGCTTCACTGTGCTGCGTCTGTTCACTTTGATGGGCGGCATGGCCAATGTGAAGTTCACCAAGGAAGAGCTGCTGGATATCAACAAGAAGCTCAATAAGATCCGTAAGAAAAAGTGATGAGGGAAAGGCGGGAGAATGTCCCTGCACCCTTTGCAAACAAACCGTAAACTTTTCAGGGAGAGTTCCCCCATTTGGGAGTGCTCTCCCTGTTGCTTTCATCATTTTCTAATGTATTTTTCAGCATCCATATAGTTGCTTTGAAACGAAATCCCCTTCTTTCGGGGGCAGAATATGGTATCATAATCATCGCAGGGGAGCGAAGGATCCCGCCGCCCTGCCACCCTTTTCATGCAAGGGAAACTGTGGTATAATTGATGTTGGTTACGTGCTTTTGCCACGTGCCCAGCAACCGTATTGTCAGAAGGAGCAAGAGCATCAGAATGTCTAAGCAAGCCAAGCAAAAAAAGAAGCAAAAGAGCGGTAACGGCGCAGGAATCATTGCCTTTGGCGCAGTGTTTGCCCTGTTTTCCTCCCTCTTCCATCCCCATTCCCTGGGCGGATACCTGCTGACAGCGGTTCTGAGCTTCTTTGCCGGTTCCGTGGTGCGGGTGATGGCGCAGGGTCTGGACCTGACCACCCACAACAAGGAACCCGAGAGCTTGCAGAAGGTGCAGGCTGACACCGGCAACCCCGAGGTGGATGAACTTTTGAACCGTGGCCGGGAGATGATCCGGGAGATCCGCAGCGAAAACGACAGGATCCCCGAGGAATCCCTCTCCGCCAAACTGGATGAGCTGGAACGCTGCTGTGCGGAGATCTTCCGTGCGGTGTACGACAAGCCTGCCAAAGCGCCCCAGATTCGCAAGTTCATGGAGTACTACC
Source organism: Clostridia bacterium (assembly GCA_017501255.1). GTDB lineage: Bacteria > Bacillota > Clostridia > Christensenellales > Aristaeellaceae > Limiplasma. Next base: position 116,889 of record JAFVXE010000005.1, on the reverse strand, counting down.
TGCCCACCACCCTCAAGATGGTCAAGAATTACCGTCTGCTGGGCGAACGGGATTACGGCGGCGCAGAGACCCGCAAGGCCCGTGAGCGCATCGACGAAGCGCTGGGTGTGGTCAACAACGGCTGCCACCATATGCTGGATCAGCTGTACCGGGATGATATGCTGGACATCACCACCGATATCGACGTGCTGGAGCAGATGCTCAAGCGGGACGGTCTCACCGAGAATGATCTGCGCAAGGCCGCCCAGCAGGCCCGGGAAGCTGCCCAGCTGGACAGCCAGCTGGAAGCCATACGCCAGCAGATGCAGGCAGCCCAACGGACTGCCCAGAGCGTGCAGGTGCAGCCTCAGCAGGCTGCGCAGACCGCCCCTGCCCAGCAGCCCATTGTGGCCCCTGTGCTGAAACCCAGCGTGGTGCAGCAGCAGGTAACCAATGCCCAGCAGCAGGCTCAGCAGCACTTCCCCCAGGCCCCCACCCTCAGTGGCGGTATGTTCCCCGCTTACGGTGATCAGGCCCAGGCGGTGCAGCAGGCTCCCAAGAATCAGTAATGCCAAACACGATACCAATCCCATTGCACGAGGAGGAACATCACCATGACTGAAATGAATCAGAACACCACCCCCGAAACCCAGCAGGCTTTCGCCTCCGCTCCCGTGCTGACGCTGGAGCCCATCACCGCCGCTTCCAGCCAGATGGTGCTGGATGAAGCCAGCGCCGCCATCGAGGACGCCATGAACGCCGCCCCCAAGGCTGAAGCCGAAGCCGCCGCTGCCGCTCAGGCTGCCGCTGAAGCGGTGGAAACCGTCAAGGCTATGGATGTGGCCATGCTCACCGAGGAAGACAAGCGCAACATCGAAGAGTTCGTCAAGAAGATTGACGTGAACAACACCGACCATGTGCTCCTCTACGGCGCGGATGCTCAGAAGAAGATCGCTGATTTCAGCGAGAGCGCCCTGTCCACCGTGCGCACCAATGATACCGGCGAAGTGGGCAATATGCTGGTGAATCTGGTCAATGAAATCAAGGGTTTCGGCTCCGCTGCCGAAAAGCCCAAGGGTCTGGGCGGCCTGTTCTGGAATGCCAAGAAGGCCATTGCCGATATGCAGACCAAGTACCAGAAGGTGGACGCCAACGTGGACGTGATCGCCGGTCAGCTGGAACAGCATCAGGTGTAGCTGCTCAAGGACGTGAGTATGTTCAACCACCTCTACGATATGAACACCCAGTACTTCAAGGAGCTGACCATGTACATCATCGCCGGCGAAAAGAAGCTGGAAGAGGTTCGCTCCGGTGATCTGGTCACCCTGAAGAACGCTGCCGAGCAGAGCGGAGACGCCATGGACGCTCAGCGCGCCAACGATCTGGCTGCCAACTGCGACCGTTTTGAGAAGAAGATCCACGACTTGAAGCTGACCCGTCAGGTGGCCCTGCAGATGGCGCCCCAGATTCGTCTTTTGCAAAACAACGACAGCCTGCTGGTGGAGCGCATCCAGTCCACCCTGAGCAACACTTTGCCCCTGTGGAAGAGCCAGATTCTCATCGCTCTGGGTATGCACCGCAGCCAGGAAGCCCTCAAGGCCCAGTCCGCCGTTACCAACATGACCAACGACCTGCTCCAGAAGAACGCCGAGGCCCTCAAGATCGGCACCATTGAGACCGCCCGGGAAGCCGAGCGCGGCATCATCGATCTGGAAACCCTCAAGAGCACCAACCAGAGCCTGATGGATACCCTGAGCGAAGTGATGCGCATTCAGGAGGAAGGCCGCAGCAAGCGTCTGGCCGCCGAGCAGGAACTGGCTACCATGGAAGTCAGCCTCAAGAAGAAGCTTCTGGAAGTACACACCTGATTGTAACCTTCCACAACCAATATACCCGCCGCCCCGGTGCCAAGCGCGCCGGGGCGAAGCCAAAGGAAAGGAACCGCAATGAAGAAATCATTACCCATCAGCGTTTGTATCCTCATCTCTCTGGCGCTGGTCCTGTTCGGGCTGGCATTCGGCACCGTCAAAGGCTTTGGCGATGATAAGCAGCAGGTGACCCAGCTGCTCAGCGGTGAAAACGGCCTGATGGATGTGCTGGCTTACCGTGGCGCAGACGGACACAACCTGTGCGTGGTGGCCAGCCGTCACCTGACGGATGACCCGGATGTGGCTGCCCTCAGCCAGACTGCCGCCATCCTCACCGATGGCACCCAGTCCCTTGCCAGCAAGAAGGCTGCCAACGATCAGCTGGATGCAGCCGTGCAGACCGTGAGAACCAAACTTCTGGAAAGCCCCAGCTTTCAGGACAGCCTGCGGGATCAGCAGTATCTGGCCATGCTGGAAGGCGATTTGAAAAACCTGACCGCCACCGATAAGGTGAGCCTGTACAATCAGGCAGCGGAAGGTTTCAATGAGCAGCTGTTCAAGGGCGTTCCCGGTTGGATTGCCACCCTGCTGGGCGTGAAGCCCTGCGAACTGTACCAGTGAGGCGCACCGCTGTGATGTGTGTTAAAGGAGTCAACATGAAGAAATGGATTTGCGGGGTTCTTTCCCTGATGATTGTTTTGATCAGCGCTTTTGCGCTGGCGGATGCACGTATGCCGATCAATCGGGGCGCTTTGACCGATGATGCGGATGTGCTCAGCAGCGAACTGAGCAGCGCCATCGTGGGCTATGCCGAGGACGTGAAGAACGAAACCGACATGGATGTGTATGTGGCGGTGGTGCATTTTCTGGATGGTCTGGATGCCCAGAGTTATGCCAATCAGCTTTTCAAGGAATGGGAGCTGAACGATAACGCCGTTTTGCTGCTCTGCGCCGCCGGTGAGGACAGCTTTGCCACCGCCATGGGCAAGAAGGCGGAAAATAAGCTGAGCAAGCAGAACATGGACAACCTGATGTATACCTCCTCCGACTTTGCCGCCAGCATTGGCCGTCAGGAGTATGACGGGGCGTTTGCCAAGTATTTCGTGGCTTTCAACGACCTGATCAACAAGCGCTTCGACGCCAGTCTGAAGCTGCCCAAGGCCATCAGCAAGGCAGCGGATGCCGGTACAGCCGAAGAAGTGCAGCCCGGCGTAACTTCCAGCTTCAGTGCCGGCAGCCTGTGGAGCCAGATTATCTCCGGCGTGCCTGAGTTTGAGAATGGTTCCAGCGTATTGATCCCCGGTATGTGGTCACAGACCGTACAGGACGTGGAGGACAACAGCTCCTACTATACCGATTATTATCAGGACCACAGCTATGGCGAAAACGGCATCGGCGTTGGCGGCTGGATCATCCTCATCATTCTGGTGATGATCATTTTCAGCCAGAGCCATCCGGTGCGCCGTGCCAACAACCGCTATAAGAAAAATCACGGCGGCAGGGGTTGGCTCTATGGCTTGCTGGGCGTTGCCCTGATTCGGATGTTCCGCAGAAGATAACACGAATGGGAAGTTGAAACAATGCGCTACTGGAGAGGGTTTAGGGATGGCATCCCCATTGCACTGGGCTACCTGTCGGTGTCCTTTGCATTCGGTATACAGGCAATTTCGCTGGGATTGACGCCGTTGCAGGCGGTGCTGATCTCCCTGCTGAACGTGACCAGCGCCGGTCAGCTGGCTGGTTTGCAGCTGATGACCGCTGGCGCTGGCCTGCCGGAAATGGCCCTGACCCAGCTGACCATCAACCTGCGCTATGCGCTGATGAGCATCAGCCTGAGCCAGAAGCTGGATGATTCCATGACCACCCCGCACCGGCTGCTGCTTTCCTTTTGCAATACGGATGAAGTGTTTGCCGTGGCTTCCAGCCAGAAGGGCAAGGTGGGCCGGGCATATCTGTACGGTCTCACCAACGGCCCCTTCCTTGGTTGGGTGCTGGGCACGGCGTTGGGCGCACTGGCTGGCGGTTTGCTGCCGGACAGCGTGACCAGTGCGCTGGGCATTGCCATCTATGGTATGTTCATCGCCATTGTGCTGCCCCCTGCCAGAGCCATGCGGGAGGTGCGTGTGGTGGTGCTGATGGCGGTTGCCATGAGCTGCCTGATCACCTTCCTGCCTGCGCTTTCCTTCATTTCCGATGGATTCCGCATCATCCTGTGTGCAGTGGTGGCATCCGCTTTGGGCGCATGGCTGCTGCCCCCGCCCCTTCCTGAGGAAACCGACGATGGGAAGGAGGCGCTGGACTGATGGCCTGGACAACCTTTTTCAAGTATGTGCTGGTGATGGCCGGTGTGACCTACCTGATTCGTATGCTGCCGCTGGCAGCCATCCGGGGCAAGGTGAAAAGCCGGTTTGTGCAAGCATTCCTGTATTATGTGCCCTATGCGGTGCTGGGCGCCATGACCATCCCGGCGGTATTTTCCTCCACCGGCAACCTGCCGGGAGCCATTGCCGGTGTGGCTGTGGCGGCGGTGCTGGGCTGGATGAATAAAGGTCTGCTCACTGTGGCAGCGGCTGCCTGCGCAGCGGCCTATGTGGTATCTATGGTGGTGCGTTGACAATCAATTAATGAACAAAAAAGTCTGTTTCGTAGAGGCAGGCTTTTCATTTGAATCAAAAAGTATAATTTTTCTTATAATTCCATCGGTATTCCTCAATGCTATTTATTGACTTCTTTGGTTTATTATGATATACCACGAAGGATGACTGCAAGAAGGGGATGGCAGAAAATGAAGTGGTATAAACTCTTGTTAAAACTGATAGTGCTATTGATGAGTGGCATTGTGATTGGTTTTTTGCTGATGCTGTCGGTTTATGCATTACCTGTTGAGCCAATGGCAAAACATGTTCAAGCCTCAGTGCCTGCTATGAATGGCATGTGGGCTTATGAGGATATGAACGAGCAATTGTTGCCAGGTTATCAATCGATGCAGTTGGACAATACCACAGATTCATCTATGTTGATTGTGGCGGCTTATCAGGGAGATGAGCCTCTTGTGGAACGGGCAACGGAATGCTATCGGTATGTGAATCACGAAAACGCATACCAGACTTTCCTGACATACGGAGAAACTGGTCCAGAAGAGATGGAACGCAGGCCTATTGCACGCTATTGGCATGGATATCTGCTGTTTTTGAAGCCGTTGTTGCTGTTTTTGAGCTATATTGATATCCGCATGGTGCTTGTCTTCGTTGAGGGAAGTATGATGGCAGCGGTGATTGCTGGTTTGACAAAACAGAAATTGGGACGTCTGATTCCGAGCTTTTTGCTGTCGTTGGTGATCATCAATCCTGTGGCAACTGGTTTCTCCATGCAGTTTTCAACAGTGTTCGGAACTTTGCTGGTGGCGATACTTGCACTGTTGTATTTGCCCGAGAGATGTTTTCAAAGAGATGGATTATTGCTTTTTTTTCTGACCGTTGGAATGACAACCAGCTTTATCGATTACCTAACGTATCCGGTTGCATCATTCGGGATGCCAATGATATTGTGCTTGTACCGCTTTCCAGTTAAAACATCCGGGGAGGAGTGGAAGCGATTCTTCTTGTGCGGCTTTTGCTGGGTTTTAGGGTATTTCGGTATGTGGGCTGGCAAATGGATCATTGCTGGCCTGTTTGGCAATGAACAATGGTTCTGGGCGAATTTGTTTGCAAAAATCAGCGAGCGAAGTTCTGACATCAGCGGTGAGGTGACATTGAGTTACCTGGATGTGCTGAAGGCGGTATTGAGTATCTTTGTGAAGCGTGCTTATCTGCTGCTGGGGCTTCTGGTTGTGCCGGCTTGGGGGATCGCATTGATCAGGGGCATCTCTGGCAAATTAGCCCCTCGTAGGAAACCTTGGGCGAGGCAGTCTGTGCTTTGGATGTTGGCTTGCTTGCCATTTGCGTGGTTTTGGGTTACCAAGAATCATACCTTTAATCATGCGTATTTTACCTCTCGCGCGTTGTGTGTTACGGTGTTTTCTCTCAGTGCGTGGTTGATGGATTTTGTTCGAAGCCGGAAAATAAGACAATGATTTGTTTGTAAGCGATCGAAAAAACCTCGTCAAACCTATTGCAATTTTTCACATATAGTGGTACAATGAACCTTGCGACTGGATAAATATCTTAGGAGGTGAAACCATGCCGAATATCAAGTCCGCTATGAAGCGCGTGAAGGTGAGCGAGAAGAAGAATCTTCGCAACCGTATCGTGAAGTCGAAGGTGAAGACCGCCGTCAAGAAGTTTGAATCGGAGGTCGCTGTGAACGCTGCCAACGCTGGCGCTCAGTACAGCGCTACCACCTCCGCTATCGATAAAGCCGTCATCAAGGGCATTATGCACAAGAATGCGGCCAACCGCAAGAAGGCCCGTCTGGCCAAGAAGATGGTTGCTGCTCAGTAAGCAATCGCGTTTCATGCATGAAAGCAAAACGGAAGGACAACCCTTCCGTTTTTTGCATTGGAGGGAAAAAATCATGGCATTGCAAAAAATTACCGACCGTATTTGGATGCTGCCGCACGATTCCTTTACAGACCGGCCCAATCTGTACTACATCCGTGGTGATGAGTGCAGTCTGGCAGTGGATGCAGGGGCATCCCCGGCCCATGTGGCGGACTTTTACCGTGCTATTGAAGATGTGGGATTTCCCATGCCGGATTGCACCGCCATCACCCACTGGCACTGGGATCATACCTTCGGGCTGTGCGCCGTGCAGGGGGATACCATTGCTTCCGCTGCCACCTGCCGTCAGTTGGAGGCCGTGCAGCAGTGGGCCTGGGATCGCACCTCCATGCAGCGTCGGGAGCATACCGGTGAGGATATCGCCTTTTGCAATATGTGCATCATGCGGGAATATGCCGCCAAGCCGGAGCAGATTCGTGTGACGCTGCCCAAGCAAGCCCTGACGCAGCCCCTGACACTGGATCTGGGCGGCATTCAGGCGGTCTTGACCCCCTGTCCCTCTCCCCACAGCGAGGATGCGCTGATCATCTATATTCCCGAGGAAAAGGCGCTTCTGGTGGGGGACGCTGATTGTGAGGACTATTATCAGGAGGCTGGGATGTATCAGGAGGAGGCTCTCCATGGGTGGATTCAGCGCATCACCGGGCTGGATTTCCAGCATTATCTGATTGGTCATGGCGAGCCGGAAACCAAGCAACAGGCGCTGGATTATCTGCAAAGCCAGCTGGATGAGTGCACTGGCAACGCCGAACCCCGAAAGCTGGTCAGGGCCTACCGGGGGGACTATATTCCCAAGATGCGCCGGAATGTGGGCCATGCGCCGCTGTTTATTTCCGGGTGTACGGTGCTGCTGGAAAATGAAAAAGGCGAGATCCTGCTGCAAAAGCGTCGGGATAACGGCTGCTGGGCCCCTCCCGGCGGCGCCATGAACATGGGTGAAACCGCAGAGAATGCCGCCCGCCGGGAGGCCTGGGAGGAAGCCGGCGTGGTGGTGGGCAGGATGCGGCTGTTGGGCGTATACACCGGCGAGGACAGGTATATCTATTATCCCAACGGGGATGTGTGCTATTGCACGCTGATTACCTTCGTCAGCAACGATTATGTCGGCGATCCCATGCAGGATACCGATGAGGCCGTGGAGCACCGTTTCTTTGCCAAGGATCAGCTGCCGGACAATCTGAACCCCTGTGACGAGCGCAGCATCCGCCACTGGGCAGCCGGCATTACCGATGTGGTGTGCGAATAAGGGGCGGGAATAGGCTGGATATATTGTGCATCCCCCTCTTGCGGCGTGTAGCGCCGCAATGAGCGGGGTACAGGGGCCTCATGGCCTCTGCCGGGTTTCCAAAGGGCAGCGCCCTTTGGTTCATTTACACCCTTGTCGGCAAGGGCTGGTTATGGTATACTGACCATAGAAACAAAAACAAAAGAGCCAGAGCGCTACTTTTATACTCAAGGAGGCGTTTCCCCAATGATTGCCATCGCTTGCGACCATGCTGGTATTGACCTGAAACCCACTGTGATCTCCGTGCTGGATGAGCTGGGCATCCCCTACAAGGATTTTGGCACCCACAAGCGCGAAAGCTGCGATTATCCCATTTATGCTGCCCGTGCTGCCAAGGCGGTCGCCAGCGGCGAATGTGATCTGGGCATCGTGCTGTGCGGCACGGGCGCAGGCATCGGTATGGCAGCCAATAAGGTGCGGGGCATCCGCTGCGTCATCTGCTCCGATACCTACACCGCCAAGATGAGCCGTCTGCACAACAATGCCAATATGCTGTCTCTGGGCTCCCGTGTGGTGGGCACTGAGCTGGCCAAGGATATCGTCCGTGTGTGGCTGATGACCTCCTTCGAGGGGGAACGCCATGCCCGCCGTGTTGCGCTGATCGATAAGCTGGATCAGGGCGAAGAGCTGGAATAAGGAATAAAGGAAATAGAAAAACGGCTGTTGCAGTTCCATGCTGCAACAGCCGTTTTGTCGTTTCTTTGTGTTATTGCCCCGTCAGCCACCCAAAAATCTCATGGGCAATGGGTGCAGCTGCCTTGCCGCCGCTGGCGCCTTCCTCCACGAATACGCTGACCGCATAGGGATAGGCCGGATCGTCGATATAGCCCACAAACCATGCGTGGGTCACATACCGGCCGTCAATGCTGCCCTCGGCGCTGCCGGTTTTGCCGGCAATGGACAGACCCTCCACCGCAGCGGCTTTGCCAGTGCCCTTGGTGACCACATTCTTCATGTAGCCCTCCACCTTGGCTGCCAGCTCCGGGGTGCAGGCCTGCGAGTATACCTTGGAGGTAAAGCCCAGCCGCTGTACGCCCGCCGGACTGTTGACTTTCATCAGCAGGCGGGGTTCCATCATGACGCCATCGTTGGCAATGGCTGCAGCCACCATGCACATATGCAAAGGCGTGGCCGCCACCTGGCTCTGGCCTGCGCCGCTCCATGCCACTTCGAAATCGTTGCGGTTTTGGGTGGGATAGCGGCTGTTTTCCACCACCAGATCCCGGAAGAGGAAATTATCGTTGAAACCGAAAGCCTCTGCGGTTTTCTTAAGGTTCTTGTCGCCAATGAGCAAAGCTGCCTGGGCAAAGGAGTTGTTGCAGCTGACCTGAAAGGCTTTTTCCAGCGTGATCATGCCGTGATGCTCGTAGCCGTAGTCGCGGATGATCTGATCCATGATCATGGTAGCGCCGGTGGAGCAGTCAAACAGGTGGGTTTCCGCATCGGCAAGGTTTTGCAGGGTGGAAACCGCCGTGATGATCTTGAAGGTGGAGCCCGGCGCCTGCACGCTCTGCACGGCCCGGTTCCAGAAGGGATGCTGGGGATCATCCTTCACCGCATCCATACTGCCAAGGGGATCGAAGGTGGGTACGCTGAGCAGCGCCAATACTTCGCCGGTTTTGTAGTTCATCACCACGGCTGCCCCGGCTTTGCCCTTGCTGTTTTCCAGATTGGCAAAGGCAGCGGCAATATTGGTCTGCAAGGTGGAATCCACCGTCAGGGTCACATTGTCGCCCCGGCGTTTTTCCCCGGTACGAAGCGCCTCAATGCGTTCCTCCAGCGTGGTTTCAAAGCCCCATAAGTAGGAAGCCTGAAAGGAATCCACCGTGTTGGAAACATTGCCGTCCTGGTCGCCCACCACGTGCACCATGGCGCTGCGGGTGTGCCATCCGGTGGGATAGGTGCGCTTGCCCTCCTCGTCGGCGGTGGCAAGCACCACACCGTTGCGGTCCAGAATGTCGCCGGGAATGACGGTCTTCTTTGCGGCCCGGTAGCGGGTGTTGTAGCTGGAACCAAACCAGCGGCTGCCATAGGTGGATACCGAATAAACGCCATAACCGCCTGCCAGCAAAAGCAGAGCGATCAGCAGAAAAGCCATCACCCGGAAGCGGAAACGCTGCTGTTTCATGCCGGAATCCTCCCGTTATTCGTCCGCCAGCTGCAAACCGGCCTGCTGAGCCAGTGTGCGGCTGATCTCGTAATCATAGCTCAGGTCATCCTGATTGAGGCTGTGCACGCCCTGCAACAGGCCGATCAGCCCCATGCAGCTGACCATGGAAGTGCCGCCATAGCTGACAAAGGGCATGGTAACGCCGGTGAGGGGAATCAGCTTGAGCACGCCGCCGATGATGATGAAGGTCTGTATGCCCAGCATGGCGGTGACCCCCATGGCAATGAGGGCGTGAAAGCCACGGCGGGCCGACACAGCGGTGCTGACCCCCCGGATGATGATGATGGCGTACATCACCAGCGTCAGAATGCCGAAGATGACGCCGAATTGTTCACAGATGACGGCAAAGATGCAGTCCGTAAAGTAGACGGGGATCACCCGGGGAGCGCCCAGACCCAGCCCCACGCCGAGGAGACCGCCGGAAGCGATGGCCATCAGCACCTGGGCGATCTGGTAGCCGGAGGTTTCGTAATACTGCCAGGGGTTGCGCCACACGGCCACACGCCGCTTGACATGGGCAAACATCTTGTAGCCCAGTATGGCCGCTCCGCCTGCGCCCAGCAAACCTACGCCGGTCAGGGCCAGATTGCCGGTGCTCACATAGAACAGGATCAGCCCAGTGCAATAGTAGATCAAAGCGGTGCCCAAGTCCTTCTGGAGCATGAGCACACCCATGCACAAGCCCACAAAGCCCAGCCATGGCACAAGTTTGCGGCGGCTCATAAAGTAGCTGAGAATCAGCACCAGTGCAATCTTCACCACTTCGCTGGGCTGCAGGCTGGTGGAACCGATGCGGATCCAGTTGGTAGCGCCGTTGATCTCCGTACCAATGGCAAGGGGCAGTGCAATCAGGCCCAGCGCACCCACTGCAATGATCCAGATCAACACCCGCCAGCGGCGCACATAGCGTACCAGCAGAATGCAGATCAGCATGGCAATAAGCCCCAGCCCGTAATACAGGGCCTGTTGGAAGCCACGGCTGGTTCCTGCATCCCCGTCAGTGGAATAGAGGATCAGAACGCCAAGGGCGCAGAGAAAATTGACAATGGCCATCAGCAGTTTATCCGCAGGGAAAAACCGGGGCATCCAGATGGTTGCCACAAAAATGAGGGCGGGTACCACGAAAGCCAGCAAAAGCCCCACAAAATCCACTTTTTCCTTCAAAGAAATCAGCAAAAAGGCGCTGAAGAAAAACAGCATTTCCACCGCTACCAGTCTGCGCTCCGGCTGGCGGCGCACCTTGCGCTTTTCCCATGCAGCCTGTTGTCTGGCATTCATCCGGCTCATGGTGCATCGCCTCCCCCGAAGTACTTATCCCAGATGCGCCGCTTGGCCCAGGCGGATTCATCCCGGCCCACATAGGCGCTTTTGGGCGGCAAGGAGGCGTCGGTGCCGTCCTCGTCCAGCAGGTCGTCAAAAAGGCCCTCGCTGCGCCATTCGTCGGGGCGGGGCATCACCGGCCAGACATCCTCGCCGGTTTCCAAGGGGTAGAATTCCTGCGGTGCTGGTTGCTGCGGTTCTCTGGTATACCGCTCCATCCGCTGCTGATCATGGGCGGCAAAGCGGTTCTCTTCTTCGTATGCTTCCTCTTCCCAGTCCTCATCCTCCATCAAAGGATGGAAGGTGATGACCTCTTCCTCCACCGGCTGCACAAAGGGTTCCGGCTGCCACTGGGGCGGCATGGGTTGTGCAGGGGGGTGCGGTTGAGCATAGGCGGCCTGTTGCCAGTTTTGCTGGTACTGCCACTGCTGCTGATTCCATCCGACCTGAGGCGGATACCCATTGGGGGGATAATAGGGCATAGCTGGGCCATAGCCCACCATGGGCTGAGGCGGCTGATGATAAACCGGCTGCTGGGGATTCATGCCATAGGGCTGACCGGGGGCATAGGCGCTCATCCCGGGGCAGGGCATACCCTGCTGGCCATAAGGCGGATAGGGCGCTTGCTGCCACTGCTGGGGCGGGTAGTCAGCGGTCATCATCCGCTGGGGATTCATGCCCACTTCATAACCGGCAAACATCCGAAGCCGTAGCTCGCATTCCCCGATATACAGCCGGGAACCATGCACCATGCACAGCCCCTTGGGTTCCTCGCCGATGGTTTTCTCATCCACGGAAAAATCGTTGCGGCCAAGGGCTGTCAGTTTCAGGCCCTTGCGCTCATCATAGCTGAACCACAGATGGCGGGTGGCAACGCCGGGCACGGGCACACAAAGATCGTTGGAGCGCACAAACCCCAACGTTCCCTCAAACGGCACAGAGAGCACTTCGCCCTCCTTCAGGTCGCCTGCTCCCTGCAAAACCACAAACTCGCCGATATAGCCTGCATCCGGCAAAAGACGCAGGCGTTTTTTCCGCTGACGGCGCTCCCGGGCGTACCAACGGTAGCTGCGCAAAACGATCAGCGCCATGAGAAACAAAAACCAGAACCGTGCCGCCAGGGCAACGATTTCATAAATCTCCGCAGGCATCAGTCATCCTCCTGGGCTTTGCTTTCCGCCAGAGATTTTTCCAGCTTGCGCTTCACCCGTTGCAGGGCGTTATCGATGCTCTTGACGTGGCGGCCCAGCATATCGGCAATTTCCTGATAGCTTTTGCCGTCCAGATAGGCGCTGAGCACATCCTGCTCCAGACCGCTGAGCACTTGCTCCACCTTGTCCCGCAGGGTGAGGATTTCCTCCCGGCCGATGATCAGTTCCTCCGGGTTCTGGGCGTGGCATTCCACGATCACATCCATCAGGGTGCGGTCGCTTTCCTCATCGTAGATGGGTTTGTTGAGGGATACATAGCTGTTCAGGGGCACGTGCTTCTGCCGGGTGGCGGTTTTGATGGCCGTGATGATCTGCCGGGTGATGCACAGCTCCGCAAAGGCCCGGAAGCTGCTGAGACGCTCCGGCTGATAATCCCGGATGGCCTTGAACAGACCGATCATGCCCTCCTGCACGATATCCTCATGATCGGCACCGATGAGGAAATAGCTGCGTGCCTTGGAGCGCACGAAATTCTTGTATTTGCCCAGCAGGTATTCCACCGCAACGGCATCGCCCTGCTGTGCCTTTGCCACCACCTGCTCGTCGGTGTGGTCCTGAAACTCCCCAAAGCCGGACCAGGTTTCGGGAATGGATTCCGCTTCCTCCTGCTCCATTGCTTCTTCCTCTTCGGGGGAAAGCATCCGTTCATCCTCGTCCTCCATGGAGATGTGTTCATCATCCAGATATGCCATCACGGTTTCACCTGCCTTGATTGATGGGGGTCGTTGTTGAAAGGGTTATTTCTGCCTGCGCAGTTCGTCCAGCATCCGGAACTGTTCTGCGCTCAGTGCATTTCGCAGCGAGCCGGAACCGGATTGTCCCGGCTGCTTGTTGCTGAAATGGGTCACGAATTTGCCCCGGTTCTGTTCCCGCTCCTGCCGCACTTCCCGCCAGAATTCACGGGCGCTGAGGCGGGTGGCGCCCCGGCCTAAAATCAGGGTCTGCTCAATGCTGTCGCTGGTGGCCACACGGGCTTCCCGGTACTTGGGCAGCACCTGACACATCCGCTCAATGAAATGGTCGGCGGTCTCTCCGTGGCGGGTATAAACCACGGTCAAGTCCTTGCGGGGTTCCACCGTGCGCAAGGGGCGCTCGGTGCGGTAGCCGTCAAAGACCACCCACACCTCCTGCCCGGTGTATCCGGCGTAATCCTCCAACAGAAGGATGAGCCGGTCCCGGCATTCGTCCAGCGTCCAGTTTTCCTTGGCTGCTTCCGGCCATGCACCAATGATGTTGTAGCCGTCCACATAGAGAAGGGGTTTCATGGTTTATCGGGCGCCCATGGCGGCATACAGCAGAATGCCCGCCGCCACGCTGGCGTTGAGGCTGTCCAGCTTGCCCTTCATGGGCAGGGACAGGGTCTTGTCGCACAGGCTCAGCACACGGCGGCCCACGCCTTCCCCTTCGTTGCCGATGACAATGGCCACAGGGCCGCTGAGATCGGCCTGGGCATAGTTTTCGCCCTCCATATCGGCGGCGTATACCCAGATATTCTTATTCTGCAATTCAATGATGGTGTTGCCCAGATTGCTGACCCGGGCCACGGGCAGATGTTCCACGGCACCGGCGCTGGCCTTGACGGCAGCGGGGGTGAGACCCACGGCACGGCGTTCCTGCACGATGACGCCATGAGCACCGGCGCACTCGGCGGTACGGATGATAGCCCCCAGGTTGTGGGGGTCGGTGATGCCATCCAGCAGCACCAGGAAGGGATCCTCGCCCCGCTGTTCAGCCAGCGCCAGCATGGCTTCCACGGTGGAATACTGATAGGCAGAGGCGAAAGCCAGCATACCCTGATGGTTGTGGGTGATGGCATCCAGACGGACACGATCCACTTCCTGCACGGGGATGTGGCGTTCCTTGGCCATCTGCACGATTTCACGGGCAGAACCGCTCAACTCGCCCCGGGCCACCAGCAGCTTTTCGATATCACGGCCGCTCTTGAGGGCTTCCCGGATGGGGTTGCGGCCGGAGAGCAGGTTCTCGTTGGGCACGATGTCGCTTTCTTCACCGGCAGCGGGGTTGCTGTAGGCAACGGGGGCATCGTAACGATAGCGGTCGTAACCGGCTTCCTCATGGGGATGGACGGGACGGCGTTCCTCGCCCCGGAAACCGCCCTTGCCCTGGGGCTTGCGGTCGTCAAAGCGGCGGTTGTTGCTGAACTTGCGGTCGTTGTCAAATTTGCGGCTGTCGTTGCCAAAGCTGCGGCCTTCCCCACGGAAGCCGCCCTTGCCCTGGGGTTTGCGGTTGTCGAAGCGGCGGTCGTTGCCGAACTTGCGGTCATTGTCAAAGCTGCGGCCTTCGCCGAAGCCGCCCCTGCGCTCGGCGCCGAAGCTGCCCTTGCCCTGAGGCTTGCGGTCGCCACGGGGGCTCTTGCCGCCATAACGGCTGCCTTCATCGTCAAAGCCGCCGCGCATCATGGCGCGCTCTACCTTTTCCTTGCGGGATACCTTCTTGTGTTCATCGTAAAATGCCATAGCTCTTGCTCCTGTCTTTCATCCGTCGGCAGGGTCACACGCTGCCGGTATGGGAATGGTTGGGTGATTATGGTTGGTATTTATGGTCATCCGGAGGAAAGAAGGGGTTACTCCTCCGGCTTGTCCTCATTCATGGTTGCCAGATAGGCCTGACGCTTTGCCCGTACTTCCTGCAGCTTGCCGCAGCTGCGGGCGCCTTCCGGGCAGGGGCCGCTGATGCAGCCGGGGCCTGCGTCCGCAAACAAAGCAGGGGCGACGGGGTACGCCTGCTCAAACATCTGCTCTGCCATGGCCCGGATTTCCCATTGCGCCCGGTTGCACATCCGCAGGGCGAAGAAATGCCGCAACTCCCGTACATTCATGGTAAACAGCACACGGGTCTCGCAGGCGCCGGGCAGCACGAAGCGGGCATCCTCGTTGCTCTTTTCTCCGGCATTGCCCAGCTTTTGCTGCCAGCCCTCGTACCAGCTCTGCATCTGCGCCATCTGGCTTTCATATTCAGCCACTGCATCCTCACCCAAGGCACGGATGGCCGGGGGCACGATGTAGCCAAAGCCGCTTTGATAGCTCACATACCGCTGGCTCTGAACGCTGAAGGAAGCGATGCGGTGACGGGTCAGCTGAGCCAGCAAAACCCGGCTGACGCCCTCCACCAGAAAGGTGAAGGAGGCGTGTTCCAGCACGCTGTCGTGGCCCATGGCCATCACCTTCTGTACGAAGGCATCCTGATCATTGCTGGAGATCTTCTCCACAAGGGAGTCCAGCGTGCCGCCGGCATAGCAGAGCCTTGCGCCCAGGGCTACCAGCTCCTGAGGTTGATAGGTGTGCCGAACCAGCTGCACCCGTAAAGAACGTTCCGGCATGGCGTTTTTCCTCCCTGTATGCTTTGGTATTATGCGCCCGGCATGGCCAGTTCAAACAGCTGGGCAATCCGCTGATGCTGCCCGGACAGGTACAGATAGCCAAAGAGGGCTTCCAGTCCGGTGGCCTTGCTGTAGGCGTAGGGATCCTGATTCTTGGGGGCTGCGTGATGGGCATGGGCATTGCCGCCCCTGCGGGCAATATCCTGCTCGGCTTCGGTCAGATGCGTTTCGATGCGGCTGAAGGCTTCTGCCTGCGCACCGGCGTTGACCATGCTGACGGCCCGCTTGTGCAGCGTGCCGGCCTGCGCATTGGAACGCAAAAGACGGCGGCGCACCAGCAGATCCCATACGGTATCGCCCACATAGGCCAAAGCCAATGGGTTCTTCATTTTCGCCTCCGTCACACTGAGGACGGCATCGGTCAGCAAATCGTTCATCCAGCGCCCGCCTTTGTCTGTAGTGGTGCCATAACACAGGATTCACCCAGTATGATGATAGCATGGACAGGCGTATACTTCAAGCGTGAAAAGCGTTTTTTCCAGAAAAGTTTACAGCGGAAAATCCGCCCCGAAGCACAAAGGCGGGGCGGAGCTGGCAAGGATCATTTTGTCCTGTTTGTCACAAAAACGGCACGAATGACCCACAAGGGATGTGGAAAACCCGAAAGGGCTTTGCAGGGCTTGATTTGCGTGTATTGCTGTGACTAAAATCCTTTTGAATCAAGTGTTTCACGGGTTCTGCTGCAAAAGCCAGTCAAAATCAGTGTTTCACAGTTTGCATGAGTTTTTCACATCTTTTCCACAATTTCAAAAAAGTTTTCAACATTGTCTTTGTCAAATTTTCGTTATCATTCACAAACCATGATTCTATTGAATTTGCTCTTGGGTTCCCTGTCCCCTGCGCCTAAGCAGTGCCACATATTCCTCCAACCCGTCTGCCAGCGAAAGGGCAATTTTCTGCTGATAGGCCGGGGACAGAAGCAGCTTTTCCTCCGCTGCATTGCTGAGAAACCCGCATTCCACCAGCGCAGAAGGGATGGCGCTGCGCAGCACGTAGTAATCCCCGGCCATGGCTTTGCGCTGCTTGGGCGGGTTCAGGCCTTCGATGAGCGCCGCCTGCAGCACCCCGGCCAGCAATCGCCCGTCCTCGCCGCCCCGCTGGTAGAATACCTGCGGCCCGCTTTCTGCCCGGGAACGGTATTCATTGAGATGAATGCTGAGAAACACATCCGCTCCCGCCGCCTTGGCCATGTCCACCCGTGACTGCAAATCCGCCCGCTTGCGCTGCTTGGTGGCGGTATCGCCCTCTGAGAGGCAGATATCCTCCCGGCGGGTGAGCACCACGGTAGCGCCCCGGGCAGCCAGTTCTTTTTCCACAACCAGCGCAATCTGCAAATTGATTTCCTTTTCCCATTTGCCGCTGTCATGGGCTTTGGCTCCGCCGTCATAGCCCCCATGTCCGGGATCCAGCGCCACGGTCAGCCCCTGAAGCGGCTTGCTGTCGGCGGTTGTGGTCTGAACGTCCTCCTGCCCAAGGCCCGCCAGCAGCCCGATGCAGACAATTCCCAAGGTCAGCAATAAACAGCCCCTGAACCGTGCCATCCGGCTGCGCAACAGGGGATTTTTCCAGTCTCTCATATCCTGCCTCCCGTTTTTCACAGCTTATGCAGCACAGTCTCTGGGCATGAAGGAGGTCATGTGTGCAACTTCATGCAGGACTGTATGGTTTATCCACAGCCTTTTTCCACAGTTTCCACATGGTTTTCCATGATTTTGGCCTTGAAACAGCTGGTTTTGGGTGGTTTTCCGTGGAAAACATCCCCTGCGTTTTCCTCTGCATAAAGTTTTCCACATTTTACGCTTGTGTTACATCCCACATCCGAAACCCTGTTTCTCCACAATTTTCGCCACAATCATCCGCTCCGGCAGGGGAAAGCGGCATCCATATCGAAAAGAAGTATCATCAACCAAAACAGCAAAGCGAGGACTTTTCCATGGCAAACAAGTTCTTTCTTCATGGTGCGGATTACAACCCGGAACAATGGATCAAATACAAGGATACCGTCTGGAAAGAGGATATGCTGCGGGCAAAGGAAGCCGGCATCAACGAATTAAACGTGGGCATTTTCGCCTGGTCCTTTCTGGAACCGGAGGATGGCGTATACGACTTCTCCTGGCTGGATGAAGTGATGGATATGCTCCACGAGAACGGCATGAAGGCCATTCTGGCCACCCCCAGCGGCGCCCGCCCCCCGTGGCTGGCGGAGAAATATCCCTCCGTTCTGCGCATGGACAAGGAGCGCAAGCCCCATGTGTTCGGCGGCCGCCACAATGGCTGCGTATCCTCCCCGGATTTCCAGCGCAAGGTGCTGGAAATCAATACCCGTCTGGCGCAGCGCTATGCCAACCATCCCGCATTGTATATGTGGCACGTCAGCAACGAATACAACAACGACTGCCACTGCCCCCGCTGCCAGAAGGCCTTCCAGGAGTGGCTTCGTGCCCGCTACGGCACCATCGACAACCTGAACGACTCCTGGTGGAACACCTTCTGGAGCCACCGTTTCACCAGCTTTGAGCAGGTGGAAAGCCCCACCACCCCCAGCTGGCTGGGCGAATGTGAATCCCCCAACCACAATCTGGCCTGGCGGCGGTTCTGCTCCGATAATCTGATCAAATTCTTCCAGATGGAATGCGAGCCCCTGCGCAAATACACGCCCCATATTCCCATTACCACCAACCTGATGCAGACCTTCCCCGGCATCGATTATTTCGCCCAGGGTCGGGTGATGGATGTATCCAGCTGGGATAACTATCCCCAGTGGCGGGGCGACGAGCGGGATGTGGACATCAGCTACGATGCCTCCTTCAAACACGACCTGATGCGGGGCGTGGGCGGCCAGAAGCCATTCCTGATGATGGAATCCTGCCCCGGCGCAGTCAACTGGGGCGGCGTGAACACCCTGCCCCCGCCCGGAACGGTGCTGTATCAGGGTTTGCAGGCCATCGCCCATGGGTCGGATTCGGTACAGTATTTCCAGTTCCGGGCAGGCCGGGGCGGCAGCGAGCAGTTCCATGGCTCCGTGCTTCCCCCGGATGGCAGCGCAGACACCCGGGCTTTCCGCGAAGTTACCGAAGTATCTTCTGCCTTGGAAAAACTCCAACCTGCCTGCGGCAGCGTGACCCGCAACCAGATTGCGCTGGTATACGACTGGCCCAACCGCTGGGCGCTGGATTATGCCTGGATGGCCCACCGTGGCAATCAGAAGTATGAGGACACCGTCCGTGCCCATCATACTGCGCTGGTTTCTGCCGGGTACGGCGTGGACATGATCGACCAGCTGTGCGACCTGACCCCTTACAAGGCGGTCATTGCCCCCATGGTTTACCTGCTCAGGGATGGCTTTGCCGAGCGGCTCACCCGGTTTGCGGAGAACGGCGGTCTGGTATACCTGACCTACCTGAGCGGCTATGTGAATGAGGAAAGCCTGCGCCATGTGACCACGCCGCCGCTGGAAGCCCTCACCGGCGTGCGTACCGATGAGATTGACGCCTATGATCAGGGCCACGAAAACAGCTTCCTCTGGCAGAGCAAGGCTTGGCCCATCAAGGAAATGGCTCAGCTGAGCACCCCCAGGGGCGCACAGGTGCTGGCCACCTATCAGCAGCAGTTCTATCAGGGGCAGCCGGTGCTGACCCGCAATACGGTGGGCAGCGGCGTATGCTATACCCTGCAGGCCCGTGTGGACACCGATTGCCTTACCGCTGTGCTGGGCGATCTGCTCCGGCAGCATGGCGTGACGCCGTTGATGGAAAACCTGCCCCATGGCGTCATTGCCACCGCCCGTTACGGGGAGGAGGGCGAGGAATTCCTGTTCCTGCTCAACAGCAACCGGGAGGATGTGACCGTGGCGCTCAATGGTGCCTATACATGGCTGGGCAGCGGGGAGGAAGCGCAAGGGGAAATCATCCTGAAGGCTTTCACTGTTAATGGGTTTGTGAAAAAGTAAGCGCAGAAAAAGCGCTCGCTAAAGAAGAATGCAGTGCTGAAGCATAAAAAAAGAACAGGGAGGGTCAGCATATACTGACTTTCCCTGTTTTTTGCTGCTTATGATGTGATTTCACTTGTTCCCTCATCGCCATTCCTGGCAAAGATCCACATTGGCATACACCCGCCGAATCTCATCCCGGACTTCCATCAGGGCAAAGCCCAGCAGGTTCTGGCCCCGCCACTTTTCAGGATTCTGTGCATCGGGATGCTCGGCTTCAAGCCCGATACCCCAGATGATATCATAGGGGCTGGCTTCCACCAGTACGCTGTCCCCGGTGGACAGAAGAAATTGGCGAAGTTCCTCATTCTGGGTGAACTTGGCGTAGTTGCCATTAAGGATCAGGCTGTACTTCACCTCGTTCCACACCTTCTCATCAAAGGATGCGACCTTCCGCCCCAAACGCTTGATTTTCTGCGGGTCTTCAGCTGCCAGAATTTCCTTGAGGGTATCGAAATCCTGAAAACAACGCGCCTTGCCGGCCATCATGCACTGCTCCATGTTGCAGTAGGAATCGCCCCGGAACCAGAAATCCGACGGCCACCACTGACTGAAACAGCTTTTGGTCAGACGGCCGTCCTTGGAAGGAGTGTGACCCCAGAAGGGCAGAATCGTCGGCAGTTTCCCCTGTCGATAGGCATCCGCCGCCCATTGCCGGTCGTATTTGGCCTTGCCCTGCGGCTGCCACAGGGGCAAAGCCAAATGACCTTTGCGCAGAATGACGCCGCAGGGATCGCTGTACTGCTTCCAGGGCATGGGTTCGGGAAACAATACCTGATATTGCTGCCGCTCGTCCGGAGTCAGCGAGCTCCACCATCCCATGCGTTCTTCCAGAAAGGCTTCTCCGGCGCCCATGCGCCAGCCCATGGAGCCGCATTCCAGCGCCGGAAACGCAATCCATGGCGGCACCCACCATTTTTTCTCAGACATCGCCTTGTGCTCCTTTCAGCAAATGCTCCTGTTATGATCGCATTCAATCAGAACTTCACAAACTTCTTCGCACCCCAGCGGATCAGCTTGTACAGGGGCGTTTCCAGTACCTTTTTTGCTTCCTCCAGCTCCTGACGGATGGCAATGCCCTGGGGACAATGGGTTTCGCACTTGCCGCAGCCGATGCAGTTGCCTGCGCCGGTGGCGTTTTTGCGAAAGGCGGTGCATTTCAGATAATCGGTGAAAGCGCCCCGCTGATCCTCGCCATACCAGCGGTTCAAGGCGGCAAAGGTGCCGGGGATGTCCACCCCTTTGGGACAGGGCTGGCAATAGCCGCAGCCGGTGCAGCCCACCCGGACGCTTTCGTTGATGATCTGTACGGCATCCGCATACAGCTGGCGATCCTCCGGAGTGATTTCCCCGGCCTGGGCTTCCGTGGCTACCCGCAGGTTTTCCTCCAGCATCTCCATGGTGCTCATGCCGGAGAGCACCACGGTGACCGCCTCCTGATCCCACAGCCAGCGCAGGCCCCACTCTGCCGGGCTGCGCTTGATGGGATGCTCCGCAAACCGCTGCTTGGCGCGCTCCGGCAGCAGATCCACCAGCCGCCCGCCCCGGAGGGGCTCCATGATGATGACGGGGATGCCCTTTTCGTGGGCGTATTCCACACCCCGGCGGCCTGCCTGGGAATGCTCATCCAGATAGTTGTACTGCACCTGACAAAAGTCCCAGGAGTAGGCATCCAGCACCCCAAGGAACCGCTCCGTGCCTCCGTGGTAGGAAAAGCCCACCTGCCGGATGGCTCCGGACTGCTTCTTTGCCTCCAGCCATTGCTGAACACCCATATCGCAAAGCCGCTGCCAGGTTTCCGCATCGTTGAGCATATGCATCAGGTAGTAATCCACATGATCGGTGCGCAGACGGCGCAGTTCCTCCGCAAACATCTTTTCCATGCCGTCCAGACTGCGGATCAGGTAATGGGGCAGCTTGGTGGCGATATACACTTGATCCCGGAGACCGGTTTTTTCAAGAATTTCGCCAAAGGCCGCCTCGTTGCCGGGGTAGATGTAGGCGGTGTCATAATAGTTGATGCCCGCCTCCACCGCCCGGCGCACCAGCTTTTCAGAGGCTTCCATGTCAATTCTGCCGCCTTTGCGGGGGAAGCGCATACAGCCATAGCCAAGGATAGACAGGGGATTGCCGTATTTGTCGTTGCGGTAGTTCATGGTGTACCTCCGATCATGATGGGTTTGCTGGAATGATTGTAGCACGGATGGCGGGGAGGGAACAAGGGTGGAGATGAGTGAATTTCCCGACAGCTGAGCCGTTCCCCTGCGGTGTTCAGCGGTTTTGACTTGTGATTTGGCTGTATCGGCTGTACACTGGTTTCAATCAAATAAGGCAGCCGCAAAGGACTTGCCCATCAGGAGGGAAGAATATGCTTTGTCCGTGGTGTGAAAGAGAAATGCAGGCTGGCGAGATCATCGGGGATGCACGCAGCAGCGTGCGCTTCCAGCCAGAGGGCAAGAAACTGACCTTTGGGGATTCGCTGTGCGGCATCGGCAAATTGACAGCAATCAAAAGCAAGTGGGTAACGTTCTATCTGCCTGCCCATTATTGCAGCCATTGCCACAAGATGGTCGTAGAGACGGATGTGGCGAAATAACATACAGGAGGAAGCACAATGGATTGTATCTTTTGCAGCATCGTAGCCGGGGACATCCCCTGCATGAAGGTATACGAGGATGAACACACGCTGGTGTTTATGGATATTGCCAGGGATGTGGACGGGCATCTGGTGGCGATTCCCAAAAAGCACGTGAAAAGCCTGCTGGATTGTGACAGCGAAACCCTCCATCATCTGATGGATACCGTTCAGAAGGTATCCCGGCACCTGACCGGCCATTGCGGCTATGAGGGTGTGAATCTGCTTAACGCCAGCGAAGAGGCGGCCCAGCAGTCGGTGCCCCATTTCCATATCCATATCATTCCCCGGAAAGACGGGGATGGGGTGGAAGCATGGCCTGTCTTTACCGGGGCCAAGGAAGATGTGCAGGCAGTGTGGGAATGGATAGCTATGGAGAAAAATGCTTGATTAACCTAAACCAAGAGGCAGAGGAGCATTCCTCTGCCTCTCAGATCGTTGAAAAACACGCCTTCGGCGGCTTTTTCAACGAGTTTGCACCGTTTGCCTACGAGCCTACGGCTCGCCGGGCGGCAAACGGTGATAGGAATCCCTTGCTACGCAAGGGTTCCGAAACCGCCGTACACGCCGCCGGTTTCGGAAGACCATCGGAGGGGTGCGCCCCTCCGATACCTCCTGGGGTTTGTCAACAGTCTGAGAGGCAGAGGAACATTCCTCTGCCTCTTACAGTATCTTCAGTTTATTTTCCTTCCGCAGCGATCATATTGATCAAACCGCCGAAGAGGATCATCCTGCGCTGACGGTCGGTCAGTTCCAGCTTCATCATGGCGGTGAAGCCCTTGGTCTTGTTTTCCACGGGAATCTCGGTGGCGCCGCTTTCCACCAGCTGGCGGATGCCGGGCAGGGCGATGGTATCCTGCTGGTCGAAACGGTCGTAATCCGCTTCGCTCACAAACACCAGGGGCAGGATGCCGTTGTTGATCAGGTTGGCCTGATGGATGCGGGCAAAGCCCTTGGCCAGCACGCCCCGGATCTTCAGGTACAGGGGCACCAGCGCAGCGTGTTCACGGCTGGAACCCTGGCCGTAGTTCTGACCCGCCAGCAGGAAACCGCCGCCGGCAGCCTTGGCACGGGCGGGGAAGGTGGCATCCACAGGAGCCAGGCAGTGCTCGCTCAGCTTGGGAATGTTGCTGCGGAAGGGCAGCAGGCTGGAATCGCTGGGCATGATGTGGTCGGTGGTGATGTTGTCTTCCATCTTCAGCAGCACATCGCCGGTCAGGTTGTCAGCCAGCGCATCGGCCTGGGGGAAGGGCTTGATGTTGGGGCCGCGGACAACTTCCACATCGGCGGCTTCCTCGGCGGAGGCCGGGGGAATGATCAGGTTGTCGCAGTAGTCGAACAGATCGGGCATTTCCACGTTCAGGTCCGCATCGGTCTGACGGGGATCGGCCAGATAGCCGGTGAGGGCAGTCATGGCAGCGGTTTCGCAGCTGACCAGATAGATGCCCGCGCTCTTGGTGCCGCTGCGGCCGAAGAAGTTGCGGTTGTTGGTGCGGACGCTGACGGCGTTGGTGCTGGGGCTCTGACCCATACCGATGCAGAAGCCGCAGGCGGTTTCCGTGATGCGGGCACCGGCCTGAATCATGTCATGCAAAGCACCGTTCTGGCTCAGCATGGCCAGCACCTGACGGCTGCCGGGAGCGATGACCAGCGACACATCGGGATGCACGGTCTTGCCCTTGAGAATGGCAGCCACACGCATCATATCCTGATAGCTGGAGTTGGTGCAGGAACCGATGCACACCTGATCCACCTTGATCTGGCCCGCTTCCTTGATGGTCTTCACATTGTCGGGCATATGGGGCAGGGCCACCATGGGCTCCAGCTGGCTGAGGTCGATCTCCACGGTTTCGTCATAGGTGGCGTCCTCATCGGCGGTCAGGGGCATGAAGTCCTCTTCACGGCCCTGGGCTTTCAGGAACTGACGGGTCACTTCGTCGCTGGGAAACACGGAGGTGGTGGCGCCCAGTTCTGCGCCCATGTTGGTGATGGTGGCACGCTCGGGGATGGTCAGGGTGGCAACGCCGGGGCCGGTGTATTCCATCACCTTGCCCACGCCGCCCTTGACGCTGAGGCGGCGCAGCAATTCAAGGATGACGTCCTTGGCGGCAACGCCCCGCTGCAGGCTGCCGGTAAGGCGCACATTCACCACGCCGGGGCAGCTGAGATAGTAAGCGCCGCCGCCCATGGCCACGGCCACGTCCAGGCCGCCGGCGCCGATGGCGATCATGCCCAGGGCACCGCCGGTGGGGGTGTGGCTGTCGCTGCCCAGCAAAGTCTTGCCGGGCTTGCCGATGCGCTCCAGCTGCACCTGATGGCAGATGCCGTTGCCGGGCTTGGACAGGTACACGCCGTGCTTCTTGGTAACGGTGGCGATGTACTTGTGATCGTCGGCGTTTTCAAAGCCGGTCTGCAGAGTGTTGTGGTCGATGTATGCAATGCTCTTCTCGGTCTTCACACGGGGGATGCCCATGGCTTCAAACTGCAAATACGCCATGGTGCCGGTGGAGTCCTGGGTCAAGGTCTGATCAATGCGGATGGAAATTTCCGTGCCCCGCTTCAGTTCGCCGCTTACCAGATGAGCAGCCAGAATTTTCTGTGTTACGTTCATGCTTTTCCTCCAACATATACTGATTCCCTGCGCTGCTGGCAACGTACCGGCAGAAAAGGGATGTTTCCCGGTGGGTGCGGTATCCAGTATACGTTTGTACTCCGATTGTTTCAATGGATACAGGGGAAAAAGTGCAGGAAAGGAACATGAAGCGGTGTTGAAATGGATGACCGGGCGTGGTCATTCCTGCCCGATCATCCACTCGATGCACACCCCGCAATTCATGGTGCGGGTGTTGATGAATTTGTGGTTATCATTGTGAAGACGATGATTCAGGGCGTACCGCCCCCTCACCCCTTATTGGCTTCCTGCTGCGCAATCTTCTCCGCTAAATCGTACAGATACACCCAGCGCTCGGTTTTTTCCTCCAATTGTGCTTCCAGCGCCACCTTTTCCTCCATCAGCTCCTGCAAACGGAGGTAGTCACTGGCATTTTCCGTGATGGCGGCATCGCAGGCCGCAATGCGGGCTTCCAGATCAGCGATGTCCTGATCGATGGTGGCGTACTCCCGCTGCTCCTTGAAGGAAAACCGCAGCTTCTGGGGAGGACGGTCGGTGCGCTTTTCCCGGGTGTCCTTGTGCTCCTTGGGGGCGGCGGGCTTTTCGTCCATCTCCCGCAGCAGCAGCCAGTCGGAGTAGCCGCCCATGGTGCGGCGCACGGTGCCATCATGCTGCACTTCCAGAATGGAGGTGGCGATTTTGTCCAGAAAATAGCGGTCGTGGGAGACGGCCACCACTGCGCCGGGAAACTCGGTCAGATAGTCTTCCAGAATGATCAGGGTCTCCACATCCAGATCGTTGGTGGGCTCGTCCAACAGGAGAATGTTGGGGGCGCTCATCAGGATGCCCAGCAGGTACAGGCGGCGGCGTTCCCCGCCGGACAGCCTGCCGATGGTGGAAAACTGCAAATCGGAGGGAAAGAGGAAACGCTCCATCATCTGGGTGGCGGACAGGCGGCCTTCCCTGGTGTGCACCTCGGAGGCCACCTGATGGATGTAGTCATAGGGGCGCTGCTTGGGATCCAGCTCCCGGCCTTCCTGGGTAAAGTAACCGATGCGGACAGTGCCGCCGAAATCCACCGTGCCGCTGTCGGGGGTCAGTTCCCCGGCGATCATGTTAAGCAACGTGGATTTGCCTGCGCCGTTGCGCCCGATGATGCCCACCCGGTCATCCCGGAGCAGGGTATAGGAGAAATCCCGGATGATGGTGCGCTCACCATAGGTCTTGGAGACATGATCCAGCTCCACGGTTTTGCGTCCCAGCCGGGAGGCGGCGGAGGTGATGGAAACCGAGCTTGAGGTCTGGGGCGCTTCCTGCGCTTTCAGGGCTTCATAGCGGGCGATGCGCTCGGTGCTCTTGGTGGAGCGTGCCCGGCAGCCTCGCATGATCCACTCGGTTTCCTTGCGCAAAAGAGCCTGCCGCTTGCGCTCGGAGGCCTGATCCATCTCCAGCCGCTGGGCTTTCAGCTCCAGATATTTGGAGTAGTTGGCCTCGTAAAAATACATTTTGCCAAAGGACAATTCTGCGATACGGGTGACCACGTTTTCAAGGAAATAGCGGTCGTGGGTGATCATCACCAGGCCGCCGGTGAAACGGGACAGCTTCTCTTCCAGCCATGTGACCATTTCCGCATCCAGATGGTTGGTGGGCTCATCCAGAATTAGCACATCGGCAGGGTGAACGAAAACCGTGGCCAGCGCCACACGCTTGCGCTGACCGCCGGACAGCTGCCCGATTTTCTGCTCAAAATCGGTGATGCCCAGCTTGCTGAGGGTGGCTTTGGCCTCGTATTCGTTCAGGTGGCGGAACTCGGCGGGATGGCCTGCAAACACCTGCTCCAGAACGGTCAGGTCGTCATCCATCACCGGCACCTGCGGCAGATAGCTGATCTGCACGTTGGGGTCACGGGTCAGGCGGCCGGAATCGGGATCCTCCACCCCGGCGAGAATCTTGAGAAAGGTGCTTTTGCCGGTGCCGTTGACGCCGATCAGCCCTACCCGTTCGCCCGGGTTCAAATAGAGCGTCACGCCGTCCAAAAGTTGTTTCATGCCGTAGTTTTTGCGGATATTCTCAGCGGTGAGCAGCATGGGTTACCTCCGGGAAAAGTTGTTGGAATGGGGAAAAGGCCCTGAACAGTATAGCACAGGGCGGCGGGGTTTTGCTACTTGTGGACGGAAGACTGCTACCGTTCGGATGAAGTTTGGTGTTCAGGTTGATGTCCTGTTCCTATAGAACGTTATCAGTTGTTGAAATGCAACCTCGTCATCATATAGAATATACCGATTACAAGCTGGCTCTATAACCCATATGGGTGCAATTTCCATATCATTTGCCATGGAAATGAGGGAATCGTAATTCACAGTCATAGCAATCTCTTCATTCGCTTTATCTGAATTCAGCTCTATATACCTAACGTCCGCACAGAACTCATAAACGAGCATTAGTATTGATATCCAGAGCAACTATTTTGTCGAAAATTCGAACCTTTATCGAAAATAATATCATCCGAAAATATTACCACTTGACCTATAACCTAATACACCAAAAGCCCGCCGATCGCACTGATCGACGGGTTTTTATCGTTCTCTTGGGGTGCCACATTCTTTTGTTCTGCTCAGCCTAACCTTCTTTTGCCACCTTCACCCAAATGATTGGCCATTGCAGGAGAAGCAGTAGACAAAAGTACCGACGGCGGTTCATGCTGTCGTAAGTATAGCTGACCACACGACTGTCCTGATAGATAATGATTGAGAACCATAGTCCCTTCCATTATGAAGGCTCAAAAAAGGAAACTACCGATTGTTTTCATACCATCTTTCTCCAAGTAATTCATTATTCTCGTTGATAAAGCCTTGCCAAATCCGATTCGAATCAGAATACTCATAAACAGAGGCAACCCATTGATGTCCCACACAAATAAAATCATCTGCGTCATTCCACTGGGGTCGAATAACATACTCTCCTTTTTCGTTAATGTATCCAAATTTCCCATCAGCTTCAACTCGGGCAATCATATTGCCACTAAAATCCCAAATCCTATTCCACACAGAAGAAAGAAATACATCACCATTCAGATTAACAAACCCACACAGCCCTTCTTCAGCATCATTATATCTTGTTTCATCAACGATAAGCATACATCCATTTACTAATTTTGTATAGCCATCTCTATATTCACAATATGCCCCGGGAAATTCACATAGTATCTCTCCTTGCTGACTAACGAATCCCCATGTGTCATCATATGAATTAACATATCTATAATATCCACCATCCTCAATCCTTTTATCCGATATTTTCGATTTAGCTCGGCAAGCACTTTAGCAGAATTATCAACAATCCTTTGTTTCTCATCATCGTATATTATGTATCTATTCTCCGACAAAGCTTGTATTTTTTCGCCAAATTCTGCGCTCAAAACCGTTTCACCGTTCGAATGAACCCACTTCCATTCTTCTGTAATAGGATCAATGACATACCAAATCTCATCGGCAGAATTCACTAACGAAGGTGGAGATAGCCATTCAGCCTGCATGACTACATTTGTTTGAAAATCAGCAACCCCCCACAAATCATTTTCGCAATATGCAATAAAATCCTTATTCAGTAACTTAATGTTCGACCAAGATCGAGGTGTATCAAATACTCCGTCAGTACTGATTAGGGAATAAGTACTTTCCCCATCAGACTTTTTGTCAATCCGCGCCCACAAATCACCGTCTTGGGCAAAATATAGGCTATTGCCTCCAATAGTCTCAAGAGCATAAGCAGAATTAGAATCAACAAAAAGATATTCCCACCATTTCTGAGAGGTTAACTGTCCATATATATCTATTTGATTATATTGCTCATCATTTCTGATGAAAATCTTTCCATCTCGAAACTCATACTACATTAGATCAAATACTATTTCAGATACCCACTCTCCCTCAATGCTCATAAATCGCATAAACTTTTGGTTGTTATCATCAAACCACGATACCAGCAGGATATATTCAGGTATGACTTCTGAAGCTAAATTCGTTGGAATCGCATCTATTGAATGGCAAAGAAACGGCTCAACTACAACATTTCCATAACGGTCAATTCGTCCAATTTTATCGCCTATATAGATGTTCGCTTGTTCGGTTGCATCAAAATATCCAACTCCATCAAACTCTGCAGCATACAAAATAGTACCATCTATCGTTTGCAAACCAATTTTTCCATTTTCTTTGTAGAATGCAACATTATTCTGTGCAGCAAACACAGTACGTTGCTCAGCTATTGCATTTCCTGTAAGAAAGAAAGATAACAACCGGAACATTATCAAGACATACAATACACATTGCTTCATTTTCTATTCCTCCTTATTCATATTGCGTACCATATGCTATGGATTCATGGGAATGATTTTGATACCAGTCATAAGCATCATAAAGGTAAGCACCGTGCCGTCTGCCTTGGTGATGGCACTGAGCCAGCCTTCGGGGGTATGGGCGTATTCCACGGTGTTGCCCAAAGCATCGGTTTCGGTGAGCAGGTTGCCGTTCTTGTCGTAGGTGTAGCGAGTGACCTGCTTGAGCGCATCCGTTACCTTGGTGATATTGTCCAGGGCATCATAACCATAGCTGGTTTTGTTGCCCGCCTCGTCGATAACAGCAGTCAAGCGGTTGACCCGGTCATACTGGTACTGCTAACAAGCACTCAACGAACCATTTTTCCTCGCCTAATCACCGAGTGGTCTCAAGTATAAATCGTGGTATGTCATTTCTGTTGAAATCCCCACATGAAGTTCCTGCCCGTCTAATTCCTGATAGCAGCCGATTATTTCTGCTTCGTTTATCAGGCCTTCCGCTAAATACAATTTCATG
Organism: Clostridia bacterium; assembly: GCA_017501255.1. GTDB lineage: Bacteria > Bacillota > Clostridia > Christensenellales > Aristaeellaceae > Limiplasma. The sequence continues at coordinate 87,070 of JAFVXE010000005.1, read as the reverse complement.
CTATACCTTGGCGAAAAAACGATTGTCATGATATTTTCTTTCTGTTCCACACTTTTATACCGAACATTATATTGATCTAGTCTATTGAGATATTCTGAAGGATTAATTCCTTTACTTAAGTATGTACATGCATAGTACAATTCACCAAATGCAAATTCTGTCATTCGAACTTTGGAATCAAAGTGGGCAGTTTTAAGTGAAGTAGTATTCTTACTCGGCTTTATTGCCTGAACTCTGCAATACTCCCTTGTTTCAGGCTTTTCTGGCAATCGAATAGAAAGCAATGGATCAATACCATTTGTTGTGACTCCAGTAAAACCGATACACACCTCATCAATAGGATCTCCTGTAATCTCCAAATTAATATGATCTGTAAATTCAAACAAAATCGAGCTCTTATTAAGCCATGCATAATCGTGAAAAACCACTTCTTGCCCGTTAACTATATCAACCATTTCTTGAAATCTCATACCATCCGCCAACTGCGTAATGACATATAGACACGAATAGACTCCACGATCATCCCAGTTCATAATTTGTATTTCACAGGATGCCACATTAATGGAACAAACGCACATAGTCACTATTACTATCAAACAGCATAACACTTTTTTTCTGTAGATTAAACCTTGGGTACTAATCTGTGAAGTTAACATAATATCACACACAATAAGGTCCCCTTATCTATTTGCTTTCAACGAAATGAATGTCTGTATATCAGCGTTATTCATCAAGCAAATTAAGAATAATCAAATTCCACCATAACCGCCTTGCCGATTTTTCTACTTGCCATTTGTATATCATAAACTTTTCCAACAACCAAATGTGTTTCCACTTCTCGATATACTTCTATTGTATCTATCGTAAAGAACTGAACTAATACTAAATAACCGGTATTCCAGTAGTACATAGTTTCATCACTGGTGATAGTTCCTGAAAAAAGTCCAGCTCCTAAGTTGAACGCTGGTCGAAGTATTCGCGTTGCGTCATAACCACTCCAATCTTTATACAACTCGTTCTTTTTCTCAAAAAACGTTATTTCCATGATCGCTTCTAACATATAATCACCTACGCAACATGAATAATACTTTATATCGCATCGTTGAACTCAGAAAGTTTGTCCAGAGAAATAGTTATCGTACCACTACTGAAAATACTCGTATCTACATGTGTGGTATCTGTTAAACCTCATAATCGCCGTTCTCACTTGGAACCATGTTCTCCACGCCATATAGGTTGGTATCGATTTCTGTCATCTCACTCATAGTGCTTCTCCTTATATTGAGTACTAATAGTGTATCATTTAGCAACTGTGTATACAAGCCCATATATTCCCCCTCCCTTGACACCATCCACCACAAAGCGTAATATATCAATATGAACACGTTCACAAAACACCGGGAGGGTTCCAATGCCCAAAATCATTGAAAAGCTCCGTGACCAGCTGCTCCGGGAAGCCCGCAGGCAAATCGCCGAATGCGGCTACACCGGCACCACCATCCGCTCCGTGGCAGCGGCCTGCGGGGTGGGCGTGGGAACGGTGTACAATTACTTCCCCTCCAAGGAAATGCTGATTGCCGCCTTTATGATGGAGGAATGGCAGAAGCAGCTGGATGCCATGGCAGCTTTGCCCAAAGACCAGCCGGAGGCGCTGCTGCGAGGTGTGTACGATGCCCTGTGCAGCTATGCGGAAGGCCACCGGGATCTGTTTTCCGATGCCGGGGCAGCCAAGGCGGTAACGCCGGGGTTTGCCCCCCGCCACCGGATGCTCCGGGAGCAGCTGACGGGCTTCATCCTGCCCATCTGCCAGGGCGACACCGCCGCTTTCACCGCCGCTTTTATCGCCGAATCCCTCATCAGCTGGGCGATGGAAGGCATCCCTTTCGATACCCTGTATCCGGTCATACAAAAGCTCATTTCCTAAACCAACAGACCAAAGGAGGCCACCCCCCATGAGCAGCTTCGAGAATCTCCGCATTGTGGACAACTTCTATCAAACATCCCTGTTCTTCCCCATGCCCACGGTCATCATCAGCACCCTGTGCGAGGACGGAACCACCAATCTGGGCCCCTACTCGCTGGTGCAGCCCTACTATGTGGCCGGCAAGGATTACTATGCCATGCTGCTGAGCTGCCGCAACTCTTCCAACACTGCCCAGAACATTCTGAAAAACGGCAAGTGCACCCTGAACTTCATCGACGATAAGCCCGCCACCTTCAAGGAAGCGGTGAAGCTGTCCTGGCCCGGCGACAAGCCCGAGGACAAGATGCCCAAGTGCAAGTTCAAGCTGGAAAAGTCCCTGTTGGAGGAGGAAACCGGCGAAGCCCGTCCCATGGTACTGACCGATGCCATCGAAGCTGTGGAGTGCACCTGGGTGCGGGAACTGGACGGCGCAGACAAGGATCTGCCCGGCGAGTTGAACGGCTACGAGCCGCCCTATCACGACTTCAACGGCATTACCTCCAAGTTCGGCGCACACTTCATTCTCAAGATCGACAAGATCCTGATGAAGAAAAAGTACGCTGATGCCATCATCAACGGCGTGAAGGCCAAGGATTTCCCTGCCCTGCCGGTGGACTACGGCTACCGGGATTCCAAGAACTTCTGGTTCCACCGCAAGACCCGTATGCGGGCAGAGCTGTTGCAGGTGCGTCAGGCTTCGCTGGAATCCGTCCGCTATGCCGCCGACCGTGCCGATGATACCGTCAAGTTCACCGACGAAGCCCTGATGACCATTCTGGGCGTGCCCCGGGTGTTCCTGTCTGTGGTGCTCAAGGGCTGCGTGGCCTGGGCCAAGGAAAACAACGTAACGCTGGTTACCGCTGAGCATATGCAGATCATCAACGATAAGCGTGCCAAGGAAAAGGCTAAGAAGTAAAGGAGGAAACCAACTATGAAAATCGTTCTTGCAGGCGCTTTCGGCAATCTGGGCGCTGAAATCCTCAAATCCCTGTGCGCTGCCTCCCATGAAGTGGTGGCGGCAGATATCCGGGAGACCCCTGTTCCCGGCTGCGAAGGCAAGTACACCTTTGTGCAGATCGACGCCACCAAGCCCGAGACCATGAAGGGTCTGTGCGACGGGGCGGAGGTGGTCATCACCACGGTGGGCCTCACCGGCGCTTCCACCGTCGTAACCTCCTACGATATCGACTATCAGGGCAACATGAATCTCTACGCCGAAGCCAAGGCCGCCGGTGTGAAGAAGTTCAACTACATCTCCGTCATCTCCTGCGACGAGCCCGGCGCAGAAAAGGTGCCCATGCTCCACGCCAAGTATCTGGTGGAGCAGGACATCAAGAAGGAAGCCATGGACTGGGTCATCTATCGCCCCACCGGCTATTTCTACGATATCTGCAAGGTGTTCAAGCCCTATGTGGACAAGGGCGAGATGCAGCTGCTCAAGGGCTTCGGCGGCGTGAAGGCCAATGTGGTGGATTGCGCCGACTTTGCCCAGTTCATTGTGGATCACATGTGCGATACCAACGTGACCTACAGCGTGGGCGGCAAGGAAACCTACACCTACGAAGAAATGGCCCAGCTGTGCTTTGATGCCGCAGAGAAGCCCCTGAAAATCAAGTGGGCCCCCATCTGGCTGTTCGGCATTCTGGCCAATCTGCCCAAGATCAAGAAGGCGGGCAAGCACGATATCATTCTCTTCTCCAAATGGACGCTGAGCCACGATCTGGTGGGCGATACCGTTGTGGGCGAGAAGAGCTTTGCGGACTACATCAAGAGCTACTTTGGTTAAGGAGGAACATCACTATGCCCTGGGATCTGCTTGGAATCCTGCTGATCGTCTGCGCCGTGGCCTGCGCAGTCGGCTTCTATAAGTTTGTGTATTTCCTGTCCATCGGCTACGGCTTTGCAGTGGCTGCCGGCGGCATCACCACGCTGATTATGTACCTGGTCAACCCCTCCGCCACGCCCCTGTGGATCATGCTGGTGGAGTGCGTGCTGTTCGTTTGCTACGGCGCCCGCCTCAGCGGCTTTTTGCTGGTGCGCGAGCTGAAAAGCATCACCTTCCGCAAGACCGATGTAGCCAAGGATACCCTGAACAAGAACAGCGAAAAGAAGATGCCCATCTTCGTGCTGGTCACCATCTGGGTGAGCGTTGCCATCCTGTACACCGCTCAGGTCAGCCCCATGCTGTTCCGCTACACCAACGCCTCCGTGGATGCCATCGTGCCGGTGATCGGCTTTGCGGTATCCGTATTCGGTCTGGTGCTGGAATCCATCGCCGACAGCCAGAAGTCTGCTCAGAAGAAGGAACGCCCCGAGATGGTGGCTACCAAGGGTCTGTACAAGATCTGCCGCTGCCCCAACTACTTCGGCGAGATCCTGTTCTGGACCGGCGTGTTCATCAGCGGCCTGACCACCTACACCGGCGCAGGCCAGTGGATCACTGCCGTGCTGGCGTACATCTGCATCGTGTACATCATGTTCAACGGTGCCCAGCGTCTGGAAAAGCGTCAGATGGCCCGCTACGGCGACAACGCCGAGTATACCGCTTACGCCGACAAGACCCCCATTATCATTCCGCTGCTGCCCATCTACCATCTGAACAAGAAGGCCTGATGACCGCGCAGCATCCCACAAAGGAGGCATTGCCATGTATGACTTTTCCGTTGAAATGGCGCTGGTGGACTACATTCCTGTGCTGCTCTTTGCCGTTGCTGCAATGATTCTGATGTACGACCTGCACAACAAGATGAGCGCCGCGGCCTTTGCGCTGTTTTCCGCCGGTGTGATCGACGTGTCCATCGCCGGTGCGCTGAAAGCCACATGGAAGCTGCTCTATGCTGCCGATATCTGCGACTTTGCCGCTCTCAACGCCATGTTCTTCCCGGTGCAGTCCATCGGTTTCCTGTTGGCGGGCATCGGACTACTGATGATGCTTCTGCGCCCACAGGCCAAGCAGGCTGTGATGGGCTTTCCGCCGCTGTTCACCGGCACCTTTGTGTTTGTCGGCCTGATGGTGGCTGGCCTTGGCATCATGGATACGGTGCTGTGCATCCTTGCCGCCAAGCTGAAAAAACCGTGGCTCATCGCCATCTTTGCGGTAGCCTTCGTATGCTCGCTGGGTATGGGCTATCTGTCCAGCAAGGACTTCACTGATGCTGCCATGAACTGGATCGCCCAGGGCGTGAATGTGGTGGGGCAGGGGCTGCTGCTGGTTGGTACTGTGCTGCTGCATAAGGCGGGGCTGAAGGAACTGGAACTGAAGCATTGCCGGGAGGCATGAGGAAAAGAAAAAGAAAGAGCGTGGAGCTTCGGTTCCACGCTCTGGCTGTATGGGGCAAGGCGTAGGCCTTGCCGCTTTTACGTTTGGCTGTTTACTCCTGCCCGATCATCCATTCGATGTACAGGCCGTAGCCCATGGTGGGGTCGTTGACGAATACGTGCGTCACCGCCCCGATCAACCGCCCATCCTGAATAATCGGACTTCCGCTCATGCCCTGCACTATGCCGCCGGTCCTGCTGAGCAGCCGCTCATCCACCACCTTCACCACCATGCTGCGCTGGGCCGGTTGGCTCTGACGGTTCACCTCCACGATCTCTACATCGTATTCCTGCATGGAAGAACCTTCCACGGTGCAAAGAATCGTTGCCTTGCCGGTGTGCACCGCATCCTTGCGGCCGATGGGCAGCCCGCCCGGATAGAGGGGATGAGGCAGGACTTCCTTCAGGCCGCCGTAGATGCCGAATCGGTTGTTGATGCGGATGCCGCCCAGAATGTGCTGCTGGGCAAGGAAGCTGCCTTTCAGCTCACCGGGATTGCCCACCAGTCCCTTGCGCACATCCACCACATCGGCGGTCATGATCTCCCCGTGACCGATGGCAAGCACCTGCTGGGTATCCGCATCGGTGATGGCATGGCCTAAAGCACCGTAGCGCAGGCCCTGCCCGGGCTCCACTTCGCCGTAAAAGGACAGGGTGCCCACCCCGGCGGTGCTGTCCCTGACCCATGCGCCCATGCGATAGGTGCCGGACTGCTGATCCTTTTGAGGGGTCAGGGTCAGTTGGAGGCTGTTGTCGTTCCGCTGTATGGTAATGGGCAGCGGCTTGCCGCCGCAGGCTTCCACCAGCTTGGTCAGGCTGGTGGTGGAATCAATGGGCTTGCCTGCAACGGCGGTAATCAGGTCGCCGGGTTTGATGCCAGCCAGTCGGGCGGGACTGGAAAAACCGGTCAGATCGCTGGTGCCCACCACCAAAACGCCCTTGGTGTGTAACGCTACGCCCACTGCCTGACCGCCCGGATAGAGAATCAGGTCATCCCGTATGTCAATGGCGACTTCTTTGAGAGGAAATAGTCCAAACAGGCTCACAGTGGCCGTTGCAGCCTCCGGAGCCACTTGGCTGAGGGTTTGTCCGGCGTTGGCATCCGCAGGCAGAGAGGAACCCTGCAGGTCGATTTTCAGCGGAAAGGATGCGCTGAGACTCAGCTGCTGCCCGGCGGCAATGGAAAGGGTGTCCGGCAGGGAGCGCAGCAAAGCAGCCTGCGGGGAAAAGTGAATCATCAGCAGCAGGACGGATAAGAACCAGCCAGTCAGCCTGCGGGCACGGGTGGGTTCGGGCTTGCGGAAAAACATGAAAACGCCTCTTTCTGTGTTTTGCTCAAAAGCATTGTTCACAGAAAGAGGCGTTTTCAAATGTGGAAATGATTTTCAAACTCAGATGCTGTGTTTCACGCGTTCGCTTTCTTCCTTGCGCTTGGCGTTGTTGAAGCGGCTCAGGTTGCCCACCAGATAGCCGGTAATGCGGCGGATGCGGTCAAAGGCATGGCCTTCTTCCTCGGTGCGGCCGCACTTGGGGCAGGTATCGCCGATGATGCCGTTGTAGCCGCAATCCGGGTCACGGTCCACAGGATGGTTGATGGAACCGTAGCCGATGCCCTGGTCGTGCATATAGCGAACCACCTTTTCAAAGGCATCCAGATTCTTGGAGGGATCGCCGTCCATCTCGATGTAGGAGATGTGACCAGCGTTGGTCAGGGCGTGATAGGGAGCTTCCAGACGGATCTTCTCAAAGGCGCTGATGGGGTAGTACACCGGCACGTGGAAGGAGTTGGTGTAGTAGTCCCGGTCGGTGATGCCTTCGATGATGCCGAACTTTTCCTTGTCGATGCGCACGAAGCGGCCGCTGAGGCCCTCGGCGGGGGTGGCAAGGCAGGTGAAGTTCAGCTTGTACTTCTGGCTGGTCTCGTCGCAATACTTGCGGATGGCGCCGACAATTTCCAGGCCCAGGTTCTGGCTGTTGGCATCTTCGCCGTGGTGTGCGCCACGGAGGGCTTTCAGGGTTTCGGCAAGGCCGATGAAACCGATGGACAGGGTGCCGTGCTTCAGCACTTCGGCAACGCTGTCTTCCCAATCCAGGTTTTCGCTGTCAATCCAAACGCCTTCGCCCATCAGGAAGGGGAAGTTGTAAACCTTTTTCTTGGAGATGATGGCCAGACGCTCCAGCAGCTGGTCACGAACCAGATCCATGGTGCGCTCCAGTTCCTCAAAGAACCAGCTGATGTCGCCCTTGGCTTTCAGAGCGATGCGGGGCAGGTTGATGGAGGTGAAGCTCAGGTTGCCGCGGCGGGGAGCCACTTCACGGGTGGGATCGTACACATTGCCCATCACGCGGGTACGGCAGCCCATGTAGGCGATTTCGGTTTCGGGGTGGCCTTCCTTGTAGTACTGCAGGTTGAAGGGGGCATCCACGAAGCTGAAATTGGGGAACAGACGCTTGGCGCTGGTACGGATGGCCAGGCGGTACAGGTCATAGTTGGGATCGCCGGGGTTGAAGCTGACGCCTTCCTTCACACGGAAGATCTGAATGGGGAAGATGGGGGTTTCGCCATTGCCCAGACCGGCTTCGGTGGCCAGCATCACGTTGCGCATCACCATGCGGCCCTCGGGAGAGGTATCCATGCCGTAGTTGATGGAGGAGAAGGGCACCTGAGCACCGGCACGGCTGTTCATGGTGTTCAGGTTGTGAATCAGCGCCTCCATGGCCTGATAGGTGGCCTTGTCGGTCTCTGCATGGGCATGGGTGCGCACAAAGTCGATCACCTTGGCGGCCATGGCTTCGTCGCAGTTCATGGCGGCGGTCAGCTTCGTGGACAGGGCAGCGTCAAAGGAAGCATCCTCAGCCAGATGGGGCTGACCATTGCCTTCTTCCTCCAGCTGGGCAAGGATCTCCCGGGCCTTGTCGGCAGCATCTTCCATGCCGCCCAGCAATTCCATGGCACGGGACAGGTTATCCCGGAAACGCTTGAAGTAGGTCTTCTGCACGCCGGGGGCCATGCCGTAGTCGAAATTGACCACGCTCTGTCCGCCGTGCTGGTCGTTCTGGTTGGCCTGAATGGCAATGCAGGCCAAAGCAGAGTAGCTGTAGATGTCGTTGGGCTCACGCAGCACGCCGTGACCGGTGGAGAAGCCGTTGTGGAACAGATCCAGCAGGTCGATCTGGCAGCAGGTGGTGGTGAGGGTATAGAAGTCCAGGTCGTGGATGTGGATGTCGCCGTCGCTGTGGGCCTTGGCAAAGCGGGGATCCAGCACATACATATTGTAGAACTGCTTGGCGCCTTCGCTGCCGAACTTGAGCATACTGCCCATGGCGGTATCGCCGTTGATGTTGGCGTTCTCGCGCTTGATGTCGCTGTCCACAGCATCCTTGTAGGTAATATCCTCAAAGATCTTCATCAGGCGGGTGTTCATCTCACGCACACGGCTGCGCTCGGCACGGTAGAGGATGTAGGCCTTGGCAGAGCGCACGAAGCCTTTTTCAATGAGCACCTTTTCCACGGTATCCTGCACCTGCTCCACAGAGGGAGAGGTTTCGACGGTTTCATCCCGCTCGATGGTATCCACAACCAGCTGCGCCAGTTCCTTGGCGGTATCGGCGCTCTTGCGGCTGCCGCTGGCCATGAAGGCCTTCTCAATGGCCTGCTCGATCTTTTCCTGCTCGAAGGGGACCACACGGCCGTCTCGCTTGGTAATGGTAGTAATCATGATGATCGGCTCCTTTGTATCGAAAGTAGCAATGGTGATAGTAGAGAGAGTGAGAGAGGTATCGTCCTTTGGCGACCCTCGCCCGCCTTGGGAGCGAGCCTACTCATTATAGGTGGGCGGGCAGTGGATGTCAATAGAACAATGTACTACATTTAGTGGCTGAAATTTGGGAAAATAGGCTTTGACCACAAGATGTGGAAAACATCGAACCCTTGTTGAGCCAATGGTTTCCGGTTGAAAGATGGCGGTTTGTGACGGTTTTCCACGAGTTTTTCCACAACCAAAAGTGGTGTATGGCGAACAGGAAAAACGCAAGATATGGGGAGAAATTGGATGCTGAAACACAAGGAATAGTGTTTTCGGTGGTGTGTCCACCGCGTCCTCCTGTCAATCCAAGCATACCCACAAAAGGCGGTGTTGAAACCAATTCTGACCAACCGAAAAAAGACAGAATTTTTCTGAAAATCGCCTTGTTTCCCCCCGGCTTGCGTGTTATGATAATTCGGTTGAGAGTTTGCGAAAGGGGATCATCATCATGCGCATCGGGTTCGATCACGATCGTTATACCACCATGCAGTCGGAGCATATCCGCCAGCGGATCGCTCAGTTTGGCGGCAAGCTGTATCTGGAACTGGGCGGCAAGCTGTTTGACGATAATCATGCGTCCCGTGTGCTGCCGGGTTTCCGTCCGGACAGCAAGATGCTTATGCTGCTCCAGCTCAAGGAGCAGGTGGAGCTGGTGATCGCCATCAATGCGGATGATATTGAGAAAAGCAAGGTGCGTGGCGATCTGGGCATTACCTACGATCTGGAAGTGCTGCGCCTGATCGACGCTTTCCGGGATATCGGGCTGTATGTGGGCAGCGTGGTGATGACTCGCTGGCGGGATCAGCACTCCGCAGTCATGTTCAAGCAGCGGCTGGAAAACCTGGGTGTGCGGGTGTTCCGTCATTTCCCCATCGACGGCTATCCCTATGAGGTGGAAGCCATCGTCAGCGATGAAGGTTTCGGTCATAACGAATATGTGGAGACCACCCGTCCCCTGGTGCTGGTCACCGCTCCCGGCCCCGGCAGCGGCAAAATGGCCGTGTGCCTGAGCCAGCTGTATCAGGAGCATCAGCGGGGTGTGCAGGCGGGCTATGCCAAATTTGAAACCTTTCCCATCTGGAACCTGCCCCTGAACCATCCGGTGAATATTGCCTATGAGGCTGCCACTGCCGATCTGGAAGACAGCAACATGATCGATAACTACCATCTGGAAGCCTATGGCGAGATGGCAGTCAACTACAACCGGGATGTGGAGATCTTCCCTGTGCTCAAGGCGGTATTTGAGCGCATCTATGGCGAATCCCCCTATAAGTCCCCCACGGATATGGGCGTGAACATGGTGGGCAAGTGCATCTATGATGATGAAGTCTGCCGTGCCGCCGCCTGTCAGGAGATCATCCGCCGCTACTACGCCGCCCGCTGTGCGCTGGTGCAGGGCCGTGCAGAGCAGCATGAGGTGGATAAGCTGCAACGGGTGATCCAGAAAACCGGCCTGACCTCCGATATGCGCCCTGTGGTGGGCGCTGCCCGCAAGCGTGCCGAAGAGACCGAAGAACCCGCTTTGGCGGTGGAGCTGCCGGACGGACGCATCGTTACCGGCAAAACCTCCGACCTGATGGGCCCCTCTGCTGCGGTGGTGCTGAACGCCCTGAAAGCACTGGGCAATCTGGATGATGAAGTCAAGCTGATCTCCCCCACGGTCATTGAGCCTATCCAGTCTCTGAAATGCGACTATCTGGGCAACCATAACCCCCGCCTGCACAGCGATGAGGTGCTGGTGGCCCTGTCCATCAGTGCTGCCACCGATGAAAAGGCGGCGCTGGCCATGGCTCAGCTGCCCAAGCTGGCGGGCTGCGAAGCCCATTCCACAGTCATCCTCTCTCAGGTGGACGATAACATTTTCCGTCGCCTGAAAGTGAACCTGACCTGCGATGCCAAGTATCAAACCCATAAGCTGTACCATAAGTAACAAAGCGATAGAAAGCTGCACTACCTGCCTGCTTCGGTGGGAGTACAGCTTTCTGTATTTTGATGCGGATTGTTTTGGTTGATGAAAGGAGAAAACCATGCCAACAGAACTGTTTCACGTTGTCACCGGCAGACGGATGGAACTGGGACAGGTGATTGAAATCGATGACCACTTTCCCACGGGCGTGTATCAGCGGGTGATGGACAAGAAACCGCTGGTGGATGAAATGCTGGCCCATCCGGAACGGTTCACCGGGCAGCCCATCGACCACCACACCGATGTGGCCATCCGGGAGATGGCCATGGAAGCTGTACGCAGGGAACAGTTCCCCCAATACCCCTCCCGGATGCACAGCCTGTACACCTCCACCTCTCTGGAAAATGCCCGCTGCTGGTTCCAGTGGTTCAAGGAGTGGGGCAGACCCACGCTGCAAATCGTCCGGCTGAAAGCGGAGGGGCGGGTGTTCACCGGCAATGCCAACCTGTGCTTTGACGGCACCCTGAATGAAGCGGAGAACCGGCGAAAGGCGCTGCGCTACTGGCAGGTGGGGGAGGACCCGGACGGGGAGAGACCCATCTGGGAAACCATCGTGGACGGACGGATTGAAGTGGTGGAGATCATCCACGAAGCGGAAGACTGACTCATGGAGAGAAACACATCATGCTGAAAGATTATGAACAGAACAAGCCGTCACTGGAAACAGAGCGTCTCACTCTGCGCCCTCTGACAGCGGAGGATGCCCCCGACCTGAAGGAATGGCTGGGACTGGATGAAATCTATACCTATTGGGGCCGCAAGGCCAGCAAGGGCGAAAGGGACCCGGAGCTGTTGTTCATTGATGCCCGCCCATGGGTCAAGCGCAAGCCAAGTCAGGATTTCAACTGGGGTATTGTGTGGAAGGAAAGCGGCAAAGTAATTGGTATGCTGGCGATTTTTGATGTGCAAAACCAGCGTATGGCATCGGTGGGCTACCGGCTGCATCCTGCGTACTGGCGGCAGGGGATCGTTACCGAAGCGTTACGGCGGGCAGTGGATTTTGTTTTTTCGGAAACAGAACTTCAGCGGCTGGAAGCCACTGCCGATATACGCAACGTGGCTTCCCTGCGGGTGCTGGAGAAATGCGGCTTTATCCGGGAAGGTACGGTGCGTCAGGGCAAAATGGTGAGTGTGTATTGCGATTACGCCATCTTTGGGCTGTTGCGCAGCGATTGGGAAGAAGGAAAAGCGTAGAAAAAAGACCGCCGGAATAGGGCAGTGTCCGTAAAACAGTTAAATCTCCGCATGATTAACCCCTGCGGGGATTTTCTTTTAGGATAGTCGTGCATAGCGGCGCAAGAATGTGCCCCTTGTACGGAACGAAGTGACGCAAAAACAGCCCAGACTTTCAAGTGTCCGGGCTGTCTGTCTCACAGAGCGTATATGCAGGGATTGTCCCTGTATAGAAGTGCGCCATTAATAAACAGAAGAGTTAATGTTTTAGAGAATATGATCTGTAATGCAATCGTACCAATGAACGTAGGTTGTGCCATTTACGATAAGCCTGTCATTTTCAGGTAACTGTTCGCTCCAGGGCTTCTTGTATCGGTCAATAGCCCAATCATCACGATTGTATCTGCGCCACAGAATCGTCTTTCCATCTTTGTCCAAGAACTGCTCGGAAACAACACCACAGTTATAGGTTTCAATATCCATTACGCAAACAGTGTCATAACTTTTACCTCCGATGATAACGGTATATCTGCCAACAATGTCAAGAAGGAAATCTTTGTTTGCGCTCGTAACAGAGTTTCCAACTCTCTGAATATCACCTTTAACGGAAAGGTTCGTTTCGTTTCCGCAATTATCTTCTCCAAATCCCCAGTTCAGCATAAATTCATCGCCGTCAAGGAACGTGATGTAATTGCGAACGTCTCCATCATTTCGGAGTGTTGCAAGGTAACGACAATGTGTATCTGTCAGCTGTGCTACAAAAGTGCGATTGATTACCTCATTCTTATCTGAGTAGGAAGCTTCTCTTGCGGTAAGCTCCACGCCCTCAATGCCGTGAACTTTGGCTTTGCCTGTAACTTGCATATCATAAACATGGCTGCATTTGCGGGAAGGAATATCATACATACCCCAAGACATTTTTTCGCCAAGCTTGGGGATCAAGAACCATCCCATAAGTTCTTCCCACTTTACAGAGAAGGGGACTTTGGCACTTGCTTCAATTTTGTATTCGGGAATAAATTCGGGCAACTTTTTCATAGTGATTTCTCCTTTCGATACTTCGGAGTTATATGGATATTTAGTTTTGAAATTTTGTTTTGCTGTATGAAGTCTGCTTTTTACTGTTCCAACAGGAATGTTCAGTTGTTTGGCAATTTCGGCTTGCGGAAGCTCTTTCCAAAAATAAAGGTACAAAATTTGCTTGTCTTTATCACCAAGTAAATTCAAAGTTTCTCTTACTGTGGCAACTATGGAAACGCCATGTCTGCCATCTGACAATTCACTTTCGGAAATTTCATCAATCGGGATTTCATACTGCGTTGCTTTCGTGCGAAAATAGTCATTACATTTATTTCTTGCAATGCTAATAATCCATGCCTTAAAAGAGTCCTTGTTTCTTAATTGAGGGAACTTTTGACAAGAGGCAAGGAAAACCTCTTGTAAAACATCGTCTGCATCCGATTTTGAGTTCAAACGAAATCTCACAAAACGTTCCACAGATACTCGTTCTGCTTCCAACAACTTTTCAAATTCATCCATAGCCTCACCTCCTTTGGTTTATGAGTGATTAAAATCGGTTTCACTTATATAGACGGGAGCCAGAATCGAAAGGTTCATTTTGCTTTCAAAAATTAAACGGCACTCGACATTATTTCGAGTGCCGTAATTAACTGTTTTACGGACACCGCCAATGTTCCCGGCGGTTTTGCTATTTCACTTCCTGCTCCAGATCGGCAAACAAATCCGATGCGAAAAATTCTTGTATGGTGATCCCGAAGCCATCGCACAGCTTTTTGATGGTGGAGATGGTGGCGCTGTGATTGCGTCCGCTGATGATGTTGTTGACTGTGGACTGGGTGACGCCGCTGATGTTGCTGAGTTTGTTGATGGTCAGATCTTGCTGGTCGCAGAGCTCGGCAATTCTCCTTCTGACGGCTTCACCTATACGCACGGGTATCACCTCCCTTTCTTTACGAAAAGCATATCCAATGTGTATTGAAAAGATTAACCCTTTTGAGTTAAAATAACTCAAAAGGGTTGGTGAGAGATGTGAATGAACATCGCTGCTTTTTCATTGGTCACAGGGATACACCTGAGGAAATCTATCCGCTGCTGGTTGCTGCTGTAGAGGAACATATTTCATGTTTTGGCGTTACAGAGTTCTTGGTGGGCTGTCGCGGCGCCTTTGACAGAATGGCTGTCAGAGCCGTCTTGCAAGCGAAACAAAAACACCCGGAACTATCGTTGATTGAATTGCTGGCCTATTATCCCGGTGAAAAGAAAAGAAACCTGCCGGATGGGATAGACGGTTCTCTCTATCCCACCGGGCAGGAATTTGTACCAAAGCGGCTCTCCATTATTCGGGCGAATCAGTATGCAGTAGAACATTCTGCATACTTGATTGGGTATGCCTGGGAACCTGGCAGCAATGCCAGAAAGCTGATGGAATATGCCGGGCGATTGGCTGAAAAAGGGAAAATTCAGGTGGTGAATCTGGCAAAGGTTGCTTATCCAAGAGACTGAAAGGGAAGGATTTCAAAGCGTCATGCCGATTCCCTGCCATTTTTCCTCAGCCATAGCGCATACCCTATCGGCACAACCATCAGCACCAGCGCAGTGAGGATTGCGGCAGTGCGGCCGGTCTCCCTGCCGAACACACTCATGCCGTTGATGACGCAATGGGCAATGATGCAGGGTACAATGCTGCCGCTTTTGAGGAAAATGACAATGAACAGGTAACCGATGGCAGTAGCATAAGCGATCTGCAAAAGGGTGTCCAGCAAGGGCGCACCACTGAGCAGATTGACGATGTGCCCCATGCCAAAGGTCAGGCTGCCAACGATGATGGCGGCTTTTTCGTTATCCCGGCACATGGCTTTGAACAAAAGGCCACGGAAAATCAGCTCTTCCAGAAGCCCGGCCATGGCCAAAACAACCGCAGAGGGCAGCATTTGCAGCAGATTCTCCGGCAGGGCGATTCCGTTCCACAGATTGCAGGTGGAGATCAGGATCAAAGGCAGGAAGTACAGGTAGCTCTTCCCGCTGCCTTTGATTTTGCACAGGCCATAGTAGGTTTTCAGTCCGTTTTTGCAGATAAAGCCCAGCAATACAGCCGCCATCACCAAACTGACAAACATGGTGTACAATTTCGGGATTCCCGTGGCTTCGGACAGGCCGTCCGCCAGGCTGAACAGCACCACATAGGCCACGATCCAAAGAATCGCAAAGGTCAGTTCACTTTTTTGATGGCATTTTTTCAAAGCTACCCTCTCCTTTATTCCATTCCTCAAAACAAAACCCCACCCCCTGCGCCGTAAAGCGGCGCAGAAGGCGGGATTCCAAAGGGATTGCATCCCTTTGGCGGTGGGCGTGGGAGGCAGCGCCTCCCACCGTCTCCCTTCCATTACTTGTTGCTCTTGCCCAGATAGGCTTCCTGCACATCCTTGGAGGCCAGCAGTTCCTCGCCGGTGCCGGTGAGGGTGATGTTGCCGGTTTCCATCACGTAGCCGATGTCGGCAGCGTGGAGGGCGGCGTTGGCGTTCTGTTCGATGAGCAGAACGGTGATGCCGGTTTCCTTGAGGGTCTTGATGATGGAGAAAATGTCCTTGACCACCAAGGGAGCCAGACCGAGGCTGGGCTCATCCATCATGATCAGCTTGGGGCGGGTCATCATGGCGCGGCCCACGGCCAGCATCTGCTGCTCGCCGCCGGAGAGGGTACCGGCCAGCTGCCAGTTGCGTTCCTTCAGGCGGGGGAACAGGGTGTAGATGTACTCGATGTCCTTCTGAATATCAGCCTTATCCTTGCGCAGGTAAGCACCGATTTTCAGGTTTTCCAGAACGGTCAGGTTGGCGAACACACGGCGGCCTTCCGGCACCAGCGCGATGCCCTTGGAAACGATCTTCTGGGTATCCATGCGGGTGATATCCTCGCCGTTAAAGGTGATGGTACCGCTCTGGATGGGCACGATGCCGGTGATGGAGCGCAGGGTGGTGGACTTACCGGCGCCGTTGGCGCCGATCAGGGTGACGATGCTGCCCTCTTCCACGTCGAAGGAGATGCCTTTGAGGGCTTCAATGCCGCCGTAGCTGACGACCAGATCTCTTACTTCCAGCATACTCATTCTTCTTCCACCCCCAGATAAGCGGCGATAACCGCAGGATTCTTCTGGATTTCCTCGGGCGTGCCCTCGGCGATCAGCTTACCGAAGTCCAGCACGTAGATGCGGTCGCTGATGTCCATGACCAGGTTCATGTGGTGCTCGATGAGGAACACGGTCAGGTTGAAATCTTCCTTGATCTTGCGGATGAAGCCGCTGAGCTCGTCGGTTTCCTGCGGGTTCATACCGGCGGCGGGCTCGTCCAGAAGCAGGATGCGGGGATCGGTGGCTAGAGCACGGGCGATTTCCAGATAGCGCTGCTTGCCGTAGGGCAGGGAGGCGGCGTTTTCGTACATGAGATCACCGAGGCCCAGCATATCCAAAAGGTCGGAGCACTCCCGGCGCAGGCGGCGTTCCTCGTGCAGGTTCAGGTTCAGCGCAGACTGGAAGAAACCGGCGTTGAGGCGCATATGGCGGGCCACCAGCACGTTTTCCAGAACCGTCATGTTCTTGAACAGGCGGATGTTCTGGAAGGTACGGGCCATGCCCATCTTGCAGATCTTATCGGGAGTGTGGCTGATCAGTTTGCCAAATTCGCCGATGTGGGTACCGGCATACATATGCTTCATTTTGCCGGTGGGGTGGCCCTGAGCAATGATTTTGCCGCGGAGCAAAACACGGCCGTTGGTGGGGGCATACACGCCGGTGGCAACGTTGAAGGCGGTGGTTTTACCGGCACCATTGGGGCCGATCAGGGCGACGATCTCGTCCTTGTAGATATCCATGCTCAGGCTGTCCACGGCCACAACGCCGCCGAACTGCATGGTCACATTATCCATTTGCAGAACGATTTCACGCATCTGCCTCGCCTCCTTCCTCGGTGGTGGCTTCCGCTTGGGCGGCAGCCTCAGCCAGCTCGGCTTTTACTTCCTCTTTGGCTTCCTCAGCCTTTTCCTTGAGGGTTTCGGGAGCAGCCTCGGCGGCTTCCACAGCGGCTTCTGCTTCAGCAGCAGCGCTGGCAATGCCCTGAACAGCGGAAGCGCCAAAGGCAGCGGCAGCAGCGGATGCTTCGTCAGCCGTCTCATCAGCTGCGGAGGATTCATCCTTCACAGCTTCCTTGGCAGCTTCGGCCTTTTCCTTCACGGAACGCTTGGGCGCCTTGGCTTTCTTGCCGCCTTTCTTGGGTTTGAACAAATCCGGCAGTTCCTTGGTGCCCATGATGCCCTGACGGAAGAACAGCACCACGATCATGATGATGATGGAGAACACCACCAGACGGAAGCCGTTGCGCAGCAGGGGAACCTCGAAGTTGCCGATCATCTGCTTCTGATCCAGGAAACGAAGCCACCATTCGGAACAGGCCACGAACAGGAAGGAGCTGATGCAGCTGCCGGTAACAGAACCGATACCGCCGATGACCACGATAAGCAGAATCTCATAGGTCATGGCAGAGGTGAAGGCCTTGGCCTGCACGGTGTTCTGGTACATGGCCAGCATAGCGCCGCCGATACCGGCAAAGAAGGAGCTGACGCAGAAGGCGATCTGCTTGTGCTTTGCCAGATTGATGCCCATGGCCTCGGCAGCCACTTCGTCATCACGGATCGCCATGAAGGCGCGACCATAGCTGGAGCGGAGCAGCAGCACGATCAGCGCAATGCACACGCCCGCAATGATGAAGGGAATCAGCGTGGACAGGTACAGGGTCACTTCGCCCTCGGCATTGCGGATGTTGAAGTCCGCAAAGGTGGGATATTCACGCAGCAGGTTGGAGCCATTGGTGAGGAAACCCAGCTTATCCCACTGGAAGATGGTGCGGATGATCTCGGCAAAGCCAAGGGTGGCAATGGCAAGATAGTCGCTCTTTAAGCGCAGCACCGGCAGACCGATCAGGAAAGCGAAAGCCGCCGCACACAGACCAGCGATGATCAGCGCAGGCACCACGGGCAGGGCGAACTGCACAAGGCCGCCATCATAGTACTGGTATACATTGATGCGCTGCTCCACCGGGATGGTCAGGATGCCGTAGGCATAAGCGCCAATGAGCATAAAGCCCGCCTGACCCAGAGAGAACAGGCCGGTAAAGCCATTGAGCAGGTTCATGGAAACCGCCACCAGCGCATAGGTCGCGCCCTTTTTGAGCACGGTGAAGAGCATGGAGGTGGAGGGCAAGGTCTGCTCGGCGACGAACACCGCCGCATACACCGCGAGGATGATAAACGCGGAGATGACGGTGGACAGCTTCACGGTTTTCTCCTGAGGCTGTGCATAGGAACCGGATTGCATATTTCTCATCATGTCGCTCACCTCACACCTTATCCGTGATCTTCTCACCGAACAGGCCGGTGGGCTTGACGATCAGGATGATAATCAACAGCGCAAAGGTAAAGGCATCGGAGAAGGTGGCCAGACCATAGCTGGTGGTGGTGATACCGGCCTTGAACAGGATGATGTCCAGACCCTTGATCAGGTTTTCGCAGATGCCGATGATGAAAGCACCCACCACAGCGCCGGGAATGGAACCGATGCCGCCAAACACGGCTGCAACGAAGGCCTTCAGGCCGGGCATAGCGCCGGAGGTCTGAATAACGGTGTTGTAGCTGGTAAAGTACAGGATGGAGCCAACGCCTGCCAGGAAGGAACCGATGATGAAGGTAACGGAGATAACGTTGTTGATCTTGATACCCATCAGCTGAGAGGTTTCAAAGTCCTTGGACACGGCGCGCATGGCCATACCGATCTTGGTTTTGTTGATCAAAAGCACCAGGGCCACCACCAGCACGATGGTGAGCACAGGAGTGATCAAAGTAACCATCTTGGTGTTCACGCCAAAGATGGCAACGGAGTCGGAGATGAAGGGAATTTTGGGGTAGAACTGGTTCAGACCGCCGGTGATGTACAATACCAGATTCTGCAGGGTGTAGCTGACACCGATGGCAGAAATCATGATGGACATACGGGGCGCAGAGCGCAGGGGCTTGTATGCGATGCGCTCAATGACGAAGCCGATAGCAGCGGTCAGCAGCAGCACCAGCGGGATGGAGACGTACAGCGGCAGACCGCTGGCCATGATATACACCATCAGGATACCGGCTACCATGAACACATCGCCGTGGGCGAAGTTGATCAGGCGCAGGATGCCGTACACCATGGTATAGCCGATGGCAATCAGCGCGTACTGGCCGCCTACGGCAATGCCGGTCAGCAGGTAGGGAAGTACGGTTTTCAACATAGGGGGAAGCCTCCTGTATAAAGGATGTGGCGTGGGCGATAGTGCCCACGCCACAATTCAGGGATTTATATGCCTTGCGGCGTACTGTTCAGGAATTAGTTGGTGCCCTGCACAGCCACGAACTGCCAAGCGCCGGTAGCGGTGTCAACAGTCTTGATGTAAGCGGTGTCGCGCACAGCGTCGCCGTTGGTGGCTTCGAAAGCGATCGCGCCAGAAACACCTTCATAAGTGGTGGTCCACAGAGCTTCGTTCACAGCCTTGGAGTCGGTGGAACCGGCAGCCTTCAGGGCTTCCAGAGCCACGAAGTAGGCATCGTAACCCATGGCGCTCACAGCAGCGATGATGTCGTTGCCGCCGTTGTTGGTCATGGCTTCGGCATCAGCATTCAGCCAGGCCTTGAAGCCTTCGTCGAATTCCACGTTGCCGCCTTCCTGATAGAAGGTGGAGATGAGGATGTTCAGGTTGGTGCCGGTGGCAGCTTCCAGAACCTTGTTGCTGTCCCAGGTATCGCCAGCCAGCAGGGCGAACTCAGCGTTCTGACCGGCAGCCTGGTTGATGATCAGGGTTGCATAGGAGATGGAGCAGGGAGCGAACACAACGCCAGCGCCGTACATCTGGGCATTGGTGATGTAGGGGGTGAAGTCAGCAGTGCCGTTGGGGAAGTTGTCGCCCATGACGGTGCCGCCCAGAGCGGTGAAAGCTTCGGTGAAGTACTTGATCAGGCCCTGGTCATAGTCGTTGCCCAGCTCGCCCAGGGTGTAGGCATTGGTGATGCCCATGGTCTTGTAGGCGTAGTTGGCCAGAACGGTGCCCTGGAAGGGATCCAGGAAGCAGATGCGGAAGTAGTGGGTGTTGCCGGCGGTTACCTGGGGGTTGGTGCAGGAAACGCCGATGGCGGGGATGCCAGCCTCAGCAAACAGGGGAGAACCAGCGATGGACACGCCGGAGCCGTAGGAACCCAGCACCACGCTCACGCCCTGGTTGACCAGTTCGGAAGCGGCAGAGGGAGCCTTGTCGGTGGAAGAAGCGTTGTCGGCATAAACCAGCTGCACGGTGTACTCGGTGTCGCCGATCATGACGGTGGGCTGCACCTTGTTGGCATACTGCATACCGAGGATTTCCTGCTTGCCGCCAGCGCCGCTGTCGCCGGAAGCGGGCTCGAACACGCCGATCTTCACGATGTTCTCAGCCATGGCAAAGCTGGGGATGAGCATCATAACTGCGAGAATGATAGCCAAAATCTTTTTCATGATTTGTGCCTCCTGTTTGATTCTCCCGGCAACGCACGCCGGGATAAATGGGAATTAACAATAGTATACTGTTATTTCATTCACAAACGCAAGCAAAGTACAAAAGAAGTGCAATGCAAGCGTTTGCAGAGGAAATGTATACAGTATACAAAACCACCAAGGGGGGAAGACCCCCTGGTGGCAGATAAGGTCAGGTGGTCAGCTGGCTTTCCAGCCACCGCTGCTTCCCTTCCAGCACGGAACGCAGATGCACCATCCACTCCGGCGGGTTGGGCACATCTGCATCCAGCACATCCAGCAGATTGGTATACTCCACCAGCTGCACCAGCCTGCGCATCAATGGCAGCATGGCTTCCTCCGCTTGGGAGAAGGGCCGCACGGAACGGTATCCCTGAAGAAACAGCGCTGCCGGGTCGCAATCCAGCTGCACACAGGGCATATCCGTATCGCCGCCCACATCGCTGAGTCCGTCCAGCGCACGCACCACATCCAGCCCGTACCAGCAATGAATCATGTCGTCAAAGTCGATAACGGAGAATTGGCCGCTCTGCGAATCATAGAACACATTGTCCGGTTCGAAATCGTAGTGCACCAGTCCATAGCTGGCCGGGGAAGTGGGCAGCTGTTCCAGCCGGGCGATCAGTTGCTGTGCGGCTTCCCGAACGGATGCGGGCGCACCGTACTGCTCCAGCCGCTTTTCCGCCTGTGCCAGCAGGCCCCGGTAATCCTGCCGGTTTTTGCCGTGGGGGCAGCGTTCCAGCAGGGAATGGAGCTGCCCAAGGCACCGGCCATATCCTTCGATCAATGCCGGGGTGGCGGGGCAGTTTTCCAGCGACTGGCCCGGCACCTGCCCAAAGCAGGATACCACAAAATCGCCCCATGGCGTGGAAAACAGCCCGCTGAGCCGGCCATCCTTCATGGGCACCGGTTCCATGGCGGCAAAGCCCTGGGCCCGCAGCCATGCGATCACCGCAATCTCGCTTTCCACATCCTCAATCGGTTTTTCCGCCGCCGGGCACAGGCGCAGAAAACACAGCCTTCCCCCTCGCCGGAAGGGATACACAGCATTGGAAGAGATACGGAACCAGCCCAGCGTTTCATTCAGGGAATCCGGGTCGTGGTCGTAGTTTTGTATGCAGTTTTTGGCCAGTTCAAAGTTTTCAAAGAGATATTTCAGTTTCAGCATAATGCCCTTTCCGCGGGCACTTCATTCAACAGGCCCGCTTTATCTGTTTTTCATTTCCTTCATAGCGGTCTGTTGTTCATCCCGGCGTACACGTTTCATGCCGATCGCCTCCTTGCAGTTTGATTACCGGTATTATACCACTTGATGAGAGGGTATGCAAACGGTTGGTCTGCCTGGATTGTTATATCACCGGCAGGGCTTTTCGGGATTCTGTCGAATCATACAAAACAGATGGTAAAGCCATCACTCCCCAAGGAGGCGACCTGAATGTATCAACAGCCAACCTATCAGAATCTTTCCGCCAGCCGCCATACCATGACCGTGGGCGTCCTTTTGCAAAACGGCGTGCGCACCCAGTGCAGCCTGTATTCCACTGCAAACGGCCTGTTCGGCTATCTGGATGCGGAGGCGGAGGTGAACCTTCAATTGCAGAAAGTGGCGGGCGTTAAGGATCTGGCCCAGCTTCTCAAGCTGCTGAAGCATTCCTTCCGGGTAACGGCAGATGTGGATGTGCTGGATGCGGGCGTGGATGAGTTTGTCGGCGTGGAGGATGATCTGTCCCTGTTTGACGAGTACGACGAAGCCTATCACGAAGAGTATTATGAGGAATACGACTACGACCTGTACGACCGGGAAGAGTTTTCCGACCTGGTGGACGCCCGCAACGAAGCCGACGGCGAAGTGGAGGGAATGCTCAGCGTGCTGCGCCAATGGGCCCATTCCCTTGCGGATGTGAAGGAAGTGTACATCCAGCGCTGTCAGGCCACGGAAGGCCCCAACTCCCAGTATACGCTGGGCTGCATTGCATCCGCTGTGCAGCCTCACCGGGTGCTGCTCAATAACGGCGATATCGGCCCCCTGCGGCAGGCGCTGCGCCAGTACGGCTTCTTTGCCAACATGAACGACGCATCCATCAACAACGCCATCGGCATGATGATGGACGCCTCCCGCACCGGCTACTGGCCCTGGGGCATGAGTGTGGTCAGCCGGGAAACCCTGAACATGGAGGAACGTTCCATCCGGCTGGAGGATCGGTTCGTGATCAAAACCGGGCTGACCATCGAGGAGATGGACAAGCTGTTTGAAGCGCCGCCCGCCCCGCCTGTGGAGGAGGACGAAGAGGACGAGGAGGAAGTCTGATTTCGTCCCAGTACACACCTGAAACAATCCATCCAGTGACAAAACGCTGAAAATCCGCTACAATAAAGCAAACTACGAAAGCGAGGAATGTACCATGAATCCTACCACCATCGCCCTGATTGCCGCCGGTATTCTGGTGATCACCAATCTGGTTTCCTTCTTCCTGATGATGCACGACAAGAACTGCGCCAAGAAGGGCAAGTGGCGTGTACCGGAAGCCACCCTGTTCATTGCCACGGCCTGCTTCGGCGGTCTGGGCGGCGTTCTGGGGATGCAGCTTTTGCGCCACAAGACCAAGCACTGGTATTTCGCCATTTTCTTCCCCCTGATGCTGATTGTGCAGGTGGCGCTGCTGGCTGTGGGCGCTTATTTCCTGTTCATCAAGTGATTTTTCCCGGGAGCGCTGGCGCCTGTGCCATGCGATGAACCGCAATGAACCCCGCTTCCGGGATGAAACCGGAAGCGGGGTTCGTTTTTTTCTATGGAGTGCCTGCAGAACCTGGCGTTTGATCTGAAAGGGCTTTTGCAATGCTCGTTCAGGCGCACCCAGCTGTACAAAGGAGAAAGTTTGATATGCTGCCAACCCTTGCCCAAGCGAAACAATTGCTTGCCGAAGCCGAAACCTGCAACCCCGGCCCCTGGGGCGATCACAGCCGGGTGGCTGCTCATTGCGCAAAAGCCATCGCCGGCCGCTGCCCGGGCATGGACGGGGAAAAGGCCTATATCCTCGGGCTTTTGCACGACATCGGGCGTAAGTTCGGTGTCAGTCACCTGCGCCATGTGAGTGATGGCTATTCCTATTTGCGGTCGCTGGGCTACGACGAAGCCGCCCGCATCTGCCTGACTCATTCCTTCAGCAATCTGCGTGTGGAGGAATACATTGGCCGGTTCGATGTGTCCGATGAGGAACTTGCACTGATTGTGACAGAACTTGCAGCCGTCCAGCCCGATGACTACGACCGCCTCATCCAGCTGTGCGATGCGCTGGCAGGGTCGCAGGGCGTATTGGATATCGAAGAGCGCATGGGAGATGTGAAGGCCCGGTATGGGATGTATCCCCAGGCAAAATGGGACAGGAATCTGGAATTGAAAGCCTATTTTGAAGAGAAAATGGGCATGGATGTGTATGAGGCGGTGGAGAAGGATACGTTTCGGATATAGGGCATGATTTTTGAAGGACAGTATATTATAGAAAGAAACCGCACCTGCCGACCGGGTTTTGGTCGGCGGGTGCGGTTATGTATATTGGGCTGGAGGGGATTTACTGGGTCAATGCCTTTTCGGTTTCCGCCATATCCCGTTCAATCAGCGGGCGCATACTATCCTTGTATTTTGATAAATCGGCACTACGAAAACAGGCAATGATTCCTGGAATATACTGCGGTTTTGCCTGGCCAATATACCGTAGAGCCTGAATGCACTGTCTGGCGGTGATGGGCTTCTCGTCCGTGATGTGGGAAAGATAATCGCCAAGGATTGCTTCGAAACGATTCTCACTGTCCCACTGTGCATTGGCAGCAAGAATATTCAGCGCACGGTTTCTTACCAATGATTTTGGATGGTTAAGCAAGGAGGCAAACGAATCAAAGTATTCATACCACTTATCACTGTCATGGCTTTCGGAAATGATTTGGTCGGCAATAGCACAGGCGTACTTGTCATCTTTAGATGTTAACTTTGCGATCAGCTCTTGCAATGAGGACACCTCCCGGTTTTCATGTACAGCATGGACCGTTACCTTGCTCCTGTTGCTATCGAATACAGTCTGGGTGCCATTTTCTGAAAGATTGCACCGGCAACGCTGCACCCGATAATCATCACAACCGGAAGGAACAGGTATTCCATGAACAACCATACAGGTTCTGTTGGCAGCAATCGAAAGCATAGTTTCTTAAGTGAATATAGTGTCATTTCATGCGTTGCATATATCATAAATGTCCAGGCAGATAACCGCAAAAAAGCGTGTTTCGCTTTTTCGTGACTGTGGATGGATTTTGTTACTCTCAACCAAAAAGCAATTCCAATATAAATGAATAATGTATCTGTTGTGTGGGTGTTTACCATCATTTTGATAAATGAACACAGAGCATAAAGGAGGGAGAACTTCAACATGGAGATATGATCCAATAATGTCATATGTATTTGTAGCTTCACAATGCAGGCACCTATGCAATACCATAGAAATGCTTGCTTCAGGGGGAAATCAGCAGGAATCGCCAATGCAATCGTCGCTACAGCCAATAAGCATTTTGGAAACTTGTTTGCTACTTTTTCAATAACAGGATAAAGAAGCGTTACCAGCAGTAAATCACGCATAAACCAAAGTGGATAGTCTAATGGTTGTGGAAAATCAATGCCGATTCCATATAAAGCCAACCACTCAGAAAAAGAGTAAGCCAGGATGGGCTTGTGATTCTCAGAAAAATAAGGGGCAGCAAAACGCAAGTTTTGCAACACGATAAAGACGCAAATCCACAATGAGTTCCAAATGAAATACGGGATGAGGAGTGATTTGATCTTTCTTTTTATCGTTGCGTGATAGTCCCGCCGCTTTTGAAATAGCAAAACCGATGAAGTCAGAAAAAACAAAGGCACACCGCATCGTGCTATCGTTTGTGATATGAGATTTTCAAAGCATAATAGCCACTGCGGAAGAAAAAGCGTTACCGGTCCATCTGCAAAATGAATGTCCACAGCACATGCGTGAATATAGACAACAAAAATGATGGCAATATATTTGAGAATGTTCAGCCTGTCACTTTCTTCTTTTGATAATTGATAGGTATTCACATGGCATTTCTCCCAAATCCAGATTTTCCCGTCCCCATCCTACCACATCCCGCCCCAAACCACAATATTGGATATCTTATGAAGAAGAAAACCGCACCCGCCGACCGGGTTTTGGTCGGCGGGTGTGGTTTTCGGTTAGCGACAGATTGGGGAAGGAACCTCCCCTCAGTCGCCTTGCGGCGACAGCCCCGGTCGTTCAATCGTCGCAGCAGGCACTGCCGTGCCCGCTGCTCGTTTCACTCCCCGACTGCGGGTCGCTAACGCCTTCGGCGCCCAGCGCACTGCGCACCCGCTTCCCGACCTCGCCCTCCCCAAAGGGAAGGAGCCTTTTTGGGGGTCGCCGCCCAGCGTCCGGGAGGCAGGAGAAACGGAGCAAAGCCAAGCTGCTCCCCGCACAGCGCCCTGCCCTGCCCCTCGCAGCGGCACTGCGAAGAACCTCCCCCTCAACCCTTGCATTTTCTTCCGTTTTTCGTTATGATGAAGGATGAATCCAAAAAGCAAGGAGGGGGCGGCGCTGATGAGCAACGAACGCCTTTCCCATATTCGTAACTTTTGCATCATCGCCCATATCGACCACGGCAAGAGCACCCTTGCCGACCGCCTGCTGGAAATGACAGGCGTATTTGAGCAGCGGCAGATGGTGGACCAGATTCTGGACTCTATGGAACTGGAACGGGAGCGTGGCATCACCATCAAGTCCAAGGCGGTGCGGATGCAGTACAAAGCCAAGGACGGCGAGACCTACACCCTGAACCTGATCGACACTCCCGGCCACGTGGACTTCAGCTACGAGGTCAGCCGTGCGCTGGCTGCCTGCGAGGGCGCGCTGCTGGTGGTGGATGCCACTCAGGGCATCGAGGCCCAGACGCTGGCCAATGTGTATATGGCGCTGGAGCACGATCTGGAAACCGTGCCCGTCATCAACAAGATCGACCTGATCTCCGCCCGCCCGGAGGAAGTGAAGCAGGAAATCGAGGATGTGATCGGTCTGGACGCTTCCGAGGCTCCCCAGATTTCCGCCAAGACCGGCCTCAACTGCGAGGATGTGCTGGAAGCCATCGTCAAGTTCATTCCCTCTCCCGAAGGCGACGAGGATGCGCCTTTGCAGGCTCTGATCTTCGATGCCTACTACGACAACTACAAGGGTGCTATTTGCTTTGTGCGCGTGATGCACGGCAGCGTGCGCCCCGGTATGCGGATGCGGCTGATGCAGTCCGGCAGCGAATTTGACATCGTGGAAGTGGGCACCTTCCGCCCCGGCTATGTGCCCTGTGATGAGCTGCGCCCCGGCGATGTAGGCTATATCGCCGCCAGCATCAAGGATCTGGGCGACACCCGTGTGGGCGATACCATCACCGATGCGGCCAATCCCGCCCCGGAACCCCTGCCCGGCTACCGTCAGGTAACCCCCATGGTGTTCTGCGGCATCTATCCCGCCGATGGTGCCGATTATGACAACCTGCGGGATGCCTTGGAAAAACTCCGCATGAACGATGCCTCCCTCACCTTTGACCCGGAAACCTCCGTGGCGCTGGGCTATGGCTTCCGTTGCGGCTTCCTTGGCCTTTTGCATATGGAGATCATCCAGCAGCGTCTGGAGCGTGAGTTCGATCTGGATCTGGTCACCACGGCTCCCAGCGTTATCTATCATGTTTACAAAACCGACGGCACCATGGTGGAGATCGACAACCCCTCCAACCTGCCCGCCATCGGCGAGATCGAGCACATGGAGGAACCCTACGTCACCGCCACCATCTACACCCCGCAGGAGTTCGTGGGCGCTATGATGGATATCTGTGTGGACAAGCGGGGTATCTTCATTGATATGCAGTACGAGGGCAGCCGGGTTAAGCTGATCTACGAAATGCCCCTGAACGAGATCATCTACGAGTTCTTCGATCAGGTGAAGAGCCGCAGCCGGGGCTATGCCAGCTTTGACTACGAGCTGAAAGGCTACCTGCCCTCCGAGCTGGTCAAGATGGATATCCTGCTCAACGGCGACATCTGCGACGCTTTCTCCATTATCGTCCACAAGGACAAGGCCTATGCCCGCGGCCGCTCCATTGCTGAGAAGCTCAAGGAAGTCATTCCGCGCCAGATGTTTGAAATTCCCATTCAGGCTGCCATTGGCGGCAAGGTCATCGCCCGGGAAACCGTCAAGGCCATGCGCAAGGACGTGCTGGCCAAGTGCTACGGCGGCGACATTACCCGCAAGAAGAAGCTGCTGGAAAAGCAGAAGGAAGGCAAGAAGCGTATGCGCCAGTTCGGCACCGTGGAAGTGCCCGGCGAAGCCTTCCTGGCAGTGCTGAAGATGAGTGATGACAAGTAAATGGGGGAGAGAAAGCAGGGGCGCTGCCCCTGCACCCCGCAAGGGGCAATGCCCCTTGACCCCGCTCTGCCGTGCTTTGCACGGCAGGGGGGGATGATACATTTGATTGGAAAGAACCTTCGGAGGTGTTGATGCGTGGGGCATCGGCGGTTCCGGGGGTTCTTTTCTTTGGATTTTTCCTTTTTGGTTGTGTGTGCTATAATGGATAACAACAAAACCGGAAAAACGTATTGATACCAAATACAATGGAGGAACCAAAATGAAGAAAATCGTTGCTTTTCGTGGCAGTCCCCGTGCCAGCGGCTATTCCAACCAGCTGCTGGATGCTTTGCTGGAAGGTGCAAAGGCTGCCGGGGCAGAAGTGGTGGTCTGTGATTTGAACGAAGGCGGCATCCGGGGTTGTCAGGGGTGTTTCTATTGCCGGAAACATGATACCTGCGTGCAGAAGGATGCATTCAGTCCCATGTACCGGCACATTCAGGAAGCCTGCGCCGTGGCGGCGGCGTTTCCCCTGTATTTCGGGCAGATCAGCGCTCAGGGCAAAATCTGGGTAGACCGGATGTATCCCATGTTCAACGAGGATTTCTCGCCCCGCTTTCCGGGCAAGAAGGCGGTGACCATTTTTGCTCAGGCCAAGGATGATCCCACTGTGATGCAGGATGCCATCGATTCGGTCAACGGCCTGATCAGCGGCTATGGTTGGGCGCTGGAAAAGAGTTTTCTGATTGCCGGTACGGTGGCTGAGGGCTACACTATCCCGGAAAGCCTGCTGAAAGAGGCGTATCAGGCGGGGCAGCAGCTGGTGTGAACCCCGGAAGGAAAAGCAGACTTGTAACAATCCTGCGGCAGCGCTTCTCATGCTGCCGCCCCTGTGTTATCATGGGGCAAGCGACTTGATACAAAGGAGGCGACCCCATGGCTAACATCAACAACCCGGACATCATGCGCCAGCAGTACAATGATTCCTCCAAACTGGACATCCGCATTGCGCTGCATCAGCGGTATTCCACCAACCGGCAGCCCTTCGGAGACTGGATCATGGAGCATTATCACATCCAGCCCGGTATGCGGGTTTTGGAGCTGGGCTGCGGCACGGGCAATATGTGGCATGATGCTGCCAAATGGTTGCCAAAGGATGCGTCTCTGACCCTGACGGATTTTTCGGCGGGCATGGTGAAAACGGCCATGGCCAATGTGCCTGCGCTGCCCAATATTTCGTTCCAGCAGGTGGATATTCAGCAGATCCCCTTCGAGGATAACAGCTTTGATTTGGTCATTGCCAATATGATGCTCTATCATGTGCCGGATCTGAAGAAGGGCTTGAGCGAAGTGGCCCGGGTACTCCGACCGGAGGGGCGTTTCATCTGCGCCACGGTGGGGGCAGGCGGCGTGTACTGGTGGCTGGAAAACACACTGGGCATTGAAGAGGGCAAGGTTTATCCCTTCTCTTTGCAAAATGGTGCAGACATACTGGAGCCTCATTTTGCACAGGTGGAAATGGATCAGCGGGAGGACGGTCTGCGGGTAACCAACGTGGAGGATCTGGTGGATTATGTGCTGTCCATGGCTTCCTTCAGCGGTCTCAAGGAATGGCCCCGGGATATGTTGCGGGAGAGGCTGTTGGCCCAGGCAGTGGATGGCGTAATCGCCATTCCCAAGGAATATGGGTTGTTCATTGCCAGCCAGCCGGTGTAAGGCTTGCATGGATATGCGATTTTTTGTTGCTATATATACACTTTTGCCGCAGTTTTGAAATTTGTAATGGTTTTTTCAAGATTCACTCTTGCCAAACAGCCCGTCCCATGATAAAATAGTCAGGCTGTTATGCATGCAAACTCCCGTTAGGAGGTGTAATTGATGGGCAAGTTTTGTGAAGTATGCGAGAAGGGCGCGATGAGCGGCCACAACGTGAGCCACTCCAACCGCAAAACCAATCGCGTGTGGGCTCCCAACGTGCAGAATGTGCGTGTGGTGGTGGACGGCCGTCCCCAGCGCATGAACGTGTGCACTCGTTGCCTGCGCAGTGGCAACGTGCAGCGCGCGCTGCCCACCAAGTCCAACGTGGAGGAATAATCTTTGTTGGCTTGAATATGTCCCGTACCTGATACAGGTACGGGGCGTTTTTTATGTGTAAAAATCATTTCGTTGACATATTCCCCGCACCCAATACCGTCATAATCAATTTCTGTGCCCATGAAATGGGCACATGAGCGGGTGCAGGGAGCCTTGCTCCCTGCCGCCGGGGATCCAAGGGGCAGCGCCCCTTGGCCGTCTCTCCCCCTCACATCGCCTGCGTGCCCGCATACCGCCCGTTCTCCCGGGTGACCCGGTAGAAGCCGATCAAGTTGGAGGGGCGCAGGTGGTTGCAGACTTCCCGCACCAGCGGATAGTCCTCCAGCTCAAAGCGGATGCTGAGGCCACAGCCCATGGATACATCCCGGGGCGTGGTGATGACGGAGGTGCGGATGCCCTCCCGGCGAAGCGCTCCCTCAAATTTCAGCACTTGCTGTCGGGAGCGGAAGGATGCAATGCCGAAAACTTCATTCATGGGTCAAGTTCCCCCTTTCTTCCACATACAGTATACGCAGAGCCCCACTGGGGGTGTGGGAGGGAGCAAGGGATGATCTATTTTGATAATGCGGCAACGTCGTTTCCAAAGCCACCAATGGTAGCCAGAGCCATGGCGGGCACGCTGAACAAGATCGGGGGAAATCCGGGCCGTGCGGGGCATTCCCTGTCCCTGTGCGGCGGACGGGTGATTCAGCGCTGCCGGGAGGTGCTGGCAGAGGCATTCGGTGCCAAAGCGCCGGAGCAGGTCATTTTCACCTCCGGGTGCACGGAGGCGCTGAATCTGGCAATCCGGGGAATGCTGCATCAGGGGGATCAGGTGCTGTGCAGCCATGGGGAGCACAATGCGGTGATGCGCCCGCTGAAGGAACTGGAGGCGGCAGGACAGATCACCGTGCGGGTGCTGAAACCCAACAGCCTTGGTCTGGTGACGCCGGAGGCCATCGAAGAAGCGGTAACGCCCAAGACGGCGCTGTGCGTTTTGTGCCATGCCAGCAATGTGACGGGCGTGGTGCAGCCGGTTGCGAAGCTGTCCGGCACGCTGAAAAAGTTTGGTATTCCGCTGCTGGTGGATGCTGCCCAGACGGCGGGGGTTCTGCCGGTATCGCTTGGGGAACTGGGTGCGGATATGATCGCCCTGCCAGGGCATAAGGGATTGCTGGGGCCGCATGGCACAGGGGTGCTGGTGCTGGGGGAGGGGATGCTGCCCCGTCCGCTGATCATGGGCGGCACCGGCTCCATGAGCGAGCGGATGCGCCAGCCGGAAGCGCTGCCGGATCGCTACGAAAGCGGCACGCCCAATCTGCCGGGAATCGCCGGGCTGCTGGCCGGGGCAAGGTTTGCCCTGCATCACCGGGCGGAGATCGAAGCCTATGAACAGGAATTATCCGCAAGGCTGCGGTATGGGCTGGAACGGATGCGGGGAATCCGGGTGCTGGGGCATCCCGGCGCAGAGAAGCTGGGGGTCGTCAGCTTTGTGCCGGCGTTCATGGATCCCGGAGAGCTGGCGGATCAGCTGGCAGCGGCGGGCTTTGCGCTGCGGTCGGGGCTGCACTGTGCTCCGTCCATTCACCAATGGCTGGGCACGCTGCACAGCGGCGCCTGCCGGGCCAGCGTGGGCATTTACAATACCGAGGAGGAAGTGGATCGACTGCTGGAGGCAGTGGACCGGGCGCTGGGGCAGCGGTGAAAGCCGCTGTCCAGCCCCCCTGATGATTGCCATATGCTGCCGTACCCTGAGGGCGGCAAAAAACCAAAAAAATTTTCAAAAGACCATTGACAAACCAGCAGGTTTGATATATGATAAGTAGCGTCGCATGAGCGGCACACAGTATCGCGGGGTAGAGCAGTTTGGTAGCTCGTCGGGCTCATAACCCGGAGGTCGAGGGTTCAAGTCCCTCCCCCGCAACCAACACATGGCGGCGTAGCTCAGCTGGCTAGAGCATTCGGTTCATACCCGACAGGTCATTGGTTCAAATCCGATCGCCGCTACCACAGAACACCTTGTGTACGCAGGGTGTTCTTTTTGCATCTCCTGCAATCAAAAAAACCGGCTTCTGGAATGAAATCCCAGCCATGTATCGTTACATAGATAAACCATCCCCCCTGAAAGGAGCCATCCCTATGAAACACTTCTGTGCATTCTTCCTTGCCACGATTCTGTTCCTGCTGCCTCTTGCTGCCGCCACAGCGGATACCACAGCCGACGGCGGCTTCACGCCAGAGAACACATGGGCTGTGGTGTCCAACCCGACGGATGCCGCCCAACGGCTGAACCTGCGTACCGGCCCCTCCGAAACCGCAGATTCCATTGCCAAGCTGTACAGCGGCTGCTATGTATGGGTCATCCAGGAGGTGGAAAGCGGCTGGGTGGAAGTAGAGGTAGGCACCAGGTCAGCAATGCCCTTGCATGGTTATGTGAATATGAGCTATCTGGATTTTGTCATGGAAACCCTCCATCCGCAGATGCCGGTGCTGACCGTGAGCAATACGGTGGGCGGCACCGGGGTCACGCTGCGTACCGCTACCATGGTGGATCCTGCCACATCGCTGGGCGTTTTGCCCAATGGAACCCAAGTGACGGTGCTGGCAGTGCTGCCGGGAGACTGGTATTTTGTTCAGGTGGGCGGTATCACCGGCTATGCAGCCAAGCTGGGCTTCCGGGAGGATCTGGGCGGCTACGGACAGACAGAGCCTGCTGGCAGCCTTCCCACGGAACAGGCTTCCGTATGGGATGGCCCGGCCGGTATTTATCCAACGGCGCCATGGCCGCTTCCCGTCAATGAATATGCGGGCGTGATTGATAGTCCCAATCCGGGACAGCGGGTGCATCTGCGCAGCGCCCCCGATGAGAATGCGCCCTCCCTTGGAAAATACTACAACGGCGTTCGCCTGATCATCAACGGCAACATCACGGAGGAGTGGGTTGCGGTGTCCATTGGCGACCTGGAAGGATATATGCAGGGGAAGGATCTCACGGTCGAGGGGCTGGAGGCGGTGGCATCTGCCATGCCGGCGGTCATGGTGAAGGATCTTGGCTCCACCGAAGGTGTGGTACTGCGGCAGCAGCCGTCCGCAACCTCCGATGTGCTGGATGTGTGCATCACCGGCGCAGAGGTGATTCTCATGGGATACACCAACGACTGGGCTCATGTGATCGCCAACGGGCAGATGGGCTTTCTGCCGGTTGCCAACCTGAGATGACGGGCGGATTCACCGGTTGCCAAGAGGGTGCCGCCCGTGGTATCATCAGCGGCAGGGACGTACAAAGGAGGCCCATTTCATGATTGTTTTTCCCATTCTGGCAACGGTATATGGTGCAGTTACCCTGCTCATTGGCCTGATTTTTCTCATTCCGCTCCGCTATGTGACCACCCGCTTTGATCGCACCACCACTGGCAAGGTGATTGACCTGACCAGGAATGCAGCCAAGTTCAACCAGGAACAGGGCCACGAACCCATTCAGGTGGGCGGGAAGGATTCCCCGTTCAAGTTTGAGGTGCAAATCGGCGGTCGCAGCCGGGTGAGCCATCGCCATGGTCATCGCACACATATTTCCACCAGCAATATGTATCACAAGGTATATACCTACACCGTCAATGGTCAGGCCTACACCCGCGCGGATGGCGTGCGCTACAGCAAGGGCCTGGCTGATAAATGGCTGGAGAGGGAAGTGCCGGTGTACTACGATTCTGCCGATCCGGCGCAGGCGTCCCTGTCCAACGGCAAGGGCTACAGGCTGGTCTGCTGCATCCTGATTCCCATTGGCATCGTGCTGCTGGCGGTGGCAGCATATTTGTGGATGCAGGTGCTATAACTGAAGAAATCAGCAGGGGTCTTTCCATCGGGAGAGGCTCCTGCTTGTTTTTTTGATTGAGGGATAGGAGTAGTACGGCTCCTCTGTGCTTTTTTGATTTCCCGCAAGGCAGGAAATGCAAACCGGCTCCATTTGTGTTATGCTGACTCTGCTTGCAAGCCAACATCGTCATAAGGAGGGGAAGCCCATGTCGCCGGAGGTGGCAGCCATCATCCAGCACAGCCTGGATACCATTGAAGCTAATCTGTCGTCCGCGCTCACGCCGGAACAGCTGAGCCGGGAGGCGGGGTTCTCCCTGTATCACTACTGCCGGGTGTTCAAGGCGGCAGTGGGCATGAGCGTGATGCGGTATATCACCCGCAGGCGGCTGTTGCATGGCGTGTACCGGATGGCGCAGGGGCAGGAGAAAACCGAAGCTGCCCTTCAGTTCGGCTTTGATTCCTATGCCGGTTTCTACAAGGCGTTCCGGCGGGAATTTGGCACATCGCCCACGGAACATCTGAGAAACCATCAGGCCGCACACCCGGCACGGCTCAATCTGAAGGAAAGAGGAAATATCATGGAGCGAAAAGCGATTGAAAACATATTGTCCCAATGGAATCTGACCGGAGCTGCCATCGAGGCGGTCTGCTATCCCAACACGGGTCATGTGAGCGACCATGCCTATCTGATTGGCGGGAAGTATTATCTGAAATGCAGTGAAAGCTACGGAAGCCTTGCCCGGCAGGCGGAGCTGCTGGGTGTGCTGCACCCGGAAGGCCTTGCGGCGGCTGTGGTGCCCACGGTGAACGGCAGTCTGGTCGCAGAGGATGGGCCGTGGCAGTGTCTGCTGACGGAAAAGCTGGAAGGCGAACCCCTGCGGGCAGTGGATGCCCTGCGAAACCCGGAGGTTGGCCAAGCTATAGGCGAAGGACTGGCAAGGCTGCATGAAACCCTTTTGCAGGTGGATCCGGTGCTGTGCACGGAGGAAAACCTGCTGGACACCCTGCGGGGCTGGGCCATCCCCAAGGCGGAGGAAGCCATGCCGGATCTCCGGCTGAACGGCTGGCTGGAACGCTTTGCGCAGCTGTATCCAGCCCTGCCGGTGCAGATCATCCACCGGGATCCCAATCCGGATAACCTGATGATTGCGCAGGGCCGGGTGACAGGCTTTGTGGACTTTGACCTGAGCCGCATTGCGCCCCGGATCTTCGATCTGGCGTATGCAGCCACCGGGATTCTGTCGGTGGTCTTTGATCGGGCGGAGGAGACGCAGCGCAGTGGCTTCTTCCCACTGGCCCGGGCGATCTGGCAGGGATACCATGCCCGCAGTCCTCTGACGGCGGAGGAGCGGCAGGCGCTGCCGGATATGGCGATCGCTTTGCAGCTGATCTGTGTGGCGGCCTTTGCCGGTACGGATACCCACAGGCAGCTGGCGGAAACCAACTGCCGGATGCTGGAAATGATTCTGGCAAACGAGCCCCTGCTCCGGCAGCCCATCGGATAGGAAATGAAAAAAGCCCCGTTGGTGTGAAAAGTCACATCAGCGGGGCAATACTGTTTTCAGGGCTCAAAGAAGCGGGGCATTACACAGCGGGCGCTTCCTCCACAGGGGCTTCCTCCACGGGAGCGGGTTCCTCAGCGGGAACTTCTTCCACCACAGCGGGGGCGGCGGCGATCTCATCCAGCTGCAGCTGGAGAGAGTCCTTCTCAGCGGTGAGGGTTTCCACGGTGGCAGCCAGAGCGTCCTTGTCAGCGATGGCAGTGGCCAGATCGGCAGCCAGGGTGTCCTTCTCGGCAGCCAGGGTGTCCTTCTCGGCGGTGAGGGTTTCCACGGTGGCAGCCAGAGCGTCCTTGTCAGCAACGGCAGTGGCCAGATCGGCAGCCAGAGTGTCCTTCTCGGCGGTGAGGGTTTCCACGGTGGCAGCCAGAGCGTCCTTGTCAGCGATGGCGGTGGCCAGATCGGCAGCCAGGGTGTCCTTCTCGGCGGTGAGGGCTTCCACGGTGGCGGCAACCTCGTCCTTTTCCGTGATGGCGGTGGCCAGATCAGCAGCCAGAGTGTCCTTCTCGGCGGTGAGGGTTTCCACGGTGGCGGTGGTCTCATTCAGGGCGGTAACAGCATTGTTCTTGCCCATAAAGCCTGCAACAGCCAGAACCAGCGCCAGCACCAGCAGGATGCTCAGCAAAGCAGAAAAGGAAAAGCCTTTCTTTTCGGTGGTTTTTTCGGACATAGTTGATTCCTCCTTCAAACTTTGGGATATGCAATGAACAAATTGCGTTTCAAATATTATAACACGGTTTGTTGTAAAAGGGAAGGTTTTTTCCAGAACAGGCATGGAGATTGTCCCGTGTATCCAAGATGTACCTTTCGGGTGCAAAACCAATTTTATGCTTGCTATCTGAAGGGAATAGACGTATGATGAAAAGTACCGCCTGATGCAAATGGGCGGAAATAGGGATGGCAAAAGTGGCGATATGCCGTGCAATGCACGGATACAGCTCTGCCAAAGCCCTCCTCAATCAATGGAGAGTAACCAATGAAGCAAATCATCGTCAATCAGACCATGGATCAGGAGCGGGCGCTCTACCATGTAACCGATGCAGTGGTGAAGAACTGCACTTTTGCCGGCGAAGCGGACGGCGAATCCGCCCTGAAGGAATGCCGGGGCGTGGAGGTGGAGGATTGCCGCTTTCTTTTGCGCTATCCCCTGTGGCACACCCATCATTTTTCCATGACCCGCTGCCAGAGCACGGAAACCGCCCGGGCGGCCTTGTGGTATGCGGAGCACGGCATCATCCGGGATTGCCAGCTGAACGGCGTGAAAGCCCTCCGGGAATGCCGCCATATCCGGCTGGACAACTGCCGCATCCAGTCCACGGAGTTTGGCTGGAACTGTACGGATGTTACGGTTACCGGCGGTCGGCTGGAAAGCGAGTATGTATTCATGGGCAGCCGGGATGTGACCATCCGGGACTGGCAGTTCAAAGGTAAGTATTCCTTCCAGTATGTGGAGAACCTGACCATTGAGGATTCTGTGCTGGATACCAAGGACGCTTTCTGGCACTGCCGCAATGTGGTGGTGCGCAACAGCGTGGTCAAGGGCGAGTATCTGGCCTGGTACAGCGAGAATCTGCGGCTGGAAAACTGCCGCATCACCGGTACGCAGCCCTTTTGCTACTGCAAAAATCTGCAATTGGTCAACTGCACCATGGAGGATGCGGATCTGGCCTTTGAGTGCTCTGAGGTGGAAGCGGATGTGCATGGCCGTATCCTTTCCATCAAGAATCCCATGGCAGGCACCATCGTGGTGGACGAGGTGGACGAAATCATCATCGAGAACCCGGTGCGGCCCACCGATTGCCGCATCATTCTCCGGGAGGCCAAGGAAGCATGAGAACCATTCTCTGCCGGATTTTTCAGTTTTTCATGAAGCTGGGGTATTATCTGATCCCCGTGCGTACGCCGGAGACCATCACCGGCGAGGGCTGCGTACTGAGACTGGCCCAGCCCCTGTGCGACCGGGGCGTGACCCATCCGCTGGTGGTGACCGATGGCGGACTTGCCAAACTGGGTTTGCCTGACGGGCTGGTGGAAAGCCTGCGGGTGGCGGGCTTGTCCGTGACGGTGTACGACGGCGTACAGCCCAACCCCACCGATGCGGATGTGGAAGAAGGCGTTCGTCTGTACCGGGAAGCCGGATGCGACGGCATGATCGCCTTTGGCGGCGGCTCGCCCATGGACTGCGCCAAGGCGATTGGCGCAAGGATTGTGCGTCCCCGCAAGCCTATTGCCCGTTTGCAGGGATTGTTCGGCGTGCTGCACCGGCTGCCGCCCTTTTTTGCGGTGCCCACCACCGCCGGCACCGGCTCGGAAACCACGCTGGCAGCGGTGATCACCGACAGCGCCACCCATCATAAGGCGTCCATCAACGACCCCAGCCTGATTCCCCATGTGGCAGTGCTGGATCCGGCGCTGACCATGGGGCTGCCGCCCTCCATTACGGCGGCAACGGGCATGGATGCCCTGTGCCACGCAGTGGAAGCCTATACCAACCATACTTATTGCACCCGACTGGAAAACCGCATGGCCAAAGAGGCGGTGCGGCTGATTCACCAGTACCTGCTGCGTGCCTATGAAAACGGCAGCGACAAAGAAGCCCGCCAGCAGATGCAGCGGGCGGCGTTCTGCGCAGGCCGGGCCTTCACCCGGGGCTGCGTGGGCAATGTGCACGCTGCCGGTCATACCCTCAGCGCCTTGTACGGCGTAGCCCATGGACAGGCCATGGCAACTCTGCTGCCCGTGGTGCTGCGGATGTACGGCAGCAAAGTGCAGCGCCGTCTGGCAGAACTGGCGCAGGAATGCGGCTTTACCGGCACGGATGCGGAAAAGGCCGAGGCCTTTATTTGCTGGATCGAGGAAATGAACGCCCGGATGCAGCTGCCCTCCGGCTTTGCCATGATTAAGGATGAAGACATCCCCCAGATGTGCCGGTGGGCGCAGGCGGAGGCCAATCCCATATACCCCGTGCCTGTGGTATGGGGCGAAAAACAGTTCCGGAACTTGTTTGAAACAGCCCGAAAAAACGGGTGAGTGGTTGCCCAAACAACTTCCATCCCCCCCTGCGTTCATGAAATGAACGCAGTGCGGAGGTGCAGGAGGCAGTGCCTCCTGCCGGGGCGTGGGGCAGCGCCCCACCATCCCCCCTTTTTTACATGAAACACGAGGTGAACACAATGCAGGATTTGATTGTCATCGGCGCAGGTCACGCTGGGTGCGAGGCTGCGCTGGCAGCTGCCCGGATGGGCATTTCCACGCTGCTGATGACGCTGGACATCGGTTCTGTGGCGCTGATGCCCTGCAACCCGGCCATCGGCGGCACAGGCAAGGGCCATTTGGTGCGGGAAGTGGACGCACTGGGCGGCCAGATGGGTCTGGCCATTGACCGCACGTTCCTGCAAAGTCGGATGCTGAACCGGGGCAAAGGCCCGGCGGTGCACAGCCTGCGGGCGCAGGCGGATAAGCGCCGCTACCACGAGGATATGCTCAAGACCCTGTTCGCGACCCCTCATCTGGAGGTGCGGCAGGGTGAGGTGACGGAGCTGCTCACCGAGGGCGGCAGAATCAGCGGCGTGCGCACCATGACGGGCGAAGTACTGCCCTGCCGGGCAGTGATCATCTGCGGCGGCGTGTACCTGAAAAGCCGGATCATCATCGGCGATTACAGCCGCAATACCGGGCCCCAGGGCCTGTGCCGTGCAGAGGGCCTGTCCGGCTCGCTGGAGGAATTGGGCTTCCGGCTGCGCCGGTTCAAAACCGGCACCCCTGCCCGGGTGGATGTGCGTAGTATCGACTTTGACAAGATGGAACCCCAGCCCGGGGATGATCCCATCGTGCCGTTTTCTTTCCTGACGGTGGCGCAGCAGCCGGATATCGGTGTCAGCTATCCTATGGAAAACCGCTGTATGTGCTACCTGACCTATACCAATTCCGAGACCCACCGCATCATTCAGGAGAATATGCACCTGAGTCCCATGTTCCGGGGCGATATCAAGGGCACCGGCGCCCGGTACTGCCCCAGCATTGAGGATAAGGTGCGCCGCTTTGCCGATAAGGACCGCCATCAGCTGTTCCTGGAACCGGAAGGGCTGGACAGCCCGGAATGGTACGTACAGGGAATGTCCTCCTCGCTGCCGGAGAATGTGCAGTGGGCCATGTACCGCACGGTGCCAGGGTTGGAGAGGGCCATTCTCACCCGGCTGGCCTATGCCATCGAATACGACTGTATCGACGCTACCGAACTGAACCTGACATTGGGTTCCAAACGGATTCCCGGCCTGTATTTCGCCGGTCAGGTCAACGGTACCTCCGGCTATGAGGAAGCCGCCGCC
The DNA here is from genome assembly GCA_017501255.1 of Clostridia bacterium. Taxonomy (GTDB): domain Bacteria; phylum Bacillota; class Clostridia; order Christensenellales; family Aristaeellaceae; genus Limiplasma. The sequence goes on along the minus strand of JAFVXE010000005.1, from coordinate 47,069 downwards.
CAGGGCATTCTGGCGGGCATTAATGCGGCCTGCTGGCTTCAGGAGAAGGAACCCCTCATTATCACCCGGGATATGGGCTATATCGGCGTGATGGTGGACGACCTGTGCACCAAGGGTACCGACGAACCCTACCGGATGATGACCAGCCGTTCCGAATATCGGCTTTTGCTCCGGCAGGACAACGCCGACCTGCGGCTGACGGCCCTCAGCCACGCCCGGGGACTGGCGGATGACCGGCGCATGGCGCTGGTGGAAAACAAGCGCAGCCAGACCGATGCGCTGCTGTCCAGACTGCGCACCAGCAAGATCCCGGCCTCCCCTGAGCGCAGCGCATGGCTCACGAAAAACCATCAGCCGGAAACCACCGCCACCCTGACGGCAGAGGAATTGCTCCGCCGCCCGGAGGTAACGCTGCAATCCCTGACTGCGCTCTGCCCGGAATTGGCAGACTATCAGCCGGATGCCTGCTTGCAGGCGGAGCTTCATGTGAAATATGACGGCTATCTGAAAAAGCAGCAGGCGCAGGTGCAGCGTGCCCGTGCCATGGAGGACTGGCTGCTGCCGGAGGATATCGACTACGATGCCATCGAAAGCCTGCGCATTGAAGCAAGGCAGAAACTCAAGCAGCACAAGCCCCGCAGCCTGAGCCAGGCAGGGCGCATCCCCGGGGTGAACCCTGCTGAGATTGCCGTGCTGATGGTGTGGCTGAAACGGCAGCAGGAAAGCCGGTAACCCTGTCCTGCACTTTCCCTGTATGTTCGTTGAAATGCGCCCTTTCCTGTGATAAAATGGCAACGTTTTCATTCTGACGATTTGCCAAGGAGGATCCCATGCCGAATTTTTCTTTGACCGACGAGGTATTTTTTCAGGCGGCTGAACAGTTCCAGACGCCGTTTCATCTCTACGATGAGGAAGGGCTGCGCCAGAACGCCCGCCGCCTGAATGCGGCCTTTGGCGGCGTACCCACCTTCAAGGAGTTTTTTGCCGTGAAGGCCCTGCCCAACCCCACCGTGCTGCGCATCCTCAAGGAAGAGGGCTGCGGCGTGGACTGCGCCAGCTGGACGGAGTTGATGCTGGCAGAAGCCTGCGGTTTTTCCGGCGATGAGATCATGTTCAGCGCCAACGATGTGCCCGGCGAAGAGTTCCGCTATGCCCGCAAACTGGGCGCTACCATCAATCTGGATGATGTGACCCATGTGGAGACCCTGCGGGAGAACGGCGGCATTCCGGAGGAAATCTGCCTGCGGTTCAACCCCGGCGGCACCTTCCGCATCGGCAACACCATCATGGGCGACCCCGGCGATGCCAAGTACGGCATGACCCGGGAGCAGCTCAGCGAGGCGCTCCGGAAGATGATTCCCGACGGGCTGAAGAAGTTCGGCCTGCACGCTTTCCTCTCCTCCAACACCACCGACCCGCTGTACTACCCCGCCCTGGCCAAGCTGCTGTTCACCGTGGGCAAGGAACTGGTGGAAGAAACCGGCTTGCAGCTCAGCTTTATCAACCTGTCCGGCGGCATCGGCATCCCGTATCGTCCCGATGGGGAAAAGGCCGATCTGGAAGCCATCGGCGCCGGCGTTGCGGAGCAGTATCAGAAGGCATTCGCCGGTACGGGTATGCCTCCGGTGGCCGTCAAAAGCGAACTGGGCCGCTTCATGACCGGCCCCAACGGCTGGCTGGTGTGCCATGTGCTGCATGAAAAGAACATCCACAAGCGCTACATTGGTCTGGATGCCTCTGCCTGCGATCTGATGCGCCCTGCCATGTACGGCGCATATCATCACATCACCGTGCCCGGCAAGGAGCACCTGCCCCATAACGATCTGGTGGATGTGACCGGCAACCTGTGCGAAAACAACGATAAGTTCGCCATCGACCGCCTGCTGCCCCCCATGGAGATCGGCGATCTGGTGGTGATTCACGATACCGGCGCCCACGGCCTGAGCATGGGCTACAACTACAACGGCAAGCTGCGCTGCAAGGAAGTGCTGCACTGTGCCGATGGTTCCTTCCGCCTGATCCGCCGGGAGGAACGCCCTGCGGATTATTTCGCCACGCTGGATGTGGATCCGGCATGGAATCAGCTGAATTGTAACGAAAAATTCTGATTTTGCATCGTCCCGCTGTGCGTACCCTGCGCATGGCGGGACTTTTTCTGCTTTTTTTCTGTATCCCGCCGCCCGGGTGAAATTCACGGTTGCTATAGCCAACGGGAGAAATCAATGTTATAATATAAGTTGGGTTAGCAGCTTGTTCTCTACCCATTCCAAAGATGAAAGGAGATGGCAGAATGCGCTTGAGCGATCGTTTCCTGCGCAGACTGGCGGCGGTGCTGTGTGCGTTGACCCTGTTGGTGAGCGTGATTCCGCTGTACGCCATTTCTCTCTATAACCATCCCTACTACGATGATTACGGTTTCTCCGCCGAAGTGCATCAGGTGTGGAAGGAAACCGGCAGCCTGACGGCGGTGCTTAGGCAGGCCATTGAGAGCGCCAAGGTAACCCGTCAGGACTGGCAGGGCACCTATACCGGCACCCTTCTGAGCAATGTGCAGCCCGGCATTTTCTCGGAAAGTCTGTATTTTGTGGCTTCCTTCATCCTGCTGACGGCGTTCCTCCTGTGCGGCTGGTTCTTCCTTTGGACGGTTTTCGGCCCAAAGGGCTTCGGGCTGGATCGCTGGCAAACCTTCATTTTGTGCTGTCTGGTGCTTTCGCTGCTGGTGCAGCTGATGCCGGACAGCGGCGAGGCCTGGTACTGGTTCAACGGCGGCATCGGCAATGTGTTCATCTATTCGCTGATGATGCTGTTTGCAGCGGTAGCCATCCGGATGTACAAGGCAGAAAGCGGCGTGAAGACGGCGCTGCTGACGGCTGCGCTGGTGCTGCTTTCCGTGGTGCTGGGCGGCGGCAGCTATGGCGGCGGCCTGTTCAGCCTGTGTATGCTGGCGGTGGCGCTTCTCTGGTCGCTGGTGAAGAAACAGCGCAAAGGCTGGCTGCTGGCTGTTGCAGCGGTGGTGCTGGCGCTTTGCTTCCTCTACAGTATGTCTGCCCCGGGCAACAACAAGCGCGCCTTGATGATCAACAATACCTCCTCGCCGGTGAAGGCGGTCATCCAGTCCTTCTATTACGGTGTGGCCCTGATGGGCAGCTTTACCTCGCTTTTGCTGGTGGCAGTGGCTGCGCTGCTGGTTCCCTTCTTCTGGAAGGCTGCCGGCAAGTGCGGCTGGCGGTTCGATCACCCGTGGCTGGTGCTGGCGGTGCTGGGCTGCCTGTACTGCACCCAGCTGACCCCGCCCCTTTTCTCCGGCGTGCATATCGGCGGCGGCAGAATCGTGAATACCTACTTTATCAGCTATGTGATCTTCTTCCTGCTGTATGCCTTCTATCTGACGGGTTTTGTACGTCAGCGGATGCCGGAGGAAGTGACGGTTCCCGCTGCCTTGCAGAAGGGTTACGCTTTTGTGATGGCGCTGGTATTGTGCGTGGGTCTGTGCGGCTACAAGCCCCATGAGGAAGTGCTGTACGGCCCGCAGAATCTGGCGGGCATGAGCGCAGCGCTGAGCATCGTTACCGGTGAAGCTGCCCAGTACGATGCGGAAATGGAAGCCCGGGAAGTACTCCTGAACGATGACACCCAGAAGGAAGTCACCCTTGCGCCGCTGACGGCGGTGCCGGATGTGTTCATGCACGATCTGGTGGTTCCCAATGCGGTGTATGATGTGCGTCCGTCCCTGTGCCGGTACTACCACAAGGATACAATTCACATTCTGGGAGAGGAGGCGCAGCCATGAAGAATCCTTTGCTGAAATGGCGTCTCTCCAGCCGCTTCCTGTGCTGGCTGCTGGTGGCGGTGCTGCTGGTGAGTTTGGTGCCGCTGTATGCGCTCTCCTTTTTCAACCATCCCTGCTATGACGATTTCGGCTTCTCCATCCGTACCCATGCAGCGGTTAGGAACGGGGAAGGTTTCCGGGGGGCGGTAAAGGCAGCGTTTGAGAATACCGTTGCCATCCGGCAAACCTGGGAAGGCACCTATGCCACTTCCTTCATCAGTGCGTTGCAGCCCGCCATTTTCGGTGAGGACAACTACTGGGTGACCACGGCGGTGCTGCTGACCTTCTTCCTGTTTGCCCTGTGGTGCCTGCTGCGGGAGGCTGTTCGCTTCCGGCTGAGCGCCACAACCACCGCCTACTGGATGCTGTTTGCCTGTGCGGCTTTTGTGATGATCCAGTTTGTGCCGGATCTCAGCGAAGCTTTCTTCTGGTTCAACGGCGGCGTGGCGTACACGCTGATGTGGTCCATGCTGCTGGTCCGGCTTGCGGTGTGGCTGCGAATGGAACGCGTCGGGAACAAGGCCGGAGCCGTGCTCTGGTCGGTGGTGCTGGTGCTGCTTTCCGCAGTGATGGGCGGCAGCAAGTACACCACGCTGCTCTTTGCCCTGCTGGTGGATGCGCTGCTGCTGATGTATGCTTTCTCTAAGAAGCGTCCCCTGCGCTTTGTGCAGCTGTTGTGCACCCTTTTGACGGCCGGGCTGATGGTGTTCAGCGCCGTGGCCCCGGGCAATGCGGTGCGGGCAGCCACCCTCAGCGGTGGAATGAACCCGGTGATGGCCATTGCACAGGCCATGTTCTTCGGGATTTCTCTGCTGGGCCACTGGTTCTCCCTGCCGCTGGTGGCGGTGTGGGCTGTGGCGGTTTGGCAGCTGAGCGGGCCGCTGAAAAACAGCCGCCTCCGCTTCCGCTGGCCTCTGCTGGTAACGGCGGTCGGCATCTGCCTGTTCTGCGCCCAGCTGACCCCCACGCTGTTCACCGGCAATTATCTGGGCGATGGACGCACAGTGAATACCTATTATTTCGGATACGTGCTCCTGTCCACCGGTTTGGTGCTGTACTGGGCAGGCTGGCTCATCCGCCAGAGCGAAAACGGCAAGCTGAGCTGGCTGCGCTGCCCGGATCACGAAAGCATCCGTGTGACGCTGGCACTGGTGCTGGCGGTTCTGTTGACGGTGGGCTGCATCTGCTACCATCCCGAGGGCACCCTCAGCTATGGCCCCCAGAATATGGCCAGCGGCAGTGCGCTGCGCTCGCTGGTCAGCGGGGAAGCAGCCGCTTATGACGAGGCCATGGAGCGCCGGCATCAGGAGATGAACGATCCGGCCATTACCGATGCAGTGTTCCGCCCGGTGACCACCATCCCCAGCGCCTTTATGGGCGATGCGCCCATCGGGGTGATGGCGGAGTACGTGGAAACCCTGTATGCGGAGTATTACCTCAAAAACAGCGTCACCATCGAAACGGAGGAATAGGATGCTGCTCAGTGGAAAGAATGCGCTGATTACCGGCACTGCCCGGGGCATCGGCAATGCCATGCTCCACGTGTTCGCCCGGGAAGGCGCCAACATCTGGGCCTTCGCCCGAACCCCCAGCGAAAATTTTGAAGCGGACTGCCGGGCAACAGCCGACAAATACGGCGTATGGATTAAGCCGGTTTACTGCGACCTGAGCGATACCGCCACCATCAAGGAGGCGTTCAAACAGGTAATGGCGGATAAACAGCCCCTGCACATTCTGGTGAACAACGCCGGGCGCATGGATGAGGACAAGATGTTTCAGATGACCGCCGAAGCGGAAATGCGGGCCATCTTTGATACCAACTTCTTCGGCACCATGGAGCTGACCCGCCCCGCCACCCGCCTGATGGCCCGTGCCAAGCAGGGCGCAGTGGTGAATGTGGCCAGCATCGCCGGTCTGGATGGGGACAGCCGTCTGGACTACTCCGCCTCCAAGGCGGCATTGATCGCCGCCACCAAGAAGCTGGCCCGGGAGATGATCTCCCTGGGCATCCGGGTCAACGCCATTGCCCCCGGGCTCACCGACACCGCTCTGGTGAAGGACCTGAGCGAAAAGGTGGAGGCAGAGCAGCTGGAAAAGGTGCTGATGCACCGCAAAGCCCAGCCGGAGGAAATCGCCGAGGTAGCCGCCTTTATGGCCAGCGACCGGGCCAGTTATGTAACCGGGCAGGTCTGGCGGGTGGATGGCGGGATATTGTAATAGAATGCTGCTCCTGTACAATCCATGTACCTTATCATGAATAACGAATAATACCCCATGTGCGGGGTGCAGGGGGATCATCCCCCTGCCGGGGCGCGGGGCAGAGCCCCGCATCTCGTCCCCCTATACAGAAAGGATGACCGACCATGACCAATCTGGAAAAGTACATCAACGCCTTTGTGGAAGCCCTGGAAGTACCTGCTGAGGATGTCGCCGCCCTGGTGTACGGCGAAAGCACCGCCTGGGACAGCGTGGGCCACATGAGCCTGATCGCTGCGCTGGAAGATGCTTTTGACATCATGGTGGATATGGACGATATCATTGATCTGAGCTCCTTTGAAAAGGGGAAGGAGATTCTTGCCAAGTATGATGTGGAACTTTGATTGCTACGGCGATGCGCTGGCAGTAATCAGCGAAAACGGACTGCGGGTGAGCTATGCCCGTTTTGGGCAGGAAGCCCGGAAGCTGCGGGATGCCATCGGCGGCCGCTGCCTTGTGTTTACGCTGTGCAAAAATACCCCTGCCAGCCTGCTGGGCTATGCGGGCCTTGTGGAAAACGGCGTGGTGCCTGCGCTGCTGAATGCGGAGCTGGATCAGGAACTGCTGCGGGGCCTGTATGATGCCTATCATCCGGCCTATCTGTGGGCACCGGATGGTTTTGCGTGGGACGGCTGCGAAAGCGTGTACAGCCAGTGGGGCTATCAGCTGCTGAAAACGCCCTTCGGGTTTGAAACCCATCTGCATGACGACCTTGCTTTGCTGCTCACCACCAGCGGCTCCACCGGCAGCCCCAAGTTTGTGCGCCAGAGTTACCGTAATATTCGGGCCAATACGGACAGTATCGTGGAGTACCTGAAGCTGGATGCCACCGAGCGCCCCATCACCACGCTGCCCATGAACTACACCTATGGTGTCAGCATTCTCAACAGCCATCTGCTGGTGGGCGCTACCATCCTGATGACGGAATGCGGCATTGCCCAGCGGGATTTCTGGACCTTCTTCCGTCAGGAGGGGGCCACCAGCTTCGGCGGCGTGCCCTACACCTATGAAATGCTGGACCGGATGCGCTTCATGCGGATGGAGCTGCCAAGTCTGCGCACCATGACCCAGGCCGGCGGCAAGCTGCAGCCGGAGCTTCATGGCAAGTTTGTGGACTGGTGCCAGCAGACGGGCAAGCAGTTCATCGTGATGTACGGTCAGTGCGAGGCCACCGCCCGCATGGCGTACCTGCCCTGGGAGCGCAGCAAGGAAAAGATCGGGGCCATGGGCATTGCCATTCCCGGCGGCCGGTTTGAGCTGATCGATGTGGACGGTACCCCCATCACCGAAACCGGCGTGACCGGCGAATTGCGCTATCATGGCGAAAATGTAACGCTGGGCTATGCCACCTGTGCCGCTGACCTGGAAAAAGGCGACGAGCGGGGCGGCGTGCTGGAAACCGGCGATATGGCCCAGATGGATGCGGACGGCTACTTTACCATCGTGGGGCGGAAAAAGCGCTTTTTGAAGATGTACGGCAACCGGGTGAATCTGGATGAGCTGGAGCGGATGCTGAAAGCCCAGTTCCCCGGCATGGATGTGGCCTGCGGCGGCCGGGATGATCATCTGTACATCTTTGCCACCCGGGAGGATGTTCTGCCGGAGATGCGCACCTTCCTTTCCCAGAAAACCGGCCTGAACATGGCGGGTTTCCACACCCAGCCCCTTGAAACCATCCCCAAGAACGACGCAGGCAAGACCCTGTACCGGGAGTTGGAGCAGTATGTCCATTGAGGTAAGCACGTTGCACACCCTGCCGCCCTATGGCATGGCCTGTGAGGAAAAACAGGCTTTTCTGACGGAAGAGCTGAAAGCGCTGAGCCTGCATCATGTCCAGCGCTGCCCGGCGTATGCCCGTATGCTGGAAGCCGCAGGATGCGCCCCGGGGGATATCCGGAGCTATGAGGAACTGCCGCCGCTGCCGGTGCGCCTGTTCAAGGAATTCAGCCTGAAAAGCGTGCCGGAGGAAGAACTCCATCGCACCATGACCTCATCCGGCACCACGGGCCAGCAGGTAAGCCGCATTTTCCTTGACCGGGAGACCAGCACGCTGCAAAGCAAGGTGTTGGCTGCCATCATGGCGGATTATCTGGGCAAGCAGCGGCTGCCCATGATCATTCTGGATACCTCGGCGGTCATCAAGAACCGAGCCATGTTCTCTGCCCGGGGCGCAGGCATTTTAGGCTTCAGTATGTTTGCCCGGGATAAGCTGTATGCGCTGGATGAGAATATGCAGCTGGATGTGGACGGCCTGACGGCCTTCCTTGAAAAGCATCAGGGGGAGGATATCTTCCTGTTCGGCTTTACCTTCATGATCTGGCAGCATTTCATCGACCAGCTGCGCAAAACCGGCTACCAGCCGGATTTGAGCCGGGGCATTCTGGTGCACGGCGGCGGCTGGAAGAAGCTGGCCGACCAGCATATCACCACGGAGCAGTTCAAGGACGCTCTGCGGGAAACCTGCGGTCTGACCCGGGTGCACAACTACTACGGCATGGTGGAGCAGACCGGCACCGTGTATATGGAATGTGAGTGCGGGCGGCTTCATACGCCGGTATGGTCGGAAGTGACCATTCGCCGCCCGGAGGACTTTTCCGTGGCCAATGTGGGGGAGACGGGACTGATTCAGGTCAGCAGCCTGTTGCCCCGCAGCTATCCCGGCCATGTGCTGCTGACGGAGGACGAAGGCCGCATCACCGGCGTGGACGACTGCCCCTGCGGCCGCAAGGGTAAGACCTTTGAAATTCTGGGACGCATCAAGCAGGCTGAGGTCAGGGGGTGCAGCGATACCTATGAACAGAAATGACGCCTATACCACCCTGTGCGGCGGCGACTGGCAGAATGCAAAACCCCTTGTGCCTTTTGCCGATGAGGTTCTCGCCTTTCTGTCGGATCTTTCCTCCCTGCTGATGAAAACCCCGGCAGCCCGTTCCTATCCGGATGTGATCACCTTCGCCTTTTTCTGCCGCAAGGCCCATCTGGAACAGCTGAAAGCGGACTATGAAGGCGCACTGTCAACCCGCATCGGCCGGGGACTCAGCTTCCACATCGCTCCCAGCAATGTGCCCATCAACTTTGCCTACTCTCTGGTGGCCGCCCTGCTGGCAGGCAATGCCTGCGTGGTGAAGGCTTCCAGTCAGGATTTTCCCCAGACCCGCATGGTGTGCAGCGCCATCCGGCAGCTGCTGGAAGGGACGCATCAGGCCCTTGAGAACCATGTGAATGTGGTCATCTATCCCCGGGAGAAGCAGGAGATCACGGAGATGTTCTCCGCCGCCTGCGACAGCCGTATCATCTGGGGCGGGGATGAAACCGTGCGCCGGGTACGCATGGCGGCTCTTTCGCCCCATGCCAACGAGGTCACTTTCCCGGATCGCTACAGCCTGCTGGCTATCAAGGCCGAAGCGGTTTTGCAAATGGACGAGAAACAGCTGGCAGCGGTTGCCCAGGGGTTCTACAACGATACCTACCTGACCGACCAGAACGCCTGCACAGCCCCCCGGCTCGTCTACTGGGTGGGCAGCGGCGATGCGCTGGCAAAAGCGCAGGAATGCTTCTGGAATGCGGTGCACAGTTACGCAAAACCCCGCTATCCGCTGGAAGCGGTGGTGGCGGTGGATAAGCGGATTGCCGCTTACCGGGCGGCTTTGCAGCTGCCGGGCAGCCGTATTGTGCCCATGGAGGACAACCTGATTGTGCGCATCCGGCTGGACGAGCTTACGCCGGAGATTGAGCAAAACCGCTGCGCCGGCGGTTTCTTCCTGGAGTATGCCAGCGAAACGCTGGAGGATCTGGCGCCGGTGGTGGAGCGCAAGTATCAGACCCTGAGTTATTTCGGATTTCCGAAAGAGGCGCTTGTTGGGTTTGTGCTGGAAAACCGGCTGACGGGCATCGACCGCATCGCTCCGGTGGGCGCAACCATGGATTTCGCCTTGACCTGGGACGGTATCGACCTGATCCGCACCCTGAGCCGCAGCATTTTTGCCATCTGATTTTGAGGAAAGAGGAACCAAGCCATGTTGTCATTTGTTATTCCCTGTTACCGTTCGGAACACACTGTAGGCGTTGTGGTGGAGGAAATTCTCGCCACGGTTGCCACCCGTCCGGAGTATGAAGCGGAGATCATTCTGGTCAACGACGGCAGCCCGGATCATACCGCTGATGCCATCAAGGCGCTGGCTGCACAGCATCCGGAAGTGGTGGCGGTGGATCTGAGCCGCAATTTTGGTCAGCACAGCGCGCTGATGGCAGGTTTCCATCATGTCAGGGGCGATATCATCATCTGTCTGGATGACGATGGTCAGACCCCTGCCTGCGAGTGCTTCAAGCTGATCGACAAGGTGAACGAGGGCCATGACATCGTGTTTGCCGAGTACGGCGAGCGCAAGCAGAGCGCCTTTCGCAATCTGGGCAGCAAGTTCAATGCGGTCTGCAACCATTTCTTCTTTGCCCAGCCCAAGGAACTGAAGGCCAACAGCTATTTCGCCTGCCGCCGCTTTGTGGTGGACAGCGCCCTGCAGTATCCCAATCCCTTCCCTTATGTGACGGGTCTTCTGTTTCAGAGCGTTGGCACCTACGCCAATGTGCGGGTGGAGCACAAGGAGCGCATGGAAGGCAGCAGCGGCTATAACCTGAAAAAGCTCATCGGCCTGTGGCTCAACGGCGTAACTGCGTTCTCCATCAAGCCCCTGCGCCTTGCCAGCTATCTGGGCTGGCTGGTGGCGGCGGCTGGTTTCCTGTTTGCCCTCATCACCATCATCCGCAAGATCATCGATCCTGCCATGCAGGCCGGTTGGGCCAGCACCGTGTCCCTGATTATGCTCATGGGCGGTCTGATCATCGGTCTGATCGGCATTGTGGGCGAGTACATCGGGCGCATCTACCTGAGCATCAACCGCTATCCCCAGTTTGTGGTGCGGGAAGTGGTTCGGGGCGACCAGCAGGCCGGGCAGACCCGTGAACCCGCTGGGACGCAGGAATGCGCCTGCGCTGATGAGAACAGCGCCATGGGCGCATAATCAATCCATTTTTTCAGCAATCCCATTTTTTCCAAGGAGGCCTACACCATGCAGATCGTTCATGCCGTATGGGAAAAAGAAAATCTGGGCGTAGATGCTTATGAGATTCTCCTCAGCGATCAGGATACCCCTGAGGCTGTGGCGGAGGAGGAAAAACGTCTGGCAGCGGCGGGCGCAGAGTATATTGTGCTCAAAACCCCGGTGAACTGCTCCCATCTGCTCTTTGGCCTGCCCAAGCTGGGCTATACCTATGTGGAGACGGTGTTCAAAATTGAAGTGCGCCGCAGCGATTACCGTTCCCTGGATGGCATTGCCCGTTTTGACCGGGGGCTTACGGTAATGCACCGGGCCACGCCCGAGGAATGGGAGCCGGTTTTTGAGAAGATCCATTCCGGCATTTTCCGCAGCGACCGCATCACGCTGGACCCCGCCTTCCCCAAGGAAAGCGGCGGCAATCGCTATGCCAACTGGCTGCGCAATATGCTTCTCAAGGGCGCCGATCTCTACGAGGTGTTCAAGGGAGAGAAGGGTATTGGCTTTTTCGTCATCCAGCGCAAGGATGAGAATACGGTGGATCCGGTGCTGATGGCCATGTATGATGAGCAGAACGACCGTGGCCTTGGCGTTTTGCTCCACAAAAAGACGCTGGACACCTGCTTTACCTACGATTGCAAGCGTCTTACCTCCACCTTTGTCAGCAACAATTCCAAGGTGCTGCGTATTTATGTGAGCGTGGGCGCAACCATTTCTGATACCCTGTATACCTATGTGAAGCATCTCTGAGGCAGTGCTTGATCCGATGAAACGAAAGGAGCGTCACGCATGAGTACGGTTTTGATGGCGGTTGTATTGTGCAGCCTATCCGGTGCGCTGGCGCTGGTCTGGAAGCGGAAAATCGAGGAAATGTTTGGCTTTTCCATCGCTTCCATCATTGTGGTGCTGTATGTGTTCGGTTTGCTTGGGTTTCTGGAAATCGGCGCATATGTGGTCAGCGGCCTGGCGGCGGTATGCGCTGTGCTGTGCGTTGTGCTTCTGCTGAGAAGCAAGGGAAAGCAGCTTTTCAGCCTGCTGACCCCCGGTTTGCTGGTGTTTGCAGCGTTTCTGCTCTGGCAACTCATCGCCTGCCGCAATCGGGTTACCGATCATTATGACGATTATTCCCATTGGGTGCTGGAAATCAAAAACATGGTCATCTTTGGCGCCATTCCCAATGCGCTGGAGGAATCCACGGTCTATTTCCGCAATTACCCGCCTGCTACCGCTTTGTTTGCTTACTACTGGAACTGGCTTGCCGGTGCCCTGAACGAAGGGGATATGTTCCGTTCCATCAATCTGATGATGGTGAGTATGCTGCTGCCATTGGTGAGCGGTGTGGAATGGAAGCATTGGAAGAGCATTCTGCCCCTGTGCGCCGTATGCATCCTGTTGCCGCTGGTTTTCAACAGCGACTGCTATAACTCCCTGTTGGTGGACAGCCTACTGGGCTGCGTGGCGGTATACCCGGTGTATTTTGTGTATGTGTCCCCTGAGAAAAAGGAGACGCTGCCGGTTTGTTGCCTCATCCTGTTCACGCTGGCACTGATCAAGGTTTCCGGCGTGGGCATTGCACTGATTGTCACATTGGTGCTGGCGGTGGATATCCTGTTTCTTCACAGAACGGGCACGGTGCTCTCCCGGCTTGGACGGGTTCTGGCGCTGGCGGGCAGCGGCCTTCTGGCAAAGCTCAGCTGGGAGACCTATCTGGGCATCCTGCGGCCTCAGGAGGTAGCGGTTGCCAGACATACCAGCCGGCTAATGGATTTGTTCACCAATGGGATGGAACCCTATCAGCAGCAGGGCCTGAACAGCTACCTGAACAAGATGGTTCATGCCGAGCAGTGGGCCAATTTTTCCGGCCATTCCTTCCTGCTGTGGCTGGCAGCCTTTGTGGTGGTGGCGCTGATTGCCACCAAGGCCGCCAAGGGCGATGCCGGCGTCCGCCGTCAGCGCGGGCTTCTGCTGATTGCCGCTGTCGCGGCAATACTGTACAGTATTGTGTTGTTGATTACGTATTTCTTCCACTTTATTGAAAGCGAAGCGGCAGTAACCACGGCCAGCGAACGCTATCTGTCCACGGCCCTCATCTTTTTGGCAGGCGTATTGCTGGTGGTGCTCCGGGAACGCTATCTGCCGGTGTTCTGCGGCGATGATGGCAAGGTATGGCTGGTACTGCTGTGCGTGGTGTTGCTGGTTAACCCGGTACGGCTGGAGAAGAACATCGTCGGCTTCCATGATTTTGTCCGGGGCGCTGACATCAGCCGGGCGGTAAACGGCCCCGACAGCGCCGTGCTGGATGCGCTGGATGCCTCGGAGCACCGGGTGTATTATCTGTCAGCTGAAAACAACGACCTGACTTTTTTGATTAACCGTTACGAGTTTACCCCCGTCAAGCTGGAACGGGGCGTTCTGCCGGAGGCTGACCCGCAGGCATGGCTTGCCCAGCTGCGGGCGCAGGGCTTCACCCACCTGTACCTCAGGGATGTGGATGATACATTCCGTGAAGCCTGCCAGCCGCTGTTTGAGGATGCCGCCGCCGTGGAAAACGGCAGCCTGTTCCTGATCGGGGAGGAAGAAACCCTGCTCCGGGTTGCGCAGTAGCCGGAGCAGGCAACACTTTTTGCGCAAGGAGGCGACCTGAATGCTGACCTATATCACCAACGAATGTATGCCGCTGGAAAAGATGCTGGCCCGGGTGGAAAAGCAGCATCCCGGCAGCGAAAGCGCACAGCTGGTCAAAAAAGCATATGAATTCGCCGAAAACGCTCATATGGGGCAGGTTCGCAAAAGCGGCGAGCCCTATTTCATTCATCCGGTGTCCGTGGCCAGTATCCTGACCGATCTGATGATCGATGCCACCACCATTGCAGCTGGTTTTTTGCATGACACTGTGGAGGACTGCCCCGAAGTAACGCTGGAAACCATCCGTGCGGAGTTCGGCGATGAGGTGGCTCAGCTGGTGGATGGCGTGACCAAGCTGGACAAACTGGATTTCACCAATCGGGAAGAGCAGCAGGCGGAAAGCCTGCGCAAGATGATTCTGGCCATGAGCAAGGATATCCGTGTGGTGATCATCAAGCTGGCGGACCGGCTGCACAATATGCGCACCCTGCGCTTTCAGGCGGAGAACCGGCAGCGGGCCATTGCCCATGAAACGCTGGATATCTATGCGCCCCTGGCGCACCGGCTGGGCATGGGCTCGGTGAAAAGCGAGCTGGAGGATCTTTCCTTTAAGTATATCGACCCGGAAGCCTTCCACGATATTGCCCAGAAGGTGGGTCTGCGCCGCACGGAGCGGGAAGAGAACATCCGCATGGTCATCTCCGAACTGTCGGAGAAGCTGGATCAGCAGAATATCCGCTACGATATGGATGGCCGCCCCAAGCATCTGTATTCCATCTACAAGAAGATGCACGGACAGGGCAAGACCTTCGACCAGATTTACGACCTGATTGCTGTGCGTGTGATGGTGGATACCGTGCAGGACTGCTACACGGTGCTGGGCATTGTGCATACCCTGTGGAACCAGATTCCCGGCCGCTTCAAGGACTATATCAGCGTGCCCAAGGGCAATATGTACCAGAGCCTGCATACCACGGTCATCGGCGGGCGCAAAATGCCCTTCCCCTTTGAAATCCAGATCCGTACCTGGGAAATGCACCGGCTGGCAGAGTACGGCGTTGCAGCACACTGGCGCTACAAGGAAGGCACCAAGAGCGGCAGCATGGATGACAAGCTGTACTGGCTGCGCCAGATTCTGGACTGGCAGGGCGATACCCGGGACAGCAAGGAATTCATCGACAGCCTGAAAACCGACCTGTTCAGCGAGGAAGTGCTGCTCTTTACCCCCAAGGGGGATATCATCAGTATGCAGCGGGGCGCAACCCCCATTGACTTTGCGTACCGCATCCACTCCGGCGTGGGCAACAAGTGCGTGGGCGCCAAGGTGAACGGCCGCATTGTGCCGCTGGAAACGGAATTGCAGACCGGCGACCGGGTGGAGATCATCACTTCGGCCAATTCCAAGGGCCCCAGCAACGACTGGCTCCGTATTGTGAAGACTCAGCAGGCCAAGAGCAAGATCCGCCAGTTCCTCAAGCGGGAACTGAAGGGCGAGAATGTGCAGAAGGGCCGGGATATGCTGGAGCACGAAGCCAAGCGGCGGGGTGTGGATCTGTATGCCCTCACCAAGCCGGAATATTATGAAGGTCTGCTGAAACGCTACGCTTTCAGTGAATTGAACGATATTTACGGTGCTGTGGGCTATGGCGGCATTGCCAGCGCCTATGTGATCTCCCGCCTGCTGGAAGAGCAGCACAAGGCCGAAGCGGCTGCTGTGCCCAAGGTGCAGGAAGTATCCCAGGAAGAAGTACAGGCCCATCTGGGCAAGCCCAGCCATGGCATCTATGTGAAGGGCGAAAGCGGTATGCTGGTGCGTTTTGCCCGTTGTTGCAATCCGCTGCCCGGGGATGAAATCATCGGCTATATCACCCGTGGCCGTGGCGTGACGGTGCATAAAGCGGACTGTTCCAATATGCAGAACGAGGCGGAGGAACGGCTGGTGGAGGTTTCCTGGGCAGACCCGGAGGCCAATGCCGAGTTCAACGCCAGCATCAATATTGTGGCCTACGACCATGTGAGCCTGCTGGGCGAGCTGGCCATGACCATCGGCAACATGGATATTCCTATTGTGGCTGCCTCTGCCAAGCGGCACGATAAAAAGAAGACCAGCGTCATCACCGTGGTGGTACAGGTCAAGAGCCGTGAGCAGCTGGACCGGCTCATCCGGCAGATTCAGAAACGCAGCGATGTGGTGGAAGTGTACCGTTCCGCCAACTGACAGGGGCAAGGAGTTATGAATATGCAAAAGCTGAACCGTTTTTTCTATGTGCTGTGCGAGATTGCCTGCGTGGCGCTGGCGGTGGTGATGGCGTTCTTCATTGCCACCAACAACAGCCCGCTGTTTTTGGAAATCGGCGCAGATAACGCCATTTTTCTAACCGTCGGCAAGGCCATCACCCAAGGCTGGGTGCCCTATGTGGACATCGTGGAAAACAAAGGCCCGGTTCTGTTTTTGCTCAATGCGCTGCCCCAGTTCTTCATGGATGGAACGCTGGGCGTATTCATCATCGAAGTGCTGATGATGGTGGGTGCAACGCTGTTGCTGCTGAATATCGCCCGAAAATTGCAGGGCGACAAAATGAGCGCCCTGTGCGCTGTTGCGCCGGTGGGTTTGTATTTTGCCACCCTGACCAACAGCATCAACAGCGGCAACTTTGGCGAGGAATACAACCTGTTCCTGCTGGTGGTGGGACTTTGGGCGCTGGTGCGCGCCGTGACCGGCGCCAAGAAGCGGCAGTGGGTTTCTCCCTTCCTGCTGGGTGTTTCCACTGCAACCATCGCTCTCATCAAGGTGAGCGATGTGCCTGCCAGCTGTGTCATCATTTTGTTTTACCTCATCTGGATGGGGCTGGAAAAGCGTCCCTTCTGGAAGGATTTCTTCGCCTGTGTGGCGGGCATTGCGCTGATTACCGTGCCGGTGTTCGTGTATCTGGGCGTCAATGGAGCCATCGGGCCCATGTTTGAGGAATATATCCTGAGCAATTTCAGCCATGTGGGCGGCGCTGAAGAACTGGGCTTTGTGGAAGCCCGCCTGGCCATGATCACCAAGGGCGATCTCTATGCCAAAACCTCCTATGCGCCGGTTATCGGCGCAGTGATTGCCGCTGCCGTAGCGTTGGTGTGCTGGCTGCTTAGCGGCCGCAGGAGCGAGGGCCATCCCCTGCTGATGGCAACCTTTGTGGTGGTGTTCAATCTGGCGCTGTTTGCCGATACCTATGTATCCCTCACCGGCTATGGTCAGCACCTGATTCCCCTGTCCGTGGGGCATGGGGTGAATGCGCTGGTGGCGCTGTGCGCCATCTATCGGCTGATTGCCGGCAAAACGGAGGCTCTCAGCATTCCTTTGGGGCTTGTGGGCATTCTGCTGGCATATCTGCTCATCAGCAACTCCATTTTTTCCTTCCAGCCCAAGGCCTATGCGGATAGCGAGAAAATGCAGGAAGAGACCGAGTATCAGCTGGAGTTTTACGATTATTTCGATCTGGAAGCGGAAGAAACGGTGTTCTGCATCGGCGTGCCCCGCCGGTTCTATGTGTACAATGATGTGCTGCCTGCCTACAAGTGTATCAATCTGGTCAATTACATCCTCAACAATGTGGGTGCGAACCGGGCAGAGGATTTTGAAGCCTATCTGATGGAGAATCCCATCACCTGGCTGGTGGTGCAGGGCAATCTGGAAGTGTACCGGGGCATCCTGACGGATGATACGCTGGATTACATCTACGAGAATTACATTCTCTATACCACCGATGAAAGCGAAAGTCGGGAATTGTATCAGTTGATTTGAGGAAAGAACAAAGGAGGCGCGCCCCATGCGTGCAGTGGTTCAGCGGGTCAGGGAATCCTCTGTGGCAATTGAGGGCAACGTGGTGGGCAAGTGCGGGCATGGCCTGATGGTGCTCATCGGCGTGGAAGTGGGCGATACGGAGAAGGATCTCAGCTATATTGCCGATAAAGTGCCCAATCTGCGCATTTTTGAGGATGAAGCGGGCAAAATGAACCGCTCCCTGCTGGATATGGGCGGGCAGATTCTGGCCATCAGCCAGTTCACTTTGCTGGGGGATGCCCGTGGCGGCCGCCGCCCCAGCTTCATCACCGCCGCCCGGCCGGATACTGCCGTGCCCCTGTATGAGGAGCTGGTGGAAAAGTGGCGCACACTGGGCATCCATGTGGAAACCGGCGAGTTTGGTGCGGATATGCAGGTGAGCCTCATCAACGACGGCCCTGTGACCATCCTTCTGGACAGTCGCCGGCTTTTCTGAGCCAATACCCATTTTGCAGGGAGGGAAGCCCCTTGGCGCAGGTGAAAGTGCATTGTCTGCCCGTTGGAGAAATGGGCGTGAACTGTTATTTGGTGGAGAATCTGGATACCCATCAGTGTCTGCTGGTGGATCCCGGCGACGAAGGCGCACGTATCCTTCACTGGATTGGTCAGCGGCAGGTATGCGCCGTTCTGTTGACCCACGGTCATTTTGACCATATCGGTGCGGTGGATGCGGTATGCACAGCGCTGAATGTGCCGCTGTACGTTCATTCCGGCGACCTGAACAAGCTGTCCGATGCCTATGCCAATGTCAGCGGCATCTTTGGCATGGATATGACCATTCAGACCGTCGGCAACCCGTTGGAGGACGGCGATGTGATCGACTGCGCCGGTTTTCCGGTGCAGGTGCTGCATACGCCCGGTCACAGCGATGGCAGCGTGTGCTATCTCCTGCCCGGGGATGCAGGCGTGCTCACCGGGGATACCCTGTTTGCCGATGGGTATGGCCGCACGGATTTCCCCGATGGTAGTTTTCTCAAGCTGAAGGAATCCTTCCGGAAGCTGTTTCAATTAAGCCCCCAGCGCACGGCGTGGCCGGGTCACGGCGAGCCGGGTCTGGCAGGGCGCAACAGGGCGGAGGATGCCTGATGGAACGTGTACAGATTGCGCTGGAAACAGCGCTGCCAGGCTTCAGCAATGAATATGCGGATGTGCTCAAGCTGTTTTTCCGGCTGGAAGCCTTCTGGGTGAACCCGGAAGCCGGTACCGAAGGCGTTTTTGCCAGTGAGGCTGCCATCGACCCGGTAACCGGCCTTGTCACCGAGCGCATCATTCACACCCATGAAGAATCCAATGGTTCCATGCGCTCCGCATTCACCTTCCGGGGCCAGTCCCTTGCGCTGGAAGCGGCGCTGCCGCAGGATGAGGACGATGCAGAGCACTATGCCATCGTTGTGAAGCGCATCCGCAAGCGCACCAGCAAAACGGCCCTGTATCAGCTGCTGAAACAGATCACCGGGCATCAGCCCCCTTGGGGTTCCCTGACCGGCATTCGGCCCACCCGGCTGGTCTACGAAGGGCTTGCCCGGGGCCTCTCACTGGATGCGGCAGCTCATTCCGTGGAAACCACCTTTGATGTAACCCACGAGAAAGCCCAGCTGCTGAAAGAAATCGTTGCAGTGCAGCAGACCCTTCCGCTGCCCGCCGTGGCAGAAGCGGATGTGTATCTGTCCATCCCCTTCTGCCGTACCCGCTGCGCTTATTGCTCCTTCCCCGGCGAGGCCGTGGGCAAGGGAAAGATGATCCCGCCCTATCTGCACGCCCTTATGTGGGAAATGGAAGAAAGCGCAAGGATGATGCAGGAAGCGGGCCTCAAGCTCCGTGCCCTGTATGTGGGCGGCGGCACGCCCACTGCCCTTGGGGAGGAAGACTTTGCCCGCCTGATGGAGCGCACCCTGGAACTGTTCCCCGGCGCGGTGGAATACACCGTGGAGGCAGGCCGCCCGGACACCATCACCCGGGGCAAGCTGGAAACCCTGAAACGTCTTGGTGTGGGACGTGTCAGCATCAATCCCCAGACCATGAACGACGAAACCCTGCGGGTTATCGGCAGGGATCATACCGCCGCCCAGACCGTGGCAGCTTTTGAAATGGCCCGGGAGATCGGCTTCAGCGACATCAACATGGATGTGATCGTGGGTCTGCCCGGCGAAACCCCGGCGCATTTCCGTCATACCATGGATGAGATTCTGCGCCTGAACCCGGACAGCCTGACGGTGCATACGCTGGCCATTAAGCGTTCCAGCCGCCTCAATCTGGAAAAAGCGCCTTTGCCCGATGCGGATGTGGCTGCCCGGATGGTGCGCATGGGCGAGGAAGCCGCCGCTGCCATGCAGATGCGGCCCTACTATCTCTACCGCCAGAAATATATGGCCGGTCAGCAGCAGAACGTGGGCTATGCCCGTCAGGGCTGCGCCTGCCTGTACAACATCGACATCATGGAGGAAAACACCTCCATTGTGGCTATGGGCGCAGGGGCCATCTCCAAGCGAGTTTTCCCCGACCGGGAGCTGCGCATCGAGCGCGCCCCCAACGTAACCAATGTGCAGGTCTACATTGACCGCACCGATGAGATGATGCAGCGCAAGAAGACGCTGTTTTTGGGGTAGGGGACGAATCGGGGGTTTCACCCCCGGGCCTCTGACAAGGGGCATTGCCCCTTGACCCTTAGTTGCAGGAGGCAGTGCCTCCTGCCGGGGATGCAAGGGGCAGCGCCCCTTGCCCGCACCTACCCACTTAACACATAGGAGGGAATCAAATGGGCAATCCTGTACTTGTTGCTTTGGATCAGGGAACCACTTCCAGCCGTGCCATCGTGTTTGATATGCACGGGGCAACGCTGGCATCACACGCCATTGAGTTTCCCCAGTACTATCCCCAGCCCGGCTGGGTGGAGCACGACCCGGATGACATTCTGAACACGCAGATTACCGCCCTTCGGGAAGCGGTGCGCATGAGCGGCGTGGATGTGAGTGATATTGCGGCCATCGGTATCACCAATCAGCGGGAAACCACGCTTTTATGGGAGAAGGATACGGGCCGCTGTGTGCACAATGCCATTGTGTGGCAGTGCCGCCGTACGGCGCCCTATGTGGAAAAGCTGATGGCGGAAGGCAAGAGCCAGCTGATCAAGGAAAAGACCGGTCTGGTGCCGGATGCGTATTTCAGCGGCACCAAGCTGGCATACCTGCTGGATACCCTGAATCTGCATGAGCGGGCCAAGGCGGGGCAGCTGTGCTTTGGCACGGTGGACACCTTTCTGGCGTGGCACTTGGTGGAGGGCCGCCCCCATGTGACGGATGCTACCAACGCCGGCCGCACCATGCTGTTCAACCTGCACACCCAGCAGTGGGATCCGGAACTGCTGGATATGCTGAATATTCCCGCCCAGGTGCTGCCCACGGTGGTGGACAGCGCTCACGTAATCGGTAATCTGCGGCCGGAGATTCTGGGACGTCCCATCCCGGTGGCTGCCATGGCAGGCGACCAGCACGCATCCCTGTTCGGTCAGGCGTGCTTTACGCCGGGCATGGTGAAGAACACCTACGGCACCGGCTGTTTCATGCTGATGAATACCGGCGATGTGCCAGTGGAAAGCAAGAACGGGCTGCTGACCACCATGGCGTGGCGGCTGAACGGTCAGCCCACCTATGCGCTGGAAGGCAGCGTGTTCATGGGCGGCGCAACGGTGCAGTGGCTCAGGGACGAGCTGAAAATGATCCAGACCGCTGCGGAAAGCGAACAGCTGGCCGAGAGCGTGCCGGATACCGCCGGGGTGTTTCTGGTGCCTGCGTTCACCGGTCTGGGCGCACCTCACTGGGATATGTACAGCCGTGGCACCATCGTGGGCATGACCCGTGGCACGGGCCGGGCGCACATCGTCCGGGCGGCGCTGGAAGCCATCTGCTACCAGAGCTACGACCTGTACGCTGCCATGGTGGCGGACTGCGATGGCAGAGAACCTGTACAGATGAACGTAGACGGCGGTGCCAGCGCCAATAGCTTTATGATGCAGTTCCAGGCAGATATCATGGGCATTCCCGTGGTGCGGCCGGTGGTGCTGGAAACCACGGCGCTGGGTGCAGCGTTGCTGGCAGGTATCGGCGTGGGGCTGTATGCCAGCAAGGAGGAAGCCGCTTCCATGGTACGGCCCGATTTGACCTTCCAGCCCAGAATGGATAAGGAAAACCGCGATCTGGCGCTGTATGGCTGGCACCGTGCCATCGAGCGTGCCAAGGGCTGGGTGGAGACCCGCTGACGGATTGACAAGCGGCTGTCCCGGTGCTAAGATAGCAGAGCATCAAGCATTGGATGCAATAGAATGTTTGGAGGATACGAAAATGACTGTTAACAAGGAAATGTCCATTGGTCAGGTTTTGAATATGGATTCCACCACCGCCAATATCTTTTTGAGCTTTGGTATGCACTGCCTGGGCTGCCCCCATGCTGTGGGCGAATCCATCCAGGATGCCTGCGCTGCTCATGGCGCCGATGCGGACGCTCTGGTGGAGAAGCTGAACGCTCATTTCGCCCAGAAGGCGTAATCAGGTTTGACCGAAAGGAAGGAACGGTATGCGCGTAACGACTGAACAGGAAGCCATGTACATTGCCTGCGCCATGGAAAGCTCCGCTGTACAGCTTTACGAGCGGGCCATGCAGGTGCTGGAAAGCCAGGGCCGTCAGCAGGAGGCCATCTATCGCTCCGTAGCGGCGATGCGGCTGGAGGAAATGAGCCATCTGGAGCGTTTCCGTTCCCTGTATACCGGTCTGGATGCACAGGTGGAAAACCAGCTGATGCTGGATGCCGTTGCAGACGGGATCCTGTTCGAAGGCGGCCTGATGGGCGCAGCCCGGGCAGGTCTTCTCAAGGATGTGGACAGTATGCTGCGCTATGCGGCAGCCTGCGAAGCAGCATCGGTTGAAAAGTACCGGGCGTTTGCGGCGAATGCCAGCGCAGAAGCCAAAGCGGCACTGTTGAGCATTGCCGGTGAGGAAGAGCGCCATCTGGCAGAGTTGACAGAACAAACGGAAGGCTGAAGCCGTTCCAGATATTGCGCAAAGGGGCGACTGATACAGTCGCCGCTCAGATCGTTGAAAAACTCGCCTTCGGCGGCTTTTTCAACGAGTTTGCACCGTTTGCCTACGAGCCTTCGGCTCGCCGGGCGGCAAACGGCGATAGGAATCCCTTGCTACGCAAGGGTTCCGAAACCGCCGTACACGCCGCCGGTTTCGGAAGACCATCGGAGGGGTGCGCCCCTCCGATACCTCCTGGGGTTTGTCAATAGTCTAGGGGCGACTGTTACAGTCGTCCCTTTGCATATATTTATCACATAAGAAAAGGGATGTTGCAGGATGAGCAATCGTAACAACAAGGCTTTGAATGTGCAAAAACTGGCCATGGGAGGCCTGATGGCGGCGCTGGTCTGTGTTGCCACCAGCTTTTTCAAACTGCCGGTGCCTGTTACCCAGGGCTATATCCATCTGGGGGATGCTTTTGTGCTGGTGAGCGCAGCCATTCTGGGGCCGCTGGGCGCAGCTGCTGCCGCCCTTGGCAGTATGCTGGCTGATTTGCTGGGCGGATACTTTACCTATCTGCTGCCCACGTTCGTCATCAAGGGCTTGGTGGCGCTGGTGGCCTGCGCTGGTTTGCGGCGGAAACTGCCCGTATGGGCGGAATGGCTGGTGCTGGTGGCAGCAGAAGGCGTGATGGTGCTGGGGTACTTCCTTGCGGAGAGCCTGATGTATGGCGCTGCTGCCGCTGCGGGGGCAGTGCTGCCCAATGTGGTGCAGGGGATTGGCGGCGTAGTCATCGGCGCAGTGTTGATTCCCATCTTTCGGCGTATTTGGCACCGACTTGGTGCTTGACAAGTGACCGATTGGTCACTATAATACAAAGTGTCCAAACGGTCACTTTGTTGAAGGGGGCAGCCATGGAGAATTCCACCAGGGAACGGATATTGGATGAGGCGTTGATTCACTTTGCTGAAAACGGCTATAAGGGCGCAAACCTTCGGGATTTGGCCGCCCGGCTGGGTTTGAGCAAATCAGCGCTGTATAAGCATTATGAAAGCAAGGAAGCCATTTGGAACGCTTTGCTTGACAAAATGGAAGCCTACTATGCCCGGCGTGTCGGCTCGGTGGACAATCCGCCTCAAACGCCTGCCACGCTGGAGGAATTTATCTCCCTTTCCATGGGCATGATTCGCTTTTCGGTCTGCGACCCGCAGATTATTCTCACCCGCAAGCTGCTGCTGACCGAGCAGTTTCACGACGAGCGGGTGCGCCGCCTTGCGTCCAAGCATTTTTTGGAGGGCATGACGAATATCTTTGCCGGACTGTTTGTGGCAATGATGGAAAGCGGCCTTTTGCGCAAGGAAGATCCAACCATGCTGGCTTTTGCCTATACGGCGCCTGTTTCCGTGCTCATTCATCACAGCGACCGGGAAGCGGAGCACAGAGAGGAAATGCTGAACCGGATCGAAGCCTTTATCCGCTATTTTGTTTTGGCACATAAGGCTGATTGATGGATAGCAAGAGGAATGCATATGACGAACAAGGCATTTTGGGGTATTGGATGCGCATTTGGCAGTGGGATGATCGGCTTTTTTGCCGACCGTCTGAACACCGCTCTTGGCAGTGTTTTGTTTGCGGTGGGGGTCGCAATGGTTGTGATTTCCATTCTGCAAATGACCAGGCCAGACGATCGAGCCAAAAAGTAACGGAGGGAACCCATGCCAACCGAAGTGCGCCCGGAGGATACCACCCGGGCATCTGCCTACGCTCTGTGGATGAAAGCGCCCAATCCCATGGTCACATTTTTCAAAACGCTGGATGTGACCCCGCTGGTGCGCCTCTCCCGGAAGAAAAAATGGAAGTTCAATATGCTGCTGGATTTCTGCATTGGCAAAGCCGCAGTTGGTGTGAAGGAGTTTTTCATTCTTCCCGTGGGCGACAAGCTGATGCAGTATGATAAACTGGCGGTCAACACCATTGTGAAGAACAAAGATGGGGAAGTCAGCTCCTGCGATCTTTTGTTTACGGACGATTTGGAGGCCTTTCATCAGGCGTATCTGCAATATACCCGTCAGGTGACGCAGACCTGTCAGGACAGGGATCTGTCGGAGGAGTGCATGGTGATTGGCACCTCTGCCATCGTGGATACAGAGATTGACGGCGCAGTGGGCATGAACAGCGGAATTTTCAATAACCCCTTCCTCATCTGGGGCAGGTACCGGAAACGTTGGCTGCGCTATCATCTGCCCATTTCCTTTCAGTTTCATCACACCCAGATGGATGGGGCTCATGCAGGCAGATTTCTGGAAAACCTCCAGAATGAGATCAATCGTATGGCCTGAGGAGGATTTATCACCGGCTCTGGCAAGGAACCGGTGAGCGTAATAAAGGAGGATCCCTTCCATGAAAGCCGAGGCATATCTCTTTGGTCAGGTGCTGGGTACCCATTCTTTCCTGCTGCGGGGCGGCTTCCTGAAACCCGATGAGTATTCGGAGATCGATGCGCAGTATTTCCTGCCCGGTGGCGAAACTGGCACGGCTGCCACGGTGCTCAGCTCTCTGGGCGTGAATGTGCGCATGGACGGCACCCACATCGGTACTGCGGTGGCTCCCATGCTGCGGGAATTCTATCAATACAAGACCGTGGATCTGTCCCCGCTGCAATTTGTCAGCGATGATCCCGGCGTGATGGACTATGTGGTGATCGCCGGTTTGGTCCGTTCGCCCATGGGCCGCTTCCAGACCCTGTTCAGCGGCGATCAGAAATGGTGGAGCACGCCCCGGGAAGAGGACATCATCGGTTGCCGTGCGGCGGCGGTGGATCCCTTCTTCCGGGAGGAATCCGACAAGGTGGCGGAGATCTGCCTGAAGCATGGCATTCCCTATGTGACCATCGACAGCCCCCACGATACCTTCCTGCACAAGCACGCCGCCGTGAATGTGGTATCCGGCGAGTGCCTGCACAACCATTACAACGGCGCTTCCAAGGAAGAGGTAATGCCCCTGTTGCAGGAAACGGCGGAAGGTCTGGTGATCATCACCTCCGGCGGCGGTGAGATGATGTATGGCCGCAAGGGTGAAGAAGTGAAGTACATGAAGCCCTTCTCCGTGGAAGTGAAGAGCACGCTGGGCGCTGGCGATACCTACAAGGCCGGCTGCGTGTATGCGCTGCTTCACGGTATGAGCGACGAGGAACTGGTGCGCTTTGCCAGCGCCTGCTCCGGCATTGCCATCTCCCGTTTCCCCCTGCCCCTGAATCCCCCCACGCTGAAGGAAGTCAATGCTTTGATTGCCAAGGGGAACTGAGAAGAATAACTAAACGGCTGTTGCGGTTTGTAGCTGCAACAGCCGTTTTCAGGTTGTCAAAAAAGTGAGGGTGCAGGGGCATCATGCCCCTGCCGGGTGTGGGCAGAGCCCACAAACCTTGCGCCGCAGCGCTTTCCTGCAAGCACAGCGAGCGCCGAAGGCGCAAGATGTGCGGCCTTGATCCCAAAGCAAGAGTTTATCTACAGCCGTTTTATCTTGCAGATTATTCCTGCCCGTCATAGGTGCCGCTCAGATAACCGTATCCCAGCAGATTGCCGGTGACCCCTTCGGCGGGAGCATCCAGATAGAACAGGTTTTTGGTAAAGAAAACATTGGCCACGCCAAAGGTGCTTTTCAGATTTTCCACCGGCTCACGCAGGGCCAACACATACACATCGTAGGGATGGGTTTCAAAAGCCGGGGGATAGGGCCCCACGTATTCCGCAATGTTTGCCCAGCCCAGGGGCAGAGTGGTTTCGGTCACGTTGTTGCTCATCCAGTGCACGTAATCCAGCGCTTTGGTATCCACCATGTAGATCACATAGCAGGCTGCGCCGGGCACAGGCTCCCAGCTGAGCTGAGGGGACAGATTGTCGCCGGAATGCTTGCCGATGATCAGCTCCCATGCGCCGTCTTTCAGGTTTTCGGAAGTGAGGGAGAAGGCAGGGATGCCGCTGTCCTGAAACAGGGGACTGGTAAGCGGTTGGGCATCCTCCGCAGTGGTTTCAGCGCTCAAGGCCATGGCGGGAATCAAAAGCAATGCCATCAGCAGGCTCAACACTCGTTTGGTCATGGTCATTTCCTTTCTTTACAATGGTTCGGGGGGTTACACATCCTCCAGCAGGTGGCGGGTGCGCTGGGTCCTGCTTTCCTCCTCACTGTACACATAGCTGATCTCCATACTGTCAAAGGGCACGGCTTCCACAAAATGCTCCGGACGGAAGCGGGTGAGGGCATATTCGTCCCAGTCGCTCTGGTGGCGGCTGAGCCACATGGGCTGGCTCAGATCCAGCGTGGGCAGCGCCTGCCGAAGCGCCTCCTGAGGATCCTCCCGGGTGCAGGGCACCATCAGGCTGGTGATGACCTTGTGTTTGCGGATCAGCCGAATCCACAGTTTGCCTTGGGGTTCATTTGCTGCCATAGGGTTGTTCCTCCTTGCATATGGTAGTATTATACACATTTTCCCCTTGAGGGGCAAGGCATATTGACCTTGGGGAAAAATGCGCTATAATGGTGTAGAATAGCGTATATTATCGGCGTTTACCGCCTTGATGGGAGAGAAGTTCCATGCCTACTGTTACCGCCTACCGCCGTGCCCCTCTGGTCGATCCTGCCTATGTGACCCTGCCGGACAGCGCCGTTCATCTGGACGGAGAATTGAATCAGCGGTGCCAACAGGCATTGGAAATGGTGGATCTGAATCAAATGTCTGCGCTGGATGCGGTTTTGGCCAGCAAGCTGGGCGGCTATGCCCAGATGCCGCCCATGCCGCCGCTGGCGGAAGTGACCCAGCAGCTGCCGGACAGCGCCGGAGAGTTGGTTCCCACGCTGCTGGCCGGTATGATGATCGCCTCTGCCAACCGGGATAAGGATGGGATGCTGGCAGTGCTGGACAGCGCCCGCACCTTCATGGATGCGCTGCCCCAGATCAGCGAGGAAAAGCTGTTTGCCGTGGGTGCGGATGCTTTGCGCCTTGCGGTGGAACTGTACCGCCGCACCGGGCAGCAGTTCCTGCTGGGCCTGATGGAAAAGCTGCGTTCCCGCCTGCCGGATGCCTCCGGTCTGATGCATTCTTTCCCCTTCATCAAGGAATACCGCCCCGAAACCAACGCCGCCAATGCGGATGAACAGGCCTATTATGACCGGATGGAGCGCTTTGCGCTGGGTCAGGGCATGGCCCATTCCCTGGCGATGACGGCGCTGCTGGCCCAGTACAGCGGCAGCGGCCGGGATGCCACTGCTGCCAAGACCGGTATGGCTGGCCTTCTGCGCTACCACGGAATGCCTCTGGGCACCTACTCTGCCGATCCCTATGTGGCGGGTCGGGATCCTGCCCGTGCAGTGTCGCTGGAAGCCCTGTGCGCTCAGGTGGAAGCTGAGCTGGATGTGCTGTGTACCAGCGGTGATCCCGAAGTGGCGGATCGTTTGGAAAAGCTGTTCCTCAATGGTCTTTGCGATATGATGGCAAAGGACGGCGTGCGGGATCTGATTCCCACCAACCGCCTGGCCGATGATGATACCTGTGTGGCCCACAAGCCGGAAAACGAACAGGTAACGGCCTTGCTGCGGGCGCTGTACAGCCTGCGCCGCAGCGTATGGCTTGCCAAGGATGACGAAACCGTGGCGCTGATGCTGCCGGTGGACGGCGGCTGTGTCACCCGCTTTGGCGGTGTGCCGGTGCGCTTGACTGCCAGCGTCAGCGGCCTGTGGCAGCGCAAGCTGACCATCCGGGTGGAGAACCGTCAGCCGGTGCGCTTTGCCCTGCAAATCCGTGTGCCCGCCTATGCGGAAAATATCAGCGTATCCGTAGGGGATGTGGTGGGTCGTCAGGCAGCTGCCGGTGAGTTGTACACCATCAGCCGCACGTTCCACAACGGTGATGAAATCGAAATCAGCTATGATGTGTCCCCCCGTCTGGAGAAGGGCTACCGCAGCAGCGTTTCCGTGTGGTGCGGCAACCAGCTGATGGCCTTCTCCCTGCCGGAGAGCAGCATGGAGTGGCGCTATGCCATCGTGGAGGGCATGGTGATGACCCCCGACCAGCAGGGCAATGTTCCTCATGTGATGCTGGCAGCCTGCGCTGCCCCTGAATGGAAGGAAAAGGGCGGTTTCATCATGCCGCCGCCCCAGCGGGTACCCATGGGTCAGGCCTATGAGCTGACGCTGATTCCCTTTGCTGGTGCTCAGGGCCGCATCGCTGCCTTCCCCTGCGCTTCCGGGAGCAAGGAGGCATGAAAACCCAGTTGCCAATCGTTATGGGATTAGCCCCCATGGCCGGTATGACCGACTGGCCCATGCGGGTCTTGTGCTACCGGATGGGCGCCAACTACGCCTGTTCCGAAATGGTCAGCGCCATGGGGCTTATGTGCGCCAAGCCGGGTAATATGGTGTACCGGCATTTGCTGGAGGTGCACCCGGAGGAAACCAACACCGCCTGTCAGCTGTTTGGCCGGGAGCCGTCCGTGATGGCGGAGGCCACCCAGCGGGTGACGGCGCTGAACCGGTTTCAATCCATTGATATCAACATGGGCTGTCCTGCCCGCAAAGTGGTGCATTCCGGCGAAGGCAGCGCATTGCTGCTGAAGCCGGATCTGGCGTATCGCATCATGGAGGCGGTGAAAAACAGCACCCACTTGCCGGTAACCGTCAAAACCCGTCTGGGCTATGATGAGGACAGCATGAACGCCGTGGAACTGGGCAAGGCCGCCCAGAGCCTTGGCCTTCGCTGGCTGTGCATCCATGGCCGCACCCGCCAGCAGCAGTACAGCGGCAAAGCGGATTATGCGGCCATTGCCAGGGTTCGGGAGCAGCTGACCATTCCCGTCATCGCCAACGGGGATATTTTCGCCGGGGAGGATGCTGCCCGTATTCTTCAGGAAACCGGCTGCGAGAGCCTGATGATTGGCCGGGGCGCCATGGGGAACCCGTGGCTGTTCCGGGATGCAGCGGCTGCCATTGCCGGGGAGGCGGCGGAGCCTGTTTCTTTGCAGGAACGGGTGGAAACCGCTTTGCTCCATGCCCGCTGGATGGTGGACTACAAGGGCGAGCGGCTGGGCGTGATGGAAATGCGCAAGCATATCGGCCACTATATCGGCGGCCTCAGGGGCGCAAGTACCCTGCGCCGGGAGCTGAATATGGCCAAGACGCTGGAGGAACTGAACAATCTGCTGCTTCGGCTGCTGGATGGAATCGGATGAAATGAAAACGGAGGAAGGGATTGCTGTGAAAAGATTTTTCAGTCGGGTCTGTGCGCTGGCTGCCGTGCTGTGCCTTTTGTGCACGGGTGCAATTGCGGAGCTTGGCTGGGTGGATGAACAGCTGTCCGCCTTTTTGGATGTAAACAACGAAACGTCCTTCTCTCTGGGCATTCAGGTGAACGAATGGCAGCCTTTTGGCAGCGATACTGTTGAAATGCTGAACGAAACGCTGGATGCCATCCGGGTGAAGGCGACGCTGCTTCGGGAAGATACCCACATGGGTTTTCATGTGGGCGGGGAAGAGCTGTTCTCCATTGACGAAGTGGAACGGAATGGCCGTCTGGCGCTGACCACCAGCCTTTTGCCCAACCGGGTGCTGGAAGCGGGCGCCATTTCGCCCATGGATCTGCTCAGCGGCAACGAAATGGCGGCGGTTCCTGCCTTTGATCTGAACGCTGCCATTGATGAGGTGGAAAACTGTTACGAGGCGCTGACGGAGGCCATCATTCCCTATGCCACCGAGAAAGCCGCCAATTACAAGATTTCCGGCATCGGCTATGCCCGCTGGGTGCGGCTGGCCAAGCTGACCGCCGCTGACAGCGCCCAGTTGCTGCCCCAGATCATCCGGGTATTGGGCTGCGGTATGGAGCAGCCCTTCCGGGAACAATTGCAGACCCTTACCTGCGGGGAAGGTTTCACCATCGCTCTGTATTTTGATGAGGAAAACGGCACGCCGCTGGCGTTGTATATGAAGGGCAATGTGTACCTTGCCCCGGAGGACAAGTGGACGCTGGCGTACCAATGGGCGTTTGTCCGGGAGGATGCCAAGGAGAAGGACACCTATCGCTACGAGCTTCAGCAGCTCAAAGCCCCCAAGCACAAGCGCATCATTGAAGGCGAGTGGCAGCGCACCGGGGAAGGGGAGGAAATGCAGTTCACCCGCCAGTGCAAGCTCACTCTCCGGGATGATACCCGCAACCAGACCATTACCAACAAGGACAAGCTGCAACTGACCCATCAGGGAGACCAGCACCGGCTTACCGGCAGTCTGGTGACCAACACCAAGGAAAACGTGGGCGAGGAATCGGCGGTTGTGCTGACCATCACTCCGGAATTGACCCTGACCAGCGAAACCGGCAGCGGCGTTCTCAGCGGCGTGGTTCGGCTGGCGGAGGCCAAGGGCAAGACGGTGTACCGGGATTTGTCCTTTGTGCTGGATGAGGCCCCGGCGCAGGCGCTGGATGAAGCTGCCGCCAAAGGAACCCTGTTTGCGGTGGATGTGGATCCCCGGGATCCCTCCGTGGCCGGCAGCAGCCTTGCCCAGAATGTGGAGATCGTCTGGAGCGATGATTCCCTGAATGGCTATCTGGTGGGCAATCCGCCCATTGGCATGACGGCGTATCCTGTGCCAGAAACCATGCAGACCATTGATCTGTCTGCGGCCGATGATGCCCAGCGGGCCGCATTACTGGATGAAATGGCCCAGCGGAGCGCCGGACTGTTGCTGACAGCGCTGGCAAAGCTGCCCGGAGAACCCCTCCGGCTGTTGATGGATAGTATGAGTGATGTGGATTATGCTGCATTCCTGTCGCTGTTGGGAGACCTGTAAGGGATGCTGGTGAAGGAGGCTGCAAGCATGAACAAGAATCGAAGAATCCGCCTGATCTGCCTGCTGTTGACGGTCACGCTCTGTATGAGCGCATTGGCCCCTGCACTGGCAGCCGGGCTGGACTATACCATGGCTTACAAACTGTTTCGGCAGCTGGCATCCGGCAGCGGTTTCAGCGGCACCCTGGAAGTGGGCCTCTCCGCCAACGGGAATGCGCCGGGCGAGGCAGTGATCACGGCCAAACCCTTTGTGATCGACTGGGACTATATCTATGTTTGCCCCACCAACGAAACCCTGCCCCAGCACCGGCTGGATGCAGCCCTTATGGACGGGGAAACCACTGTTACTGAGGCGCACCTCCAGCTGCTGGACGGTGTGCTGGCTGCCCATTCCCCGCTGCTGGGCGAGGAATGGATGCAGGTGTCCGTGGAGGAGCTGCTGAAGCCCGTCGCCGGAGGGGAGGATACCTTCTCTGCACAGGCGATGCCGGATTTGCAGAGCTTGCTGGAGGCCAGCGGTATGCCCTCTCTGATCAAGCTGGCGCTGCCTATGCTGTTCCGGGTGCAGGGCTTTGCAGATGAAGCTCAGCGGGAACGTTTGCAGGCGATTGTGGAAAAAATGAGCCTGCGGATGGATCTTTGGATCGAGGGCTACCGTCAGAATGCGGAGCTGGGCCGGCTGGAGGATGGCAGCGCCATTATCACCGTCACCTATCAGGTGTCTCCTGCCAATATCAAGGCCCAGGCCAGCCAGCTGGTGCTGGATCTGCTCAGCGATGAAGCGGCCCGCCAGAGCCTTGCGGAGTTTGTGGATGAGAATACGGCGGCCCTTTTGCTGAATCCGGAATACCAGCCCTACTATTTTGCCGCCATTGAAGCTTTGCCCCTCAGCGGCGATCTCACCCTGAGCCGCACCATGGATATGCGGGGCGATACGGTTGCTCTGCACCTGTCCCTGCCCTTCTATGATGCCGAGGGCGGCCCCATCACCCTGCGGTATGACCGGGAGCGGGGCGAGGGCGACCTGCCGGATACCAACACCCTGACCATGGAAAGCGGCAACCGCACTGCGGAGCTTTCCTACCTGACCTATCGCAGCATGACCGATGTGACGGTGTATCAGGGCACCTTCACCATGAGCGACCGGAGCGTAGAAAGTTTCGCCGTTGCGCCGGAGGGGCAGGAGAAGCCCTTGCCGGATGTGGCCTTCACCCTGCGCCGCCAGACCGCCCAGACCCGGGAGGAGGGCGACTGGAATGTGTACACCGACAACTGGCAGTTGCAGCTGGAACCCAACCCCAACGGGGAGGCACCGGATGCGTTCCTGCCCATACAGGTGCAGGCGGATAGCCGCTTTACCAGCAAAACGCCCAAGACTTCCTCCACCAAGGTGGAAATTGCTGTGAAGGTTTCCGGCGAGGAACGCCCGCAGGTGATCGACCTGACCTTTACCGGCGAAACCCGCCGCCAGTGGCAGCCGGAAGAACTGCCCCCGGAACGCACGGATGTGCTGACCCTGACCGGGGAGGATCTGGAAGCGCTGCTGGCCAATCTGGTGCTGGAAGGCGCACAGGTGCTTGCTTTCTTTGAACAGTCCACCGTGGAGCCGACGCCCGCCCTGCAGGAAGCCGCTGGCGAAGAAATGCCGGAAGCTGCCGATCCGGAAGCGGTTCCCCAGGAGATTCCAGAAGAATAACCCATGCCCCATACGGCTTGCAATCACAGGCTGTATGGGGATTTGTTCGTCTTGACAGCCTCCATCCCTTGGCTTATAATGCAAAGAACGCAGCGCAGGAGAACCTTCCATGCGTTGCGGTGAATGCTGCCGCCCTGGGCGGTGAAGGGGTTGAAAGTATGAGCAATCCATTCGATCTGTTTGGCGAGAACGTTTTTGATGACAACGTCATGCAAAAGCGTCTGCCCAAAGAAACATATATTGCGCTCAAGCGCACCACTGAGGAAGGCCGTTCCTTGAATCCTGCCATTGCCAGCATCGTGGCCAACGCCATGAAGGACTGGGCGCTGGAAAAGGGCGCCACCCACTTTACCCACTGGTTCCAGCCCATGACCGGCGTAACTGCCGGTAAGCACGATGCCTTCATTTCCCCCAAGAAGGACGGCACGGTGCTGCTTGAGTTCAGCGGCAAGGAACTGGTGCAGGGCGAGAGCGACGCAAGTTCCTTCCCCTCCGGCGGTTTGCGGGCCACCTTTGAAGCCCGCGGCTACACCGCATGGGATCCCACCAGCTATGCCTTCATCAAGGATGGCACCCTGTGTATTCCCACGGCATTCTGCTCCTTTGGCGGGCAGGCGCTGGACCAGAAGACCCCCCTGCTGCGCTCCATGGAATGCCTGAACAAGCAGGCATTGCGTATTCTCAGGCTCTTCGGCCATACCGGCGTGGTGCGGGTATTCCCCACCGTGGGGGCAGAGCAGGAGTATTTCCTGGTGGACAAGGATCAGTGGCGGCAGCGTCCCGATCTGGTCACCACCGGCCGCACCTTGTTCGGCGCCCGTCCGCCCAAGGGTCAGGAACTGGACGATCACTACTTCGGCGTCATCAAGCCCCGGGTGCAGGCCTTTATGCAGGATCTGGACAATGAGCTTTGGAAGCTGGGCGTTCTGTCCAAAACCAAGCACAACGAAGCCGCTCCTGCCCAGCATGAGATGGCTCCCGTGTTCTCCATCGTCAATATCGCCGCCGACCACAACCAGCTTACCATGGAGATCATGAAGAAGGTCGCTGACCGGCATAACCTTGTTTGTCTGCTGCACGAAAAACCCTTCGGCGGCATCAACGGCAGCGGTAAGCACAACAACTACGCCCTGTCCACCAATACCGGCATCAATCTGCTGGATCCCGGCGACACCCCCAGCGAGAACGCCCAGTTCCTTCTGTTCCTCTCTGCTGTGATTGCCGCTGTGGATGATTATCAGGATATGCTGCGCATCACCGTGGCCAGCGCTGGCAACGATCACCGTCTGGGTGCCAACGAGGCCCCGCCGGCCATCGTATCCATTTTCCTTGGCGATGAACTGACCGCCATTATCGAGAGCATCGTCAGCGCCAGCCGCTACGAGAGCCATGAGCGGGAAGCCATGCGCCTTGGCGTGCACATCCTGCCCAAGTTCCCCAAGGATACCACCGACCGCAACCGTACCTCGCCCTTTGCCTTCACCGGCAACAAGTTCGAGTTCCGTTCCCTGGGCAGCGCTCAGAGCATCAGCGCCCCCAACGTGGTGCTGAATACCGCCATAGCCGATACTCTGCAAAAGATGGCGGACGAGCTGGAAGCCGCCGAGGATTTCACCGTTGCAGTGGATGCCCTGATCCGCCGCACCCTGAGCCAGCATATGCGCATCATCTTCAACGGCAATGGCTACGATGATGCCTGGAAGCAGGAAGCGGCCCGCCGGGGACTTTCCAACCTGCCCACCACCGTGGATGCGCTGCCCCACTATCTGGATGAGCACAACATTGCCCTGTTCGAGCGGCAGAAGGTCTACACCCGGGAGGAAATGCACTCCCGCTATGATATCCACATGGAGAACTATGTGAAGGTGGTGGATATTGAGGCCCTCAGTATGTTGGATATGGCCCGCCATCTGATCATTCCCGCTGCCATTGCCTTTACCGGCAAGGTGGCTCAGGCGGCCCAGCACAAGCTGGCGGTCTGCCCTGAACTGCCTGCCACGGTGGAACGCCGTCTGCTCACATCCCTCACCCAGCAGCTGGAAGCCCTCCAGAACGGCGTGGATGAGCTGGAAGATGCCCTGGAGAAAGCCAATCATTGCAACGATCTGCTCACCCGTGCCCAGCACACCCGGGATGATGTGATCTCCGCCATGGCCCGGATCCGTGCCGCCGGAGATGCGCTGGAAGTAATGGTGGGCAAGCAGGACTGGCCCATGCCCACCTATCAGGATCTGCTGAACGGGGTGTGAGAAAGCAGAGGCGCTATATTGAAAAATGAAGAGCGCAGTTTCCGTTGGTGATGGAGCTGCGCTTTCTCTTTTGGGGTTGACGTTTGTGTTGATAGTGGAGGTGCTGGTATGATTGAGAGCAGCAAGCAGAACAAGGCCGCTTGGGGATACAATGCGTATGACTTCTGGGTGCAGCAGATGGGGTTGCCGGAGCAGCGGGCGCAGGCTGTTGTTGCCGATCCTCTTCGTGGACTGGGCAAGTATGCGGCGTATTTCGATGCCTTCGAGGGGGTGAAGGTAGCCAACATCTGCGGTTCCTGCGGCAAGAAAGCGGTTCCGCTGGCTGTGCTGGGCGCAGAGGTAACGGTCTTCGACATCTCGGAGGAAAACCGCCGCTATGCTGTGGAAATGGCCCGGGCAGCCCGGGTGAGCATTGGTTATGAAGTCTGTGATGTGCTGGAAATTGACCTGCAAACCTACGGCGGCACCTTTGATGTGGTATTCATGGAGGGCGGCATTCTGCATTACTTCCACGATATTGCGGCCTTTATGGGCATGATGCACGCACTGCTGAAGCCCGGCGGAAGGATGATTTGCAGCGACTTCCATCCCCTGACCAAGATCATGGATGTGCTGGCCTTTCAGCGGCCGGTCATGCCGTATTTCTCCAAGGATATTCTGGAAGGTGAAATGCCCCACGCCCGTTTCTACGATGAGGAAGTCCGGCGGCAATTTCCCAAGTGTCAGCTGCGCCTGTACACCATGAGCGAAATTGTCAACAGCGTGATGGGCGCAGGTTTTGTTTTGCAGCGGCTGGATGAGCATCCCGCATGGACCAACAGCGACTTGCCCGGAGAGTTTACCATCATTGCCGGGAAGTGACGGGACATTGACAAATGGAACGTTTCTTTTGACAATTGGGTAAGGTATTCTTCCATTACAGGAGGTTTTTGCTATAATGGAAGCCGTAACAGGTACCAATCAAGAAAAGAGGGAACACAAATGGATCCGAAGTTGCAGGCTTTATGTGAACAATTCATTCTGAACCGGGATCTGGTGAAGCAGACCCGAAAACTGTGCAGCAGCTATCTGCCCCCTGTGTGTGCGCATCTGTATTGCGCCGAGGGCAAAACCGTGGATGAGGAACGGTTGAAAGCCTGTCTGGAGTTGATCAAGCAGAAAACGGGCGTTTTTTCCAATTTTCGCGGTGATATGGAAATGGCCTTTGCCTGTATGCTGTCGCTTCAGGAAAATCCGGAGGCGGCTCTGGAAAAGGCTCTGTCCGTCCATGATCTGCTGAAAAAGGAATTCATGGGCTCCCCGTATCTGCCCATCGCATCCTTCCTTTTGAAGGATGAAGCGGACGTAAGCGGACTGATCGCCCGGGGCCGGGAGATCTATCTGCTGATGCGCAAGGAGCATCCCTTCCTGACCTCTACGGAGGACAGTGTGTTCGCTGTGATGATGGCTTTCTCGGGCAAAGATAACGGGGCCCTTGTGGAAGAGATGGAAGCCTGCTATACCCTTCTGAAGAAAGAATTCCGCTATGGCGACAGCGTACAGACGGTTTCTCACGTGCTGACGATTTCCGAAGGCACCCCTGCGGAGAAAACCGGTAAGCTGATGGAGCTTTTCGAAACCCTCAAAAAGTCCGGCATGAAATACAGCAAGTATTATGAGCTGCCCACCCTGGCCGCCCTTTCCACCATGCCGGTTGATGTGCGGCAGATGGCCATGGATATGCTGGATGTGGATACCTGGCTTTCCCGCCAGAAGGGTTACGGTTTCTGGGGGCTGGCCAAATCCACCCGGCTGATGCACGCCGCCATGATCGTATCCACTGCCTATGCCGGCAATCCTTCGCTGGATGCGGCTGCCTGCACCGGTACCCTTGCCATGATGATCAGCCAGATGATGGCCACCCTGGCGGCCATTGCC
Organism: Clostridia bacterium; assembly: GCA_017501255.1. Taxonomy (GTDB): domain Bacteria; phylum Bacillota; class Clostridia; order Christensenellales; family Aristaeellaceae; genus Limiplasma. The sequence continues at coordinate 9,779 of JAFVXE010000005.1, read as the reverse complement.
GGTACCCGTGCCGCTGCGGCTGCGGCCAACAACTGATGAAGAAAGAGAACGCCCCGTCAACGGAAATCATTCGTCCGTTGACGGGGCATTTGTTGTCTTATTTGTCGCTTTTCCGGGGCCTGCCACGCTTGGGTTTCTCAGAAGTGGGTTCGGTGGCAGCCTTGTCAGCGGTTGTCTTGGCAGCAGCCTTGCTGGCAGCCTTCGCTGCTGGTGGGGCCTTTTTGTCTTTGCTGGCAGAAGAGGCTTTCATAGCCGCTGCATCCAGCACCTTGCGGCCACGTTCCAGCATGGGCTTCAAATACTGGCCCGTATAGCTGCCCTCGCACAGGGCCACTTCCTCCGGGGTGCCGGTGGCCACGATGGTGCCGCCGCCGTCGCCGCCCTCAGGGCCAAGGTCGATCAGGTAGTCGGCGGTTTTGATCACATCCAGATTGTGCTCAATTACCAGCACACTGTTGCCGCCTTCCACCAGCCGCTGCAATACGCCGATCAGCTTGTCCACATCCGCCATGTGCAGGCCGGTGGTGGGCTCGTCCAGCAGGTAGACGGTGCGCCCGGTGGCCCGGCGGCTCAGTTCGGTGGCCAGCTTGATGCGCTGGGCTTCGCCGCCGGAAAGCTGGGTGCTGGGCTGGCCCAGTTTCAGGTAGCCCAGACCCACATCGTACAGGGTTTGCAGCTTCTTCTGGATGGGTTCGTGGTTTTCAAAGAAGGTGAGGGCGTCCTCCACGGTCATTTCCAGCACATCATGGATGGTTTTGCCATTGTAGCGCACATCCAGCGTTTCCCGGTTGTAGCGGGCACCCTTGCACACATCGCAGGGCACGTAGATATCCGGCAAAAAGTGCATTTCAATCTTGATGAGACCGTCGCCGGAACAGGCTTCGCACCGGCCGCCCTTCACATTGAAGGAGAAGCGGTTTTCCTTGTAGCCTCTGGCCTTGGCTTCGGGGGTCATGGCGAAGATCTTGCGGATCAGGTCGAACATACCGGTATAGGTGGCAGGGTTGGAACGGGGCGTGCGCCCGATGGGGCTCTGGTCGATGCAGATGATCTTGTCCAGCTGCTCCACCCCCTCCATCCGCTGGAAGGAACCCGCATGGGTCTTGGCCCGGTTGAGCACCTTCGCCAGATGCTTGTGGAGAATTTCATTGACCAGACTGCTCTTGCCGGAGCCGCTGACGCCGGTGATGCAGCAGAAAACGCCCAGCGGGAAGTCCACCGTCAGGTTTTTCAGGTTGTTCTGGGTAGCGCCCACCACCCGCAGCCACTTATCCGGCTGACGGCGGGTTGCCGGTACAGGAATGAACCGTTTGCCGCTCAGGTACTGGCCGGTGAGGGAGTTGGGATTGGCGAGAATCTCATCGATGGTGCCCTCGGCGGTGATTTCGCCGCCATGGATGCCTGCCCCCGGCCCCACATCCACGATGTAGTCAGCAGCGTACATGGTGTCCTCGTCGTGCTCCACCACAATGAGGGTATTGCCAAGGTCACGCATCCGCTTGAGGGTGGCAAGCAGCTTGGCATTATCCCGCTGGTGCAGGCCGATGGAAGGTTCGTCCAGAATATACAGAACGCCCATCAGGCTGGAACCGATCTGGGTGGCCAGACGGATGCGCTGGGCTTCGCCGCCGCTGAGGCTGGCCGCTGCCCGGCTCAGGGTCAGGTAGCTGAGGCCAACGCTGTCCAGAAAGCCCAGGCGGGCATCAATTTCTTTCAGAATCTGCCGGGCGATCATGGCATCTTTGCCGGAGAGTTCCAACTTGCGGAAGAAATCCCGGGCAGAGGTGATGCTCAGGTTGCTCACCTGACTGATGTTCAGCCCGCCCACGGTCACTGCCAGCACTTCCGGCTTCAGCCGGTGGCCCTGGCACACTTCGCACTGGCTTTCCAGCATATACTCTTCATAGGCGGCTTTCATGCCCTCGCTGGTGGTTTCCTGATAGCGCCGCTCCAGCGAGCGGATGACGCCCTCGAAGGTGGTCTGGTAGCGGCCTTCGCCGTTGGCCCCCTGATAGTGGACGGTGATCTTTTCGTCGGTGCCGTAGAGAAGCACATCCAGTACGTTCTTGGGCAGATCCTTCACCGGGGTATCCAGCGAGAAGCCGTATTTCTCCGCCAAGGCCACAAAGTAGGTGTGGGCCATGCTGCTCTTGTCCGCCACATTCCACGCCATGGCCTGCAAGGCACCCTGATTCAGGCTCAGCTCCGGGTTGGGGATGATGCTGTCCTGAGTGATGCGCATGATGGTGCCAAGGCCGCTGCAATGGGGGCACGCACCGAAGGGGCTGTTGAAGGAGAACATCCGGGGCGCTAACTCCTCGATGGAGATGCCGCAGTCGGGGCAGGCATAGTTCTGGCTGAACAGGATCTCGCTTTCGCCCATCAGGTCGATCAGCACCAGACCGCCGCTTTCCTTGGCGGCAGTTTCCAGACTGTCCGCCAGACGCTTGCGCATTTCCTCGCTGGGGCGCACGATCAGACGGTCCACCACGATTTCCAGGGTGTGCTTGAGCTGTTTGTTCAGGGTGGGCGGCTCATCCAGATCGTATACTTCGCCATCCACCCGGATGCGCACATAGCCCCGCTTCTTGGCATCCTCCATCAGCTTGACGTGCTCGCCCTTGCGGGCACGGACGATGGGGGCTAGCACCTGCATCCGCTGCCCTTCCGGCAGGGTGAAGAGCTGATCCACCATCTGATCCACGGTTTGCTGCTTGATCTCCTTGCCGCACTTGGGGCAGTGGGGCACGCCAATGCGGGCGTAAAGCAGGCGCAGGTAGTCATGAATTTCCGTCACCGTGCCCACCGTGGAACGGGGGTTGCGGCCGGTGGTTTTCTGGTCGATGGAGATGGCGGGGGAGAGACCTTCGATAGCGTCGATGTCCGGCTTTTCCATCTGCCCGAGGAACTGGCGGGCATAGGAAGAAAGGCTTTCAACATAGCGCCGCTGACCTTCAGCATAGATGGTGTCGAAGGCCAGGGAGGTTTTGCCGGAACCGCTGAGGCCGGTGAAGACCACCAGCTTGTTGCGGGGAATCTCCAGCGTGATGTTTTTCAGGTTGTGTTCGCGCGCACCGCGAACGATGAGTTTGTCCTGCAAAGAATTTACACCTCGATCAGTTCGTAGTCCATGCTGCCCAGCCCGATCTTCTGAGCGTGCTCAATACCGGCGCGCCAGTTGGTGACGGGGTGGGTGTCATGGAAAATATCATCGGTATGGTTGCCCTGCTCGGTCAGGTAGGTGTGCTCGCAGCGCTGCATTTTGTTGCAGGCATCGGCACAGGCCAGATCCAGCGCCACCGGGTCAAAGCTGGCAAACATACCCACATCGGGAATGATGGGCACATCGTTGACGCCGTAGCAGTCGCAGAAGGGGCTTACATCCATCACCAGAGAAACGTGGAAGTGGGGCTTGTCCTTGACGGCAGCCATGGCGTATTCGCTGATCTTGCGCACCAGCATATCGGTGCGGCTGTCGGGGCCGGTGATGGCGCCGTGGTTGCGGCAGGCGCCTACGCAGCGTCCGCAGCCCACGCAGATGTCGGGATTGATGACGGCTTTGCGGCCCTTGCCCTCGCCCTCAAAGCGGATGGCGCTGTGGGCGCACTGCCGGATGCACATCCCGCAGCCCACGCACATATCGGGATTCACCTGAGGCTTGCCCTCGTGGTGCATATGGCGCTTGCCAGCGCAGGAACCCAGACCCATGCCCAGATTCTTCAGCGCACCGCCGAAGCCTGCGCCCTCGTGGCCCTTGAAGTGGCTCACGCTGATGATGGCCTCCGCATCCACGGCGGCACGGCCGATGTAGGCTTCCTTGCAGTATTCGCCGTCGATGGGTACAGCCACATCGTCGCTGCCGTCCAGACCATCGGCGATGATCACGTGGCAGCCGGTCTGGAAGGGGTTGAAGCCGTTTTCATAGGCGGCGTCCAGATGATCCAGCGCATTGCGGCGCTTGCCTACATAGAGGGTGTTGCAGTCGGTCAGGAAGGGGCGGGCGCCCATCTCCTTGAGCATATCCACAACCACCTTCACATAGCCGGGACGCAGATAAGCCATGTTGCCCGGCTCGCCGAAGTGGATCTTTACAGCGGTGAATTTGCCGTCCAGATCCATTTTGGGCATACCGGCTCTGGTGATCAGTTTGCGCAGTTTTTCAAGAATGTTGCAGTCCAGCGTGGTGCGGAAGCTGGTGTAATAAACCTTGGATTTTTCCATTGTGTTTTCCTCCTGTGGCATTTGCGCAGAGGGGCAAATGCGAAAATATGTTCTGTTTGGATTGTACCACAGACAAAGGTACCTTACAAGGGGGTGAATCGGAGAAATTTGGGTGCTGATTTCCTTTCCACGCCTCTCTTTCTTGACATCCGGCCCATCCCTTCTGTATACTGATCCCGGATTGACCAAGGAACCATTGATAAGGAGGAAGCCCGATGAGGAAGTTTCGCATCGGTTTGATGATTTTGCTGGCGGGAATGCTGCTGTTTGCGCAGGCAGCGCCGGCGGAAGAAGTGACGGTGGAAAGTGAAGCAGCGGTGGATGTGGAAGCATCCGTGGAAACCCTTGCAGAAGAAAGCGGGGAAGACGAATCGCAGGAGCCTTTTGTCCGCTGGCTCCAGTGCACCGTGGAGGGTGCACAGATCAATGTGCAGCCCACCCAGTATGGCGACACGCTGTTTCTGCCCACCTGTGCGGATCTGTCCTCCCTCCATCTGACGGTCTGCGGTGATGCGGCGGATGCCCCCTTGGTGCTGATGGCAAATGACCGGCAGGCGGAAGCCGCTGCCGGCGAGGCGGTGGATGTGGCAGCCCTGTTTCCCGATGGGGCTGATGAAGAAGGCGTGTATGGACTGACGGTTCTGGTCAGTGGAGAGGAAAAGCCCCTGCGCATCCGCCAGTCGGAGAATCAGGCCAGTTTGTACGTGATCAGCGCAGACCCTGAAAACCGGGGCCAGGCCTATGTAGACGGCCTTGCTGATCCCAAGAGCGATCCCATCACCGATGCAGCGCTGCTGATGCTGGATGAAACTGGCGAAGTGGTGTATGACAACGCCCTGCGGGAACTGCGGGGCCGGGGCAATACCACCTGGCAATGGGGCATCAAGAAGCCCTATCAGATCAAGCTGGAAAAGAAAACCGATCTGCTCCAGTCCGGCAATGAGGATAACAAGGATCGTACCTGGCTTCTGATGGCAGAGTCTTTCGATGCCACGCTGGTGCACAATATGCTCACCCTGCATCTGGGGCAGGAGATGGGGCTGGAAGGCACGGTGGAGTTCCGGCCCGTGGATTTGTACTATGACGGCGACTACTGCGGCTTCTATCTGCTTTCCGAGAAGGTGAATGTGAAGCCGGGCCGCCTGAACATTCTGGAAATGGACGACCTGATTGAGCAGCAGTACCCCCAGGTGGCGGAGGAAAGCCTGCATCCGGTGGTGGAGGAAGAAACGGACATTGGCAAAATCCGCTATGTGTCCGGCGTGGAGACTGCTTTCGGGCAGGATGGAGCCTATCTGATCGAACTGGATTCTTACGGCGGCTTTGCCGAGGAAAGTATGTTCGAGACAGCCAATGAGAATATGTACGAGATCCGCAGCCCTGAATATGCTGGTCGTGCGGATGTGGTTTATATGCAGCAGCTCACCAACGACCTGATGCTGACCGTTGCCAACGGCGGTGTGCATCCCACCGATGGGCGGCAGCTGGAAGAGCTGATCGACATTGATTCTCTGGCCCGGTACCTGCTGATTCAGCAGTTTGCCAAAACCGCTGACTTTGGCTATACCTCCACGTATCTGTACCTGCCTGAGGGCAGCGCACAGTTCAAGGCGGGTCCTCTGTGGGATTTTGACATTGCCTATGCCATCCGGGACAACCGGCCCTATGAAGTGGGTATCGACGGCTATGTGGCCGGGGATCGCTGGGTATATGCCGCCATGGATGTGCCGGTGGTGCAGACAGCCATGCGTCAGATCTGGCAGACGGAGTTGGAGCCCCTCATTCAGAATGTAGTGCTGGGGGATGCGGATGCCAAGCAGGGGAACCTGCGCTCACTGGGTGGCTACTATGCAGCCACGGAGGCTTCCCGCCGCATGAACTACGACCTGTGGCAGCTGGGCGGTTCCTACAACAATATCAATTATGATACCCTGTTTGAGACCTACGATGAAAACTGGGCGTTCTTTGTTTCCTATATAGAAGAAAGAACTGCATGGATGACTGGGGATATGGAATGGTGGTCTGCTGACACGATTGATCAGGCTGCACTGCATCTGAGCTATATCAATGCGGATGTGCCCGGCAGTGTTACCCTTATCCCGGTCAGCCCCTTCCAGCGCACGGATATCGTGCAGGTGGATTGGAACAGCCAGCCCGTGGAAGAGACGCCCTGGCACGCCATCTATACTGTGGATGTGCAGCTGAAAGCCCGTGCTGACAGCCAGTTTGCCCAAAATGCCACCGCCTCTGTGAACGGTCAGCCTGCAACGGTGCTCAGCCTGACGGATACGGAAATGACCCTGCGTTTCGCCTTTGAGGGCCCTGTTTATGAGGAAGCGGTCTACGAGGGTGTGGACTATGGCTTGGTGTATAACTACCATTATTATGTGAACGAGTATCCGGAACTCTTGGAGGAATACGGCGAAGACCCGGCAGCCATTCTGGAAAACTATGTGTTCTACGACTTTTCCTCCGGTTTCAGCGGCATCGAAACCTTTGACTATGACCTGTACTACGAAGCCTACATGGAGGAACTGGATGCTTATTTCTACAGCGACACCTACGGCTGCATGATGTATTACCTTGACAATGAAGAGGAAGAACCGCTGCTGGGGCTGGGAGAAGTGATCATTCCCGGCGAAGCGGATTTTGTGGAGGTTGAACCGCAATGAGGGATGCTTTGCAAAAGAAACCTCGGGACTGGCAGTGGGCAGTTGGGGTTGCGTTGTTGATCGCCCTGCTCTGCGCAGCCGGTTATCTGCTGTTTGCCAATCTGGGCCAGCAGGTGATTGCGGACTATGACGAAGCCCGCCATGGCGTAAACGCCTATGAAATGATCCGCAACGATGAGTATGTGGTGCATACCTACGGCGGCGAAACGGATTACTGGAACCTGAAACCGCCTATGTCCTTCTGGACGGTGGTGCTGGGCTACCGGCTGTTCGGCTTCAATGCGCTGGGTCTGCGTTTCTTCAGTGCGCTGGCCTCCCTGATCAGCATGGCGCTGGTAACGGTGTTCTGCGTATCCCGCTTTGGCATCTGGCCTGGGGTGATGGCGCTGTGCGCTTATGTGTGCAACCGGGGGATGTATGCGCCGCATTTTTCCCGCTTTGGTGATGCGGACGGCGTATATCAGCTGTTCTTCACCATCACTATGCTGTGTATGCTGATGAGCCAGAAAAACTTTGCATGGTTTTACGGCAGTGCATTGGCCTTTGCGCTGGCTTTCCTCACCAAAGCCACCCATGCGCTGAATATTGGCATCATTTGTCTGGCGTATGTGATCTGCACAGGGAAGCTGAAGCAGTTGAAGCCCCTCAGGATTTTGGGACTGCTGGTTTGCGGTGCGGGTCCGGTGGGCATCTGGGCGGCGGTGCGCTACAGCCGGGATGGCTCAGCCTTCTTTGAAGGTATGTTCCTGACGGATGTGGCAGAACGTGTGGGTTCTACGGCGCATGAGAACAATCTGTCCCCGTTGCAGCTGTATCTGGAAGCCTTTTATGACCGGCCTGCGCTGGTGGCGGCGGCCATTCTCTGCGCACTGTGCGCAGTTATCTGCCTTTTGCTGAAAGGAAAGCTGAGCCCGGATTGCAGGGATGCCCTGATCGGAACAGCGATCTGGTTTGTGGTTCCCATTGCTTTCTATACGCTGATGAATGTGGAATTCGTCTGGTATGTCTACTCCGGGTTTGCGGCGCTGAGCGTGCTCACCGGGATCATGGTGTATGCGGTTTTGCAGACGGAAAAATGGAAGGTTTTCAGAACCGCTGCGTTGGTCGCCGCTTTTGCGGTGATGTGCCTGTTCGGCTGGCAGGAGGCACAGCGCATCAGCCGGATTGAACTGACGGATACCTATCAGATTGTCATGCAGGAAACCCTGGACCGGGATATGGATGAAGGAACCCATATGTACGTGCAGTACAACGAGGAAGTGGCTTCGGTATGGCCTGTGACCGAATGGATGCAGGCGGACCGGCTTACCGCCATGATGTACGGCGATGTGGTGTGCATGGACGGCGGCGCTGAGGCGTTTTTAGCGGATGAGGAATTCGCTATTCTGCTGATTGGGCAATCCGGTAATCAGGAACTGATCAATCAGCTGTATGAGGAATGCTATTTCCGTACCGATGAGGGTGCGGTGATGGTGGTGGACAAGTAAAAATTTCACTTTTTTCAGGATGAATTCTGATCGGTGCGGAAGAGAAATGTCACATCTGGTGGGCATTCTTCCGCACTGACAATTTCGTATGATGGACACACACGGCAGCGTGTACACACTCGTTTTCGGTAAACAACGGTTTATCAGGGTTACGGGTATATTCTTTCAAAAAAATTTTCAAAAACATTCAAAAAACTATTGCAAACAAAAGTCGGTTGTAGTATACTACGGAGGCTGTCTGTTTAGGGATGAAGCGGTAAGTTGCCGCCATGGCCATGGCGGGTAATTATCGTGGACCAGCCCGGTAATCGGGCGACGGACTTAAGACACGGCGCAAGGATGCGCCGTCGGACGGCTCCTGAGGCGGGAGCGGCTTCGGCCCCTCGCTTTCCAAAAAGCCGTCGATGGACACACCCGGCGCGGTGTACTTGAGACCACAAAATCAAGGAGGAACGAAAATGGCCAACCAGAAAATCCGTATCAAGCTGAAGGCTTACGAGCACAACCTGATCGATCAGTCTTCCGAGCGGATCGTCGAGACCGCCAAGCGCACTGGCGCTAAGGTTTCCGGCCCCATCCCGCTGCCCACTGAGAAGGAGATCGTCACCATCCTGCGTGCTCCCCACAAGTACAAGGATAGCCGTGAGCAGTTCGAAATGCGCACTCACAAGCGCCTGATCGACATTCACAACCCCAACTCCCGCACGGTCGACGCCATGATGAAGCTGGATCTTCCTGCCGGTGTCGAGATCGAGATCAAGCTCAATAACTAAGCAGGAGGTACGACATCATGAAAAAAGCGATCGTAGGTAAGAAGATCGGCATGACCCAGGTCTTCACCGATGACGGCCGCCTCGTGCCCGTAACCGTGGTTGAGGCCGGCCCCTGCAAGGTCGTTCAGAAGAAGACCGTTGAGTCCGACGGCTATGAAGCTGTTCAGGTCGGCTTCGACACCCTTGCCGAAAACCGCGCCAAGAAGCTGGTCAACAAGCCCATGACCGGTCACTTCAAGAAGGCCGATGTGGCTCCCACCCGTTATCTGCGCGAGTTCCGCCTGGACAACGTGGCTGAACTGGAAGTTGGCAACGAACTGACCGTCGCTCAGTTTGCTGAGGGCGAGAAGATCGACGTCAGCGGCATCTCCAAGGGCCACGGCTTCACCGGCACCATTCAGCGCTGGAATCAGCACACCGGTCCCATGGCTCACGGTTCCAAGTATCACCGTGGCGTGGGTTCCATGGGCGCTAACTCCGACCCGTCCCGCGTGTTCAAGAACAAGCACATGCCCGGCCACTACGGCGTGGAGCGCGTGACCATCCAGAACCTTGAGATCGTCAAGGTGGATGCCGAGCGCAACCTGCTCCTCATCAAGGGCGCGGTGCCCGGCCCCAACGGCGGC
>JAFVXE010000029.1 GCA_017501255.1 Clostridia bacterium | reverse complement strand
GGGGGAAGAAGCCTTTTTGGGGGACGTTGCCCTTGTTGGGGAAACCGGCAGGAACGGAAACGCAGCCAACCAGCGAAAAACACCTTGTTCGGGAGGCAAGAGAAACGGAGCACAGCCAAGGTGCTCCCCGCACCGCGACGGTAGCGGACGACGTCAAATCCCTAAGCTGTTTTTCGGGGCGGGTAAAGGGCACAGGTTGGGCAGCCAATGAGCAAGGATGCAGCCAAGTATCTGCGGCGCATTGCGCATTGTGCCCGCCGCCCCGAAAAACGGCATATAAAAGGGATTTGACCAAAGGGAGCGTGTCGCCGTTTTCTGCTTACTCTTTTTCAAAAGAGTAAGTGCGGGGTGCAGGGGCGCATAGCGCCCTGCCCTGTTCCTCGCAGCGGAACTGCGAGATAACTACACCAGCGCAGGGGGCGCACCCCCCACCCCTCCCTGCGGGAGCAGACCAAAACCAAAAAGGAGACCCCCACCATGATCGATGCCCATCTTCACCTGTGGCAAACCCAGAACGGCAGAGTCAACAACCTGCCGGTATACAGCCTTGGCAACGGCCTGAGCCAGTTCGGCGACGAAGTACGTCAAATGCTCCCCCCTTATATGACCGACGGCGTCAACAGCGTGGAACGGCTGCTGGCCAACATGGACTTTGCCCAGGTTGCTGCTGCCGTGGTAACCCAGGAATACATCGACGGCAATCAGGACGAATACCTGAAAACCGTGCGCCAGAACCACCCGGAACGCATCCGGGTATGCGCCCTGTACGAGGAAAAACCCCTGGGGGATATCCGCTGGGCGGACGGCATCAAAATCTGCGCCGGGCGACTGCAAAATCCCGACCTGACAAAGCTGGACGAGGTGTTCGTCACCGCTGCCCGGAATGGTCAGTTTGTGGGGCTGGATCTGGCGGACGGCGATACCCAGACCGCCTCCCTGCGGGAGATGATTCAGCAGTATCCTGAATTGCCCATGGCTATTGGCCATTTCGGCATGGTCACCACCCCCGGCTGGCAGGAGCAGATTCGGCTGGCACGGTATCCAAAGGTGTATGTGGAAAGCGGCGGCATCACCTGGCTGTTCAACAGCGAGTTTTACCCCTATCCCTCCGCGGTTCGGGCCATCGTGGAGGCCCGGGAGATCTGCGGTATGGATAAGCTGATGTGGGGGTCGGATTATCCCCGCACCATGACCGCCATCACCTACCGCATGAGCTGGGATTTCGTGGATAACTCCCCCCTGCTGACCGATGGGGAAAAACAGCTTTTCTTCCACCAGAATGCCCAGCAGTTCTATCATTTTGAAAGCCTGCCCCGGATGCCCTATGTGCACCATATGGCAGAATAACGAAAGGAACGATCACGATGCTTCGAGGTATCTCTCCCCTGATTTCTCCCCAGCTTCTGAAAATCCTCAGCGAAATGGGCCACGGCGATGAAATCGTGCTGGCGGACGCTCACTTCCCGGCCATGGGCCTTGGGCCGCAAGTGGTGCGGGCGGACGGGCTGGACATCCCCCGGCTGCTGGAAGCCATTCTGGCGCTGATGCCGCTGGATCAGTACGACCCGGATCATTTCGCCCTGATGGAAGTGGTGCCCGGCGACCCGGTGGTGCCGGTGATCTGGGATACCTACCGGGAGATTCTTCAGAAGGCCGAGCCGGAAACGGAGCCGCAGTTTGTGGAGCGTTTCGCCTACTATGAGCGGGCAAAGAAAGCCTACTGCATCGTGGCCACCGGGGAAGTGGCCCAGTATGCCAATGTGATTTTGAAGAAGGGCGTTGTCAAATAACCCCCCACTCCATCAAAAGCGAGGTATCCACCCATGATTCATTTTACCAAAATGGAAGGCATCGGCAACGATTACGTATACATCAACGGTTTTCAGGAGCATATTGAGGACCCGGCGGCGCTGGCGGTGAAAATGAGCCGGTATCATTTCGGCTGCTATTCCGATGGCCTCATCATGATCCTGCCCAGCGACAAGGCGGATTTCCGGATGCAGATGTTCAATAATGACGGCAGCGAAAGCGAAATGTGCGGCAATGGCATCCGCTGCGTGGCGGCGTACTGCCACGACCGGGGCCTCACCGACAAGACGGAGTTCACCATCGAATCCGGCGGGCAGATCAAGGTGATGCACCTGACCCTTGAGGGCGGCAAAACCAAGGCCGTGCGGGTGGATATGGGCGAGCCGGTGCTGGATGGCCTGCGGATCCCCTCCACCGTGGCAGGAGAGCCGGTGGTGGGCCATCCCATGACAGCAAACGGCAACACCTACCACTTCACCTTCGTCAATATGGGCAACCCTCACGCCGTATGCTTTGTGGAGGATCCCCTCACCGCCCCGGTCACCGTGGACGGCCCGGTGCTGGAATGCGACCCCACCTTCCCCAACAAGGCCAACATTGAGTTTGTCCGGGTGATGAACCGCACCCATGCCAAAATGCGGGTCTGGGAACGGGGCACCGGCGAAACGCTGGCCTGCGGTACCGGTGCCTGTGCCGTGCTGGTGGCCTGCGTGCTGGGCGGGCTGACCGAGCGCAAAGCGGAAGTGGAGCTGCCCGGCGGCGTTTTGGAGTTGGAATGGAACGAGCAGGACAACCATGTGTATATGACCGGCCCCGCCACCTTTGTGTATGATGGCGTGTGGCTGCAGGATTGAGCAAAGAGGGACTGTATGATGAAAGTGCGGGGGAGGGTCAGGGGCGCTGCCCCTGACAACCCCGGCAGGGGCCATGAGGCCCCTGCACCCCGCATTTTGCGCCCATTGCATGGGCGCAAGGGAGTAGGGGTTTTTGATGTGAAATAGAAAAAATGGCAGGCTCGTGCGCCTGCCATTTTTTCAGTCGTTTCTGGCCACCCCGTCAAAGAACAAGGGTGTGCCGCCGGTGTGTACAAACACGATTCGCCGGTTTTGCCAGCCTTCCTCCTGCGACAGCTGCTGCATGGCATGGTAGGCCTTACCGGTGTAGGTTCCATCCAGCGGCAGGCCATACGCCCGGAACTGCTGACGAATCAAGGCGGAAATGGCTTCCTCGGGGGCGCCGTAGCTGCCCCGGCAGCGGTCATACACCCGGATGCGCCGGACGGCTGCTTCTGCATCGGCCAGACCGGGATGCTCCTGCGCAAATGCCCGGATATAGGCCGTCACATGGGCTGTGGCGGCGGCTTCATCCCGGGCGGTGGACAGGCCGATGATCTGCGGCACAGCCTCCCCCTGATGATCGTACACCGACTGCCCACAGAGCAGGCCCGCCAGCGTCATGCCGGTGCCCAGCGCCAGACAGATCCCATCCGGCAGGAAGCCCAGCTGATTTTTGCACTGCTCCATCAGGGGCGCATACTGGGTCGCATAGGCGGCCACAGGCGTGGCCTTGTTGCCCTGCCCGGTGCGGTCGCCGTAAATGTAGTATGGAATATCCCCCGCTGCCCGGATGGTTTCCATGGCAGCATCCACAGACTCCGCCACGCCGGTTTTCAGGCAGGGAATCACCGTGGCGTCCAGCTGGCGGCACAGCATCCCGTTCAGGGAGGGGCGCTGCTGACCATCATCATCTGCCGGAGACAGAATGGTCAGCCGGTAGCCCTTGGCAGCACACAGATTGCTCAACACCCGGCACAGGTTGGAACGGGCATTGCCGTAAGCCAGCATATGGTTGCAGCCCTTCTGTTCCATATCCGTCACATAGCACTGCCCAATGCGGGCCTTGTTGCCGCCAAAGCTGTAGGGCAGCAAGTCCTCCCGCTTGAGGAAAACCTGATTGTTCCCCGCAAGGGTCTCGTGGGGATACAGCGGAGTGATGATTTCGGGAATGGTCATGAAATGCCTCCTTATGGGGAACGGATGGGAGTGATGTGGGGCGCTGCCCCACACCCCGGCATGAGGCGGTGCCTCCTGCACCTCCGGATTACGCCGTTTCACGGCGCAAAGTAGGAGATTGATACGACTGAAGTTTTACCGCCCGACCTTTGCCAATTTGGCTGCCAGCCCTTGGGGCAGGCGCAGCCGCAGGGAGCACCGCAGCTTTTCCTTGATGGGCAGGGCCTTGTATACCTTACCCAGCTGGCCGGTGGTCAGGGTTTTCAGGTCGGGGGCGTTATGGGCCATCACCATCAGGTAATGGTCACGGACGGCGTACAGGCTTTCCTGCGCCACGCCGCCGGAATAGGCGTTCACATCCTCCACCATCTGCACCACGGACTGACACCGTTCAAACAGCTGATCCCGCTTTTCCTTCTTCCACACCTGAAAGGCCGAGGTGGGCACGTTTTCCCGGTAGACGCAGCCTTCGATATCCTCATACCAGGCATGACCGGCGGCGGTCAGGTACAGCTTCATGCGCAGATCGCCGTGCTGGCAGGGGGTGCCTAAAAAGGTGTCCGGCAGGCTGCGCAGGGCATCGGTGCGGAACACGAAGCTGGCCGTGGGAATAAAGGTGAGCCGGGCGATCTCGCTGAGGGAATAGGTGGCGCTGCCGCCCTTGAAATAGGGGCGTTCGCTTTCATAATAGGGCACGAAGGTACGGTCCGGGTTCACGCCGTTTTCATCGTGGATGCGGCCGTTGGTAAAGGAAAAGGTGCAGCTTTCGTCGCTTTCCATATAAGCGATCTGCCGTTGCAGCTTGCTCTCATCACACCAGTAGTCGTCGCCCTCGCACATGGCGATATACTTGCCCCTTGCCCGGGGAAAGTTGAAGGTTTCGCTGATGGGGATGTTCTTGGAGTACTGGTTCTCCGTCTGCAAAATAGGGAAAATCACATCCGGATAGCGGGCGGCGTATTCCTTGATGATGGCCTGGGTGCCATCGGTGGAGGCGTCGTCATGGATGAGGATTTCATAGGAATACTCAGTTTTCTGCGAAAGAAAGCCGTCCAGCGTCTGGGCGATATATTTTTCGTGGTTATAGGTGGTACAGCAAATACTGATCAGAGGATTCACGAAGATTCCCTCCTTGGTTTGGAATGCGGAGAAAGATGAGGCCGTGATGGACTTGCCCCGGTTATCATCCGAAAACAGCAGCTCAAGTAGACCTGCCCGGCTGTAATCCGAAAACAGCAGCTCAAGTAGACCTGCCCGGCTGTAATCCGAAAAAGATCAGGCCTTGACGGACTGGGTCAGCCAGTCTGCGGGGCGCACCGTCAGGGTGGAGGGGTCGGCGGGATCCACATCCATCACCATCAGGGAACGGTCGTTTTCGATCTGCTTCTTCTGGGGGGCGGCGGTGCTCATCACAAACGCCGTGCCGATCACATCCACATGGAACTCGGCCATCAGGTCGATCATGCCCTTGGCGGTGCCGCCGGCCTTGAGGAAGTCATCCACGATCAGTGCCCGGGTGCCCTCGGTCACGGCCCGGCGATTCAGGCTCATGGTCTCGATATGCCCGGCAGAACCGGATACATAGTTGATATTCACCGCAGGGCCTTCGTACACCTTGCTGGAACGGCGGGCGATCACCAGCGGCAGGCCCATGGCTTCGGCGGTCATCAGCGCCACGGGAATGCCCTTGGTTTCCATGGTAAGGACAAAATCCGGCTGGGCATCGTAATACTGCTGGGCGATGATGGTGCCCATGGTGGTGACCAGCTCATGCTGGCTGAGGATATCGCTCAGGTACAGAAAGCCGCCCGGCAGCACCCGGGAGGTGGTGGACAGCTGCTGGCACAGGTCGCTGACAAAGCTGTGGGCCTTTTCCGGGCTGATGGCACGGCGATAGCGCACGCCGCCGGCAGCGCCGGTGACGGTTTCCAGCTGGCCCAGCTGAAAGCGGGTAAACACGCCCTTCAGCAGGTCGATATCCTCGCTGAGGGTGGATTTGGCTGCCCCGAACAGCTCGCAGAAGTGGGACAGGGTGAAAATGCGGTTGGGCGCAGAGGTGAGCAGCTTGGTCAGAGCGGCCATGCGCTCATTGCGGCGAATATGTTCCAAGATGGTTCATTCCTTTCCTGTTGAGGGCCGAAGGTTCGGTTTATGGCTTACCGGGTGCGCATCCCAGCGCAAAAGAGGCCGCCCGGCCTTTCCCATTGCCCGGTGAGGGTGCAAAAAGCACTCCGCATAGTATACCACAAAACCTGAATTATTCAAGGAGGATTTTGGGCGAACGTTCGGGAAAAGGAAAAATGGTTGAGGGGTCTGTATCACAAAAAGAGAGCTGGCATAGCAGCTCTCTCCCCCTCATTCCTGACCATTTCCGCCTGTCAGCAGCACATCCAAGTGGCTGGCTCCGGCACCCAGCAATTTCAGCACCGCCCCCAGCAAGGCCCGCCGCTGCTGGCCATTCAATTCACCGGCGGCTTTCAGCACCTGATCCAGATTCATCAGGGCACCGGCGGGAATCTGGCCCACCTTTTTGGCGCCGGTGGCGGAAAGGATGCTGTAGAGCGCATCCACCACGGTGCGCCGCTGTGGAATGGACAGGCTGGCAAGGAAGGTGCGCAAAGTGCTGGAAGCGTAGCGGCTCTGCTGGGTCAGGCCGTCGGCGGGCACCAGATGGCCCCCGTTCAGCCGCCACAGGAAGGAATCGTGCTGACGAAGGCCGCTGCCCTCGGACTGGATCACCGTATAGGGCTCGCCGCCGTTGAGCAGCATCCCCACCACGGAATCCTGGGGCACATAGGTGGTAGCCCGGCCTTCCAGCGCAGCATAGCCGGGGCTTTGCCGGGTGCGCTCATCCAGACCGGGGCCGTCAAAGTTGATCACATGAAGAATGCGCCCCTGCAGGGCAGGATTGCACCGGGCAGCGGCGAACAGCGCCAGGTTGCCGCCCTTGCTGTGCCCCACCACATAGGCATGGGAATACTGGGCCAGCATTTCATTGAGAAAGCGTACCGCATCCTGCTGGGCAGGCACCGGGGACTCAAAGGACAGGTTCAGATCCTCCTTCCAGCCCACCAAGGTGGCATCGGTGCCCCGGAAGGCAATCACGCCGGTCTGGGGCGCAATGCGGAAGGCGCAGGCGGCAAACTGCTGCTCCTTCTGGGGGCTGAAATGGGCCCGGAACCCGCCGAACTTGCACTCCCCAAACCGGACGGTCTGGGTGGCAGCCATCCACAGCTGGCGGCGCTTGCGGGTCATTTCCCCCTCATCGTAGCGGGCGGTAGCCGGGTACAGCACATTGCCCGTCAGGCTCAGGGGCCAGCCGTAGCCATTGCCCCCCAGCCGCTCCATAGGACAGTAGGCCATGGTGGCAAAGATGAGCAAATCGGCTTCCGTGGGGGGCGCATCCAGAAAGCGCAGGGGGTCCATCTGGCGCAGATACTTGAACAGCAAGGGAACACCTCCATGTGGAACAAACCATTCTTCCTCCGTTGTATGTTCGCTTTCTGCCGGTGTTTTTCCTTCATGGATATGGGATGGGATCGGCTTCCTTCCCTGCCGTGAACGGCACAGCCTGTGAAAACAGTTGAGAAAACCCCCGCCGGGGTTCCTTTCGCAGAAAACCCGGCGGGGGTAACTTTATGCAATGATGCCGTGATTATTCCTCGTCTTCCTGCGGGAACACGCTCAGCATGGGCTCCACATCCAGACCCTTCCGGCGGTCCAGATAGTTCTTGGTGATCTTTGCCACCAGACCGCTGAGCAGGATGACGCCGATCAGGTTGGGAATCATCATCAGGCCGTTGAAGGTATCGGAGATATCCCAGGCCAGAGAGGAGGTGAGCAGTGCGCCGAAGAGGATCATCACCAGATGGATGACCTTGTACACATTCACGCTCTTCACGCCGAACAGGTACTCCCAGGCCTTGGTGCCGTAGTGGTTCCAGCCCAGCACAGTGGTGAAGGCAAACAGCAGGATGGCGATGGCCACAAACTTGCTGCCGATGCCGCCGAAGCCGAACACGGAGTCGAAGGCAGCCGCCACCAGCGTGGCATCACTGACGCCGCCAGCGGTGAGGCCGGTGGACAGGTCATACACGCCGGAGGTGAGCACCACCAGAGCGGTCAGGGTGCAGACGATCATGGTATCGGCGAACACCTCAAAGATGCCCCACATACCCTGCTGGACAGGCTCCTTCACATTGGAGTTGGAGTGCACCATTACAGAGGAACCCAGACCGGCTTCGTTGGAGAACACGCCCCGCTTGAAGCCCTGTACCATCACGGTCTTGATGGCAGCGCCGGTAGCGCCGCCCACGGCAGCCATGGGGCTGAAAGCAGTCTTGAAAATGGCTCCGAAAGCGGGGATGATGTTGGCATAGTTGATGCCCACGATGACGACGCTGCCCAGAATGAACAGCACCACCATGAAGGGAACCACCTTCTCAGCAAAGGCAGCCACACGCTTGAGGCCGCCCAGCGTGATGGCGGCAGCCAGCGCCACCAGCACCAGACCGATGACCAGGCTGTAGAGGCTCACGCCCTCGTAGAGGGTGATGTTAGCCAGAGCGGGAATGGTGAAAGCGGATTCGATGTTGACCACGATCTTGTTGACCTGACCCATGGCGCCGATGCCGAAGGAGGCCAGCAGGGTGAAGATGGAGAACAGCACAGCCAGCACTTTGCCGATCTGCTTGCAGCCCTTCTTGGAACCCAGACCGTCCTGCAGGTAGTACATAGCGCCGCCGGACCATTCGCCGTTTTCATTGCGGCGGCGATAGTAGATGCCCAGCACGTTTTCGGAGTAGTTGGTCATCATGCCCAGGAAGGCAGCCACCCACATCCAGAACACAGCGCCGGGGCCGCCGATGACGATGGCGGCAGCCACGCCAGCGATGTTGCCAACGCCGATGGTGGCAGCCAGTGCAGTGCACAGAGCCTGGAAGGGAGAGATGGCCTTGCCGTCCTTTTCGTGGGCCAGCACTTCCTTCTTGAACAGGCTGCCGATGGTGTTCTTCCACCACAGGCTGATGTGGCTTACCTGAAACACTTTGGTAATGATGGTGGTCAAAAGGCCGGTGCTCAGCAGCAGCACCAGACCCAGCGTGGTCCAGATGAAGGTGTTGACTACATTGTTGCCCGATTCAAGAGCAGCGAGGAATTGTTCCATGGTTACGTCCCCTTTCGAGAAATAAAATAAGCCGTCCCATGCTTCGGGACAGCTCCGGGGATAGATGCAGGTTGTGATACCCTATGGTACGAATGCCTGCTCCGTCCTTTTGCCTGAGAGATTCCACCGGCATGGCCGGTGTTGCACCTTCGGCACCCGCTGTGCGGGATTCTCCGGAGTACCCTCCGCACGCAGTTTCTGTTGATCCTGCGCACTTCTGTGGGAATAGGGGTATTGTATATGTAATGTAGTATAATGTCAAGATTTGTCGATGAGATGGATTGTACTGGGATTGTTTTTGACGGGGTGGGTGGATCAAGATGGATTGCCAGGTCATGATTGGGAGGGGCCTACCCTCAGTCGCCTGACGGCGACAGCCCCGGTCGTTCAATCGTCGCAGCAGGCACTGCCGTGCCCGCTGCTCGTTTCACTCCCCGACTGCGGGTCGTTTTGCGCTTCGCGCAAGTGCCCACTGGGCACACACTTCCCTCTGTCGCCCTCCCCGCTACGGCGGGGAAGGAGCCTTTTTGGGGGGCGTTGCCTTTGTTGGAGAACCGGCAGGAACGGTAGTAAGGCCAACTAACGAAAAACGCCTTGTTCGGGAGGCAGGAGAAACGGAGCACAGCCAAGGTGCTCCCCGCACCGCGACGGTAGCGGACGACGTCAAATCCCTCGCCCTTTTGGTAGGCGGGGTTAAGGGCACACGTGCTACAGCCAACAAACAAAGAAACAGCCAACATACGGCGGTAGGCCGTGGATTGTGCCCGCC
>JAFVXE010000004.1 GCA_017501255.1 Clostridia bacterium | reverse complement strand
GCATCCTTGTTTATTGACTGCCCAACCTGTGCCCTTTACCCGCCCCGAAAAACAGCTTAGGGATTTGACGTCGTCCGCTACCGTCGCGGTGCGGGGAGCACCTTGGCTGTGCTCCGCTTCTCTTGCCTCCCGAACAAGGCGCTTTTCGCTGGTTGGCTGTGCTTTCGTTTCTGCTGGTTTCCAAAGCAGAGGGAACAATCCCTCCGGCCCTTCGGGCCACCTTCGGTCGTTCAATCGTCGTGCAGTCCACTGCCGTGGTCTGCACTCGTTTCACTCCCCACCTGCGGGTCGCTTTGCGCTTCGCGCAAGTGCGCACTGCGCACACGCTTCCCTCCGGTGCCCTTTACACAAGGGAGGCATTGCGGGTCTTCCCCGAAAAGGCTTCTTCCCCCATCGGGGGAGGAAGCTGTCAGGCGCAGCCTGACTGATGGTAGGGGTGTTTGCAGGGCGTACACAGGGCTACCCTCAGTCGCCTGCGGCGACAGCTCCCTCCGCAAGCGGAAGGAGCCTTCAACCTTCCCCGCAGCCAACCCCCGCCCAGCGGGGTCGTCCCCCGCAGTGCCGAAGGCACGAGGAGGCGACCCAAGCGAGCGGCCCGGTGGGGGCAGGGGGTCCCCCACCAAAAGGGCCGCGGCATCTATTGTCCAGCAACTGGGGCGAACAGCCCGCCTATCCGTTAGGAAGGCGGGCTGGACGTCCACCCCCCATGTGAGTGCGCATATGCTCCAGCGCATTCTTCTCCAGCCGGCTCACCTGCGCCTGGGAAATGCCGATCTCCCCCGCTACCTCCATCTGGGTGCGGCCCTGGAAGAACCGCAGCTTCAGAATATGCTGCTCCCGGTCGGTCAGACGGTTCATGGCCTCCTTCACGCCGATGTGATCCAGCCAGCGCACATCCGGCTTGCGCTCATCGGTGATCTGATCCATAATATACAGCGCATCGCCGCCATCATTGAACACCGGCTCAAACAGGCTGATGGGATCCTGTATGGCTTCCAGGGCAAAGACCACATCCTCCCGGGGCACGTGCAGCTCGGCGGCAATCTCCGACACATCCGGCTCCCGGCCCAGCCTGTCCGCCAGCTGATCCCGCACCTTGAGGGCCTTGTAGGCAATATCCCGCAGGCTCCGGCTCACCCGGATGGCGTTGTTGTCCCGCAGATAGCGGCGGATCTCGCCGATGATCATGGGCACCGCATAGGTGGAAAACCGCACGTTCTGGCTCACATCAAAATTGTCCAGCGCCTTGATCAGCCCGATGCAACCCACCTGAAACAGATCATCCACATTCTCGCCCCGGCCCCCGAAGCGCTGAATCACGCTCAGCACCAGCCGCAGATTGCCCCGGACAAACTCCTCCCGGGCGGTCAGATCGCCGCCGTGCACCAGGGGAAACAGCTCCCGCATCCGTTCGTTGGTCAGAACAGGCAGGGTGGAGGTGTCCACCCCGCAGATTTCCACCTTGTTCAGCGCCATGACCATTCCTCCCGCACAAATCAGTTGTAATGGGAGTATGGTTCCGGCGGGCGGTTTTGATGCAGCTGCCCCGCCGATGCAACAAACCTTCCGAAAAGGCGACAGAAAAACAGGATTTGTGACGGGTATATCGAACAAGTGTAACAGGTACTTTCATACGGTTGAGAAAGCCCCGGAGGCATTGGAGAGGGGAAGTCCGCTGATTGCCAATCCGATGCCGTTTGCCGCCCGGCGAGCAAAGGCGAAAAGGCAAACGGTGCAAACCTCGTCAAAAAAGCCGCCAAAGGCAAGTTTTTCAACGATACACAAGAAAGGAGCCCACCATGCACAGTGATTCCATCCGGCAGCTGACCCGCATGATGCGGGAGGCGCAAAGCATCGTCTTTTTTGGCGGGGCAGGGGTCAGCACCGCCTCGGGCATCCCGGATTTCCGGTCGGCCCACGGCATTTACGCAGGCCCCCACGGCAAAACCTACGAGGAGATGCTCTCCCACGACTATATGCTGCTGCATCCGGAGGCGTTCTGGGACTTTTACCGCTCCGTGATGCTCTATCCCGACGCATTGCCCAACGCCGCCCACCGCACCCTTGCCGCCATGGAGGCCGCCGGAAAGCTCACCGCCGTGGTCACCCAGAATATTGACGGGCTGCATCAGGCGGCGGGCAGCCGGAAGGTGCTGGAACTGCACGGCAGCGTGCACCGCAACTACTGCATGAAATGCCGCGCCCCCTTTTCCCTTGGGGAGATTCTGCCCATGGACACCGTGCCCCGCTGCCCCCACTGCGGCGGGGTGATCCGGCCGGATGTGGTGCTCTACGGCGAGCCGTTGGAGGATGCGGTGACCGAAGGGGCGTTGGGGGCCATCCGCACCTGTGATTTGCTGATTGTGGGCGGCACCTCGCTGGTGGTGTACCCCGCTGCCGGGCTGATTCAGTACCGGCGGGCCCGGTGCAATCTGGTGCTGATCAACCGGGACGAAACCGATTACGACCGGCAGGCCGAGCTGGTGATTCATCAGGATGTGGGGCAGGTGCTCAGCGAGAGCTGGGCCGGGGTGTGACCCTGCCAACACGGACGAATATTCTCCCCGCAAAGGAGGCTGCCCATGAAACGGAAATCTTTTCTTGTGCTGATTCTGACCCTCTGTCTGGTCTGCTCCCTGCTGACCCCTGCCATGGCGGAGAACGGCCCCCAGCGGTACACCGCTTCCTTTTTGGGGCTGTTTGACACCGTCACCGCCATGGTGGGCATTGCCGACAGCCGGGAAGCCTTTACCGATACCGCCCAGCGCATCCACGATGAGCTGGCGGTCTATCACCGGCTCTACGACATTTACAACGACTACGAAAACCTGCCCAACCTGAAAACCATCAACGACAACGCAGGCATTGCCCCGGTGCAGGTGGACAGGCGCATTATCGACCTGCTACTTTTCTGCCGGGACATGGCCCAGCAGACCGGCGGGCTGGTGGATGTGACCCAGGGCAGCGTGCTGAGCCTTTGGCATGAGGCCCGGATGGACAGCATCAACTTCCCTGCCGACGCCTACCTGCCCGATGAGGACGCCTTGCAGCAGGCCGCCCGCCATACCGGCTTTGACAGCGTGATCATTGATGAGGAAGCCTCCACAGTTTTCCTCACCGACCCGCTGGCCCGGCTGGATGTGGGCGCAGTGGCCAAGGGCTACGCCGTGGAAATGGTGGCCCGCACCATGCCCGACAATATGATGCTTTCCGTAGGCGGCAACATCCGGGTCAACGGGCGCAACACCCTTACCGGCAACCTGTGGACCGCCGGTGTGCAGGACCCGGAAAGCGAAGCCTATCTCCATGTGGTTCAGCTGGATGGGGTCAGCATTGTGACCAGCGGCGACTACCGCCGCTACTTTACCGTGGATGGCGTGCGCTACGGGCACATCATCGACCCCCGCACCCTGCAGCCCGGGCGGCTGTGGCGGGCGGTGTGCATCCTCTGCCCGGACAGCGGCGTGGCGGATGCGCTGTCCACGGCCCTGTACCTGCTGCCGGTGGAGGAGGGCCAGAAGCTGCTGGATGCATACGGCGCAGAGGCCATGTGGATGGGCATGGACGGGGAAAATGTGTACAGCCCGGGGTTTATGGGGTTTGTGAAGCAGTAGGGCAGCGGGGGGCTGCGGCCTGAAAAGGGACGGATGCCGGTTTT
>JAFVXE010000028.1 GCA_017501255.1 Clostridia bacterium | reverse complement strand
GTGGGTTTGCAAAGTTTGCGGTTATGTACACGAAGGTCCCGAGGCTCCCGAGAAGTGCCCCCAGTGCAAGGCTCCTGCCAGCCGTTTTTCTCCCATGGGCGGCGGCCGTACCTGGGCTGCTGAGCACGTGGTTGGCGTAGCGCAGGATGCTCCTGAAGACATCAAGCAGATGCTCCGTGAAAACTTCATGGGCGAGTGCACCGAGGTGGGTATGTATCTGGCCATGGCCCGTGTGGCTCACCGGGAAGGCTACCCCGAGATCGGCCTCTACTGGGAAAAGGCTGCCTTTGAGGAAGCCGAGCACGCTTCCAAGTTCGCCGAACTGCTGGGCGAAGTGGTGACCGATTCCACCAAGAAGAACCTTGAAATGCGTGTGGATGCCGAGAACGGCGCTACCCAGGGCAAGTTCGATCTGGCCAAGCAGGCCAAGGAACTGAATTTGGATGCCATCCACGATACCGTCCATGAAATGGCCCGGGATGAGGCCCGCCATGGCAAGGCGTTTGAGGGCCTGCTGAAGCGCTACTTCGGCTGATTGAATTTCGAAGATAGAAGTTGCCTGTATCAAAAACCAGACAGAAAATGAACCTATTGACCAGAATCAACAAGGAGGAACCATTATGAAGTTTGAATGTCCCTGCGGCTATGTATACGATCCTGAACTGGGCGATCCCGATGGCGGTATCGCTCCCGGCACCAAGTGGGAAGATATCCCTGAAGACTGGGTCTGCCCCGTGTGCGGCCTTGGCAAGGATGCGTTTGTGGAAGCCTGATCAAATGGCCTGACCACCCAAAAACTCCGACTGGCATAAAAGCCAGCCGGAGTTTTTTGATTTGCTGAAAGATTATTCCTTGTTACCTTTCGCCAGCATGGGACGGGCTACGGTGCGGTTGAAGAACTCAATCACCGGCCCCATGAAGAAGGCGGTGATGATGGTGCCGATACCGGCGATGGTGGGCACCATGCCCCAGGTGCCGCCAGCCAGCAGGAACAGCACAACGCCCAGCACCACGCATACCACATCGGTGAAGATTCGGCAGTACTGGAACTGCGCCACCTTCCACTTGCGGGACATGACGATGGCCACTGCATCGTAGGTGGAAACACCCAGATCGGCGGTCATGTACAGGGCGGAGCCGAAACAGATGACCACGATACCCACCACCAGGCAGATGGCACGCACCAGCATGGAGGGATTCACGATGACGGTTTGCAGCTGGGCATAGGTAAAATCGGTAATGTAGCCCAGCAGGAACAGGTTGATAAAGGTGGCGATGCCGATGTTGTGACGGTCTACGATCAGGCTGAAGGTGAGCAGGATCAGGTTGACGATCACATACAGGGTGCCAAAGTCGATGGGAATCAGCTTGTCCAGGCCAGCCATCAAAGTCTGGAAAGGATCAACGCCCAGAGCGGCGATTTTGAACACGCCAACGCTGATGGCGCAGATGATCACGCCGAAGAGGGACATCAGAATGCGTTTGGTTTTGATATTCATAGGTTTTTCTTCCTTTGCACTGGTAATGATCCGGATGCCCGCCGGCACCCAAGGTAGTATAGCACCCCGGTGCCGGGAAAGCAATGCAAAACATATGAATGCGAATGTTATTTATTCTTTACAGCATAAAGGTTTCCCGAATCTGCCCGGCGACCTCTTCCGGGCTCAGGCGGGTGTTGTCGATGCGCAGGTAGTGCTCCTTTTGCACTTCCCCGGGCAGGGAGTTGAGCCGGTATTTTTCCTCCAGCCTGCGGAAAAGGGCTTCCGATTTGGCAACATCCCGCTTGGTGGGCTTGTTCAGGAGGCGGTTCTCGGTTTTGTTGCGTTCAATGCGCAGGTCGTAGTCGGCGCACAGCTCCACATAGTATACTTCCGCACCATGCTGGCGGAACAATGCCTCTATATGCTGGATGTAATCCCAGTCTTCTTGCTGGTCAAAGGCCCACATATAGGTAAAGATCATGCCGTATTCGCTGCTGGGGGCGAAGGCCTTGAAAATCTCCTCCCGGAACAGGCTGGTCAGACGGCTGCGCTCACCGGGCATATTCTCAAACAGGCCGGATACCACATCAATGGTCATGTGGTTGTGGAACAGCTTCAACCCGGTTTGAGCGGCCAAAGCCTGCCCAACGGTCATTTTGCCAACAGCATGGGGGCCGCAGATGATGACAAGCTTCATGGGAGCTTCCTCCTTTGGGAATAGTTGCCTCATCATATCATCACAAGGCAGAACGGTCAAGCGATGGCGCAGGAATGCAGCTGCGTTGGCCTCTGCCAAATTGTTGCACTTGTAAATCCTTGGGTAAATGCCTTGACAGGAAGTGGTAGACAAGTGTACCCTTTTGGTAGACAATTGTCACCTTGCATCTGGGAGGGATGAAACCAATGAAATTCCAGTGTACAGACGCTGAATGGAAGATTCTTGAGGTTCTCTGGGAAAAGCATCCCCGAACCATGCCGGAGATCACCCGGCTGCTGGAAGCGGATACCGGCTGGACCCGCCATACGGTGATCACGCTGCTCAAGCGCATGGCGGAAAAGGGCACCATTGTGGTGGATGATTCCGGCCCTGTCAAGCAATACACCCCGGCAGTAACCCGGCAGGAGGCCTCCGCCCAGCAGACCCATCGACTGGTGGGACGGGTCTTTGGCGGCAAAGCCTCGCTGCTGGTACATCATCTGGTGGATACGGGCGAACTCAGCGCCGATGATGTGAAGGCATTGCTCAGCGAATTGCAAAAGAAATGATACCCTGAGGAGGGATACCATGCGTAAAGCAATGATATACAACTATCTGTTGGAAGCGACCATAATTGCCAGCATCGCCATTGTGCTGATGCTGATTCTGCGCAGACTGCTTCGCAAGCAGCTGGGCAGCCGGGTAATCGCCTTTGCATGGCTATTGGTGGCCATCCGGCTGTTGTGTCCCCTCAGCCTGCCCAATCCCGCCATCAATGAGATTCGTTCCCCCTTTGCCACGGATGAGGCCATGCGCCCAATTTCCGGGCAGGTATATGTGCGTTTCTCCGATTTTGTCAGCGACCTGGATCGCCTTTATTATCGCTATGATCTGCCGGAGGACAGCCTGTTTGTGCAGGCGGTGGACACGATGAATCATGCGGTTTATACCGGTGATTTTGCCACCGTGGCGATGTGGGTGTGGCTGGTGGGCGCCTGTGGTGTGGCGGGCTGGTTCCTGTACCGGAACATCCGCTTTCGGCATATGCTCAGGGCGGGCAGAGTGGAGGCGCTTACCGGTAAAGTGGAGATGGAATACCATCAGCTGTGCGTCAAGCGCAAGGTGAATCCGTTGCCGGTCTTCTATACCGACCCTTTGCCCAGCGCCTGTCTGGTGGGGGTGTTTCAGCCCTATATCGCTCTGCCTCTTACCTCCAAGCCCAACGAGACCATCCATGTGCTGGAACATGAGATCTGCCACTACAAGGGGTGGGATCATGTATGGGGGCTGGTGAGGCTGCTGTGCTGCGTGATTCACTGGTTCAATCCGCTGGTATGGCTGGCGGCTTCCCTGAGCATGACGGATTGCGAGCTTGCCTGCGATGAGCGGGTGACCAAGGGGATGGACGAAGACCGCCGAAAAGAATATGCCAGTGTATTGGTGTTGGCAGCTGCCCG
Source organism: Clostridia bacterium (assembly GCA_017501255.1). GTDB lineage: Bacteria > Bacillota > Clostridia > Christensenellales > Aristaeellaceae > Limiplasma. The sequence continues at coordinate 213,460 of JAFVXE010000028.1, read as the reverse complement.
CCGCAATGCGCCGGGATTGCCTGTGCTGGCCACCGGCATGACCATGACCGGCAAACGGCTCCGGGAACGGGTGCGGAGCATAATGCAGAACAAGCAGGCGGTCAAATGGCTGGCCATTGGGTTTGCCATCCTTGCCAGCGTATTGCTGGTGTTCGCCTTTGCCACATCGGAATATCATCCGGCCGTTCGCTTTGCCGCTGCCGACAGGGCAGAAATGGCCAGCATCAAGCCGGCTTCCATCACCACTCACGAGGAAGCCACCGTCTATGCGGAAAAGCTGTTTGGCAGTCCCTATCTTCAGGTGGATCTGACCGATGCTGCCTGGGAAGCGGACCGGAAACACGGCGGTTTTGAGGTAAGTGCCCGGACTGCTGATGAGCAGTGTGATGCCTCTTTTCTGACGGATGGCACGGTGGTGCATTTCTATCATGCGGAGAACGAGCGCAGCGGCATGGTAGAACCTGTACCCGGCAAAGTAACAGGACACAGCTGGGAAGAGTTGGCGGATTATCTGCTGGGCTTTCTGGACTATGCCCTGCCGGGGCACTCCAACTGGGTGGAGGCCTTCCGGGAAGGGGAGGTATATGAGCTGGACGGCGGCCTGTATGCGCAGATGACCGGTCTGATGGTCACATCCCTTGGCGTGGAGGATGCCTATACCTTTGAAGTGCGGGTGGATGGCGATGCGCCCCGGATGAGCTGGTTCCGGATGGAACAGCCGGTTCTGGCACGGCTGTGGCAGAAGGAAATCGATGATTTGGCTTCCCCGGAAGCGCACAGGCTGAATGGCCTGGTGGCCCGGGCCTATACAAACCGTGAACAAGTCACCCAGACGCAGCCGCCGGAGGATGCTTCCGTGGAAGAAATGCTGCAATATGCCATGCATGCTCTGTACGAGAAATACGGCGAGACCCCCGAAGCCCTTCTGCGCTTTCAGGTGTATTACAGATATGTGGATGGTGATAAGGGAGATTACTATTACGAGACGCCCCATTGGGTGTTTGATTTTGACAGCATTTCCCCGTCGGATTTCTACACAGTGATTGTTCACGCTCCCGATGGCGGGATTCTCTATACTTCCGGCCGTGGCGAAGGCAACGGCTGAGGAAGGATGCCCCCCGGCGAAACAAAAGAAGGAGGTATCAGAAATGATACAGCGGAGCAAACGGCGTTTGGTCTGTTTGATGATTTTGATTCTTCTGGCAGGTGTGTTTCTGCCCATGGCGCAGGCCGGCGAATACTTCACCAAAGAAAGACAGATTGACTATGCACAGGCCTGTCTGACCGAAGTGCGGGGCTATCTGGCGGAGGAAGCGGATCAGTTTGTTTTTGAGCATTCCGAAAAAGATGGTATTGCCACTGTACGCTACTGGCATCCTGATTTTCCGGACTGGGTGTATACGTTGCAATTTTCCCTTGCCGATGGGAAGCTCATCTCCAACGATAGCCCCTTCCAAAGCGATTTCCAAGGTTATCCCGGTGAAAACAGCGTGCGCTACATCATCACGCAGGTGCAGAAGCAGGGCTTGCTGAAAAACTGGAACAAGGCCAGCCGGGAAGGGTTCCGTGCCATTCTGGAGCAGGATGGCCTTACCCCCAGTGCGGAACTGGACAAGGGTCTGCTCAGCGCTACCTACACCCCGCAGCAGGCCCTGAAAGATTTCTTTGCCACCTGCTATGGTGCGCAGGAACAGTGGCCTGCGGCAGTGGGCGAATGGTATCAGTGGCTGCTGAATGCCTACCAGCTGACCGAACCGCAGCAAAGCGCCGCCCATGAAGGCGTCACCCGCTACCGCAGCAGCACGGAGCACGCCTTTGTGCTGTCGGAGTTTACGGATGCAGCGCCGCCAGAATTGGCGGAGGTGTTTCGCCATCCCATGCTGGAGGGCTGGCAGGTGCTTTCCGGCGCCATGGTGGTTTATGAGGAACGCTCGCTGGATGAAAACTATGGTCTGGTCGCTTTTGGCCGTGGTGAAAAGCGGCTGCTGTGCATCCTTCGCCAAAGCAAAAAGGACGATACCTGGGAGATCCTCCCCGCCAGCGAAACCCTGCTGCCGGATGGCTGTGTGCCGGTCATCAGCCGGAAAAAAGCCCTGTCGGAGATGGGCGGCCGGGAATATGTGATCCGGTTTGAGCAGTTGGATATGACCGGGGTTGAGGACGTAACGCTGGTGATGCAGATCGTCATCAGTGCAGGCGGGCACTATGCACGGCTCAAGGAATGCAGCTTTTATGATGCAGTTCAGGGCATCCACTATCAGGCGCAGCTTTTCAACGGGGAGTGCACCGTTCATATGACCGACCGGGAAAATGAACGATATGATACCTCCATCCGTGGCAATTGCTTCTATACGGATCTGGCGATGGCCCTCCGGCTGGATTCCCTGCTGGGTGGGATCGTGAATCCGGGGAAAGCTGTTGGTTTTGTCCTGCCTGCCAGCAGCATCATGACGGGAAACGTCCATCTGCGCAAAGAGACTTCTTCTCATTCCAAGGATTTGGGGATGCTCCGCAATGGTACCATCGCCTTGAATCTGGGCACGGAGACCGGCGACCCTTACCCCTGGTATCATGTGCGTGTGGGCGGTCTGGAAGGCTATGTATCCAGTGTCTATGCCAGCGAAACCCCCGGCAACCTGCTGACAACCCCTACCCCTGTAGCCATGGCCAAGGAGGAATTGTCCCTTCGCCAGCAAAGCAGCTGGTTTGCAACCAAAACAGCTGTGGTGGAAAAAGGCGCCACCATGCACATCATTCTGGAGCGCAAGGGCTGGTACTATGTCTGCGTGCCCAGGGAGCAACCGGCAGGCCTGTGGATGGACCCGGAGGGCACCTTTGGTTTTGTGCGGGCCAATCAGGTGGATGTGGGAAACAGTGCGATGGAGCTTGCGTGGAGAAAAGGGCAATAGAAAAAGAGTTTTGATTCTTTCTTGCAAGGAAAACAAAGAACCAGTCAAGCTGCGAATAATCAGCTTGACTGGTTCTTTCAGTCGTCAAAAAACTCGCTCGGGGCGGTGCTTTTGACGAACGGAGCAATCGGTACAGCGATGATGCTGCACCGGTTGCCTTTTTGTTTTATGCCATTTTCAGCACAATGCGCCGCTCAGCCTTCCAGCTTGGGCAGCTTGTCCATCATCTGCTCATACTGCTCGATCACAGCATCACACCAGGCGTCGAATGCCGGATCGGGCGTCTGGCACTCGGGATGGCTGTACACATACTCCACCACTTCCCGTGCGCCCTGATCAAACCGGGTGGTGGCGCAGAATTCGGGCACCAGCCGCTTGATCTTGCTGTTGTCGAAAAGAACGGTGTTGCTCTTGTCGCCAATGAGAGCGCCTTCCCAGTCCGGGCCCAGCTTGGCCAGGGTTTCGCTGGCAATGTGCACCATCTTGGGGGCCTGGCCCAAAGCACGGCCTACGCATTCGTGAATCTGGTTCCAAGTGAGCCGTTCATCGCTGGTGATATGGATGGCCTCACCGATGGCATGGATGTTGCCCATCAGACCGCAGAAACCTACGGCGAAATCCCGGCTGTGGGTGACCGTCCACAGGCTGAGACCGTCGCCGGGCACGATGATCTTTTTGCCGGTACGGATGCGTTCCAGCACGGCATAGCTGCCCTTCTGACCATGGAGGCCAAGGGGCATACTGCGCTCACAGTAGGTGTGGCTGGGACGCACGATGGTCACCGGGAATCCGTCGTTGCGGTAGGCGTCCATCAGCAGCTCTTCGATGGCAATCTTGTTGCGGCTGTAGCCCCAGAAGGGGTTGTACAGGGGCGTGCTCTCCGTGATGTGGGGAGAGGACAGGGGCTTCTGGTAGGCAGAGGCGGAGCTGATGAAGATATACTGCGCCGTGCGGCCCTTGAACAGCCGGATATCCCGCTGTGCCTGTTCCGGGGTGAAGATGATGAAATCTGCCACCACGTCGAACTGCTCATCGCCCAACAGCTGATTCACAGCGGCTTCGTCGTTGATATCCACCTTCAAAACCCGGGCGCCTTCGGGCACAAAAGCGCCGGTGTTGCCACGGTTGAGCAGAGTCAGCTCCCAGCCCAGCTTTACGAGCCGTTTGCTGATTTCAGTCGAAATGGTGCCGGTTCCGCCAATCAATAATGCTTTCATGGGAATGGTTCCTCCTGATGATGAAATTGTTCCGGAAAACCTGTTATCAACAGCTTACCACACCCTTTGGCAGGATGCAAGGCAGCACGGTTCGAAAAACGCATGGAATTTCATGCTTGCGAATCTCCGTAACCCGTCGTATACTGTAGCCAGCAAACCAAGGAGGTACAACGTATGGCTGGTTGTGATATGATCGCTAATCTGATCCGTCTGCCCCGGGAGAAGGAACTGGATGGTATCAAAATCAAACGGGTATTTGCAGGCGAAAAGATGCGGTTGCTGGAATATATACGGCAGCATTTCAGCGAGGGCTGGGTGTATGAAGCCGAGAATGCCATCATGCAGCACAAATGCTTCATCGCCACCAAAGACGGGCAGATTTTAGGTTTTGCTTGCTATGATGCCAGCGCCAAGGACTATTTCGGCCCCATCGGCGTTACGGAAAATGCCCGAGGCACCGGCGTGGGCACGGCGCTTCTGCTGCGCACCCTCACCTGTATGCGGGAGGAAGGCTACGGCTATGCCATCATCGGTTGGGTAGGGGATGCGGAGATGTTCTACCGCAAGGTAGTGAACGCAGAATGGGTGCCGGGCGGTGAACCGGAGAATTCCGTTTACAGCAATTTGATTGATATGTAAGCAACAGGAAAGGATGAATGCACTATGAAACTGGCAGAAGCCCTGCAGGAGAGGGCAGACCTGAACCGTCGGCTGGAACAGCTGCGGCATCGCCTGTGCAACAATGCCATTGTGCAGGAAGGGGAAAAGCCTGCGGAGGATCCCCATAAGCTGCTGGCAGAGCAGGAGGAATGCCTTGGCCGTTTGGAATGCCTGATGGCCCAGATCAACCAGACCAACAGCCGCACCACTGCGGAAGGGAAAACTCTCACCGAGTGGATTGCCCGCCGGGATGCGCTCAAGCTGCGCATTACCGCTCTGCGGGAGATGACCGATGCCGCCAGTCGCATTGCACAGCGTGCCACCCGCAGCGAGATCAAGATTTTCAGCACTGTAGAGGTGCCTGCGCTGCAAAGCCAGCTGGATGCAGCCTGCGCCGAGCTGCGCAGGGTGGATAATCTGATTCAGCAGATGAACTGGCTCACCGAGCTTTGATCATGTCGGTAATCTGCGGGGCGAATGCGATCTCTGCGGCTGAGAATGAATGAGTCCGCACTGCATGGGTGCGCTCAGGAGGGAGCGCGGGGTTCAACTCCCCGTTGATCGTTATCCTCCAATCGTGCACAAATGCAGCCGGTATTGCGCATTGTTACCACCATGCATTGACCGTGGATGAGGGCGGGAGAGGGGATTGTGATCAAAGGTGAACCTGACGATTCGGAAAATGGTACCAGAGGACTTGCAACCGCTTTATGAATTGCTGGCCGACAGCAGGGTGATGCAGTACCTTGAACCTCCGTACTCGTTGGAACAAACCCGGCATTTTCTGGAAACCAAAGGGTTGTCATCCCAGCCGGCTGTTCTGGCAGTGGAAAAGGATGATGGTCAGTTTGTTGGCTATGTCATCTATCATGCGTATGACAAGGAAAGCATGGAGATTGGCTGGGTTCTGGCTCCCTCTTTCTGGGGGGTGGGATATGCAAGCCGGTTGACAGGTCAGTTGATTGCAATGGCACAGGCGGAGAACAAGGATGTTGTAATCGAATGTGTACCGCAGCAACAGGCGACCAGGGCCATTGCCCTGAAATATGGTTTTTTGGATATGGGAGAATCGGAAGGTCTGGTTGTTTACAGGCTGAAAAGCAGTCGGAAATAATTGCAAGCACAGCAATGAGTAAGCCCCTGAGAATGATTGGTTTCATACTCAGGGGCTTGATGTTACTTTTTCAGAATATCAAACAGATTCAGCGGCAGTTCCTTGCCCTGAACCAACTCAGCGGCCCAGCGGGAGGGCATTCCCTCTTCCTTGACCCGGATGATTTCCAACACGGTATTCTCGGCAGCGGCCACCAGAATGCCGCCATGGTTGGTCACGGCAAAAACCGTGCCGGGAGTATGCGTGGTGGGCTGGTTGTCGTGGGCATCGGAGGAAAGCAGCGTCAGCTTGCCTTCGTCGGTGGTGATGTAGGTACCGGGATAGGGTTCGGTCTGGGCACGAATGAAGTTATGAAGCACGTTGGCGTTCCTGGCAAAATCGGTGATCTCGCCATCGGTGGGACGGCGGCGCTTGTAGTAGGTCACCTTGCTTTCGTCCTGCTCCACCACATCAAACTCGCCGCGGGTCCACTTGCCGGCATAGGCTGCAACCACCTCGGCAGCGCAGCGGGCCACTTTTTCATATACGGTATACACCGTATCGTACTTCTCGATGTTGAAAAAACGCTGGGCATACAGGTTGCCCTTGTCATACTCGCTGACCATCTGGAAGTAGCTGTCGCCCCACTGGGTTTCCCCGGTAAGGATGGCCCAGTTGACGCAGGCGGCGCCACGGCCCCGGGGCAGGGGAGCGGGGTGCTCACCGATGCAGCCGTATTTGGCCAGAGAAAGCACCTTGTCGTTGAACTTCTGGGACCAGCCGGACTGCAGGATCACATCGGGAGCGCAGCTTTCCATAAAGGAAACCGTGTCATCATCATTGATGTGGTTGCAGTAGAAAATCGGGAAGTTGTATTTGGCCACCAGATCGCTGTAGGAATCATAGTTGGCTTTGTTCAGCGCCTGCTGGGGGTTCAGGTTCACCACGCCCACCAGCTCTGCGCCGGTATCCGGGTTGTTCATCAGTTCCTCGATGATATATCTGCCCACATTGGTGCAGGCCACCAGTAACAGCTTGCCCATCAGGATTCTCCTTCCTGTATCAGAAGCACATTTTCACCGGCACAAAGCCCTCGGCATAGGGCACTTCGTTGCCGTAGCCCCACACTTCCGTGCGCTGCATCGCCATATCGAACAGCCGGTCAAAGCGGTTATGGTCGCCGTGATAGTTCTCCAGCGCATCCCGCTTGAGCTGGTGATAATCGCTGATATCAAAGAAAATGGTGGGGTAGAAGGGCTTGTTGAGAATGTAGCCATTGCTTTGATAGTAAAGGATGTTTTTACAATGGCGGGCGGCGGTCAGGCAGATCCGGGAGGTGGCCACATGATCCTGATTCATGTCGGAATCGTTATGGATAAAGACGGTATCAATATTCCGATCGTAAATGATCTTCTCCACTTTCTGCATCACCTCAGTGTCATACACCAAATGGTTGCATTCCAGCAGTTCAAAATCGGTGATCTCCTTCACGCCCAGCACCTTGCAGGCGGCAGCGGAACCAATGCGGCTGCTTTCCAAATCTACATGAATATCCAGATGCAGGAAATTGGTGACGTTATCCGTCATGGTCAGTTTGTATACATTTTTGCCTTCGGCGGCAAGTTTTGCCATGGTACCGCCGCAGCCAAGCTCGGCATCATCGAAATGTGCGCCAACAACCAGAATGTTCTGCATCCCAATGCCTCCAATGTGCAATGATAATACAGTCTACCAATTTCGTGGGGAAATGTCAAGAAATGCGGGCGCTCAATGAGGAATACGCTGCTGATCAGTGCTGATTCCATCCGAAAAATGAAACATTGCATTTCTGCCCTGAAAGGACTATAATGAACCGTCAGTCATTTTACTGTGGGCTAAATCCGCAGCAATGCTGGCATCTTTTGATCACCATCAGAAAAAAGGAGCATCTGAAACGATGAAACGTACTTTCTGGACTCGTCTCACAGCGTTTGTACTGGTTGCTTTGATGGCACTTTCCCTGATTGTGCCTGCCATGGCGGAAAAAACCATCACCGTTTATGCGGCGGATTACCCCCTCACCAAGGATGGCAGCTACCAGACCATGGAAGAAGTTGCCGTGTATCTGACGGTGTTCGGCAAGCTGCCCGGCAACTATATCCGCAAAAATGCAGCGGAGGATCTGGGCTGGAACAACCGTGACGGTAATCTGGATGAAGTGGCTCCCGGCTGCTCCATTGGCGGCGACCGTTTTGGCAACTATGAAGGTCAGTTGCCCGATGCCAAGAACCGCAAGTGGACTGAGTGCGATATCGATTATGATCCTTCCTACGGCTACCGGGGCGCAAAGCGCATTGTGTTCTCCAACGACGGTCTGATTTACTACACCGATGACCACTACGAGACCTTCTCTCTGGTGGAAGTGATCATGGAAGAAAGCAAGGGCGGCAAGAAGGAAGAGAAGAAGGAAACCAAGAAGGAAAAGGCTGAGGAAGTCATTCAGGGCGTCAGCGAAAACTACCAGAGCGTTTGGGTGGACGAGGGCGCTGATTACCTGACGGCTGATGAAGTGGCTGCCTACATCTATCTCTTCGGCGAACTGCCCGTTAACTACATGACCAAGAAGGAAGCCGAGGAACTGGGCTTTACCAACAAGAAGGACAACATGGGCGAAGTGATGCCCGGCTGTGCCATCGGCGGCGATAAGTTCGGCAACAAGGAAGGCCTGCTGCCGGATGCCGAGGGCCGCAAGTGGTTCCAGTGCGATGTGAATACCGATGACGGCAAGCGTGGCAGCGAGCGTCTGGTATATTCCAACGATGGCCTCATCTACTACACCGGCGATAATTTCGAAAGCTTTATTCAGCTGTATTAAGCAAGGAGGAACCCCTGATATGCGTGAAGTAACGCTGGATTTGACCTCTTTTGAGGAGAAGATTTCCCTGCATCGCTACCTGAAGGAAACGTTGGGTTTCCCCTTCTACTACGGCGCCAATCTGGATGCCCTTTATGATGAACTGACCAGCGAGACCAGCGATCTGAGCATCACGGTCACACTGCCCAAGGAACCTCAGGGCAAAATGGTGGATTATCTTCCCCGCCTGTGCATCGTTTTTGAGGATGCTGCCCGGGAAAACTACCACCTGAAGGTACAGTTCGCCCAGCAGCAGGATTGATCGGTTTTGCAATGAAAATTCACCAGTGAAAGAATCCCCGGAACAGCTCGGGCTGTTTCGGGGATTTCTCGTGTATTCTGATTATTGGGAGCAATCACTTGCCCACGCAGAAACGGGAGAAAATGTCATCCAGCAGCTTTTCATCCACGCTTTCGCCAGTGATGCGGCCCAGCAGGTACAGGGCTTCGTGCAAATCCACGGCGGCAAAATCCATGGGTGCGTCGGTGGTCAGGGAATGGCGGGCCGCCTCCAGCCGCTCCAATGCCTGTCGGGCCACAGCCATGTGGCGCTCATGGGTCAGCAGTAACTGCTGAGGCGTTTTCAGCTGGGTGCGCAGGAAATCCCGTACCGCCTCCAGCCCATCGCCGTGTTTGGCGCTCAGGCTGATGATGGGGGAGGGAGCGTTCAGGGCTGCCGCCTCCTCCGGGGTGACCACAGCGGCATCCTGCTTGTTCAGCAGCGTGGCGCAGGGACAGTCAAAGGCGGTGGACAACAGCGCTTTGTCATCTTCGTTCAGGGGCTGGGAGGCATCCACCACCAAAAGCGCTACATCGGCTTCCTGCATAGCCTTCCGGGCACGCTCCACACCAATCTGCTCCACCACATCCTCACTGTCCCGGAGCCCGGCGGTATCGCTGAGCAATACCCGGCAGCCGTCCAGGGTGAAGCTGCCGTCCAGCACATCCCGGGTGGTGCCGGGAATGGCGGTGACGATGGCTTTTTCTTCACCTAAAAGAGCGTTGAACAGGGTGCTCTTGCCTGCATTGGGCCGGCCGCACAGAGCCACCCGAAGACCTTCCCGCACAATGCGGGCGCTGCGTTCGTCAATGGCAGCGTTCAAGGTATGAATCAGCTTGTCCAGCCCATCGTTCAGGCCGCTGATGGCTTCTTCCTCGTCAATTTCATCCGGATAGTCGATATGGGCTTCCAATCCGGCCAGCAACGTGGTAAGCTGTTCCTGTGCATCCCGGATGAAACGGCTCTGACCGCCGGACAGCTGCATCTGCTGTGCTCTGAGAGCAGCCTGGGACTGGGCAGAAATGACCCCCATCACCGCTTCGGCCTGACTCAGGTCAATGCGGCCATTCATGAAGGCACGGCGGGTGAATTCGCCTGCTTCCGCAGGGCGTGCGCCCAGCCGGATGAGCAGTTTCATGGTCAGGGCAGCGGCGGTGCTGCCGCCATGGGTGTGGATTTCGCATACATCCTCCCGGGTATAGGTGCGGGGGGCGGCCATATACACCGCCATACATTCATCCACGGTTTCATCCCCGTCGATTACGTGGCCGTACATCAGCTTGTGGCTTTCATAGGGGGGCTGGTATCTTCCGGAGCGGAACACCTGCGAAAGCAGCTGCGCCGCATCCTCGCCGCTGATGCGCACGATGGCGACACCGCCCTCTCCCGCAGCGGTTGCGATGCCCACGATGGTATCCGTCATATCTGTCAGCCTCCCTGAAATGTGCTGGCGTTATCATAGCATGGTTTTGTTCTTTTTCCAAGGGGAAGGAGGAATCCCAATGGCAAATGTGCGTATTCTCACCGCCCGGCCTCACCGTTTGTTTGAGCCGGTGGCGCTGGAATTGGACGAAAAACGGAAACAGGGGCAGGACTGCATCCTGCTGGTACCGGAGCAGCTCACTTTGCAAGCCGAGCGCGACCTGATGGACAGGCTGCATCTGGACGGCCTTTTCCTGATTGATGTACTCAGTCCCTCCCGCCTGTATGAGCGTATTCTGGAAAGCAGCGGCAAGGACAGCCGGGAGCCTCTTTCCGCTTCCGGGCGACGCATGGCGGTCAGCCTTGCGCTGGAAAAATTGGAAGACAAGCTGGGCTATTATGGTTCGCTGGCTTCCCGCCGAGGCTTTGTGGAAAAGACCGCTGCGCTGATCACCGATCTGAAGCGTGGCGGCATGACCCCGGAGCTGCTCAGCGAATATGCTGGAAAACTGCCGCCGGGCATCACCCGGGAAAAGCTGCTGGATCTGAGCCTGATCTATGCCCAGTACGAAGCGGTACTGAGCCAGCGTTTCAGCGACAGTGAGGATCAGCTGGCCTATGTGGCAAGCCGTCTTGGCGGCAGCGATTATCTGCGGGGCAAGCATCTGTATGTATACGGCTTTGATACCCTGCCGGATCAGATGATGCGCCTGTTGGCATCAGCGGCAGAACTTTGCGAAAGCCTGACAGTGGCCCTTTTGTGCGATGGCGTTTCCGCCCCGGACAGCGACCTGTTCCTGCCGGTGCGGCAGGGGGTGGGACGGTTCATGGATATGCTGGCAGAAGGCAGCCTCACCGCCAGGATGGTGCCGGTGCCGCCCAAGCCGCTGGATACCGCCCCGGTGTTCCGGCATCTGGACAATCAGCTGTTCACCCTGTCCCCCAAGCGGTACGAAGAACCGCAGCAGCAGGTTTACGCTTTTGACGGCCTCAGTCCCCATGAGGAAGCCACCCTGATGACCCGGCAAATCCTGCGCCTGATGGCGCAGGGCATGGATGTGGAGCGCATCGCCGTGCTGTATCCGGATGCCAATGGCTACAGCTTCGCTGTCAACACCGCCCTGCGGGACAGCGGCATCCCTTTCTATGCGGATGAAAAGCTGCCTGCCCTGAGCCATGGGCTGGTGCGCTTTCTCATGTGCGCCATGCGGGCCATTGCGGACGGCTACCGCAACCGGGATGTGCTGGGGCTGATGAAAAGCGGCTATGCTCCCCTCAGTTATGATGAATGCTGCCGTCTGGAAAACTATGCCTATACCTATGGCATTGACCGGGTACGCTGGACAAAGCCCTTTACCCGTGGCAGCGAAGCAGAATGCGAGATCTGTGAAGCCCTGCGCCAGCGCTTGATCGATCCGCTGGTCAAGGTTCGTGCTGCACTGGTGGCAGCCCGCAGCGCTGCCCAGTCCATGGAGGCGGTGTTCACCCTGCTGGAGGATGTTCAGGCCTATGAAACCCTCAAGCAGGAGGAAGAAAAGTTGCTGAAAGCCGGTTTAACCGTCCGGCAGAGCCAGAACAGCCAAATCTGGCAGGCAGTGCTGACATTGCTGGATCAGATGGTGCGCCTCAGCGATAAGAGCCGTGTACCCCTGAAACACATTGCCACCCGTATGGAATGCGGCTTTTCTGCGCTTTCGCTGGCGGCGCTGCCTCCGGCGGGGCATATGCTTCATGTGGGTACATTGGGCCATTCCCTGCCGGAAAACGTGGATGCCCTGTTCCTGATGGGGCTCAGCGACGGGGTTTTGCAGCGGGATACCCAGAGCCTGCTCACCCCGGAGGAACGGCAGGCCGCCCAGGAGGAAACCGGCTGTTTCCTTGGCCTGACCGATGATAACCGCATCCGCTTTGCCAAGCTGGATTTGAAGCGTGCCATGACCCTGCCCACCCGCTATCTGTTCCTCAGCTGCGCCAAAACCAGCCCGGAAGGGGCGGCCCTTCGTCCCTTGCCGCTGCTCAGCAATCTCACCAACCAGCTGATTGCCCATGTGACGCCTTCCCCCGTGCCGTTGGAAGAGTTGCCTTTGTCTGCGGCGCAGGCGCTGGCAGAATTGAGCCTTGCCCTGCGTGCCCAGCGGGATGGGCTGGGCGGCAGCAATCTGAGCCCGCAGCATCAGGAATGGCTGCGTAAACTGCTGGAAAATCAGCATACCGCACCGGCAGCCATGCGGCTGTTGCGTGCCGTGCGCTACGATGGCAGCGCCACCCCCATCACCCGGGAGCAGGCAAGGCTGCTCTTCGGCGATGAAACCATGTCCATCAGCCGTCTGGAGGAGTTTGCCAAGTGCCCCTTCAAGCATTTCCTTCATTATGGCCTGCGCCCTCATGTACTCAAGGAATGGCGCATTGATCCCATTGAGACCGGCAATTTCTACCATGATGCCCTGAACCGCTTTGCCCATCTGGCCCGCAAGGAACCGGCCTATCCGGAGGTTTCGCCCCAGCGGGTTTTGCAGCTGGCAGAGGAAGCCATGGAGCCCGGACGGGAGGAAGTGCTGCAAGGCCCCATGGGGGATGGGGAGCGCAATTTGTGGCGCTTCCATCTGGCAGAGGATGTGGTGCGCCGGGCAGCGCAGGTGATCACCAACCAACTGGCGGCGGGCAGTTTTTCGGTTTACCGTACGGAAGCTGCCTTTGGTTATGAGGGCGGTCTGCCGCCGATCATCCTGACCTTGCCCGATGGCCGTCAGCTGACCCTGAGAGGGCGTATTGACCGCATCGACCGCTTTGATACGGAGGACAGCGTGTATCTGCGGGTGATCGACTATAAATCCTCCCAGCAGCAGCTGGAAGCCAACCGGGCGTGGTGGGGATTGCAGCTGCAACTGCTGTTGTATCTGGAAGTATGCACGGCTGCCATTCCCGACGGCAAACCGGCAGGCGCATTCTATTTCTATGTAGCCGACCCGCTGGTGGAAAGCGACAGCGACCTGACCGAACTTGTGGAAGATCAGCTGCGCAAGCTGTTCCGTTTGAAAGGCATCACCCTCTATGATGTGGAAGTGATCGAGGCCATGGACAGCGGCGAAACCGCCTGTGTCATCCCGCCGCTGGTGCAGCAGGGCGGCGAGTTGCGCAAGGATGCCCATGCCCTGAGTATGCAGCAAATGTCAGCCTTGATGGAACACGCCAGAGAAGAAGCCACCCGGCTGGCGCAGGAACTGCTGGATGGCAAAACCGCCATCTCGCCCATGCGGGATGGTATGGCAGCCTGTGAAATGTGCGACTATCAATCCGTCTGCCATTTTGACAGCAGCCGTCCCGATGCTGCCTTCCGGGAGGTACCCAAACTGGATATGGAGGGGCTTCGTCAACTGCTGGATGAGGGCGGAAATGCCGGAAATACAACAACTTGACCAAAATCGACACAAGAAAAACAGGAAAGCCGTTGCCATGGGTGCGGGTTTCATGGTATAATCTTCTCGAAGAATAACGCAGGTGATGGCAGACCGATGGCGCATCACCGCGTCAAGCACCAAAACAAAACATTGAAGGAGGCGTTCCCATTGATTCAGGTAATTGCCGGTAAAAAGGGTTCCGGAAAGACCAAGCGGATCATTGAAATGGCCAACACTGCTGCCAAGGATACCAAGCACGACATCGTTTTCATCGATGACGATAATCGCTATATGTTCGATCTTACCCGTGACGTTCGTTTTGTGAATGCAGGCGAATACGATATCGAAAGCGATCAGATGTTCATGGGCTTCATCAGCGGTGCTACCAGCCAGAACTTCGACATCGGCCAGATTTTTATCGACGCGTTCAAGAAGCTTATCAAGTCCGACCTGAATAACAGCCAGTGGATGTTCCAGCGTCTGGAAAAGATCAGCGAAAAGAGCGGCGTGGACTTTATCCTCTGCATCAGCGAGGATCCGGCTGACCTGCCCGAGTTCATTGCCAAGTATGTGATCTGACAAGCAAAATGAAAATGGTGTCTGGTTGTAAAGCCAGGCACCGTTTTTTGTGCAAAAAGGGCCGCTGCTTTCGCAGCGGCCCCAAAAAACCGTTCTATCAACAACCGCCTTATGCCTCGGGCTCCAGCAAACCCAAGTCGCCATCCTTGCGCAGGTAGAGGATGTTGGTGCGGTCAGTATCCACATTCACAAAGGCGAAGAAGTCGTGGCCCAGCAGTTCCATCTGCATAATAGCGTCTTCCACGCTCATGGGGCGAACCGGGAAAGTCTTGTGCTTGACCACCTTCAGGGTGGGCTCCACAGCAGCGGGCTCCTCAAAATATTCCATGTCGGCAGCCTTGAAGGCGTCCTCACGGAGGCGCTTGCCCAGCTTGGTGCGGTGTTTGTGCAGCTGACGCTCCAGCTTGGCCAGAGCCTGATCAATGCTGACGTAGAGGTTATCTTCGGTGGCGGCTTCGGCGCGGAGCACCACGCCCTCAAAGGGAACGGTAATCTCGCACTTGCGGCGGTTATTCTTTTCCTTGGTCAAACGGACGATCATTTCGGTATCGGGAGAAAAATAACGCTCCATCTTACCGGTTTTTTTCATGATGCGCTCGTTGACGCCGTTGCTGACATTCATATTTTTGGCGGTGATGGTTGTCTTCATACTGATGGCAACTCCTTTATGCTGGATTTTTCAAATGATAGGGACATAAAACAGGCTTCGCCAATGGAACCACGCTCCTTTCTGAATGGGAAAAGGGGGAGAGGGTTGCGCAACCACTATCATCAATCTATCCTGTTGTCTTTGTATTTATACATTTCGACACAGCTGCCGTTTTTCCTGCTTTAGGGCGGAAATTTTCTCTAAAATTTTCGCTGCTCAGAACTTGGTTGCGATGCTGATGAATCGGCGTGAAAAAACTTAACAAAAATTGATCTGTAAAGCAGGAGAAAGCTATCTGTAAAGCGAAAAAGACAATGCTCCTAATACCATAGCACAGAGAGGTAGCAACCATGAAAATCAATTCTCTGAACGGCCTGTGGCAAATGCGCCAGTGCGGCCAGAAAGAAACGCATTCTGTGACCATCCCCGGTTCTGTATACAGCGCCCTGTTGGCGGACGGCACCATGGAGGATCCCTTCTACCGGGAAAACGAAGCGCCTGCCTTTGAGCTTCTCCGCAACGATTTCGAGTTTTTCCGCACCTTTGAAGTGACGGAAGACCTGCTTGGTATGAACCGGGTGCTGCTCCGCTGCGAAGGGCTGGATACCCTCGCCCATGTCTATCTGAACGGCCAGAAAGTGGGCTATGCGGATAATATGCACATCACCTGGGAATGGGATGTAAAGCCCCTGCTGCATCCGGGCGAAAACCAGCTGATGATTCATTTTGACAGCCCCATTGAATATGCCCTTGCCGCCTATGACAACAGCCCCGGCTGGTATTCCACCGATGCCATTCCCGGCTTTGCCCATATCCGCAAGGTTCATTGTATGTACGGCTGGGATTGGGGTCCCCGTTTGCCTGATGCGGGCATTTGGCGGGATATTTCCCTTGTGGGGGTGGATCAGGCACGGCTCAACAGCGTGCTGGTTTTACAGCACCATGAGGAAAACCGTGTCACGCTGGAGCTGAAGCCGGAATGGGATGGATCAGCGAAGGCCAATCCGGCATGGACGGCTACCGTTACCGCTCCCGACGGCACCACCTATGCAGCCGATGCGAATGGCAAAGTGATCATTGACGATCCTCAGCTGTGGTGGCCCAACGGTTTTGGCGCACAGCCCCTGTATACCGTCACGGTTACCCTGACCTGTGATGGGGTAGAGCAGGATGTGTGGCAGCGCCGCATCGGTCTGCGCACCCTGACGGTCTCCCGGGCGAAAACCGAGTGGGGCGAAGAATTCTGCCATGTGGTCAATGGCGTGAAAATCTTTGCCATGGGTGCAGACTATATTCCGGAAGACAACATTTTCAGCCGCATCACCCCGGAACGCACCCGCCGCCTTTTGGAGGATGCCAAGCTGGCCAACTTCAATACCGTCCGCATCTGGGGCGGCGGCTATTATCCCTGGGATTGCTTCTATGACATCTGCGATGAACTGGGTCTGCTGGTCTGGCAGGATTTGATGTATGCCTGCGCCTATTACGACCTGACCCCTGCCTTTGAAAAATCCATCCGCACAGAAACGGTGCAGAATGTGCGCCGACTGCGCCATCACGCCTCCCTTGCGCTGCTTTGCGGCAACAATGAGATGGAATCCTTCCATGTGGCGGCCATCCACCAGAAGCAGACCACCGGCAGCGCCGGCGGCTTTGAACCGGATTTTCCGCACCATCATGCGGATTATATCAAGATGTATGAGTACATCCTATCCGGCATCTGTGAAGCGGAAGCCCCCCAGACCTTCTATTGGCCCTCTTCGCCGTCCTCCGGCGGCGCCTTTGACGACCCCGGTTCTCCCCATCGGGGCGATCAGCACTACTGGGATGTGTGGCACGGCGAGAAACCTTTTACCGAGTACCGCAAATTCCTGTTTACGTATGTGTCCGAGTTCGGCTTCCAGTCCTTCCCCTGCCTGAAGACTGTGGAAGCCTTCACCGAGCCCCGTGACCGCAATGTTTTCTCCAAGGTGATGGAGCGGCATCAGCGCAACGGCGCAGCAAACGGCAAGATTATGAGCTATCTGGCGCAGACCTACCGCTACCCCAAGAGTTTCGATCATCTGCTGTACGCTTCCCAGCTGTTGCAGGCGGATGCCATGCGCTACGGCGTGGAGCACTGGCGGCGCAACCGGGGTCACTGCATGGGCGCGATCATCTGGCAGCTGAACGATATCTGGCCCGTGGCTTCCTGGGCATCCATTGACTACTACGGTCGTTGGAAAGCCCTGCATTACATGGCTAAGCGGTTCTTCGCCCCGGTGATGATCTCTGCAGAGGAACATGGTCAGCTGGATCAGAATCCCAAGATCAACGAGTTCCATCCGGCACCCATCATCCGCAGCGCACGCCTGAATGTGACCAACGAGACCCTGCAGCCGGTTATCGGCAGGGTATGCTGGGCGCTGCGCAATGCGGATGGCAGCGTGGTGCGCTCCGGCGAGGAAGCCGTTACTGTGGAAGCCCTCAGCGCCCATTGGCTGGATGAGCTGGTCTTTGAGGAAGCCTCCCTGAACGACCACTATCTGAGCTATGCCTTTGTTGTGGATGGACAGACCATCAGCGAAGGAACCGCTCTGTTCTGCGCCCCCAAGCATTTCAATTTTGCGGATCCTCAGCTTACCGTGCGCCGGGAAGGCGACCAAGTGGTGGTCACTGCCTCCGCTTTCGCCAAGTCTGTCTGCATCGAAAGCGAGGATGCCGACCTGTTGCTTTCTGACAATTTCTTCGATCTGAATGCCTGTGAAAAGCGGGTGAAGATCCTCCGGGGCAGCGCAGAAAACCTGCGGGTGCGCAGTGTGTACGATCTGGATTAACGGAGTGTCAAAGGGCATGGGCCAAAGGGCGCTGCCCTTTGGAAACCCGGCAGGGGCCCATGGCCTCTGCACCCCGTGATCAGCATCCGCAAAGCGGATGCTGAAGGGTTGCGAATAGAAAAAATGAGCTTTCGGCACACGCTGGATGCTTGTTTGCTATTGGTGTGGCGGGCATTGTTGTGCGCTTCCCAAATGGTGAGAAATGGGTTTGAGGTTACTTCATAAACTGGGATTTCTCTGTCCTGTTTTTATACGGCTATTTGCTGAAAATCATCCGAAAATGGTGCTATAATCATAGCAGTGAATTTTCGTACCAAAGGAGACGATCGCCTTGGCCAAGCCTACGAACCATGCGGAAAAGCTGCAATATATGACCGAAACACCCCTGCCCAGGCTGGTATTCCAGCTGGCAACCCCGGCAGTGGTCAGTATGCTCATCAGTTCGCTGTACAACATGGCGGATACCTATTTCGTTGGACAGATTGGTTCTGCCAGCGCATCGGGCGCTGTGGGCGTTATTTTTCCCGTGATGTCGCTGATGCAGGCCATGGGCTTCATGTTTGGTCATGGTTCGGGCAATCATATGTCCCGGGCGCTGGGCGCAGGCAAGGTGGAGGATGCGGAAAAAATGGCCGCAACCGGCTTTATTTCTGCATTCTTTGTGGGTCTGGCCATCATGATTGTGGGCCTTCTGTTTCCGGCGCAGATCTGCGGTCTGCTGGGCTCCACTGAAACCATCACGCCCTATGCGGTGGAATACCTGCGCTATCTGATGCCCGGCGCACCCTTTTTGGTGGCGCAGTTTGTGGTGAACAATCAGCTCCGCTTTCAGGGCAGCGCTTTCTATGGCATGATCGGCGTGACGGCTGGCGCTATGCTCAATGTGGTGCTGGATCCCATCTTTATTTTCGGGTTGGGCATGGGGGTCAGCGGTGCTGCGCTGGCAACTTCCATCAGCCAGGTTGTAGGCTTTTTCATCCTGCTGAGCATGACCTACCAAAAAGGCAACATCGGCATCCGTGTACGTAACTTTGCCCCCACTTTTGCCATGTACAAGGAAATCTTCCGGGGCGGCATTCCTTCCCTTGCCCGTCAGGCGTTGGCCAGCGTAGCCACCATCGTGCTGAATACCGCCGCCGGCGCATATGGCGACTCGGCCATCGCTGCCATGAGCATCGTCGGTCGAGTCATGATGACCGGCGGTTCTGCGGTGATCGGCTTCGGTCAGGGCTTCCAGCCCATCTGCGGTTTCAACTATGGCGCCAAGCGTTATGGACGTGTGCGGGAAGCTTTCTGGTTCTGTGTGAAGCTGTGTTTCTTTGTTCTGCTGGGTGTTGCTATTCTTGGCATGATCTTTGCCCCCCAGATCATCGGCCTGCTGATCAAGGGCAACCCGGAAGTGGTTGAGATCGGTGCGCTTTCCCTGCGGTTGCAGTGCATCTTCTGGCCGCTGTTCTCCTATGTTATCATTGCTAATATGATGTTGCAGACCATTGGCATGGCCGGTAAGGCCACGCTGCTGGCCACTGCCCGTCAGGGCTTGTTCTTCATTCCCATCATTCTGCTGCTCAGTTGGCTGTTTGGCCTTCTTGGCGTGCAGATGAGTCAGGCCATTGCGGATCTGTTCAGCTTCGGGCTGGCGGTGCCCATCGCCACAGGCGTAC
Organism: Clostridia bacterium; assembly: GCA_017501255.1. Classification (GTDB taxonomy): domain Bacteria; phylum Bacillota; class Clostridia; order Christensenellales; family Aristaeellaceae; genus Limiplasma. The sequence continues at coordinate 193,880 of JAFVXE010000028.1, read as the reverse complement.
TTAAACAGCTGAAGCAGATGGAAGAGAAAACCGAAAACAATGAAAACGATGATATGATAGCAGAATAAAAGAAAAACAATGAAGAAGCGGCTTTGATACGTAACAATATCAAAGCCGCTTTTGAATATGAAATTCAGAAAATCTTGCGTCCGCAAAGCGGGCGCAATGAGTGGGGTGCAGGGGCCTCAGGCCCCTGCCGGGTTTCCAAAGGGCAGCGCCCTTTGGCAGGCTTCTGCCCAAATCTTTCAGCACCTCTCCAGCACAGCTGTAAAGAAGGTGACGGTTCCTTTGATCAGCGCCACCGGAATCCTTTCGTTGGCATTGTGGATGAGGCCACGCTGCTCCTTGGAAAGGGGCATACCGCTGAAACGGAAAACATGGTCGCAGAATTTGGAATAATGGCGGCTGTCGCTGCCAGCCAGCATCAGGTAGGGAGACACGATCACGCCGGGATAGGAAGCGGAGATGGCTTCCTCCAGACGGTTCCATGCCTCATCGCCGGTCTGGGAGATGCGGGAAGCGTTTTCGCCGGAGACAAATGCAAGGGAGATGGAATCATCGTCGATGATCTTTTCCATGCGGCCCATGGCAGTCTCAATGGTATCGCCGCAGATGAGGCGCAGATTCACACCGGCGGTTGCCTGTGTGGGCAGCACGTTGTAGGCCTGAGACCCCTGCGCTTTGGTGAGGGCGCAGGTGGTGCGCACCAGAGCGTTCAGTTCGCCGCCGCTGAGTTTGCAGATCAGGTTCAATACGGGGGCAAAGCACCAGAGATTGGCGAAAATCAGCTTGTAGAGGAAGGTGCTTTCCCGCCCCATCACATCGAACATCTCCAAGGCGGGCTTGGTGAGGGTAAAGGGCATTGGCTTTTGTTCCAGCCGGTTCAGGGCACGGCCCAGACGGCCCATTGCCTGCTTCACCGGCGGTGCGGAGGCATGACCGCCTTTGCCCTTGGCGATTACATCCACGCAGATGGCGCCTTTTTCCGCAATGCCGATGACGGCGGCGGGCTTGGAAACGCCGGGGAACACATTCTCCACGATGGCGCCGCCCTCGTCCAGCACGAAAGCGGGCTGGATACCGCGTTTTTGCAGCTCTGCCACCATAGCAGGCGCATCACCGCCGAAGATCTCTTCATCGCCGCCAAAGGCGAAGTATACGTCGTTTTCCGGCTGGAACCCCTGGGCAATTAACAGCTCGGCAGCTTCCAGAATGCCGTGCATGGTGCCCTTGGTGTCCAGCGTGCCACGTCCCCAAAGTTCGCCGTCCTTGATCAGTCCGGAGAAGGGCGGCTCCTGCCACTGGCTTTCTTCCACAGGCACCACATCGTAGTGGGCCATGAGCACAGAGGGCTTGTCCGGGGACTTGCCCTGCCAGTGGTACAGCATACCCCGGCGACCGATGATCTCCCGGGGACAGGCGGCGGTCACGTTGGGGTAGGCGGTGGTCAGATAGTCCTGTAATTTGGTGAATTCCGCTGCATCTTCCAGAGATTCATCCATATAGGAAACGGTGCGGAACTGGATGAGCCGGGCAAAACGCTGGGCAGCAGCGGCTTCATCCACATGGCAGACGGTTTGCGCCACGGCGGGCTTTTTGGCGGGCTGGAAGGCGGCTGCCCGGAGCAGCAAAACCGCAATGAAGACCGCTAATGCTGCCAGAAGAATCCACAGGATGGTCATTGGGCATCCACCTCCGCCTGAGGTTTATCCAGCAAACCCTTTTTGTACAGGATGCGGGCCACCACGATGGCAATAATCACGCCCACAGGCACCAGCACGCTGACGCTGCCGCTGAGACCGGGAGCAATCAGGAACAAAACGATCATGAACAAAAGGGGAGCGGCGGCAATTTTGGGGTTCTTGGAGATGAACACCACGCCCAGACCGCCGAAGAGGGCGGGCAGAATGTTGTCAAAGGCGGGCTTGAGCACGGGGGAGGAAAGCACCGGTTCCAGAAGGCCCAGCGCAAACACGCCGATGGCAATCACCAGCACGGTGACAATGGAACTGGTGGCAATGGCGATGGTGGAAATAATCTCGCCTTCCTCGGTACCGGCCTTCACTTTGGCGGCTTCCATGGCGTTGAGGGCGCAGGGCACCTTCAGGCTGGTCAGGTTGCCGGTGACGAAGCCCAGATAGCTGCCTCCGGTACCCAGCATAGGTACATAGGTGAACACCTCGATAATGCCCACCGTCCAATACATGGGAGCAACGCCCAGCAGGGCCTTCAGGATAGCGGTGACAGGCGGCCAGGCATTGTAGTAAACGCAGATGGCAACAGGGGAGAGGATCATCATGGTCAGGGCCAGGCCCGTCCAGATGCGTCCCCAGGTGTGAAGCTGCTCTTCATAGGGCGTATTCTGCTTGTTCTTCATAACGGCAACCTCCTTACTGCATCAAAGCGGTGATGGGAATGCTCAGCGCCATAGCGCCCAGCATACTCAGGGGCAGGGCGTATTGCTCCAGCCAGCTGAGCTTACACTTCTTGATCAGAAGACCGCAAATGGCCATGAGCAAAGCGGAGGCCAGCGCCACTGCCAGCGGGATGAAGCCCGGCAGGCCATCCCTGATGTTGGCAAACAGCATTCCCACAAAGGCGGAGATCATGCCAAGGAACAAAGCATCCATCACGATATCCCGCCAGCGGGTATCCTTGCCGCCGATGGAATTCATGCCCTTTTGCACCTTCTTGAGGCCGAACAGCACCAGCGAAATACTGGCGACGATGCCCAGCGTCATGGTCCAGGCGATGGTGGCAAACACCTGCGGGTCGGTGATGGTCTCGGTAACGGAGGTACCCATGGCATTGGCAGCGATGGTGGCGGCAGGCAGCTCATAGGTGACGGCTCCCAGAATGCTCAGACGCAGCCAGGGGAAGGGCAGCCCCAGAAACTTGCTCAGGGTGATGATGCCGATGAGGATACTCACCGCAGGCGCAAGGGTGAACAGGCTGGAGGACAGAATGGTTTTGCGCACGGTAGCCATGGAAATGCCGACAACCTTGGCACGCTGTACGCTCTTTGTCAGGAAGAATACGGATTGGGCCACCACCACCAGAATCACGGCGGCAGCTACCAGATAGATAAAGGTATCGTTCACGGAGAAAGACATGGAGGAACCTCCCTTTGGTATGGATTACAGCCGCTGTACCTGCTCGCTGCTCACAAAGGCGTGGATCAGCTTGCAGGGTTTGGCGGGTTCTTTGGTGATATGAATACAGCGCTGGATGGCGGCAATGGCTTCCCGGGCGCTGGTTTCATCCTTGGCGTGGACGGTTGCCAGCGCATCCCCGGCGTTGATCTGGTCGCCGATGCGAACCTGCATCACAAAGCCTACGGCCGGGTCGATCACATCTTCCTTGGTGCGGCGGCCTGCGCCCATGGCCTGTGCCGCATTGCCCAGACCGATGGTATCCATGCTGGCGATGTAACCGCCCTCCAGAGCAGGACAGGGGAGGATCACCCTGGCCTGAGGCAAAGCGGAAACATCGTCGCAGCAAGCCGGGTTACCGCCCTGGGCGGCGATCATTTCCTTCAGCTTGGCAAGGCCAGCGCCTGTGCGGAGGGCTTCCTCCATTTTGGCTTTGCCCTCGGGCACGTCTTTGGCAGCGCCGCCCAGAACCAGCATCCGTGCGCCCAGTTCCAGCGCCACGGTCAGCAGAGGGCCGCCTGTACGGCCAGCCAGCACATCGATGGCTTCCTTCACTTCCAGTGCATTGCCCACATGGCTGCCCAGAGGCTCGCCCATGTCAGTGACCAGCGCCACCATGTTGCGGCCAGCATCGCAGCCGATGCGCACCATGGTCTGGGCCAGTGCAATGCTGTCCTCGGTGGTCTGCATCAGTGCGCCTGCGCCGGTTTTCACATCCAGCACAATGCCCTTGGCACCGCTGGCCAGTTTCTTGGAAACGATGCTGGAAGCGATCAGGGGCAAACTGTCCACGGTGGCGGTCACATCCCGCAGGGCGTAGAGGGTCTTGTCCGCAGGGGCCAGATTGGCGGTCTGACCGATCACCGCCAGCCCGATCTTTTGCACCTGCTTGAGGAAATCCTCCTCGGACAGGCTGACACTGAACCCGTCGATGCTTTCCAGCTTGTCCAGCGTACCGCCGGTATGCCCCAGACCCCGGCCGCTCATCTTGGCAACAGGCACGCCGCAGGCAGCCACCAAAGGCGCCAGCACCAGCGTGGTGGTATCGCCTACGCCGCCAGTGGAATGCTTATCCACCGGAATGCCGGGAATGGCATCCAGATTCACCACATCGCCGGAATGGGTCATGGCAAGGGTCAACAGCTTGGTTTCTTCCCGGTTCATGCCGTTGAGGCGAATGGCCATCAGCAGCGCCGCCAGCTGATAATCCGGCACGCTGCCATTGGCAGCACCAGCTACGAAAAAGTCGATCTCCTCGGCAGTCAGTGCGCCGCCCAGTTTCTTTTTTTCGATGATCTGTACCATATTCATGGCGGTTCCTCCTTGTTTGTGGAAGATGCGAAAAACGGCGGGGAGAGAGTTCTTCCCGCCGCTCAGCGAATTACATCTGGATCAGCATACGACCGCAGTTTTCGCATTCGATGATGCCGCTGTCATTCTTCATCTTGCGCAGGGTGGCCTGCGGCAGGCTCATGTTGCAGCCGGTGCACTGGCCGGAATACAGCTTGGCAACCGGCGGTGTGCAATGCAGCTTGATGGTTTTGTATTTTTCCAGAAGCGCAGGCTCCAGATCGGCGGACTTGGCTTCCGCCTCTTTGCGCTTCTGGTCCAGTTCCTTCATCTGCTCCTTGTATTCGGCTTCGTAAGCCACTTTCTGCTGGTCGTATTCGCCCTTGGCCTTGGCAAACTTGAGGCGGATATCCTTCTCCAGCTTTTCACGCTCGGCAGCGTCCTTCTGAATCTGACGCATTTCCTTTTCGTAGTCTTCCAAATCGCTCAGCAGCTTCTGGGCATCCTTGGCGGCTTCCTGCGCCTTGGCCAGATCGGCGGGAGGGGTATCCTGCATACGCTTGGCCATCTGGTTCAGCTGTTCCTCCAGACGGACGATGGCCAGCTTGATGGTCTCCACACGGTCAGTCATATGAGCGACTTCGCCTTCCAGCTTCTTGGCGGCATTCTGCTGCTCCACCAGAAACTCGCGGTTTTTCTTCAGAGCGATGCGGTTGGGGTTGCGCTTGATCTGGTTTTCAAACGCATCCGCTGCCATATCGGCCTGTTGATACTGCAGCAAGAGTTCGATCTGGGTCATGATGAGTTCCTCCTTGTTTGTCCGAAAGGTTTGTTGGCAAAACCGGACGGACGGTCACATATGGGTAGCGCCCGCAAAAGGCGGGGCCATGGAAAGACGGGTTTCCACCTGCCAGCCGTTTTGGTTGCAGGCAGTCAAAAGCAGCGACTGCAGCACAGGCATGGCGGGCTGTTCGGTGGCATGATGACCGCCATCATAGATGGTCAGGCCCTGAGCCACGGCATCCAGGATTTCATGGTGCTTCACTTCGCCGCTGACAAAAGCATCCGCACCGGCATTCAGCGCCAGTTCGTAGCCCTCGCCGTAGGAGCCGCCGGCGACGGCCACCTTGCGCAGCAGCTTGTCCTCATCGCCGTACCAGCGGGGCGCAAAACCGAGCTTTTCGGTCATCAGGGCGGCAAATGCGCTGGGGGTCAGGGGCGTTTCCAAATCGCCCAGACGGGTAAAATCGTCCAGCGGGGTCACGTTGGTGAGGGTGAGCCGCTGGGCCAGCGTATCGCCAACGCCCTGGGGCGCTTTATCCCAGTTGGTATGGGCAGCAATGACGCTGATGTTTGCGCCGGTCAGCTTTCGGAGCATACGCCCAAAGGGTGCAGCATAGTTTATGCGGCGAAGGGGCGAAAAAATGATGGGGTGATGGGTAATCATCAGCTCTGCGCCCCAGGCAATGGCTTCATCCACGTTTTTTTCGCTGAGATCCAGCGTGAAAATCACTTTGGAAACCGGCACAGAAGCATCGCCGATCAAAAGCCCCACATTGTCGAAACCTTCGGCAGTGGCAAAAGGAGCGATGCTGTCCAGCCAGGCATGGATATCGCCTACAGTGGGTTGTTTCATGGGTTACTCCTTCTCAAAGCCCCGCAGAGCCTCCTGAACAAGGGAAAGCGTCCCGCGGAAATGCGCGAGCCGCTCGGGGTCCTTGTTTGTAGAGGCTTTTTCCATTGCGGTAACGGCGGTGATTGCGTATTGTTCCTCCCGGCGCAGGTAGGCCTCCCATGCTGCGGGACGCTCCCTCACAAGCACCGGGCCAAGAATCAGTTCCTCGACGGTATAGACCCGCTCGCCCGGGGCGGCAGGTTCCGCCCGCATGAGCACATAATGCCGCTTGCCGCTGGGAATGATCTCTTCCCGGCGAAGGCGGTAGCCGATATCCACCAGCGTTGCACGCACCAGCGGAATATCTGTCTGGGGGCTGAGAATCAGTGCTGCGCCATGAAGGACGGCTTTGCCCTGGGTGAGAATATGCGCCATGGTTTCGCCGCCCATACCCAGAATAAAGCAGGTATCCAGAGGCTCCTTCAACAGCTTTGCGCCATCCAGTCCATCGGCAACGGCAAAGGTGACCTGATCCTGCAAATGCAGGTTTCCCAGCAGCACCCGAGATTTGTCCAGCGCCTTGTCGCTGATATCGCTGACCAGCATATGCTGGCAGAGACCCCGGCACAGCATGGCGGCGCTCAGCTTGCCATGGTCGGCGCCGATGTCCGCACAGATGCGGCAGGGAACCGCCATGGCAACGGCAGCTTCCAGCCGTTCATCCAGCAGCGGGGCACGTTGGGTTCGTACTTGCTTGTCCATCAGTCAAGGTAATCCTTCAGCTTCTTGGAACGGCTGGGATGGCGCAGCTTGCGCAGGGCCTTGGCTTCGATCTGACGGATACGTTCACGGGTTACCTTGAATACCCGGCCCACTTCCTCCAAAGTGCGCTGGTGGCCGTCATCCAGACCAAAACGGAGACGCAGCACCTTCTCTTCACGGGGGGTGAGGGTATCCAGCACATCCATCAGCTGTTCCTTCATCAGGGTGAAGCTGGCGGCATCAGCAGGGGCGGGCGCATCATCGTCGGGAATGAAGTCGCCCAGATGGCTGTCCTCTTCCTCGCCGATGGGGGTTTCCAGAGAAACCGGCTCCTGAGCAATCTTGATAATCTCCCGCACCTTGCTTTCGGAAATGTTCATCACCTTGGCGATTTCGTCGGGAGTGGGTTCACGGCCATACTCCTGCAACAGCTGGCGGGAGATGCGGATGAGCTTGTTGATGGTTTCCACCATGTGCACGGGGATACGGATGGTGCGGGCCTGATCTGCAATGGCGCGGGTGATGGCCTGACGGATCCACCAGGTGGCGTAGGTGGAGAACTTGTAGCCCTTGCGGTAGTCGAATTTGTCCACCGCCTTGATCAGGCCCAGATTGCCCTCCTGAATCAGATCCAGGAACAGCATACCACGGCCCACATAGCGCTTGGCGATGGATACCACCAGACGCAGGTTGGCTTCGGTCAGCTTCTGCTTGGCGTCCTCGTCGCCTTCTTCCATGCGCTTGGCAATCTCGATCTCTTCCTCCGCAGTCAGCAGAGGCACCTTGCCGATCTCCTTGAGGTACATACGGACAGGGTCATCCACGCTGATGCCCTCGGGCACGCTCAGGTCGATCTGCTCCGGCTCCACCAGTTCCTCGGCGGGAACGGGGTCGAATTCGTTGACCACGTCAATGCCCAAACGCTCCAAGGTTTCGAAAACCTTGTTCATCTGATCGGCATCGATTTCCAGCTCCATCAGCTGATTGGCCACTTCATCCTTGGTGATGGCGCCTTTCTGCTTGGCGTCCTCGTATAGTTCGTTGAGCTTGAGCTTAATCGCTTCCTGCGACTGATTTGCACTCAACCGTCTCACTCCTTTTGTCGTACGCGGGGGGGATTACAACAAGTCCTGTAGTTGTTTGGTCAGAAGGAAGGCACGCTGGGTTTCCCGGATGCGTTCTTCCTCGGACAGTGTGGGCAGAGAGGCCTGCAGCCTGTCCAGTTCACCTTCCAGCCGCTGGCGGCGCAGCTTGGTGAGGCAATCGCTTGCCATTCGCCGAAGGCCTTCGTCATCCAGCTGGGTGTCGATGGACAGAATATCACTGAGCAATGCACGGCTCTGGTCATCAGGCTGCTCTTCCATCAGCGAGGCAGGGCTCTGCCCGCTGAGAAGCGCCTCACACAGGCTGCGCAGGTGCTCGTCCTCAAATTCTTCGGGGGTTACAATGTCTTTGGGCAACCGTCCGGTAGCCAGCGCAGCCAGCAGGGTGCGGGCTGTCCAGTCCACCTGAGGGGTTTGCCGTACCTTGCGGGCAAAGGATTCCCGCTTGGCTGCCGGTGCTTGATGAGCGGCGGATTTCAGACCGATCTGTTCCATCAGCACAGGTTTGTCGATGCCGGTTTCCAGCGACAGCTGCTTTAAGTAGCTGTCCAGCTCCACCGGCTCGTGCACTTTGGCGAGGAATGCGGCACAGGCTTTGGCGTACTGCACACGCGCCTCCTCCAGGGACATATCGTACTTGTCCTTCTCCCGCAGCATACGGTAGTGCACCGCCGAAAGGGGCTTTAGTTGCTGGAAGGCTTCGATGCCTTCCTGACGGATAAACTCGTCCGGGTCAAGCCCATCGGGGAATACCAGCACACGGGCGGGTACATTTGCTTCCTCCAGAACATCCAGTCCACGGAGGATGGCGTTCTGACCGGCGCTGTCGCCATCGTAGGCCAATACCACCTGCGGGGCGAAGCGGTTGAGCAGGCGGGCCTGCTCCGGGGTCAGGGCGGTGCCGAGAGTTGCGGCAACGCCTTCTATACCATACTGGCTCAGAGCGACCACATCCATGTATCCTTCCACCAGAATCACCCGTTTCAGGCCGCGTGCCTTGCGCAGCAGATTGGCTGCAAACACGCCTAAACGCTTGTTGAACGCAGGGGTGTCGGAGGTGTTGAGATACTTGGGTTTGGCATCTCCCATGGCCCGGCCGCCAAAGCCGAGCACATTGCCATAGGCGTCAATAATGGGGAACATGGCACGGTTGCGGAACATATCGAAGCTGCGCCCCTCCCGGGTGAGCATCAGGCCCGCCTGCCGAAGTTCTTCCTCGGTAAAGCCTTCCTCCATCAGGGTTTTGCAGATGGTGGGGCGTTCCGGGGCTGCGCCGATGCCAAAGCGGCGGATCACGCCATCGCTGAGGCCCCGGCTTTTGAGATAGTCAAGGATACTTTTGCCTTCCGGCTGCCACAGGTGCTGATGGTACAGCCTTGCGGCGGCTTTGTTGGCCAGAAAGATGCGCTCCTTGAGGGAACGCCGCTGCTCATAGGCAGGATCGTGCTGCATTTCCGGCAGGGGCATATGCAGCTGCTCCGCCAGATGGGCCACCGCCTCCTGAAAGGAAAGATGCTCCATCTCCATCACAAACTGGATGACGCTGCCGCCGGCCTTGCAGCCGAAGCAGTGGTAGAGCTGTTTTTGCTCGTCCACGTGGAAGGACGGGGACTTTTCGTTGTGAAACGGGCACAGACCTACGTATCTATGCCCGTTCTTCTTCAGCGTTACATAGGAGCTGACGACGGATACAATGTCAGCCCTTGCACGCAGCTCGTCCAGCCACTGGGAAGGGAATCTTCCGGCCATGGTATCGTTCACCCACTCCTTTATCATTCGCCGCGGCGGGTTACATTCCTGCCGGGAAAATCAACATTTTACGACAAACTGTCAATAGCTGCCAAATGCGCCGGGTACGTAGACCTCGTTAAAGCGGTCAATGGCGTAGCGATCGGTCATGCAGCCCACAAAATCGCACACGGCACGCTCGGCACCCTCGGTGTAACAGATCTCCAGATACTCGGCAGGCAGCTGCTCCGGGTGGCGGCTGTAGTGGTCAAAGAGACCCGCCACCACATAATCGCATTTTTCCTCTTCCCGGGCACGCCAGCTGTCGTGGTATACGTTGGCAAAGAGGAAGGAACGCAGTTCATCGCTGGCTTCCTCCACCTCCGGACTCATGCGGATAAAGGGTTGCTCCCGGCTTTCCCGCACAATATCCGCAATCATGGTATTGATGCGCTCGCCGTGGGTCTGGCCCAGCACGGACAGGCACCGGCGGGGCAGTTCAAAGGGCTTCAGAATGCCGCCCCGGATAGCATCGTCGATATCGTGGTTGATGTAGGCGATGCGGTCCGCCCGGCGCACACACCAACCCTCCAAGGTGGCAGGCTCGTCCTTGCCGGAATGGTTGCGGATGCCGTCCAGCGTCTCCGCACAAAGGTTCAGCCCCTTGCCGTCATGTTCCAGACGTTCCGCTACCCGCAGGCTCTGCTCATTGTGGCGGAAACCGCCGCCCACCAAACGGTCCAGCGTGCGCTCGCCAATGTGACCGAAGGGGGTGTGTCCCAGATCGTGGCCCAAAGCGATGGCCTCGGTCAAATCTTCATTGAGGCGCAGGGAACGGGCGATGGTACGGGCCACCTGCGCCACCTCCAGCGTATGGGTCAGGCGGGTGCGGTAGTGGTCGCCCTTGGGGGAAAGAAACACCTGGGTTTTGAATTTCAGCCGCCGGAAACTTTTGCAGTGAATAATCCGGTCCCGGTCCCGCTGGTAGCAGGTGCGCAGCTCGCAGGGGGCCACTTTCCGCTGGCGGCCTTTGGACTGGCTGCTCAAAGCAGCATATGGGGACAGACGGCTCTGCTCCTCCCGCTCCTGTTCCTCCCGGAAAGTCATGCCGCCCACCTCCGTTACGATACTTACCAAAATGGTACATATAGGTTTATACGTTACCCACGGTCCAAATTCCTGCTTTTTTCTGCAAAAAGCCTGTCAGGACGGCGGTGGTGCTTTTCATCTGGGGCCAAAAATGATATACTATGATTGCGGGTCTATGCTCATGCAGGCCCGACAAACCCGTTTACAACAGGCTTTCATGGAGGCGCTATGGCATATCAGGCACTTTACCGCCGCTGGCGACCGATGACATTTGAACAGGTACTGGGGCAGACCGCTGCCGTCAAGGCACTGCGGAATCAGATTGAGGTGGGGCGTATTGCTCATGCCTATCTTTTCTGCGGCTGCCGCGGCACGGGCAAAACCACGCTGGCCAAGCTGATGAGCCGGGCGGTGAACTGCCTGAACCCCAACCATGGCGACCCCTGCGGACAGTGTGATGTGTGCAGGGCCATCATGAATGAAAGCACCATGGATGTGGTGGAGATGGACGCCGCCAGCCACAGCCGAGTGGAAGAAATGCGTGAATTGCTGGATCAGGTGCCCTATCCGCCCCAGATGGGCCGCTATAAGGTATACATCATCGACGAGGTGCATATGCTGTCCACCTCCGCTTTCAATGCGCTGCTGAAAACCCTGGAGGAGCCGCCGGAGCATATCGTGTTCATTCTGGCCACCACGGAGCCTCACAAGCTGCCTGCCACCATCCTTTCCCGGGTGCAGCGGTACGATTTCGGGCGTATTCCCTCCAACCTGATGGTGGAGCGTATGCGCCTTGCGCTGGATGAGATGAGTTTCACCGCCGAGGAAGAAGCCCTGCAGATGGTGGCCCGGGCTGCTGAGGGCGCCATGCGTGATGCGTTCAGCATTCTGGATATGTGTGTGGCCGGTGCGGAGGGCGGCGCCATCACGGCCGCACAGGTGCGGGATGTGCTGGGCACTTCCGATAAGGATTTTCTCTTTACCTATGCGGAACTGCTGGCTGCCTATGATGCCGGCGGCGTGATGCGCAAGGTGGACGAGCTGATGCGCTCCGGCCGGGAGCCGCAGGTATTCCTCAGGGAAATGTCGGCGCATATGCGCGCGCTTTTGACGGTGAAGGCCGTGGACAAGGATGCCGCCTCCATTCTGGATGTGACCGATGAGGATGAAAAGCGGTATCGCCAGCAAGCGGAGCAGTTCTCCTCCGCAAGACTTCTGCGTATTTTGGATGATTTCGTGAAGGCAGAGGGAGAATTGCGCTTTGCCTCCACACCCCGCATCGGCCTGGAATCCGCTTCCCTCCGGGCTTGCCAGCAGAATGCGGGCGAAAGCAGTGAAGCGCTGATGGAACGCATCGGGGAACTGGAAGCCCAGCTCAGTCAGCTGCAATCCAAGCTGGACAGCGGCGCTTATACCGTTGCCGCTCCGGCAGAAGGGTCTGCTGCCAAGGCTGGAAAAGCTGCTGTCAAGGCCGGTAGTGCGGCCAGCGCTGCCAGCGATGATGCGACCCCTGCCGCTGAACCTGCTGCCAAACCCATTCCCAACGATGCCAAGCTGGTCTGGAAGGAGTTTCTGTCCATTCTGAGCAAGAACGAGCCGCCGCTTTTGGGCCTGTTGCGCAATGAGCGCTTTCTTGGTGAAGAGAACGACACCTACCGGGTGCAGATCGCCCGTGCCAAGAAAGATTTTTCCTATGTGAAGCTGAACCAGCCCGCCCGGAAGGAAAAGCTGAACGAGTATCTCAGCCAGGCAGCCGGAAAGCCGGTGAAGCTGGAAGTGGTACTGGAGGGCGAAGCGGTGAACACAGCCCAGAACGATGCCCGGGAAGCCAACGAGCAAATGCTGTTTCAAACCTTCGGCCGGGAGAATGTGCAGATTGACGAGGGGAAAGCATAATGAAGAAATCCTACCAGAAAGCCACCCGACAGCGTAAGGAGGGTGTCAACTACAAGCATGATCTGGGCCAGCATTTCCTGTATGATGAAGCGCTCCTATCCGCTTTGGTCAAATCCACCGGCGTGAGCAAGGAAAACAAGGTGCTGGAAATCGGCCCGGGCAGCGGAATGCTCACCTATCAGCTCTGTCAGGAAGCGGGGCAGGTGATCGCCGTGGAAGTGGATCAGGATGTGCTGCCCTTCCTGCGTATGAAAACCGAGCGCTTTGACAACCTGACCATCGTGGTGGGGGATATCCGCAAGCAGCCCATCCGGGAACTCTGCGCCCCTCTGGGTGAGGATTTTTATGTCATTGCCAATATTCCCTATAACATCACCACCCCCATACTGGATCTTCTGTGGGAAAGCGGCCTTCCCATCCGGCAGCTGTCCCTGATGGTGCAGAAGGAAGTGGCGGACAAGCTGCTGGCTTTGCCCGGCGATGATGCCTACGGGCTCCTCAGCGCCCGGTGCCGCTACTGGTGCCAGCCGGAGCTGGAAGCCATTGTACCCGCCGAGGCCTTCACGCCGCCGCCCAAGGTGGACAGCGCTTTCATCCATCTGCGGATGCGCAAGCAGCCGGTAGCACCGGTCACCAACGAAAAACGGCTGATGCGGATGATGAAGGATGGCTTTAATCACCGCCGCAAAACGCTGACCAATGCTCTCAAAGGCACCGTGGATGGCGAAAAACTCCTTGCCGCCATGGAGGCGGAAGGGCTCAAATCCACCGCCCGGGCTGAAGAATTGTCTGTGGAGCAGTGGATTGTCCTGTCCAATGCTTGCGCAGGCTGAGAACTTACCAGCTTTCCTCCTTTCTGCGCCAGTTGCGGATCTTGCAGCCCGCATACAGCAACAGGCACACCGCCGAGGGAAAAGGATACACCCATTGACGGGTCAGCAGGGCCAGCGCTGCAAGGGCGATACCGTACCATAAGTAGCGTTTGGCCCGCTTGGGAGACAGAATCTCCGCCAGCCAGCCCTGCCAGTTGCGGTTCTTGTGCCGCCGCCCTTCGGCCATCCGGTGCAGCTGTTCATCGGTGGCGGGTTCGTTGGCTCCGGCAAGGGCTACCAGTTCCTCCCTTGTTACGATACGGATGGGCATTTCCAAGTCCTCCGCATAGGCAGCGGCTTCCTTGCTGACGGGGGCTGTTACGCACAGAAGGCAGCGATCCGCCTCCTGATCGTGGGCGTCCCGGACAGCCTTGATCACCTGCTGTACATTGATGGGTAGGCTTTCATGCTGGGCGATGAGCCGCACCAGCACCCGCCCGCCTTTCCAGGTGCCCAGCACGCCCCAGGGCAAGGCCTTTTCCATGTGGATATCCGCCTTGGGCAATAGCCACAGCGCCGCCTGAAAGGCAGCGTGCCGGGGAGAGAGCATCATCAGGCGGCTCAGCGCCAGTTCCCCGCCGATCATCTGCCGCATCTGTGCTTCCCGGCGCATCACCCGCTTTTTGCCCAGCTGCCGCACCATCAGCCAGATGAGGCCGCCCATGGCGATCCCTGCGGTCAGAGCCGTCAGACGAAGGCCCCACAGGTACACGAACCACGCCGTGCCTGCCAGCGCAGCCAGCATGGCCCGGAGCAATTTGTCCGCCGCCTCTCCCAAGGGCGCCTTGGGCTGGTATTTGTGCATGGAAAATACACCCCGCTTTCCGAAAATAGCTTTCCCTTTTCCGTGATTTTTAGTATAATCATCCAATCCCCCAACGAAAGGAGGCGCAGTTGTGCCCGAGGAGAAAATCGGTCTCATGGGCGGAAGTTTCAATCCCATCCATGAGCGTCATCTGGAAATGGCTGCCTGCGCCCTGAAAGAAGGCAAGCTGGATCGGGTGCTGTTTCTGCCCACCGGCAACCCGCCCCACAAGAAAGAAGGGCTGGAGGATGCGGAGCACCGCTATGAAATGACTCGTCTGGCGGTCAGTGGCATGACCGGGTTTGAGCCCAGCCGCATTGAGCTGGAGCGCAAGGGCACCATCTATACGGTGGATACCTTGACGCTGCTGAAAAAGCAGCTGCCAAATGCGGAGTTTTATTACATCATTGGCGAGGATACCCTCTTTGATCTGCCCAACTGGCGCAAGGCAGACAAGGTGTTTGAGCTGACCCGCTTTCTGGTGTGCCGCCGGGCCACCCATACCCCGGAGGACGATCCCCGCTGCCATAAGCTGCGCAAGCAGGGCTGCAAGTTCAGTTTCTTGAGCCTGCCCCCCAGGGATGTGAGTTCCACCGCCGTTCGGGCTGAACTGAAGGAAGGCGGCGACCCGGACGAACTGAAGCTGCAGGTGATCGAATACATCCGGCAGATGGGCCTCTACGGCAGGGAAGCCAGCCCGGCGATTGGCGAAGCAGCCTATGCCAAGCTGAAGAAGAACCTGAGCGAAAAGCGGCTGCTTCATTCCCTGCTGGTGAGCTGGACAGCCCGCAGATTGGCCCGGCAGCACGGAATTTCCGAGGATACCGCAGCCACCGCGGCCCTTTTGCACGACTGCGCCAAGTGTATGCCCCTTGGCGAAATGCAGCAGATTGCCAAGGAACACCGGCTGCTGATTGACAAGATCACTTTCCAGAACGGCAACCTGCTCCACGGCCCCGTGGGGGCAGTGGTGGCCGAGCGGGATTATGGCATTACCGACCCCAATGTGCTGGCTGCCATCCGCTGCCATACCACCGGCAAGGTGGGGATGCTGCCGCTGGATATGATCGTATTTCTGTCCGACAAGATTGAGCCTTCCCGGCGCAGCTATCCGGCGCTGGAAGAGGTTCGCAGGCTGGCACAGGAAAGCCTTCCCGCTGCCATGAGCCATTCCCTCCGGTCAACCCTCGATTATGTAAAGAGCCAGAAAGGCGTGCCCCATCCCACCACCCAGCGGGTGGCGGACTGGCTGGACCGCCTGATGGCACAGCAAAGGAGCAATGAAGATGAATAACGAACTGATTACCAAGATTGCTGGCATTCTCTACGAAAAGAAGGCCAAGGACATTGTGGCGCTGGATGTGCACGACCTGACCGTGATCACCGATTGCATGATCATTGCCAGCGGCCGCAGCGCTTTGCAGGTCAAATCCCTGTCTGACGAAGTGGAAGAGAAGCTGACCGAAGACGGTATCGAGCCCATCCGCAAGGAAGGCCAGCAGGAAGGCCGCTGGGTGGTGCTGGACTACGGCAATGTGTTGGTGCACATCTTCCACCCCGAAGAGCGGGAGTTCTACCGGCTGGACAAGCTGTGGGAAAACGACCAGAACCGCATCGCCCTTGGTTTTGATGAGGACGACGAGGACTGAGCGTCCGTTGTGATTTATGGAGGTTCTGAAACGAATGATTGAATACCGTTTGGTAACGGAAGAAGATTTTGCTGGTCTGGTCAATGCCATGTCTAAGGCCTATTCCGAAGCGCCCTGGTTTGAGAACTGGACGGAGGAACGTGCCCTGCGGCGTGTCCGGGGCATTCTGGGCAACTATGAGGGCATGGGTCTGGCTGCTGTGGAGGATGGAACCATCATCGGCGGTTTGCTGGGCTTTGTGGATCCCTACGCTGACGAAGACTTCTTCTACATTTCCGAGCTGTTTGTGGTGCCGGAGCGCAAGAAACAGGGCATCGGAAAAGCCTTGATGCAGGCTGTGGAACCCTACCTCAAGGAGAAGGGGATCTCTGTGGTGCAGCTGATGTCCATCGAGCCCAATGAAGGGTTCTATGGCAAGTGCGGCTTGGAAAAGGACAGCGTTTCGGTGCTGTACAAGCGGCTGTAAAGAAAAAACGGTGTTTTCGCAGCTTTTGCTCTGCGAAAGCACCGTTTTGCTTTGCTCCTTTAGGCTTCCTCCAGATATCGCACCGCCTTGCCGGTGCGTTTTGCATACGCAATCTCCGACCGGGTGCTTTCCCCGATGTATCCGCCCACGTTGATAACGAAGATTTCATCCGCCATATCGATTTTCCGCTTGTGCATATCATCCAGCATGGCTTTGGTGCCCTCCGACCATACTTCCTCATCGCCGGAATGGCCGAACAAGCCCACGCTGATAACGATATTCCCTTCCAGGGTCAGCCGTTTCTGTTCCTGCAAAAAGGCATCTTTGAAACGGGTGCTGCCGCAGAGGGTGATTACTTTGTAGTTGCCGATCATTTTTTACTCTCCTGATTCGATGCAGAAAAACGCACCACCTGACTGCGCATCATCAATCCGGCAGGGATGCCTGCACCCAAAGCCCACAGGTCGTAGGCAGTATTGTCCAGTGCATAGAGCGGATTCGTCAGGTCACCATCCGCTGCCTTGCTGATGACGGGGATGCTGCTGCCCCGCAGAAGGCTCAGCAAATCCGCACTTTCTTTACGGAAACCCAAAAGCCGCACATATTCCGGCAGTGGATGGGCATCCAGCAAATCCTGTGTAACACCCAGCAGCCCGTGGATGCACAGGCGGCTGAGCCTTGCCCGGGCGTACCGTTTCGTTTTCAGGGCTTCCAGCAGGGTTTCCCGGCTGGTGGCCTGATGGACTGCCGCAGCCAGTCGGTATTCCAGCCCTTCGGTGCACAGGGGAAGCTGCCACAGCTGGTCGGTGGTCATGGAGCGCAGTTTGTACAGAAGCACTCTGTCCAGCGCATCCGGGCGGCAGATGGGCAGTTGACCGCCCGTTTCAGGCAGGGGATAGCCGCAGGCGGTTCCGGCAGCGGCGGTATCCCCATCCAGATAGGCATTCCGGACGGCAGTAGCGGAAGGATAGACGGATGCAGGGGAAGAGAAAGCGTCAAGATACACGCCGGATGCGTCGGCTGGCAACACCCTGTCATGATAGCCGCCAATCCGCTCCACCGGCAGCGGCTGTAAATGGCTGTTCAGCCGCAGCAACGCCCGGTGGTAGCAAAGCGCCAGAATCAAATTGGGCTGCTGCAATAGGTGTTGGGCGGCATCCAAAGCGGTGCCCTGCCATTGGGCTTCTCCTGCCAGACAGACCGCCAGCGCTCTTCCCTGCGCCGCAGCAAAGGAAACGCCTTTGTCCAGTTCTGCCCTCAATGCGTCGGTATACTGTTTGGTGGGTTCTTCCATCAGGCGGGCAGCTGCTTGCAGGTCAATGCCGTTGTTTTCCACACCAAAGCTGATGAAATCAACAAATCCCAGCTGGCTCAGAATGCTGACGCCCCCAAGGGCGAAATGCTCTGCATCCCGCACCGCAAAGGCGCAGGGCAGCTCCAATACCATGTCCGCCCCAGCCCGCAGGGCAGCCTCTGCCCGAAAGGCGGGGGAAAACAGAGCAGGCATCCCCCGCTGGGTGAAAGGCCCGCTCATCAGGCAGACGATGGCCGCATCCGGAATTTGTTGCCGAATCAGTTCAAATTGTCGCTGGTGTCCCCGGTGGAAAGGGTCGTATTCGCATATGATACCAACGATGGGTTGTTTCACAATCTGCGCCCGTTGCTGCAAAATTCATCTGTATGCAGCTTTTTGGGCTTGTCCCCCCCTTCCATTCTTTATCCAAAAGGTGTATACTGTAAGCTAGGTGTGGTTTTTCCATTGCATTGTAGCATAACTGCGCCCAAAACGCTATCAGGAGGATGACAATAATGAGAAAACAGTTGCTTTTTCTGTTTGTTGTCATGATGTTGTGTTGCTCGCTGACGGCTCGGGCATTGGAAATATCGCCTGTTGAGGAAGCTGAAAATGGCCTTGTCACCACCGATGGCGATGTTTATCAGGTACCAGAGGACATTGAAGGCTGGCTGATTCCCGGCATGACCTGTTATCCGGTGCGCTGCGGGCATTTTGCCGTTGATCTGCCCATGGAATGGGAATGCTTCGACGCAGGCTATGCGTATCCCGCAGTTGTTGCCATGACACCGGATGGCGGTGTGCTGATGGTGGCGGAATATTCAGCAGAAATGGATCCGGAAACCACGGAGGATGAATATGCCGCCTCTTTCCTGCTGGAAGGCAGGGCGCTGTTTGCCGGTGAAATCACCGAGTCCAGCAAACTGCTGGATACCTTCCTGCTGGATGGCCTGCCCGCTTTGCAGGTGGAAATGGTGGGACAGGGCTTCGAGATGGTCTGGGTCAACGATCAGGGCGATTTGTATTTCCTGATGTATCAGACCGGTGTGGACTGGCTGGATACCAATATGCCGCTGGTCATCAGCAGTTTTCACCTGCCGGTGCAGCGCACGGCCCCCTCTGCCAACGAAGCGGATTTTGATGTTGAAGAACTGTCGGATGGCACGCTGACCATTACGGCCTACACGGGCACTGCAACCCATGTGGAGGTACCGCAAACCATCGGCGGGCAGACAGTTACTCAGCTGGCTCCCTATGCGTTCTACGAAACGGCAGTGCGACAGGTGCTTCTGCCGGATAGTATTACCAGTATTGGGGAATTTGCTTTTTCAGGTTGCAGCAGGATGGTAAGCATCCGGCTGCCTGCGCAGCTGGAAGCGCTCCCCGATGGTGTGTTTGAAAGCTGCTTCGAGCTGTATGATGTGCAATTGCCCGATTCCATCAAAACGATTGGTGAGAGCTGTTTCTATGGCTGCAGCTATCTGGAAAGCATCCGCTTGCCCCGCAATTTGGTGCAGATTGGCAATTACAATTTTATCATCTGCCCATGGCTGGAACGGTTTGAGGTGGATGAGGATTGCGTCGGCTTTATGACACAGGATGATGGCACAGTGCTTCTGTCCAAAGATGGCAAACGGCTGGTGTGTTACGCCCCGTGGCAGGAGCGCAGCCAGTATCAGGTGCCGGATGGCGTGGAAGTGGTGGATGCTATGGCCTTCAACGATGCCAACACATTGGAAATCGTCACGTTTCCACAAAGCATCCGTCAGATTGGAAGCGGCGCTTTCGCCCGCTGTACCCGGTTGCAAAGGGTGGAGATTCCTGTGATGGAAGCTGAGCTGGGCATCATGCCCGACGTGATGGTGCAAACGGAGAATGGCATGGAGAAAGTGGACGCTTATACCACCATTGTAACGGGTGGTGAGACCGTGCTCATCGGCCCGGAGGGCGGTGCAGCCCAGCAGCATGCTGAACAATATGGCATTGCATTCGAAGCAATGAAAAACATCATCGATTAAGGCATTCCCCGCACAGGTTGCGGTGTGAGGCGCAGGGACATCCCTGCCGTTGGCAAAGCAGACAGGACAACTGTATTGCCCAAATATATTCTAAAGGAGACAGTCACATGAAAATTCTTATCCTCAACGCTGGTTCTTCCTCCCTCAAGTATCAGCTCATCGACATGGATTCCAACGCCACGCTGGCCAAGGGTCTGGTAGAGCGCATCGGCATCGAAGGCAGCCGCATCAAGCAGAAGGTGGGCGACAAGGTCTTCGAAGTGACCACCCCCATGAAGGATCACACCGAGGGCATCGAATGGATGCTCAAGGGTCTGCTGGATACCGAAAAGGGTGTGCTGAAGAGCATGGACGAAATCGGCGCTGTGGGTCACCGCGTGCTGCATGGCGGCGAAAGCTTCACTGCCAGCACTTTGGTTACCGAGGAAGTGAAGGCTGCCATCGAGGCCAACATTCCTCTGGGCCCCCTGCATAACCCCGCCAACCTGCAGGGCATTCTGGCCTGCGAAAAGGTGATGCCCAACACCCCCAATGTGGCTGTGTTCGATACCGCTTTCCATCAGACCATGCCCGCCAAGGCCTTCATGTACGGTGTGCCCAAGAAGTACTACACCGACCTGCACGTTCGCCGCTACGGCTTCCACGGTTCTTCCCACCGCTATGTGAGCAAGCGCGTGCGCGAGTTCCTGGGCCTTGAGAAGGAAGGCAGCCGCATCATCACCTGCCATCTGGGCAACGGCTCCTCTCTGGCTGCTGTGAAGGACGGCAAGTGCCTGGATACCTCCATGGGCATCACCCCTCTGGAGGGCGTGCTGATGGGCACCCGCTGCGGCACTTTGGATGCTGCTGTGGTGGAATATCTGGTGGACAACACCGATATGGACGTCAAGGGCGTTCTGAACATGATGAACAAGCAGAGCGGCCTTCTGGGCATCAGCGGCATCAGCAGCGATATGCGTGACGTGGATGCCGCTGCCGCCGAAGGCAACGAGGATGCCATTCTGGCCCGTGATATGCTGGTGTGGAGCGTTCGCAAGTACATCGGCGCTTACGCTGCTGAAATGGGCGGCGTGGATGCCATCGTGTTCACGGCCGGTATCGGTGAGAACAACGGCAAGCTGCGTGAGATGATCATGCAGGACTTCGAGTACCTGGGCGCCAAGCTGGATCCCGCCAAGAATGCTGCCTGCGCTGATGGTCATGCCTATGAGTGCACCATCTCCACCGACGACAGCAAGGTGAAGATCTGCGTCATCCCCACCGATGAGGAATCCGTCATCGCCAAGGATACCCTGTGCATCGTGTCCGGTCAGCCCATCGTGGACTAATTTTACAACGATGAAGATTGCCCCCGCACTGGATACAGTGCGGGGGTTTTCTCATTTGCGGCAGTTGCCCGATGCCGGTTATAGCCGTGGCTGCCGCCCACACATTTCGCCATCATCGGACATAGGGCTTTCTTCATTTCAGTAGTTGGACATCACTTCCAGTGGCAGGAAGATTCGAATGGATAGCTTTATGTCTGATCCGGATAATCATAAAGCCGGCCCTTGTGGAAATTCTCATTTCCCAGCGGCGTTGCGGTCAGCCTGAAAATCACGCATCCATCCGGGCATACAACCGTTTTGGAGTATTTCCCATCACCGCCAAGGTTTTCAAGGTCTCCTCCGCTTCTGACCGCTTCCATCAAGGGATACAGCAGCATCATTGTTTTGGAGCAGATTCCGTATCCGTCCTGATTGACGGGGCAGCCATAAGTACAGGTATAGCGGTCGCCGATCTCTTCGCCATTGCGGCAATATCGCTCGGTGTGATCTCCGTGCAGAAATCCGGCTACCTCAACGCTGAATGCATATTCTTCATCATACCACTTTTTCATAGATCCTCCTGAATGGCTTCGGCTTTGCTTAGGGACATAACATAGATCTGGCAGGGATTCTCTTTGCCCCAGAGTTCTTCAAGAACTTCAAACTCCGCAAATCCCATGGACAGATAGAAGCGGTTGGTAACGTCGTAGTCCTCATAGACGCCCATCTTTACCGTCTTGACCTGCATGAAGGAATAGCCTTCCTTTGCTGCAACCTTTTGGGCTTCCTTTAGCAGGGCTCTCCCCAAACCACGCCTGTGGTACTCCCGGAGAACGCCCATAACGGCCAGTTCCACCGTCTGTCGGCCTGTTTCCTTCAGGCAGAGGAATCCGGCATCATCGCCATTTTCCTTGGCAGCAAAGAATATCCAGTCGGAACACTCGCGGATATATTGCTCCCTGCTCTCATCCACTTCAAACCAAGCGTGAAGGTTTTCCAGAATCCTTCTTGCGATGGTTCTTTTCAGATTGGTATCCACGATCCTTTCAATCGTTCTGCAACTCCCTGCAGGGGTGTTGGGGGTGATGTGTTCCTTCTCGCCGCATAACTGAACTTTTTTGATGGTATGCATAGGTATTCTTCCTCCAATATGGTTTGTTTCAGTGACAAGGCAAAACCGTTCGGATAGCCAGTGGATATTTTCCCAAAAGAAAAACCGCAGAGCCATACACTCTGCGGCGAAAAAAGGCTTCCGTTGCAGAGCGAAAAACCATCCATGCAACACAAACAAAGCTGACAAAATACAGCTTGATTGCGTATGCACTTGGCTTTTCCGCTCTTTCCGAATCCTCCGCAAACCGACGGGGCGGCAGCCGGAGAATCGGCAACATCACATCCTTTGGGTGGTTTTGCCTTGTCAGGGTCAGTGTAGCAGAAGAAGCGCTGCCTTGTCAAGCTTTCAGGGCAGCCAGCAGGGGCTCCAGATAGGCTTTGTCCGACCAGTCGAATGCGCCGTTGTTGGCGTTTGCCTCCACCAAAGCTGCCTGCCAAGGCTCGTAGGTGGAGGGATCCTGCTTGGCAACGGCTTTCAGCAGCAGCTTGCAAAGGGTACGGTCACCGAAAGTCATGCCCTCCAGATTCCAGCTGCCCCGCCCATAGAACAGGGGAATATGGCTCAGCTCCCCTTTCAGATTGTGTTGGCGTGCCTGCTCAATGGCGGCTTCATCATAGGGGGAGGCACCCACGGCAAAAATCAGGATACGCTTGCCTTTCAGACCCAAAAGGTTCTTTTTCAGGAAACTCAGTCCCGCCACGCCTGAGGCGTACACACCGCCCATGAGCACGATGGTCTTGTAGGGCTGCACTGCCGCAAGGGTGGCCTTTTTGGTTTCCATGCAGCTAAAACCGGTGGATTCTGCCAGCCAATTGGCATATTTCCTGGTCGCACCGTATTTGCTTTGATAGAGAATGATGCCGTTATTCATGTTGTATCTCCTGTTCTTTGGGATTGTTAGCATCTGCCAGTCCGCTCAGCTGCCGTTCCATCTGTAAAATGGTCTGGATGGTAATGCGCAGATGCTCCTCCGGAATGCCGGCAAACATCTGCTGCATCAGGGTTTGACTGCGTTCGTCATTCTGCCGGCAGAAGGCCATACAAGCCGGTGTCAGCCGGATGCGCTGCTTGCGCCGATCGGCTGGATCAGCCTCCAAGGCCACGAACTCCTTCTTTTCCAGCTTGAGCAGCAGCTGTTTGCAGTTTTGGTGGGAGGTACCCATCACATCCGCCAGTTGCTGCAAAGTGGGGCTTTCCTTGCAGAGATTGACGCAGATGATGGTGAAAAACTGTTTCCAGCTGATTTCCCCAATCAATCGGTCGGCGATGGCCTGAAAGCGATTGTCAAACGCACTGAGCAGGCCCAACAGAAAGTAGGAGCTTTCAATGCCGGAAAAGTCCATGGTGCTGCTTTGGGTCACTTCGCTCAGTTGCATGGGATTGCTCCTTTCCTTTGCGGATGGTTTCTTGTTTCTATGTTTGGTAATATGTTACCAATAAAAAGATAACAGATTACCTTTCCTTCTGTCAAGCGGAAGAAAGGCACATATTGCTGCATTTTCACCTGAAGCGCCTCATATGCTTTTCCAAAACAAAAGGAGGCGCGGTATGCTGGATCGGTTCAAGCAAGCGGATTTGCCGCAGGAGTTGGTGTTCGGGTGGCCCCGCTCCGTGCTGGTGGGGGATGAAAAGGTGATTGTGGAGCAGCATCAGGGCGTATATGCCTGTACAGAGCGGGAGATCATTCTGAAAACCCTGTGCGGACTTCTGGTGATCAATGGTCAAAGGCTGTCCCTGACCCGGTACGATCAGGATGGGCTGGTGGTGCTTGGCAAAATAGAAAAACTGTGCTACCGGCCGAAAGGGTGAGGAAGATGGTCATTCGGGAACGAAGGACAGTGGCGGCAGAACAAACGACGGCAGCGGAAAATGCAGATCGGATGGCTGCCAACCCGTTGAAAGCGATGCTCCACCATCTGCCCCTGCCGGATTGCCTGCATCATCAGTTCACCCTGACCGGGCTCAATCTGGAACGCTTTCTCAATACCCTGCAAAAGGAACAGATCACGCTGGTCAGCGCACGGCGGCTGGATCATCGCACGCTGCGCTGTGTTTGCCGGTCTTCCGATGTGGAGCGGATCGCAGCCCTTGTACAGGAAAAGGGCTGGCGCATGGAAAAGACGGCTCCGGTGGGTATTGGCGCCCGTATCCGCCACTGGCTTACCCGTCCCGGCCTGCTGATCGGCCTTGTGCTGGCGGCGGTTCTGCTGGCGGTGGCAATGCGGTATGTATGGGTGATCCGCATTGTGGATGCAGGGCCCTATCAGGCGGATATGGCAGCCTATCTTTCGGAGGAAGGCATCAAACCCGGTATCCCCAAAGAAAAGGTGGATGCTGCCACGCTGGCGCTTTGGTTGCAGCGGAGGTATCCGGAGGTGGCTTGGTTCCGGGTGTATGTGAACAATGTGACGCTGGTGGTGGAATGCACCCAGGGTGTCCCTGCACCGGCGCTGCCTCAGCAGGACCCCGGCCATCTGCTGGCTGCCCGTGATGGAGTGGTGCAATCGGTGCAGGTTTATGCAGGCACAGCCATGGTGCGCCCGGGCGATCTGGTGAGGAAGGGTCAGGTGCTCATCCGGGGTGAAGAACGGGACGCCGACGGAGAAATGGTGCCGGTAGCGGC
Organism: Clostridia bacterium; assembly: GCA_017501255.1. Classification (GTDB taxonomy): domain Bacteria; phylum Bacillota; class Clostridia; order Christensenellales; family Aristaeellaceae; genus Limiplasma. The sequence continues at coordinate 169,097 of JAFVXE010000028.1, read as the reverse complement.
TCGGGGCCGGGTAGTGGCCCGGTGCTGGCAGGCGGAAACGGTGCGTCTGCCTCTGCAGGAGACCATCAGTCAGGAAACCGGGCGCAATCAGGCGGCATACCAACTGTGCACCCCTTGGCTGTGCTGGCCGGAAACCTTGGAAACGCCCGCATATCTGACCTATCAGCTGTACCTGACCGATACGCCGCTGGTGGGCTGTTTCTTCCCCGTATGGCAGCGGCGGGTGGAATACCGGGAGGTGGCATTGAGCAACGGACAGCGGCCTTTGGCCCAGGTGGAGCAGGAAGCCAAAACAGCCGCCGAGAAGAAGCTGCGCCAGACCCTGCGGGGGTATGTGCTTGTGGAACAATGGATGGAAACCTGCATGGGGGAGGATGGCTATGTGTATGCCACCGCCAGCGGGGAATATCTGGCGGATTTGCTGCTTGACAGCGATGGGCAGCCCAGCCGCCAGCCATATACGCCTGTGCAATGATTTGTTGACCAAATGGGCAGAGTATTGTATGATATAAGGTGATAAACTGGCATCTGCCGTCCCTGCCTGTGCAGCCGGCAGCGCTGCCATGATCGGAGGCGTGCCCTTTTGAGTTGCAATGTACGGGGAAAGATCATGCTGGACAGCATGGAAGCATCCCTTTCGCTGCTTGGCGCCAATGAGCGCAACCTGCCCTTGATCGAAAACGAACTGGGTGTGAAACTGGCCCTCCGGGGTGCAGACCTGGAGGTGGAAGGCCCGGAGGAGGCAGTGGAGATGACCGCTGCCGTCATCGATAAACTGAGCCAGCTTCACGCTGCCCGCATGACCGTGGACCGCACGGTGCTCCGCTATGCCCTCAGCCTGGTGAAGCGGGGCGAGCTGGACAAGCTGGACGAAATTCCTCAGGAGCCGGTGGCCATCACCCACCGGGGCCGTCCGGTGCGGTGCAAAACCTTTGGTCAGTATGAATATGTGAAGGCCATCAAGGAACATGAGCTCACCTTTGCCGTGGGCCCTGCCGGTACCGGCAAAACCTATCTGGCCATGGCATTGGCTGTGGTGGCACTGCGCAACAAGGAAGTGGAGCGCATCGTGCTGACCCGCCCGGCGGTGGAGGCAGGCGAAAAGCTGGGTTTCCTGCCCGGCGACCTGAGCCAGAAGGTGGATCCCTACCTGCGCCCGCTGTTCGATGCCCTTTATGAGATGATGGGCGCAGAGAGCTACCAGCGGCTTCAGGAGCGGGGGGCGCTGGAAGTTGCGCCGCTGGCCTATATGCGTGGCCGCACCCTCTCAGACAGCTTCATCATTCTGGATGAAGCCCAGAACACCACGCCGGAGCAGATGAAGATGTTCCTGACCCGCTTCGGCGCAGGCAGCCGCGTGGTGGTCACCGGCGATGCCACCCAGACCGACCTGCCCTTTGGCAAGCAGAGCGGACTTCTGCAAGCGCTGGAAGTGCTCAGCGATGTGCCGGAGGTAGCCATTATCCGTCTCAACCAAAGCGATGTTGTGCGCCACGATCTGGTGCAGACCGTGGTGAAAGCCTATGATGCGTACGAAAGAAAGCGGAGGGGTTTAGCAGATGATGCCCAATAGACGAGCCGCCCGAAAGCCCGCCGGACGCACCCGGAAACCGCTGCGGGAGATTTTTGCCACCAAGACCGCTCAGACCGTCATGGTGATGATTCTCTGCACAGTGCTGCTGTGCAGCCTGATGACAATTGCAATCGCCCCCAAAAGGTATAATCTGCGGGTGGGCGATATTTCCCATACCACCATCACCGCCACCAAGGATGTGGTGGACGAGGTGACCACCGCCCGGCAGCGGGAAGAAGCTGCTTCCAAGGTGGAGCCCAGCTATGTGTTCAATGAAACCGTCACCACCGAGGTAATGCAGAATCTGGCGATTGTGCTCAAGCAGGTCAATACCGTTCAGCAGTATGGCCGCACTGTTCTGGAGAAGCATTTCCCAGACGACCCTGTTGCGCAGAATGGTTATCAGTTCAATGAGGCAGAGTTGAGCTATGCCCAGGGCCAGTTGACGCAGCTGACGTTGGCGGGCTATCAGCTGCAAACGCTGCTGCACGCTTCCGACCAGCAGATGCTGGATCTGACCAACGACCTGACCGCTGCGGTGGAAAACACCATGAACACCACCATCCGCGAGGGATATGTGAGCGAAACCATCCAGTATTTGCAGCAGATCGTTGGCTACAAGACCGATATCGACCTGTTGCAGAATGTGGTGACCCCCATCCTGCGCAAGGTGATGCAGCCCAATATGCTCATTGATCAGACCGCCACCGAAGCGCTCCGGCAGGAAGCCCGTGAGGCGGTGGAACCGGTGATTTACAAGCAGGGGCAGAACATTGTGCTGGCCCGTGAGCGTGTGACTGTCACTCAGCTGGAAATGCTGCGCAGCCTTGGCCTTCTGGATAACGATGATGTGGACATCATGATGTATGTCAGCGCCTGTTCTCTGGTGCTGATCGCCATTGCCATTCTGGTGCTGGTGCTTACCCTGCTCTGCCCGGAGATCCTGCGCCGTCCCTCCCGGATGCTGATCATTATGCTGGTTATGTGCCTGACGCTGGGCGTTTGCGTGCTGGCCAAGCTGGTGAAAGTGTACCTGATGCCCACGCTTCTGTGCGTGGTGATGGTTACCAGTCTTCTGGGTGCACGGGTGGGCATGGCCGCCTGCCTGAGCATGACGGTGATCATCGGCACTCTGGCAACCGGCAGCGAAAGCACCTTCAGCAGCCAGACGGTGAATATCATCCTGACCACGCTGATCAGCAGCATCACCGCACTGATGATCGTGCACAAGAAACCCAACCGTCAGCAGATCCTTCTGTGCGGTATCATCACCGCTATGGTGAATGCGGCCCTGATCCTCATTCTGGGTTTCATGACCAATACCTCTTTGCATGAAGTGGCAGCGGATGCCGTGTGGAGCGGTGCAGCAGCGGCTGGCGCAGCTGTGCTGACCATCGCCTTTGACCCGCTGGTGGAGGCTCTGTTCAATCTGGCAACGCCCACCAAGCTGATGGAACTGAGCAATCCGAACCATCCCCTGCTTCGCCGTTTGCTGATCGAGGCTTCCGGTACCTATCATCACAGCATTATCGTGGCCAATCTGGCTGAAGCTGCTGCTGAAAGCGTGGATGGCAACCAGCTGCTGGCCCGTGCCGGTGCGTATTTTCACGATATCGGCAAATTGAAGCGCCCCCTGTATTTCAAGGAAAACCAGATCGGGGATAATCCCCATGAGCATACCAATCCCTATGTGTCCGCTGCCATCGTAACAGCTCATACCCGGGATGGTCTGGTGCTTGCCCAGCAGTACCGCCTGCCCATGGAGATTCAGAATATTATCGCCGAGCACCATGGCGATACGCCGGTTATGTACTTCTACCACAAAGCATCCCAGCAGGCTGGCGATGCCGGTGTGGATATCGCCGATTTCCGTTATGACGGCAAACGGCCTCAGACCAAGGAAAGCGCCATCATCATGCTGGCAGATACAGTGGAAGCCGCCGTGCGCAGTATGTCCAACCCCACGCCCCAGGCCATTGAGGAATTCATTCACAAGCTGGTCAAGGGCAAGCTGGAGGATGGTCAGCTGAACGATGCGCCGTTGACCTTGCAGGATGTGGAGCGGATTTGTCAGGCCTTCAGCACCGTACTCAAGGGCGTGTTCCATGAACGGATCGAATATCCGTCCATCAGCCCGGCAGCCGCTGCCAGAGTGAACGCCAGCCTGATGGCAAGTGAAGAAGGCTACACCGAAAGCCGGGTGGAGGCCATGGAGCTTCGCAAGGTGGAGGCGGAAACGCCTGTTCAGCCCAAAGCACCGGAACAGGCAGCGCCTGCACAACAGGCAAAACCCGCACCTGCACAGGCCAGCAAACCGGCAGCCCCGCAAGCAGTGAAACCTGCCCAGCCGCAACCGGCAGCCCCTGCTGCTGCAACGCAGCCTCAGCCCGCCAAACCAGCGGCACAGCTTGTTGCATCGGAAGCAGCGCCTGCCCAGCCGCAACCGGCAGCCCCTGTTGCTGCAACGCAGCCTCAGCCCGCCAAACCGGCGGCTCAGCCCGCAGTATCGGAAGCAGCCCCTGCTCAGCCCGCAGTTCCCGTTGCAAAGGAAGAGGAACAGCCTGCCAAGCCGGAGGAAGCAGCGGAGAAGACGAAGGAGAAAGAATCAGGGGAATCTGTCGTTGCGAATGAAAATCAATCAGAACCCCAAGGAGAAAATCATGAAGATTGAATGGGAAAGTAAAATTCCCGTGCCAGTGGATGCACCGCTGGAATTGGTGGCTCATTGCTGTCAGGTAGCAGAAGGCGTCACCCAGCCCTGCGCTGTTCATGTGCTTTTGACCGATGATGAAGAGATCCATCAGATCAACCGGGAACAGCGGGGGGTGGACAGACCTACTGATGTGCTCAGTTTTCCGGCGGTCAATTACCGCCCGGGGCAGACCGCCCGGGACAGCGAAAAGCGTCTGCGCAGGGAGTGGGATCCGGAACTGGGCGCCTGTATGCTGGGGGATATCATCATTTCCTACCCCCATGCAGTGGCGCAGGCGGAGGAATACGGCCACAGTGTGCGCCGGGAGATGTGCTACCTGCTGGCTCACGCCCTGTTTCACCTGATGGGCTACGACCACATGGAAGAGACGGAAAAAAAGGAGATGCGCAAGATGGAAGAAAAAGCATTGGGAATGGCCGGCGTTACCCGGGATGATACCGGCAGCGTTCTTTCGGATCAGGAGCTTTGTCAGCTTGCCCGTCTGGCCATGCAGAAGAGCTATTCTCCCTACAGCAAATATGCGGTGGGCGCTGCACTGCTGTGCGCCGATGGCCGTGTGTTCACCGGCTGCAATATTGAGAATGCTAGCTTTGGCCTCACCAACTGCGCAGAGCGCACCGCCGTGTTCAAGGCGGTCAGCGAGGGCGAGCAGGAGTTTTCCACCATTGCCATCGCCTCCAATGGCGCGCCGCCCTATCCCTGCGGTGCTTGCCGTCAGGTACTCAATGAGTTTGCGCCCGGCATCCGTCTGCTGGTAACCTGGGGCGAGGATCAGGTGGCAGAAACCACACTGCAAGAATTGCTGCCCCACGGCTTTGGTCCCAAGGATCTGCCGTAACACACGAGGAGGAAATCAAAATGTCCGTTTTTCATTCCGGCTTTGTAGCCATTATGGGCAGACCCAATGTGGGCAAAAGCACTCTGATGAACGCCATGGTGGGGGAGAAGGTTGCCATCGTGTCCAACCGGCCTCAGACCACCCGCAACCGCATTATGGGTGTGTATACCGAGGCTGAGAACCAGCTGGTATTTTTGGATACCCCCGGTCTGCACACCCCCCGCACCCGTCTGGGCGAGTATATGATGCAGACTGCCAAGGAAGCCTTGCAGGGCATCGACGCTCTGGTGGTAATGGTGGATGCCACGGCTGTTGGCAAGCACGATGAAAGCATCGTGGCGGATATGAGCCAGTACAAGGTGAAAAAGGCGCTGGTGCTGAATAAGATCGACCTGCTGAAAAAAGAAGCTCTGCTGGGCCTGATGGAAAAGTTCGCCCAGGCAGGCTATGATGACATCGTCCCCGTGAGCGCAGCCAACGGCGATGGCGTGGAGCATCTGAAACAACTGCTCATCAGCTATATGCCGGAAGGCCCCAAGTATTTCCCGGATGATACCATCACCGACCAGCCGGAGCGTCTCATCTGCGGCGAACTGATTCGCGAAAAGGCGCTGCTTCATCTGCGGGATGAAGTGCCCCATGGCATTGGCGTGGAAATGATGGCGATTACCAAGCAGAGCGACAATCTGACGGAGATTCATGCCACCATCTACTGCGAGCGTGCCGCCCATAAAGGCATCATCATCGGCAAGCAGGGCGCCATGCTCCGCCGTATCGGTCAGGAAGCCCGTGCGGATATCGAAACCCTGCTGGGCACCCATGTGCATTTGCAGCTGTGGGTGAAGGTGCGGGAAAACTGGCGCAACCGCATGGATGACCTGCGTACCCTGGGCTACGAAAGCGAAAAATAAGAAAATCAACCGAAAAACAACCTGAAAAACACCCCTGCGGACAGGGTACGGCATTGCGTACTCAGCCCGCAGGGGTGTTGATGATCGTTTGAAATCTTACAGCGATGCGCCGGTGGACAGCAGATACCAGATGTAATAGATGCCGGATACCAGATGCCAGCCAAGCAACGCCCAGCCGATGCCGTACAGGGCACGGCGGCCGCCGGTCAGAGCGGTCTCGCTACTGCGCATTTTCACATAGCGGGGCAGCGTGACCATCCACAGCATCAGTACAGCGGACATCATGCCCCAGCCGAAGTTGCCATCGGCTGCCCGGATACCGTTTTCCCCAAGAATGAGGAATTCCACAATGCCCACCACATCCATCAGGAGGGTAAGCCAGTAAACCGTATCTTTGGGCTGCTTGCGGGTCATCCACAGCGCATACATGGGAAAAGCCTGCATCAGCAGCACCATGATGGCGGTGGTTTTCACCTTGCCAAGGGAGAATTCCAGCACCATTTCGCTCTGCACCGGCACAATGATGCCGAAATAGTACATATACTGGAGAATCATCAGGATGATGGCCGGCATCACCCAGCCCAGCACCTGCAGGAAGTAACGGCTGTTTTTGGGATATTGGAACCATTTGACCAGAAAGAACAGGCAGGAAGCCGGCAGACACACCTGCATGAAGCTGGGCTTGGAGGCAAGGCTGCAAAGCAGCAGGAAGCACAGCCAGAGCATATCCTGCCAGCCAAGGACGGTCTTGGGGCCCATTTCCGGCTCCAACCGGACGAATTCGTCATATACACGGGCAATCTGCACCACACACAGCGGCATCCAGACCATAGCGATCATATGGGTGGCGCTGTGCCACAGGTTGGGAGAACCAGCCCCCAGATAGACGGTGGGATTGTACCATGGCCAGCATAAACCGGTCACCAGCGAGCAGATGACCGCCAGCAGCGTGATGACCCACTGACGTACATGGCCCCGCAACCAGCGGGTGAAGAAAAAATGGGTCAGGGCAAAAACGATCAGCTTGCAGATGGCGGTGATCATCACAGCAGAGGTGAACAGCGGAACGCCGGTCATGCTCAGCAGTACCACCAGCACGTGCCACATGGGGTTGGCGGTGGAGTGGAAGAAGCTGTCCAGCTCGTGGAAGTTGCCCGCCCGGGCATAAACGGTATGGATGCTCAGATCGCTGCTCTCATTCTGGATGATGCTGCCAAAAACCGCAAGGGACAAAACAAGCATCAGCACATGGCAGAGCACTGCCAGTATGTTTTCCCATCGGGTGGTAGTTTTCATGGGGGGTCACTCCTCAATCCGTTGGTAAACGGCCATGCCGTCGGTTTTGAAAACCGGTTTGTAGCCTTCCAGCGGCGCTTTGAGCATATCGGTCAGCAGCCAGCGACTCTTGCCTACGCTGTCCTCAATAAACCAGCCGGATTCGATGCCCAGACCGGCATCGCGCTCCGTCATCTGCCAGGTTTCGGTCAGGTCGGTACGGATGGTGTTGTCAAAGGGATCTGTGGCTTCCGGATCAAAGGTGATCACTTCCAACGCCTGGGCAAGAGCTTCGTTCTTGGGCGGCTCTTCAAAGCGATATGGATCCGCAAAGCAGCCAACAGGTTCGCCGAAGGCCAGCGTCAGGGTGATCAGCAGGCTGGTAGCCAGCAGGCAAAGGGGCGCAATGCGGCGCTGAGTCATGAACATACAGAGGATGGTCAGCCACAGCACCGGCGCCAGCATACGGAAGTCCCACCAGTCGTTGGTTTCATACATCAGGAAGATGATGACAAGACTGCCCACTAGCCAGGCGGAGCACAGCAGGAACGGGGTGTTCAGGCCGAAACGCAGGTGCAGCGGCTGGCCGGGCTCCTTTTTCGTGTGGACGAAAGCGCCGAACAGACACACCGCAATAGCAGCCAGATACACATAGCGGAAAACCAGCTCAAGGGGATAGGGGCCTTTGGTGGTGAAATAGTCCATCACATTGGCCTTGGTGTGGCTGAGCAGCAGCTGGATGGCATTTTCCAGACTGTCCGCATTCACAAAGTGATAGGGGAAACTCTGAATGGAGGGGGCAGTGAACCACAGGGCAATCACGGCGCAGATGGCAGCCAGAATAACGGTTACCAGCAGGCCCAGCCAGGTTTTCAGCCCAAAGCGGCGGTTGCCGAACTGCCATGCCAGCGGCAGGAACAGCAGCACATACTGGATGCGGTACATACAGGCAAACAGACCAAATAGCAGCGCCAGCACCAGCGACCAGACGGTATGGGTATCCTCGTAGTGGAGCAGGAAGGTGGCATAGAGCATCAGCAGGCCGTAATTGGCTGCCTCAGGCATGGAGGTGCCCAGATAGAATGCCAGCGGCGCATAGGTGATGGTCATCAGCGTCAGGCACAGCGCCGAAGCGGCCTTGGGCTTGCGCACCAAGCAGAAGACCAGCGAACCCAAACTGAGCCACAGGCAGTTGCTGATGATAATGGTGGCACGGCTCAGGCCGAACAGCTTGACAAAGCCGCCGTAAAAGATCAGCGGCGCAATGCCCAGAACGCTCTGGTTGCCCACCGGCGGGATGACCTCGTACATACCGTTGTAGCCAGCGCCGGTAATGCCCATATTCTGCAAAACCCAGAAGCAGTCCAGCTCATTGGACCAGACCGGCCAGGATTTCCAGAAATTCTGCCCGGTGATCAGGCACAAAAGGCCCATCAGCAGGAAAGGCGCAGAGATCATCAGGGCCCAGCTGACCCATTGCAGCGGCGTTGTGCGGCGTTTTACAGTCATTTGCTCCATGGTGGTACCGTCCTTTGTGAAAGTTGCCGAATAACCGGCTTTCGGCATTCTATACCACCATAGAGTATACCATTTGCAAAGCGGTTGCGCAAGGTGCAACCCGCTGCACAGCCAGTGTTTGTTACAACCGTTACGCAAAGTTGGCATCACGAAAAAAATGCGGGTACAGGCCTCGGATTTGTCACCGAATTTTTACATTCCAAAAGGCTGGAATTGGCCCCGGAAGCCTTTTCCATTCAGGCAAACTATGCTATAATAGGCTGATGCTATCTGTCCAGATGAAAGGGGACACGGATGATGGAGATGACCAAACCTATGATTTTGGCTTCCGCTTCGCCCAGAAGGCAGGAATTGCTTGGTTTTTACGGGATCCCCTTCGAAGTTGTCCCCTCTGGCGCAGATGAGACGGCCCATGGCAGCGGTCAGGAACAGGTGGAGCAGCTGGCTCGCCGCAAATGCGAGGATGTAGCGCAGCACCATCCGGATCGTCTGGTGCTGGCAGCGGATACGCTGGTCTGTGTGGATGACGCTGTTCTGGGCAAACCTGTGGATGAGGAGGATGCCCTGCGGATGCTCCGGCTGCTGTCCGGCAGGGAACATCAGGTGCATACCGGGGTATGCATCCGCTGCCCCGATGGGCAGTTCATCCAGCGGGTGGCCACCACCAAGGTACGCTTCCTGCCGGTGAGCGACGAGTTGCTCCGCCGCTATATTGCCACCGGCGAACCCATGGACAAGGCAGGCGCCTATGCCATTCAGGGGCAGGCGGGCGCATTGATCGCCAGCATCGACGGCAGCCCCACCAATGTGATCGGTCTGCCTCTGGAAGTGCTGACCGAGGTTTTCCAGCAGCTTGGGCTGCCCCTGTTCTGAATTTGCAGTTATCGAAGGAATGGATGTGGAGATATGGGAATTATTGCACATGATCTGGGCATTGATCTGGGCACCAGCAACACGCAGGTGTATGAAAAAAACAAGGGCATCGTGGTCAGCGAACCTACCATTATGGTGCTGGATGCCAACAATACCCGCAAGGTAAAGGCTGTGGGCGGCGATGCAAAGATCATGCTGGGCCGCACCACCGAAGGCGTGATGGCTGTGCGCCCCATGAACGAGGGCGTTATCACCGAGTTTGATATGACCAAGCTGCTGCTTGAGTTTTTCATCCATCGGGCCATCGGCTCCAGCTACCTGGTCCGGCCCCGTGTGTTTGTCAGTTACCCCTGCTCCATTTCTGCCATCGAGCGCCGTGCACTGTGGGAAGTAACGCTGGCAGCGGGCGCCCGTCAGGTGCTGTTGGCGGAGAAGCCTTTCGTATCTGCGCTGGGCTGCGGTCTGCCGGTGTATGAGCCCACCGGCTGCATGGTGGTGGATATCGGCGGCGGCACCACGGACGTGGCAGTTATCTCCCTGGGCGGCGTGGTCATCAGCCAGTCCATCCGTGTGGGCGGCGTGAAGATGGATGAAGCCATCATCAACTTCATCAAGCGGGAGTTCAATATTCAGATCGGCGACCGCACCGCTGAGGAAGTGAAGCTGGATCTGGGCGCTGCCCTGCCCCTGCGGGATGTGCGCCGTGCCCGCATCCGTGGCCGGGATCTGGTTACCACATTGCCCCAGACCACGGAGATCACATCCGCCCAGATCTACGAGGCCATCCGGGAACCCTGCATGGCCATTCTGAACTCCATCAAGTGGGTTTTGGAGCGCACCCCCCCGGAACTGGCTGCCGATGTTATGCACAACGGCATCTACCTGACCGGCGGCGGTTCCCTGCTCTACGGCATGGATCAGATGATCGCCTCCGAGCTGGGCATTCCGGTGCTGCTGGCCAAGGAACCCATGGAATGCGCTGTGACCGGTCTTGGCAACGTGATTGAAAACTACGAGTTGCTGGAGAATCTGGGTCGCACCAGCTTCCTCAAAACCATTTAACATTCCGGAGGATACAGCATGAGGATGAAGGTACCCAAAACGGAACGCCGCAGAAGCAAGGACAGCAAGGGCCGCCGTATTTTGAAGGGCGTGCTGGTCACAACGGTTGTGCTGCTGGTGGTTGGTCTGGCTGGTTTGCATCTGGGCGGTGTCATTTTTGGCAACGATACCCTGCTGCTTGGCGATGAACTTGTTTCCCGAGTCATCACCCCTGCCCAGAGCGGTTTTTCATCCGTGGTGGACTGGGCAGTGGACAGGCTATATCAGCTGAAGCTCTACTCCCGTCTGGAACTGGAGTACAACAACCTGCGTCAGGAAAACGAGCAGCTGGTATATCGTGCCATGCTGGCGGATGAATTGCAGTACAAGCTGTCCGTATACGAAAACCTGTACGACGAAATCTCCGTCAACGAAAGCATGAACCCGCTGGTGGCAACGGTCATCGGCCGTGAAGCCGGCAACTATTTCTCGGTTTTCACCATCAACAAGGGCAGCAATGATGGCGTGAAGGAGTTCATGGCAGTGACCATGGACGGCGCTCTGGTGGGCTACACCTACGATGTGACCGCCACCAAGAGCCTGGTGCGTACCATCATTGACAGCGAGGCCAGCATTGCCGGTCTCATTTCCTCCACCCGTGATCAGGGTACGGTGCGCGGTACACTGGGTATTGATGGCAAGGCTATGTGCCGGATGTACTATCTGCCGGAAGATCATCTGCCCCGTCCCGGCGATGTGGTGGTTACCTCCGGTGTGGGTATGTCTTTCCCCAAGGGCATTCCCATCGGCACTGTAAAGGAAAGCACCCGTGGCATGGAATCCAACAAACAGTATATCGTCGTGGAGCCGCAGGCGGACTTTGAGCACGTGGAGTATGTCATCGTTCTGCGCTACCAGCCCACGGCAGGCGATATTGAAGGCCAGTCCACCGTCGATACCAATCTGGCGCTGGTACCGCTGGATACAGCTGCGCCCATTCCCACCATCCAGATCGGTAGCGATTTCTATCAGCTGGCCCCCACGCCCGAACCCACGGAAACGCCCGGCCCCACCGAAAGCCTGATGCCCGGTGAAACGCCGTCTCTGGAAGTGACCCCTGCCCCCGTGGCTACGGACAGCGGCGCTGTCAGCTTTGAGTATCAGGTGCCCGATGGCGGCTTGCAGGAGAGCACCTACGGCTTCACCCTGGCCCCCACCGACACCCCCACGCCTACCCCGCCCCCGCTGGATATGACGGTAGAGGAGGAGTAAAGCGTGATTAGCAGAACCCTCAAACTGGCGGTGCTGACGCTGCTGACCTATCTTTTGCAGGCCACCACCGCCCAGTACATCTCCGTGTGGGATGTGGCGCCCAACATTGCACTGGCCTTTATTGCCGTGGTCACGGTGGGTTTCGGCCCCTTCTATACGCTGATCATGTCGTTGGCCATCGGTTACCTGATGGAAATCATGCTGGCAGGGATGCAGTTTTTCAATCTGGTGCTGTACCCGGTGTCCTCCATGCTGGGTGCGCTGGCTTTTGCGGATAAGAGCGAGCGCAAGCTGGAGGAGCGCCGTGCCCAGGGCCGGGATACCCGGCAGCTGAATCCCCATTTGCGCACGCCCCTGTGCGCCATGGTTGCCATTCTGGTCTTTGAATTCATCCATGTAATCTATATTTACCTGACCGGCGTGGATCTGGATGCAGGACACATCCAGCGGGCAGTGGTGGATATCGTGTACACCATGCTGCTGGCAGCGGTGTTCCAGTTCCCCATCCGTGCCTATCTGGGTATTTATCGCCAGAACCGGGAAAACAAGGAGCGGAAACAGGATCAGGGAATGACCTGATAACTCTTTGTATCGGTTGGTAAGGTAGAGTGTAACATTCTTTAGAAGAGGGAGGAGATACGGAATGAACCGAAAGCATTTGATTTGCTGTATACTATTGATTTTTTGGCTGTTGACGGGAGCCCTGTCGGGAATCGCGCTGGCAACGGGTTCATCCTATCCTCTCTGGGTGGGCGCAGTACAAGTGACGGATGCGAATAAAGATGATCTGACCCAAGCCATTAATGCAATAATGCCCAATGTGGCAAGTGGCACTGCAACCTACGACCCCACCACCAACACGCTGTTACTGAACGATTTTACCTATACAGGCGAAGGTGTTTTCTTTGCTGAAAAGGTGAGCGGTGTAAGCAGCACTGCTGTTATTTACAGCGAGTTGGAAACGCTCCGCATCACGGTGGTTAATACCAATTTGCTATCGCATACCGGTACAACGGCCCAGTATTCCTATGGTATCTATACCACCGGCAATCTGAACATCACGGCAGAGAGTACAGGGGAATTAACAGTTGATGACAGTTCATCGTCTGGTGTATGGCCTGAGCGTAGTATTGGCGTCAATTTATATAAAGGAGAATTGAGTGTTAGTGGCGGTAGCCTGTCTGCCGTAGCTGATGAAGCGGAGTATCTCAGCACAGGTGTTTGGTGCTTCAACGGCAATGTTACTGTGAATGAAAAAGGAACGCTTATCGGGATTGGTGGCGATAGTGCTATCAGCCGTGGGCTCTGCGTTTCTGATATGCTTGTGATTCGTGGCGGCGTTGTGAAGGGTGTAGCTGGAAAAGCGCAAAGCGATGCAGGGATAAGTCAGGGGGTCAGCACCGGCTCTCTGGCGAGCACCAGTGATGATAGTCAACTGATCGGGAAAGCAGATAGTGCAAAGGAAAGCGTGGGCATCTATCTGTGGAATTCGTCAACTTTTGCCAAGGGTCATATAGTCGGTATTGCCGGTGAAAGCATGACTGAAAACAGTTATGGCATCTGTCTGTCGGATAATGATACCTTCACCATCGGTGGGGGAAAAGGAGCAGTTACAGCCAGCGGGAACACTGCTGCCTTTTATCAACCGCCTGTAATGGATGCGAATATCGGTGCAGCTAAGGCATGGTATGGAGCGAACGAAACGGTTGCGGAAGCCTCTGGTGAAAAGTCCGCGGATGATGTTGCTGCATACTATACAGAACAATATGTGCGCATTGTTTTTGAGGCAGCCCCTGCCACAGATACAGATTCCCAGATTCCTGCGATACAGACTTCATTCCCTGCTACGCCCCCGCTTACGGTTGATCATTCACAGACAGCGCTGTGGAGCGTGCTCACAACAACCAGTGTTGTCGGTATTGTTTTGTTTTGCTGGTTGGAAAGAAAGCAAAAGCGATAGCGGCGGATGAACGAACCAAGATGGATGAAAAGAGAGACTTGCCAATGCCACGGATACCGTGATTGATCATTTGATGAAAGGAGCAGTTATGGCCCGAAAAATCCGTTTTCAGTCGCAAAAAAACGACGGCTATTCCTATAGTATCAATAACCGCTGCATCGTCATGCTGGTGCTTATGGCCGGTATCTTTATCTATCTGTTTTCCGGCCTGATCAATCTGCAGCTGCGCTCCAACGATGAGTATTCTGAACGTGCAGAAACCAGGCGTACCACCACCATTACCCTCCGTGGCAGCCGCGGCATGATTACCGATGCGGATGCGGTCATTCTGGCAATGGACGAACCCATTTACAATGTCACCTTTTACCGTGACGCCAGCCAGAACAGCCAGCAGGAATACGCCGATTTCACCCAGTCCATTGTGGATACCATCGAAATTATCGAAATGGGCGGCAATGAACTGAATGTGGAGTTTGTCATCCAGCGCAACGAAAACACCGGCAACTGGGAGTTCAACTTCGGCAGCGGCGTCAGCGAAGCGGTTTTGCAGACCCGTGAAAACCAGTGGCGCAGCAACAACTACTTCACCGTTACCAGCGTGCCCACCGCCGGCGATGCCATGGTCAAGCTCAAGAGCCGCTACAAAATCGTCAATTCCCAGCAGGAGTTGGAAGCAGAGCGGCTGGCAGCGCAGGAGGCCGGCAAAACCTATGTGGACGCCATCATCATGGACGAGGAAACCATGCTCAAGGTGCTGGCGGTTTACTCAGAAATGCAGATGAACCTGTTCAACTCCCAGCCCATCGTCATTGCCGAGGATGTGCCTTATGAGACGGTCATCCGCATCGAGACCCGTTCCATGCAGCTGCCCGGTATGGAGGTAGCCATTGGCACCAAGCGTGTCTATCCCCGCAGCACGCTGGCTGCGCAGGTGATCGGCTATATGGGCGCTATTCCTTCCACCGCCAAGTGGCTGGAATTGAAGCCCAAGGGTTACAAGTTTTCCGATACCATCGGCGTGGACGGCGTGGAAGCCTCCATGGAGGACTGGTTGACCCAGAACAGCGATTTGCGCCAGGGCTACCGGGTGGTGGAGCGTGACCGTGTGGGTAAGATCACCCGGGAACTCAGCTATACCGAACCGGAGGACGGCAACAATGTGAAGCTGACCATCCGTGCCAGCTATCAGCAACAGGCCGAGCGTGCCCTGGCGGAGAATGTGGCCTCCACCCGCAGCGTGCAGGAAGGCAAGCTGATGGACGCCAACTGGCTCAACTCCAACAAGGTGGACATTGAGAACCGGAATTGGGAGAAATACCCGCTATCCCTTGCAGAGCGTGCTGCCATGATGGTCATTGATATGGAAGGCCGGGTGCTGGCCATGGCCAACTATCCCACCTTTGACCTGAACGCCCTTGTGGCGGGCGGCGATGCCAGCGCCCCTATTCTGATGGATAGCCGCAATGTACTGATGAATTACAACATCCATGCCCGAGGCACCCCGGGTTCCATTTTCAAGATGGTATCCTCGCTGGGCGCCATGATGGAGGGCGAACTTTTGCCCAATGAAACCATCAACGATGGCGGCTATTTCCTCCAGTACACCACGGATATTTCCACGGCCCCCAAGTGTTGGATTTCCGAATCCCAGCGTTACACGCATCAGCACCAGACCATTGTGCAGGGGCTTTCCAACAGCTGTAACTATTTCTTCTATACGCTGGGCCACCGTCTGGGCGAAACCCGTATGTACCAATATGCTGCCGAGTTTGGCCTCACCAGCAAGACCGGTGTGGACCTGCCCGGCGAGGAGCGCAGCGTGGTGGGCAACCAGACCAGTTTGTACGACCCGGACAAGCCCATGGACGAAGCCTCTCAGGATACGGCTGTTCCCATCATCGTGTTCAACTCCATCAAGAAGCACCTGCGCAATCAGGGCGCCAGCCGCAATATTACCTATGACGAAGAGCGTCTGAACCGTTGCGTGAAGCGGCTGATGGATATGGCTGTCAACACCAATCAGGGTGAATGGGTCGTGTCCATGCGCCCGATCTTGATGGAAGAACTCAATATGAGCCGTGAAATGGTCTACTTGCAGGCCGTTATCGGCGATACCTACAACTACCTCAACGATATCAAGTGGGGCGGTGGCCAGACCATTCAGGTTGCCATCGGCCAGTCCATCACCGTGCTCACGCCCGCCGCTGTCAGCCGCTATGTTGCAGCGCTGGGCAATGGTGGTAAGGTGTACAACCTGATGCTGGTGGACTCCATCACCTCTCCGGAAGGCGATATCATCAGCCAGCGCACCCCGGTACTCATGCACGATTTCGGCGAGGGGTCCCCGGAACAGCGCCAGAAGGTGGAGGAATACCTTTCCTACATTCTGGCAGGCATGGAGGGCGTTGTGGACGAGAGCGGTACCGCTGCCAAGTACTTCCGCAGCTGGGCATACCGGAATGATGTATGCGCGAAAACGGGAACGGCTGAGGTTACCACCATCGATTTGGAAAACAACGCATGGTTCGTTATGCTGGCCCCCAAGGAAGACCCGGAGATCGCTGTGGTTGTGTTCATTCCCAGCGGTTACTCCGGCGGTGAAGCCAGCATGGCTGCCCGTGAATTTGTGGGCTGGTATATGGACCAGAAGACCCTCCGTTCCATTGATGTGATCTTCCCTGCCGGCAATATGCTGGCCCCCTGATACTGAAAGGAGCTATACCAATGAGCCAATCCTGGTTGATTCTCTCCGGCAAGGGCGGCGTGGGGAAAACCATGCTCGCCGCTTCGCTGGGCATGGCGCTGGCACGCAAGAACCTGAAATGCTGCTGCGTGGATGCGGATATCGGGCTTCGGGATCTGGATCTGCTTCTGGGCATGGAAAACAGCGTGATTTTCGATGTGCTGGATGTGGCCCGCAAGGACTGCAAGCTGAAATATGCGCTGCTTCAGCATCATGAACTGGAAAACCTGAGCCTGCTGCCGGCTGCCCAGAATGGTACTTCCAAGGATCTGGACAGCGAAACCTTCCAGCGCATCGTGAACAAGCTGAAGAAGAAAGCCGGCTATGTGCTCATCGATGCGCCCGCCGGTCTGGAGCGTGGCGTGAAGAATCTGTTGCCCGCCGCTGATTTCAACATTCTTGTCACCACGCCGGATGATGTGGCCATGCGGAATGCGGAGCGGGTTTTGGCGCTTTTGGATGAAAAGAAAAAGCCCCGGCCCATGCTGGTGGTGAACCGTCTGCCAGTGGAACGTGTAGCCAGCGGGGAATGCTATAGCCCGCAGACGGTTGCCAATACGCTGGATGTGCCGCTGTTGGGTTACATTCCAGAAGATCCTGCTGTGCAGACGGCGCTGAGCCGCCACGAAAGCTTCATGATGCAGGATTGCCCTGCATCCCAGGCTGTGGAACGCATCTGCCGCCGTTTCCTGGGCGAGTATGTGCCCCTTCCGGAAATTACCAAAAAGCGCAGATGGTTTTTCAAGAAATAAAGGAGGAACCTGGATTTCATGAGAGTTGGTGAATCCCGGCATTCCCGTGCCCATACCGACTGGGTGCTGATCCTGCTGGTATTCGGTCTGGCTGCCTTTGGCGTGCTGGCCGTATCCGTCGCCACCTTCTCCACCTCATCCGAGGCGGAGGATACCCTTCTGAACTATATTGTCTCGTCCTATTATGGACAGCGTCAGGGTATCTTCTTCTTTGTATCCATGGTGGCTGTAGGCGTGATGATGGCCATTCCCTACGAACTGATCCGTCGCTACAGTATGCTGATCTATATCGGCGCTTGCGGCCTTTTGGGCGTGGCGCTGGCTGGTGAAGCGGCCGGCGTGAAGGCTTGGATCGACATTATCTGGGGTTACACGCTGCAGCCTTCCGAGTTTGTGAAACTGGCCTGTATCGTGGTTACCGCCAAGTATCTGGAGAATACCAACAACCCCATGGGTACCCCCAAGGAATTCATCCGCATTGCCATGCTGGTGGGCTTCCCGTGGCTGCTCACCCTGGCTCAGGGCGAAATGGGTTCGGTTATCGTTATGGTGTTCGTATTCGCTGTGATGATGTTCTTTGGCGGCATCCGCTACCAGATCATTGCAGGTGTGGTGGTGGTGGCAGCAACCGGCATTGGTCTGTTGATCGGCTACACCATTTCCAGCGGTTCCGACAGTTACCGCCTGATGCGTATCCTCAGCTTTTTCAACCCGGCTGTGGACGAAAACGCCAGCTATCAGGTTACCCAGTCCAAGATCGCCATCGGTTCCGGCGGCCTGAACGGCATCGGTACCTTTGTGCAGGGCAGTTTCAGCCAGCTGGACTATGTGCCTGAGGACTGGACGGACTTTATCTTCTCCACCATTGGCGAGGCCTTCGGTTTTGTGGGCTGTGCGCTGGTGGTGCTCACCTATCTGGCCATCATCCTGCGTATGCTGTATCTGGCCATGTACACCCACAACCGGTTTGGTCAGCAGTGCATTATCGGCATCATGGCCATGATGCTGTTCCATGTGCTGGAGAATGTAGGCATGACCACCGGCCTGATGCCGGTTACCGGTATCCCGTTGCCGTTCCTCAGCTACGGCGGCAGTAACCTGCTCACCAATATGCTGGGCATCGGTCTGGTGCTCAACGTGGTGCGCAACAGAAGTATCACCCACATCTCAGGCTATAACCCGCAAATCAGCGCCCGGGGGCGCTACTTCCGCAGGGGTGAATAGCCCGGGGAAATACCCCATTCACAAAGGAGGCATTCGACCATGAAACTGTTCAAAGGATTATTCAAGCTGCTGGGCATCGTTGTTGCTTTGGTGCTGCTGGCGGCAGCAGGGCTGGTGGGATACCTGAGCCTGACCGAGTACAATCCCGATGCCACCGAAACCGTCACGGTGACAGAAGCGGCCCTGAAAGAGGAGCCTGCCGTCGGCGAAATGCTGACCGTGGTTACCTTCAACACCGGCTATGCGGGACTGGACCGGACCCAGGACTTTGTGATGGACGGCGGCAAGAACGTCCGCCCGGACAGCGAGAAGAGCGTGCGCAGCAATATGTCCAGCATTCTTGGAGCGCTGGATACCTTTGATGCACAGGTAATCTTCTTGCAGGAGGTGGACGAGGACTCCACCCGTTCCTTCGGTACCAATCAGAAGGAATACTATCGCCGAGGCCTTGCCATGAACGCCGCCATGGCTTACAACTACAAATGCGCCTTTGTGCCCTTTCCCTGGCCGCCCATCGGCAAAGTGGAAAGCGGACTGGTCACCCTGACGGAACTGAATGTGCAAAATGCAGTCCGGGTCAGCTTGCCCGTACCCTTTGAGTGGCCGGTGCGTGTGGCTAATCTGAAGCGTTGCCTGCTTGTGGAACGCATTCCCATGAAGGACTCGGACAAGGAACTGGTGCTGGTGAACCTGCATCTGGAAGCCTATGATGATGGCGAGGGCAAGGTTGCTCAGACCAATCAGCTGCTTCAGCTCCTTCTGGCAGAGTTGGAAAAGGGGAACTATGTGATCGCCGGCGGCGATTTCAATCAAGCCTTCCCGGATGCACCGGAGATGCCCAGCGTGGAACCCGACGGCTGGCAACCCGGTTTGCTGATGGAACTTCCCGAAGGGCTCAGCTATGTATATGATGCTGGTAACCCCACCTGCCGCAGCCTGAGCAAACCCTACTCCGGCGACCGCAGCGCCACGCAGTTTTTCGTCATCGACGGCTTTATTGTCTCGGACAATCTGAAGGTCAATCATGTGGAGACCATTGACCTGAACTTCCAAAACAGCGATCATAACCCCGTTCTGCTGCAAGTAACGCCGCAATAATCCGGCCTTGCAGCCCCTACAAAGGAGTACATGATGAATACTCGTCCGTAAAAGTTACATACAACCATTTTGTACACACCGTAACAGAATACGAAACATCTCCCTGCCGGCCGATGGTCTGCGCAGGGGCAAAAAAGGAAGCGTAAACGAAAATGCAACACAATGAACAACCAAAGCAAGAAAAGGTACCGCTGCGCAGAAAGGCGGCGCTTTTGTGGCGCTTTCTGAAAGGCAGCAAGAGCTTCTTTGTGGTGAGTATGCTGACCACTGCGCTGGCAGCACTGATGGATATGCTCACCCCGCAAATCGTCCGCATGGCGATGGACAATGTGGTTGGCACCACTGATACCACCTATGCGGATTGGATTATGGCGCTGGTGAATAAGCTGGGCGGCTTTGCCTATCTGCGGGAACATCTGTGGATTCTGGCAGCAGCCGTCGCTGTGGTGGCGCTGGTGAAGGTCATCGCCCAGTACGCCTTTCGCCTGAGCAATACCATGGGTACCGAAACATTGGTGAAAACCATGCGAGATACCCTGTTTGGCCACATTGAGCACCTGCCTTTCAGCTGGCATATGCAGAACCGCACCGGCGATATTATCCAGCGCTGTACCTCGGATATCGACACTACCCGCAATTTCGTTTCCGAGCAGATGACCAACCTGCTCCGCATTCTGATTCTGCTGGTTCTGTCCATGATCTTCATGATGAGCATGAATGTACCACTGACATTGATCGCGCTTGCACCCATGCCGGTGATCATTCTCTATTCAGTGCTGTTCCACAACAAGCTGCATAAGGGTTTCCAGGCCTGCGACGAAAGCGAAGGCAAGCTCAGCGCCATGGCGCAGGAAAACTTGACCGGTGTGCGTGTGGTGCGAGCCTTTGGCCGGGAGCGGTATGAGAAGGACCGTTTCGAGAACCACAATGAGGAATACACCGGCCTGTGGGTCAAGCTGGGCCGCCTGATGGCCTCCTTCTGGGCTTCTTCGGATGTGCTCAGCGGCATTCAGGTCATGCTGGTGGTGGTCTTCGGCGCAGTGATGTGCGTGCGGAACCAGATGACCGCCGGTTCCTACATTGCTTTCCTCAGCTACAATGGAATGCTGGTGTGGCCCATTCGCCAGCTGGGCCGCATGATTTCCGAAATGAGCAAGGCGGGCGTGGCCATCGACCGTATCCGCTACATTATGGAATCCCCGGTGGAGCAGGATAAACCGGAGGCTGTCTGCCCTGACCTGACCGGCGATATCTGCTTTGAACACGTGGATTTTGCCTACGAAAACAGCCCCCACATTCTGCATGACATCAACTTTACCATGAAAGCCGGCACCACGCTGGGCATTCTGGGCGGCACCGGCAGCGGTAAGTCCACCATGATGCTGCTGCTGGACCGGATGTACGATCTGCCTGCGGAGAATGGACGCATCACCATCGGCGGCGTGGATATTGCCGATATGAAGGCCGAACATCTGCGCAGCAACATCGGTATGGTATTGCAGGAGCCCTTCCTGTTCTCCCGCAGCCTGAAGGACAATATCGGCATCACCGATGATGGCCTCACCCTCAGCGACATCCGGGAGGCAGCCAAGGCCGCCTGCCTGGATGAGGCCATCGAAGGCTTCACCAAGGGCTACGACACCTTTGTGGGCGAGCGCGGTGTGACGCTTTCCGGCGGTCAGAAGCAGCGTGCTGCCATCGCCCGGATGCTCACCCAGAAGACTCCTATCATGATCTTTGACGACTCCCTCTCCGCCGTGGATACAGAAACCGATGCCAAGATCCGCAAGGCTTTGGAAAAGCGGTTTGGCAGCGCCAGCATCATCCTCATTTCTCACCGCATCACCACCCTCAGCAAAGCGGATCAAATTATCGTGCTGGATCGTGGCCGGATTGCGGAAATGGGCACCCACGATGAGCTGAAATCCGCAGGCGGTATCTATCAACGGATTTACGAAATTCAGTCTCCCTCCATGAAGGAGGTGGCACAGTAATGGAAAACAACAAAGAAAAGGTAACCTCTCTGCCGTTTTTCGGCATTCCCAAATTGTTGCCCTTTATGAAGAAATACCGGGCCACGCTGATCTTGATGGTCATCTGCGGCCTCATTTCCACGGTGATGGACATTCTGCTGCCCCAGTTTCAGGGCTATGCACTCAACAACTACATCACCACCGGGCAGCTTGACGGTTTCCATTGGTTTATTCTGGCGTATATCGTCGGCATTATCGTGTCGGCCAGTTCCTTTTTCTGCTCCGCTGCCAACGCCATGCGGGTGGAAGTGAGCGTGAACCGGGATTTGCGAAACGCTGCCTTTGAGCATTTGCAAACCCTGTCCTTTTCCTACTTCAACCAGAACAGCGTGGGTTACATCCACGCCCGGGTGATGAGCGATACCAGCCGCATCGGCTCGCTGGTTAGCTGGACCATGATGGACAGCGTATGGCATTTCAGTTACCTGATTGGTGCTGTCATCGTCATGCTGATGCTCAACGCCCGCCTGGCGCTGATGGTCATCACCATCCTGCCGCTGATCGTGATTCTGTTCTCCCTGTTCCAGAAGAAGCTGATCCGCATCAACCGGGAGGTTCGTGAAATCAACTCCAAGATCACCTCCAACTTCAACGAGGGCATCACCGGCGCCAAAACCATCAAATCGCTGGTGATCGAGGACAAGATTCAGAACGATTTTGTGGAGGATACCTCCGCCATGCGCAGAAAGTCGGTACGGGCCGCCCATTTGCGGGGTCTGTTCGCCGCCACCATGAACATGGCATCCTCCATGGCGCTGGCCATCGTGCTGTGGAAAGGCGGCTATCTGGCTGCCGAGGAAGTGGGTACCTTCTCCATGTTCATGTCCTACGCTCAGGGCATGATGGAACCTGTCCGCTGGCTGATTGACGCTATTTCCGATGTAATTACCACTCAGGTGAACATTGAGCGTTTGATGCGGCTGATTGAAACCAAATCCGACGTGACCGATACCCCCGAAGTGATCGAAAAGTATGGCGATTCCTTTGAACCCAAGCGGGAAAACTGGGAGGATATCAAGGGCGATATCGAATTCAGAGATGTGAGCTTCAAGTACCCGGATGGCGACGAATATGTGCTGGAGCACTTCAACCTGAAGATTCCCTTTGGTTCCAACATCGCCATCGTGGGCGAGACCGGCGCTGGCAAATCCACGCTGATCAATCTGGTGTGCCGCTTCTTTGAGCCTACCGATGGTCAGGTGCTCATCGACGGACGGGATGCCCGGGAGCGTTCCCAGCTTTGGCTGCACAGCGCCATCGGCTATGTGCTGCAAACGCCCCATCTGTTCTCCGGTACCATCCGGGAAAACCTGCTCTATGGCAACCCCAACGCCACGCAGGAAGAGATTGACCGGGCGCTGAAGCTGGTGTCCGCAGACAATGTGATTGCTCATCTGGAGCATGGGCTGGACAGCGACGTAGGCGAGGGCGGCGACCTGCTCTCCACCGGCGAAAAGCAGCTGATTTCCTTTGCTCGTGCCATTCTGGCCGATCCCCGCATTCTGGTGCTGGATGAAGCCACCGCATCGGTGGACACCATCACCGAGCAGCGGATTCAGTCGGCTATCGATACCATCATTTCGGGCCGCACCTCGCTGGTGGTGGCGCATCGTCTGTCCACCAT
The DNA here is from genome assembly GCA_017501255.1 of Clostridia bacterium. Lineage (GTDB taxonomy): Bacteria > Bacillota > Clostridia > Christensenellales > Aristaeellaceae > Limiplasma. The sequence goes on along the minus strand of JAFVXE010000028.1, from coordinate 145,649 downwards.
CCGCAATGCGGATTTGATTCTGGTGGTCAGGGATGGCAAGATTATCGAGCAGGGCAACCATGAGCAGTTGCTGGAAAAGAAGGGTCACTACTACAATCTCTACACCCGCCAGTACGAGGATGAAGCCACCGGGGCTTTGCTGGCTGGACAGGTGTAAATGGCAAACAAAACGCCAGATTGCAAAATGCAGTCTGGCTTTTGCCTTGATTGATGATTTGAAACGAGCAGAAGCTTTGTTTGACAAACTGGGAATAACGCTATATACCCAAACCAATACTTGCTTTATCTCCACAATAATCACCGGAACCCGGAAATCCTTGATTGATTACTTGAATGAATTGTTTTGAAAAGCCATATTGCTCCAATTCCTCGATGGGGACAAACCGAACATCATGAATCGGATTTTCATCAAATTCATTTGATGGTAATCTGATCTCACCATCTGTTCTTCGCAGTAAAAAGCTGATATGCAAGAGTGTGTTTGAACTTGCAGAAACATCACATAAATATAGCATACGTATGATTTCAATATTGAGGCCTGTTTCCTCCTTCATTTCACGAATCATTCCCTGAGAAATGGTTTCTCCGCGTTCCAACCTTCCTCCGGGTAATGACCATTGCCGGTTGTCACTCAGTTTCTGTTGTACCAATAAGATCTTGTTGTTTTCAATCAGAATACCTGTAAGACGTATATTGAACGTGTATTTTTCATTCATATTCTGATGGCCTCCACAGATTCTTGCTATCTGCAACATTTTAGCATATCATTGCCATTTTTCCAATTCAAGAAATGGAAATCATTTGCTGCCAAACAAAACCACCCTGCGCCTGTTGGCGCAGGGTGGGGTGCAGGAGACACCCTCCTGCCTCTGGTGAAACAACGAACATCGAAAGCGCTACGTCTTCCCGGCAGCATCTATGCTTGAGGAACTTGGATTGCACAATTCTATCTGTTCTTTACACTCACATCTTCATCAGCTTCATGCGCCACGCATGAAACCCGGCATTCCGCGTCCGAAACGCCTCATGGTGCATTCCGTTCGGCCGTTTGCCTGTTCGTTGCTTCGATGGTAGTATGCCACCGGCAGCGTATTGAATACGCAATTTTTGTATCCAAATTCCGGAAAATCAGCAGGAAAGGGGCGCATAAAAGCAGAAGTTATACAGACTAAGGTTTTGATACAGGAGGAACGCCATGCTTTCCATCGACGCTTTTCGGGCCAATACCGAGCTGTTTGAACGGGGCGAGAAACTCTATCGGCGGGGCTGTGTGGCAGCTGCGCTCAGAGTGGGGGAGAAGCTGTGCTATGATGTGGGCACGGTGCCTGTGCAGATGGTATCCTTTGATATGCGTGGGCGTGCCAGCTGTACTTGCGGCACAATAGCGGAGGAAGGATGCGAGCACTTGGTGGCTGCGCTGATGATGGCAGAGCACGATGGACGGCTGTCCCATTTTCTCCGGGAAGGCGAAATGGAGCTGGGGCGGCGGGTGATGAATCTGCTCAGCCACGGAGCCCCCGGCGTGGAAAACCTGCGGCTGGTGGCCAATCTGCGCATCTATCCGGATGGCCGCATCGGTCTGGGTCTGGGCGCTGGTCAGGACAGGTTGTACGCAGTACGCAATATAGCGGATTTGCTTACCTGCTATAGTGTGGGCGCTTCCTTGAAATTGTCGGAAAAATTCACCTATAATCCTGCCACCATGCGCTTTTCCAAGGAGGACGAACGCCTGTTGGCGGTGCTGCTTGGCTTTGTACCCCTGAAAGCGGATACGCTGGAACAATGGGAGGATCGCCGCCGTTTTGGCGCTAACGATCAGCAACCCACCACGCTGGTGACGGATGGCCGGTTCATCATGCTCAGCGGCGCATTTTTGCTCAGCGTGCTCCGTTATTTGGAAACCCATGATTTCATTTTGATTTTTCAGGATCACAAGGTGCCTCAAAAGGGCATCAAGCGCATTGAATTGCCCCTGTGCTTCAAGGTTTCCATGGCGCAGGGCGAGGTGAGCGTCTCTGTGGAGGGCACGGAGCAGCTCCGATTGATTACGCCCGATGGCCGTTATGTGCTGGGCGAGGATTGCGTGATTCATCTGCATGGCGTGCAGGCCAGATTGTGCAGCGCTTTGCTCAGCGAAGGAATGCAGTTCCGTTTCCCTGCCCGGGAAGCGGAGGATGCGCTGGCCATGCTGCTACCCACCCTGTCAGCCATCGGTACGGTGGTCACCTCGCCGGAACTTCGGGCACGGTTGGTGGACGAGCCTTTCCATCCGGTGGTGTATTTGGATCTGGTGGGTGGCAATGTGGTGGCCCGAGTGGAATTCCACTATGGTAAGAATGTTATCCATCCCTTTGGGCGGCCTCAGGATGCGGAAGAATCCCCGCAGGAGCAACTGCCCGACAATCACCTTCTCCTCCGGGATGGACGGGCGGAAAGCGCCCTTCTGGAGATGTTTTCTGATGCAGGCTTTGTGGTGCGTGGCGGTCAGATTCTTTTGCGCCGTAGCCATGATATTCTCCACTTCTGTACTCAGGGCGTATCGGAACTGAGCAAAAAGGCGGAAGTATACGCTTCCAATGCCTTTGAAAAAGTAAAACCCCGTCGTTTTGCTGCCAGAGCATCCTTCCGGATGCGTGGCGGGCGGCTGGTATTCTCCCTTCTGGAAGAAAGCGGCGAGGCAGTGCCGGAGCTTTTGCCCATTTTGAAGGGAGTGGCGCAGCGGCAGCAGTATGTGCGTCTGAAAACCGGCGAATTCCTGGATGTGCGGGATATGATGGGGCTTGCGCCTGTAGTGCAGGAACTGTTGGACGCTGCTTCCCTGGATGATCCCAATGCGCAGGAGGAAGCCCGGGAGTTGAGTTTTGGTGCCTATCGTGCGGGATATATGGTCAGTATGCTGCGTATGGCTGGTGCGCAAACCGAAGCAGATGCGGAAGCTGAGCACGCCATTGACGCCCTCAGCGAACAGAGCGATCTGAGCTTTATGCCCTCCAAACTGAAAAAGAAGCTGTCCCCCTATCAGCAGCGGGGCAGCGGTTGGCTTTTGTCCCTGTATGAAACCCGTATGGGTGGCATTCTGGCAGACGAAATGGGCCTTGGCAAGACCTTGCAGGTGATTGCCGCTCTGTCTGCTGCCAAGCGTAAGGACGGCACCAAGAAGAGCATGATCGTTACGCCCACATCGCTGACCTATCATTGGTTGGCAGAGCTGAAACGCTTTGACGACAGCCTGATCGTACGGGTGATCGGCGGTCAGCGGGAAGAACGCCGCCGGGTGATTGCCGAGGTAAAGGCGGATGATCGGGTGGATGTGCTGTTGATCAGCTACCCGTTGCTCCGGCGGGATATTGAATACCTCAGGGATATTCCCCTGCGTTTTGCGGTGTTGGATGAAGCCCAGTCCGTGAAGAATGCCCAGAGCCGGGGTGCAGTGGCAGCCAAGGAACTGGATGCGGAGGTTCGCATTGCCCTCACCGGCACGCCCATGGAAAACCACACCGGTGAGTTGTGGTCCATCTTTGACTTTGTGCTGCCGGGCTATCTGGGCACTCAGGCATCGTTCCTGCGCCGGTATGGCGGCGGCGAGCACGCCGAGGAACTCCGGGAGCGCATCCGCCCCTTCCTGATGCGCCGTCTCAAGAGCGAGGTGCTGGCGGACCTGCCCAAGAAGCAGGAGCAGTATCTGTATGCTGCCATGCCCCCGGAGCAGGAGCAGGTGTACAACAGCCTGCTGTATTCGCTCAGGGAACACGTGGGGCAGGCGCTGGAGGATGGTTCCCTGCCCAGAGCACGTATGCAGGTGCTCAGTGTACTGCTGAAAATGCGGCAGGTGTGCTGTCATCCCAGGTTGTTTCTGGACAATTACGAGGGCACCAGCGGCAAGCTGGAGCTGTTGGTGCAGACCGTGCATACGGCTATTGGTTCCGGTCATCGGATGCTGATTTTCTCCCAGTTTGTGGGGATGTTGCAGATTATCAAGAAGCGCCTTGGCCGGGAAGGCGTGCAGGCGCTTTATCTGGATGGCGACACCAAGCCGGAGGTGCGTCAGCAGCTTTGCGACCGCTTCAACGGCGGCGAGGGCGATGTGTTCCTGATTTCTCTGAAAGCGGGCGGTACCGGTCTCAATCTGACCGGTGCGGATCTGGTGATCCATTACGATCCCTGGTGGAATCCTGCTGCTGAGGACCAGGCCACCGACCGTGCCCACCGCATCGGTCAGACCCGTGATGTAACGGTGATGAAGCTGATTGCACAGGGAACCATTGAGGAAAAGGTCACCGATCTGAGCAAGCGTAAGCGGGCCATTTTTGATCGGGTGGTGATTGCGGGTGAAACTGCCCTTTCCAGCCTGACGGAAGAAGATATCCGAGCCTTGTTCTTTACCTGATGATTCCCCGAAATAACAGGAGGAAATTCCAATGAAACTGGACAAAACCTTGTATCCATGGGCTGATGCCTTGGAGGAAGGGATGACTGTAGGCGAAACGCCGGGCTATGCCACCGGCGATTATCTGGATTTGTTTGAGGAACGCATATTTCCTGCTATCGACGAAAAAGTGGGCGATTTGCGCTACTATGTGTACGACCCCACCAAGCATGGTATGCCCGCAGACCGTATTTACCCGGTCATTTTCAGCCTTCACGGCGCAGGCAACGCATTGGCAGGGAAACTGGCGGTGAACTACTCCGGCATGGAACTGTTCGCCTCGCCCGCCTATCAGCAGCGCATGGGCGGCGCCTATATCGTGTGCCCGCTGGCCAACGAATACCGGGCAGAGGATGGCAGCTCCGCAGGTACGTGGATGACCCCCAAAGCCGATAGCGATTTGAGCGAATACTCTGAAGCCCTTCGAACCTTTGCAAAGAAGAACATTCAGGGCAGGCTCCGGCGTATGTTGGGCGCAGAATCCATCTACACCGAAACCCTGATGGCTTTGCTGAACCATGTGAGAGCAGGCTTTTCCAGCGCAGGCAAAACCCTGCTGACGGGTTCTTCTGCAGGCGGGTATGGTGCGTGGCGGCTTTTGAACGCTGCCCCGGATCGCTTCGATGCCGCCCTGCTGATGGCCCCGGCCTATCTGCCGTCGGAGAAGCTGCTGGATCGGTTGCAGGAGCGAAACATTCCCGTGCTCCTGTGCCACGGCCTTCACGATGAGCTGGTACCCTTTGATCTGACGGTTCGGCCCCATCTTGATCGCTATGCCGCCATGGCAAATGTACAGACCTTCCTGCCAAAGCTGGTGCTGAACCGGGATGGCAGCGTGGCTTCCAATATCTCGGGTATCCAGATGGGCCAGCATTGCATCAACAATGCCATCCAGAACGATCTGATGCTGGCAGATGGCACGCCCATGTGGGCTGAATTGCCACAGGGCATTACCGGATGGATTCGGGTTGCGGTGGGGGAGAGAAACCTCATCATCCGTAAAGCGACGGCAGAGGATGTACATCAGATTGCGGAAATCATTGTAGAGGACTGGCAAAAGGCCTATCAGGGAATCATCGATCAGGATTTATTGGATGCCATGAGCATAGAAATGCAATATGGAAAAGAGATCAAGCGATATCACGACTATGTGGTTGCCGTTGACGGCCAGAAGGTTTTGGGCTATGCGTGGCATCAAATGTTGAATGAGGAGGCTGCAGATTGTGAAGTGGTGGCCTTGTACACCCGGTATGCCTGCCGTAAGATGGGTATTGGCAGAAGACTGTTGCTGCACGCTATGGATACATTCAGGGCTGCCGGAAAGAAAAAGATGATCATCTGGTGCCTGAAAGACAACACAGAGGCCAGAAGATTCTATGAAAAAATGGGAGGCGTGGAAGGGCAATCCGGTTCTCACCAATGGGGGAACAAAGCCTATGAGCTCGTTTCTTACCTATATGACCTTTAATGTGCCCTGCCCCTTTTTAAGTTCTACTTAGCACAAACGCCAGACCACGTATACGGTCTGGCGTTTGTGCATTTATCAATGCTTAGGCTTCAGTTTGCTCATCATCAGCGAAACCAGCAGGCCAAATCCAAGCATCAGCAAATCTACTGCCAGCATCCATCCTTGCTGGGGTGCGGGGATAGCGGGAATTACTGATGCGGCCAATAATCCCAGAATGGCGAAGCTGGCATACCCTGGCCAGCGTTCCAGAACTTTTTGAATCAGGAACAATCCAGGCACCAGTACCGCCGCAAATCCGGCAGCAAAAAACAACAGTTCTGGCAGCATCAGCCGGGAGAAGGCCAGCAATGTCTGCTGGTACCAGCCCAGTTGAATCAGCAGGAAGGAGGCAGACAGTCCCGGCACCACTGTGCCCAGCGCATACAGGCCGCCGGACAACAGCCATTGCAAGGGAGAAAGGATGGCGGCCTGTGCTCTGTCGCCCAAGGAAAGCATGGCAATGAGCAACAAAATCCCCGGCACAATCGCCCATAGGTATTGCGGCCTGAACCCCTCACCAGTCGCTTCCCTCAACAGTGCAGGTACGCCGCCCAGAATGAATCCAAGAAACAGATACAGCATGGGCACTTCCCAACGGTTGAGGGCATACGCCAAGCCCTCTGCACCCACCAACAGCCCCACAAGCCCACCGATGCCCAGCGGCAGGAGCAAAGACAGGTGTTTGCGCAAATCCCGGAAAAGCCCGGTCAGAGCTTCCAGCATGGGCTGGTACAGCCCAAAGGAGACCGCCATCACGCCGCCGCTGACTCCGGGCAGAATGCAGCCCACACCGATGAGAAAACCACACAGAAGCCGGTAAAGTAAATCGTTCATGATGCCCTCCGAGGAATGGGGTGATTGATGCTTGCAGTCTACCTTATGCGATGAAACCGCAAACATACACGAACCGGAAGAAATCGAAAGCAGCCCGCTCCTGACAGAACGGGCTGCTTGCTTGCATTTCGCTTACTTCAGCGTAATAACCACGTGGCGGTTGGGTTCGTCGCCCTCGCTGTGGGTGGTAACCGCATCGTTGCCCTGCAAAGCGCTGTGCAGAATGCGGCGCTCATAGGGGTTCATGGGCTCCATAACCACCTTGCGGCCGGTCTTCACGGCACGGTTGGCCATACGGTTGGCCAGACGGGTGAGAGCTTCTTCCCGCTTGGCGCGGTAGTTTTCGGTATCCAGCGTGACACGGACGTAGTTTTCCTGGCCACGGTTCACAAACAGGCTGGTCAGGTACTGGAGAGCGTCCAGCGTTTCGCCCCGGCGGCCGATGAGGATGCCCAGCGTATCGCCGTGCATATCCACACGCAGATTGCCTTCTTCATCCCGGCGGGGAGTGATGGAAACGTCAACGCCCATCAGCTTGGTCACGTTGCTGAGGAATTCCACAGCACGGGCTTCGGCCTCGTCGGTGGCATCGGAAGTCTTTTCCTTGGCAGGAACGGCTTCCTTGGCGGGCTCTTCGGCTTTGGGAGCTTTCTCGCTCTTGGCACGCTTGGCGCCTTCGGCCTTGGCGGGCTTGCTTTCAGCCACTTCCTTCTTGGCCTTTGCCTTGGCTTTTTCAGCCTTCTCCTTCACGGTTTCCTTGGCGGGTTCTTCAGCAACTTGGGTCAGACCAACGGCCTTGAGCACATCGGTGTCTTCCAGATCATCCCGCACAGTGAGGCGGACGGTGGCGGGCTTTACGCCCAGAATGCCCAGAAAGCCCTTGCTGCCCTCGTCGATCACTTCGATCTTTACATCCTCGAAGCTGACGCCGAGCTTCTCAAGGCCGAGGGAGATTGCTTCTTCCGTGGTTTTTGCCTTGAATACTTCGGTCTTCATTTGATGCTGTCCTCCTCTTTGACGGACTTAGCGGTGTTGCCTTTGCGATCCTGAATTTCAAACACTTTGTTGAATACCAGCTGCTCGGCCCAGGCAAACAGGTTGGAAACCACCCAGTACAGGGAGAAACCGGCGTTGGAGCTGGCGCAGATGAACAGGGAGAATACCGGGAAGAAATACTTCATAAACTTGCCGGTATCGGGCTGACCTTCTGCGGCAGGCTGCTGGGTCTGCTGCTGAGTGGTGGCGCTCATAACCAGCTGGGTAACGCAGGCCAGAATGGGCAGGATGAACCAGCCGTTGGGCTGGGCATAGATGCTCATCTGGGTGATGATCAGGTTCAGTTTGGGCAGCTCATGCCACAGGGCAACCTCTGCCTGATAGGCCTCGGTGGCCTGCAGCAGGGGGAACAGGGTCTGGCCGGAGATGTTGCTGGCGTTTACGCCCATGCCTTCCAGGGCGGCACGGGTGGTATCCGTCAGACCGGCATAAACCTTGGACCAGATATCTGCAGGAATGATCTGCAGGTTCTGCTGGTCGGCAGCAACGGCGTAGAAGGGGCTGTCCGGCATCCACAGGTTGCGGATCCACAGCCAGCTTTCGTTGGTCTGGGTGCCGTTCACCAGCAGCTCGATGGACTGCTTGGCCAGTTCCGTGTTGGCAACGTTGCGCATGGCAGCGAACATGATGAAAAGCAGGGGCATGGAGATCAAAAGGGGCAGGCAGCCGCTCATGGGGCTTACGTTTTCCCGGCGGTACAGCTCGGCCATCTTCTGGTTCAGCTTGTCCTTGTCGTTGGCGTACTTTTTCTGCAATTTGGCAATCTCGGGCTGGATCAGCTGAGTGCGGCGCATACCCTTGCGGCTCTTGTAATCCAGCGGGGAGATGAGCAGCTTGATCAGAACGGTAAAAAGAACCATGGTCCAGCCATAGTTACCGATCAGGCTGTTGATGCCATGGAGAATATTGACGAAAAGTTGAGTCATCGTGGTTAGTCCTTCCTGATAAAAGTGGGCTCCGCCTCCGGTACCGGGTCATACCCGCCCTTGCAGAAGGGATTGCACCGCAGGATGCGTTTCAGCGCCAGCCAGCTGCCCTTGCGGGCACCAAAGCGCTCGATGGCTTCTTTGGCGTACTGGGAACAGGTGGGCCGGAAACGGCAGCAGCCCGGCGTATGGGGAGAAATGTGCTGCTGGTAAAAACGGATGAGGGTCAGCAGGATCTTTTTCATTTGGCAGGACGCTTTTTAGGCTGGGTATCCAGCCTGCGCAGCAACTGCTGCACCTGTTTTTGCACATCAACAAAGGGCCGCTCGGCAATGGACGGACGAGCGACAAACACATACAGGCCGTTTTTCAGCTGAGGAATCAGCGGCCGCACACATTCTCTCAGGCGGCGTTTGGTGCGGTTGCGCACCACGGCTACGCCCACCTTTTTGCTGACGGAAAAACCGATCCGCTTCTGATTGCTGCGGACGTAGAGCAGCGTCAAATCCCGGCAGGAAACACGCTGACCCCGGCGGTACACATAGGCAAACTGCCGGTTCTGGCCCAATCGATGCTGCCTTTGCACGCTGCCATCGTCCTTTCCGGCGGAAAAACCGCCATCATATCGGAAAAGCCCGTACCCACTTCACCCGTAGCAGAAATGGGGCGGGCTTTTGCGATTTTCATTCTGCATATCCTGCCAAACGAGCCAAATCAGGCGCTGAGCACCTTACGGCCACGACGGCGACGAGCGGCCAACACACGGCGGCCATTCTTGGTGGACATACGGGCACGGAAGCCGTGCACCTTGCTGCGCTGACGCTTCTTGGGCTGGTAAGTACGGAACATCGCAAACACTCCTTGTAATTTGGAATCTGTATGGCGTTGCGCGAATGCATACGCAACGCGCAGAATACCACAAAGCAACCATCTTAGTATAGCCAACGGCGGCTTCAATGTCAAGATGATGGAGAGAAATTTTCCGCTTTTGAGAGAAAAGTTCATAGATCTGTAAGCATTTTGGCTCGGGAAAAAGAGCGGGCAGGCAGTATAGCAACGAAAAAGAAATGCCATAATGGTTCTGTGAAGAAAAAAGGAGGAGCGGTGGTATGCAGCGGCATCAACTGATGGTATCGGACATTGACTGTGCCCCCAGACCCGGTCAGCGGGAAATCTGTTTTCCGGCAGGGGCTCTGAACCATTTGCAGCGGGCGGCAGTTCAAAATGAATACCCGCCGGAATCCAGCCGGGAGGTGCAGACATGAACCGCCAGAAAATCCATACCGATCCCATTCATTATAATCAGCTGACCAAGCAGGTTTCACCGCCATCCAAACTGGGGCAGGGGCTGCTTCGTTCCTTCTGGGTGGGCGGCGTGATCTGTGTGCTGGGGCAAGTGATCGCCGATGTGGGGACGGGCCTTTTGAAAATGTCCACCACGGACGGCTATTGTCTGACGGCGATCGTGCTGGTGTTCCTGACCGCTGTGCTGACGGGCATCGGCGTGTTTGACAAGATCGGCCAGTATGCAGGCGCAGGATCCTTTGTGCCCATTACCGGCTTTGCCAATGCCATGGTATCCCCGGCTGTGGAGTTCCGGCGGGAGGGTATGGTTCTGGGCCTTGGTGCAAAACTGTTCACCATTGCCGGGCCTGTGCTGGTGTATGGCATCAGTGCATCGGTGCTGGTGGGGATTATCTATGCGATTCTTTATCATTGAGGAGGGATGCCCATGGCAACCAGGCGGCTGGGTCAGCAGACCATTTGCCTGCCCATGAAACCGGCCATCTGCGCAGGGGCAGCCTGTGTGGGCCCCAAGGAGGGGGAAGGCCCGCTGGGCGCAGTGTTTGACCGGGTGATGGAGGATGAGCTTTACGGCCAGCAGAGTTTTGAACTGGCGGAACGTCAGATGGTGCTGGATGCAGCCCGGATGGCAATCCAGAAAGCCCGGTTCCGGGAATCGGATATTCAGTTCTTCATGGGCGGTGATCTGCTGAATCAGATCATCAGCGCTTCCTTTGCGGCACGGGAGCTGGCTGTGCCGTTTATCGGTCTGTATGGCGCCTGCTCCACCATGAGCGAGGGGCTTTGTCTGGGCAGTATGCTGGTGGACGGCGGTCATGCGGATCATGTGCTGTGCGTGGCCAGCAGCCATTTTTGCACAGCGGAGCGGCAATACCGTTTTCCGCTGGAATATGGCAATCAGCGTACCCCCACGGCCCAATGGACGGTGACCGGCGCAGGGGCTACGCTGCTGAGCTTGTCCCCCCGCACTGCGCCCATGGCACGGATCACCCATGTATGCATGGGGCGTGTGGTGGATCTGGGGGTGACGGATGCCAACAATATGGGCGCCGCCATGGCACCGGCAGCTGCGGATACGTTGCTGTCGCTTTTCGAGGATACCCGCACGGCTCCCACGGATTACGACCTGATCGTTACCGGCGATCTCGGGCAGATCGGGCGCAGCCTGCTATTGAAACTGATGCTGGAGCAGGGGATGCCGCTTAAGGAAAATGCCTGTCAGGATTGCGGCTTGCTGATTTACGAACAGGAGCAGGATACCCATGCAGGCGGCAGCGGCTGCGGATGCAGCGCATCGGTGCTGAATGGGTATCTGCTGCCCCGGCTCCAATCCGGCGAACTCAGGCGCATCATTTTTATGTCCACCGGCGCATTGATGAGCACCACCAGCAGCCAGCAAGGGGAAAGCATCCCCGGCGTGGCTCATGCAGTGGTACTGGAAAGCCCGGTGGAAAAGGGGAAAAACTGATGGTTTGGCAAAGTATGTGGATGTATCTGAAGGTGTTTGTGGTAGGGGGCGCACTGTGCGCCATTGGAGAACTGCTGTGTCTTCTGACAAAGCTCACCCCGGCAAGGATATTGGTAGCATATATCCTGACCGGCGTTGCCCTGAGCGCCTTCGGGCTGTACGGGCCTCTGGTGGATTTTGCAGGCGCAGGCGCCACTGTGCCCCTGACCGGATTCGGACACAGCCTGTGCCAGGGCGTGATCCATGGGGTGCAGGAGCGGGGCTGGATCGGCGCTTTCTGCGGCGGCCTGACGGCAACGGCAGGCGGCATTGCAGCAGCGATTTTCTTTGGCACCATTGTTGCACTGGTTTCCAAGCCCCGCATGAAGGGCCGATAATCACTTCTGCTTTTTGGAAAACAGCTTCAGAAAACCGCTGAGAAACCGGGGTGCACGAATGCAGATCATCTTGACGGACATGGATTCACCTCCCCGACTGACTGATTCTGAGCAAAACAAAGCCTGCCGCTATCAGCAGGATGCCGAAAAGCGCCAGCCAGGCCCATACAGGGATGCACAGAAAAAGCAGTAAGATGCCTGTAATAAGCAGAATGCAGCCCGCAATGGTCAGCGCTTTGTTTTGGCTTGGGTAGCATCGTTCATAGGGCATGGCAGTCACCTCGCTCAGTACAGGGTATGCAGCGGGGGTGAAAAAGTGAATCAAAAAAACACCGCAGTCCGGAGACTACGGTGTTTTTTGTTATGCCGCCATGCGGCAACTGGTCAACTTACTTGTTGACGCTCTCCTTCAGGGCCTTGCCAGCCTTGAAAACGGGAGCCTTGGAAGCAGCGATCTTGATCTGCTCGCCGGTGCGGGGGTTGCGGGCCATACGGGCGGGACGATTGCGGACTTCGAAGCCACCGAAGCCAACGATCTGAACCTTTTCGCCAGCAGCCAGAGCTTCGGTGACAACTTCGGTCACAGCGCCCAGAGCCTTTTCGGCATCCTTCTTGGTGAAACCAGTCTTCTTAACGATGGCGGCGGTCAATTCAGCTTTGTTCATAATGAGTTACCTCCTTTTGTTGTAGCCATGCAGAGCATGGACTGTAAAGAAATCCGGGGGAAAACCTTGCAGATTAAGGGTTTGTTGTTCAAACCCTTTCGTCTGTTTGTTTTCCTGCTTCCCAGTATACATCCATTTCTGATAAAGTCAAGTCCTCAACGCATTTTCCTGCGTTTTTCACTTGCATTTCCATGCCACGGAAACGGGAAATAAATTTTTCAACCGCAGAAAACAAAGCAATATCGGGGTTTTTGCCGCACAGGCGGCAAACGTTAACAACTGAAAAAAATAGGTCGCCAATTTCTTCTTCCGGGTCCATTTGACGGTTCAGGTTGTCCATGACCTCGTCCGCTTCCTCATACACCTTTTTGAGGGCTTCTTCAGCGCTGTCGAAATCGAAGCCCACCTTGGCGGCTTTTTTCTGCACCTTGCTGGCCCTAAGCAAGGGCGACAGACCGGTGGATACATTGGCCATGGCATCTGCATGGGAGGTAATGCCCCGCTGCTGACGCTTGAGAGCTTCCCAGTTTTCCAGTACCTCCTCGGAGGTATCGGCTTTCACCTGCCCGAACACATGGGGATGCCGCTCGATCATTTTGCCGCAGATGGCGCTGGTTACATCCAGCAGGTCAAACTCGCCGTGCTCGTGGGCGATTTCCGCCTGCATGGCAACCTGCAACAGCACATCGCCCAGCTCATCATACATATGGTCGATGTCCTCTTCCCGGGTGGCCTGAATGAACTCGTAGCTTTCCTCCAAAAGATCCGGCAGGATGCTCTCGTGGGTCTGCTCCCGGTCCCAGGGGCAGCCATCAGGGGCGCGCAGGCGGGTAACCACGGTGGCAAGGTCATCCATATTGTAGCGGTTGCGTTGCAGATAGGAAACGCCGGGAACATACACCGCCGTCAGATGATCGTACTGCTTCTGACGATCCAGCTCAAACAGGGGGATTGGTACGGCAGTCAATTCGCCGGTGGCTTCCTCGCCGCTGATGAAGGTGACAGGGGTTTCCTCCGGCAAAAGAGACATCAGCTTCAGTTTGCAATCCCCGGCGCAGGCCCGGGAATGCACTTCGGTCAAAAGCAGGGCTTCCTCCGGGGAATGAGGGGCTTTTTCGAACTCGGAGGCGGCATACAGGCGCACAGCGGCGGTGAAAGCATCCGTCAGCGCAAGGCAGCGGGTGGCATGGCTCACACCGGGCAGGATGGTCACTTGGATGCCTTTTTCCTGGGCCAGCTGCTTGACGGCAGCAACGGTGGTGTCAAAGGAAGCGTCGCTGACGGCGTAGCACACCGGCTGCTCTGCACAGAGTTTCAGCAGCTTTTTGGCGGCTTTCCGGTTGAACTCGTCAAAATCTTCGCAGGAATCATACAGGCTGTCCAGCGTTTCAAAAGCAATGTCTTCTTTATTCAGCCATGCAGCCATGGGATGACGGCCAGTGCGCAGCACCAGCGCAGAGGCATCCCGCAGAGCACGCTCCACCTGACGGGTCAGGTAGGCTTCGCTGCCGGTACCCAGGGTAACGATGGTCAACGGTTCCATTTTAGTTGTCCTCCTTCTTTGGTGCAGCTTTGCGCCCAAACTTGCGCAGGATGGGAGCGATATCCTCCCGGGTGACAGCGCCGGTCATCAGGGCAGCGCCTACATAGGCAGCCATGCCAATAACCACCTGAATCAGTGTCCATACGCCATGGGTGGGAAGCAGCCGCATACTGCCCCACAAAATCAGCGCCATGATGGCGGTGGCCAGACCGGGACGGCCTGCGATATTCCACAGATCCAGCTTCATGCCGGTATACTTCTGCACATAGAACAGATTGGGCAGCATACTGATGGTATAGCAGCTCAGAGAGGCGATGGGTGCGCCGTAAATATTCACCTTCGGCGTGCCGATGAGGGTGTAGTTCAGGAAAACCTTCACGATAACACCTGCCAACAAAGTGTACATGGGAATGCGCTGTTTTTTCAGTCCTTGCAGAATACCGCTGGTGGATTGCACCACCGTGAACAGCACAATGGTCAGGCTGGACAGGCTCAGCAGGTTGGCGGTTACCTGCAAGGCTTCCGGGGTGTTGAAGTGGTACACCAGGTCCAAAAGCTGCTTGCTGAGCATACTCATGCCGATGGAACAGGGCAGACCCACCACAAAGGACAGCCGCAGGCCTAGCGTACTCTGGCGGCGCATCTGCTTGCCATCCCCTTTGGCCATGGCGGCGGAAATGGAAGGCACCAGACTCATGGCAATGGCGGTTGCCAGGGCAGTGGGAACATTGATCAGCGTGAGCACATAGCCGGAATAGCGGCCATAAAGGCCCAGCGCTTCATTGCGGGGGATGCCGGCCACCACCAGCCGGTTCAAAAGAAGACCGCTGTCAATAAAGGAAGCAATGGGCACAATACAGGCGCCCAGCGTGATGGGAATGCTCAGGGACAGCAGCTTACGCAGCAGGGTTTTGCTGGAATCATTCTCTGTATCCTCCGCCTGAGGAATCGCAGCAAAAGCAACCTTTTTGCGGTGGTAGACAATGACCATGTACAGCAGGGCAGCGGCTTCTGCCAGCGAGGTACCCAGCAGCACGCCTGCGGCAGCATAGGCAATGGAGACCTGGCTGCCCAGCCATGCCAGCGGTAAAGCCACAAACACTTTGCCAACCTGCTCAATCAGCTGGGAAATGGCAGTGGGCACCATGTTCTGCTGACCCTGCATAAAGCCACGCAGAGCGGACATCACGCATACCAGCAGCAGTGCGGGCGCAATGGCTACAAAGCCCGGCTGGGTGGATACATCGCCGGAACGGACAGCCAGCGTGGGGCTCATCACGATCATCAGCATCATGGCGATAAAGCCCAGTGCGCTCAGCAGGCAAAGCGCCACCTTGAACACCCGCTTGGCAGTGCGGGGATCATCCTTGGCCAGTGCAAAGCTGACCATGCGGCTGATGGCCACCGGCAAACCGGCGGAAGAAATGGTCAGCAGCATATTATAGGTAGGAAATACCAGCTGATAAGTGCCCATGCCCTCATCGCCGATGAGCCATGCCAGAGGAATGCGGTACAATGCGCCAACGATTTTGCAAATGATGCCCACAAGGCTCAGTACCGTCATACCGCTGACGATGGATTTCTGCGTATTGCTCAAATTGGTCCCTCCGATGGGCGAAACGGATTTCGCAGTTGGTCATTTGCAGCTTTGCTGTGTAGTGTGCCCAACGGGCCTGGATGCTACAGCAAAAAACCGCAACAATGCTATTATATGCGCATTGAAGCGGTTTCGCAAGGCTATTCGGTTGATGATTACTGTTCCATCTGGCGGCCGACGATGCCAGCAGCCGTTTCTGCCACTTTCATTTCCGCATCGCCCATGCGGGCGCCGTTTTCCTTACTCAGAAGCAGTACAGCGCCAATGGCTTCGCCGTCGGCAATGATGGGGGAAACCACCTGCGCCGTGTAGCCGGCGATGTCTTCTTCGTTGGTTACCGCCACGATCTTGCCGCCCACCGCCCGGTTGATGGCGACGGTCTGCCGGTTGGCAATGGCGGTTTCCAGTTCGGGGCTGATGGGCTTGTCGTTAAGTTCCTTTTTGCTCACGCCACTGGCAGCCACCACCTGATCCCGATCCACGATGCAGGCGATATGACCCATGGAACGAAAGATAGATTCCGTATAATCCTTGGCAAAAGCGGACATTTCGCCGATGGGGGAGTATTTTTTCAGAATGACCTCGCCATCCCGGTCGGTGTAGATTTCCAGAGGGTCGCCGTCACTGATAACATGGACATCGAAAACCTTGTCCTTCTGATTCTTGGCAGACTGGACAATACGGCAACTCAAGTCTTCGATGCCCTGATTAAAATTTACGGTGTCCTCCATGGCTTCCGTGCGGATGAGGGTGTCGATGTCGGCTTGCAGCTGGACTTCCAGATGGTCTTCGTAGACCTTGATCTGCTGGATGATCAGCTCCAAATCGGTTCGATCCAGCTTGGCTTTTTCCAGGATGTCTTGGAATACATCCATGGCAGTCTTGGCCACCCGGTTCACCTGAATGATGGTGTTGCGCTTGTCGGACAGCAGCTGGATCTGGTTGGTGAGACCGGCGATCTTCTGTTGCAGGTCGCCTTCCAGCTCGTCGTAGGTTTCCTCCAGCAGCTTTTCCTGATCCGGGTGCTTGAGCAAGTCCCGGATGCGCTGCCGTTTGGTGATCTTCAGCTCTTCTTGCAGATCTTCCAGTACCTCCGCCAGATGGTCGGCGGATTGTTCCGTTTCGGTGATAGTGTCGTTTTCCTCCGCAAGGTCGGCGTTCAGTTTGTCGATCATCCCAGCGGAGGCGTGCATCAGCTTGCGGACGTAGATCTTCAAAAGCTCGTCCAGCTTATCCACACGGATGTGGTGGCTGGTGCAACCTGCCCGACCCCGGCGGTGATAGGTACCGCAGGTGTAGGCGGGCTGCAAATCGCTGCGGCTCATGGCGAACATGGGGCTGCCGCAGTCGCCGCAGGCGAGGAAGCCGGAGTACACGTTGTCGTTCTTCTTGACACCCCGGTAGTTGGCGCGGCTGCGGTTTTCCCGCAGCGCCTTGGTGGTGGCAAAGGTTCGGTAGTCGATAATGGCCTGATGATGGTTCTCGATGACGATATGTTCGCCCTCGTCCCGCTTTACATCCTTGCCGTTGATCTTGGCACGGGTGTATTTACCCTGCCGGAAGGTGCCGATGTAGAAGTCGTTATCCAGAATGCCCTGCACCGTCACAATGGCCCATGCGTGTTTGATCTGCCGGTTGCTCTCACCGCCCTCGGCCTCTTTGCGCATCTGCTCGCTCATCCGGGGCGTGGGGATGCCCTGATCGGTCAGGTGGTTGGCGATCTTCTTATAGCCCCAGCCACTTTCGTTGTACAGCTTGAAGATCAGCCGCACGATTTCGGCTTCCGTGGGCACGATCTCAAACTCTTTGCGTTTGTCGATGATATAGCCGTAGGGGGCGGCGCAGAGCCACTGCCCGTCTTGCTGGCGGCGGCGGATCACGTTACGCACCTTCTTTGAGGTGTCAGTGACCGGCATTTCGTTGATCAGGAACTGGAACTGGATCTTCAGCCAGTCGTCATCATTGGGAAAGTCGATGCCGTCCCCGATGGAGATGATGCGGGCGCCTGCATCCCGAAGGTCTTCCAGCTCCACCAGACCCCGGCTGTTGCGGCGGGAAAAACGGGAGAAATCCTTCACGATCAGGATATCGTATTGGTGGCTCATCAGGCCCTTGCGCATCTGCTGGTAGCCTTCCCGCTGCTCAAAGGTGTAGCCGGAGCGATCCCGATCCTCGTAAAAGGTGAGGGTGCTGCCGGGGAAGCGGGTTTTCACAAAATCGGCAATGATGGCGCGCTGGTTCTCGATGGAGACGTTATCGCGGTCCAGTTCGTCGTCTACGGAGATTCGGCAGTAGCCGGCGATGTCGAAGTGTTCGGGCATGGGGTGGGTACCTCCTTGGTTTGACAAAGTTCACTATTATTTTCTTCTTTGAATATTGTTACAGATAATATTGTATATCATCTTTCGTGCTTTTTCAAGTTGTTCATCAAAAATGAATACATACTAACCCGATGATTGGGATGTTAATACGCATTGCTTGCTTTTTTAGACATGCTGATGAAAAATATACTTGGAGGAGGGAAAACAATGAATGAATTATGCTTGAAAGAACTTCGCCTGAAAAGAGGGTTGTCCCAAGAGTATATTGCCGAAAAAGTGTATGTGGTTCGCCAAACGGTTTCGAAGTGGGAGAAGGGACTGTCCTCTCCGAGTTGGGAACAACTGAAGAGCCTGTGCACACTGCTTGATGTATCCCCTGATCTGCTCTTGGGAATGAAGAATGGATTTGCAAGTGAACCTCCGGTAAATTCGGGACTATCTGAACAGGCACAACCTTCACAAGGCGTGTGCTCTGCTGTGAACAAAAAAGAGGAGATGATTACCAGTATAACCGCTCTCCTTGAAGGAATGAACGAAACAGGAGTGACCTTCTGGAATGATTTCATCATGAGCATTCCTGTCAAAGAGCGATGGCTGGCATCCACCTCTCAGGAGCGCATTGACGAACTGGATGCAATCGCTGCCCTGCGCGAACATGAGGCTGCACAGGAGAAAGAAAAGACAGCCATGGAAGCACGGCAACTGGCAGATGCAAAACGGGAGCGGTGTTTCCATGACTACGCACGGATGTTTAATGCGATCAAAACCGTTGATGTGCCCATAAGATATGATCTTTCTATAGGGGAAATTCAGGCAATCGATTTCATTTGTGGAGAGGTTTCACGTTTCTTTCCTGAATATGCGTACTCAGTGGCGTGTAAGTATTTCAAATATGGTTTTGTAAAGGGAACGCGCTATGCGAAAAGGAAGAAAAAGAAAACCCGGCAAACAGACGAACGCTGTTATGCCGAGTAATGACTCTTTTCAAGCCGTAATCCAGTACATCCAACAGAGTCAGCAGTTCTCGCCCAATCCCTTCAAGTACTCTTCCACATTTACATACCTGATTCCGTCCACCATGCAAGTTTCACCGCGATAAATCACAAACTTGCCCGTGATGGGGCCGAAACGGAATTCAGTTGCTTCGCATTTTTCTTCGTCAATCAGGTGGCGATATTGCGCCTTGACAACTTCTGTGCTGTACTTGACTTCATAGATGGCACAGGAAGCCGCTTTGGGATCAAAGACAACCATATCAAACTCGCCGATATCAAAGTGATATGCAAAAACCTGCTTTTTCGGGTTAGCAAGCTGCGTTTCCAGAAGGACGATATCCTCCATCATGCGGCCTTTGATTTCGTTGCGGATTCTTTCCAGAACCGTATTCTTTTCCGGAAGCGATAGACGGTCAAATAGATCGTCCTGCATGAGCGTTTCAACGAGTGCATCAGCCTGGGCATATCGCAATCCGGGCTGTGCCACACCAAGACGGTAAGTTTTGCTGCTTGTACTGCTACTGCTGCGCTCTACGATCTTGTGTACCATGTCCAGCTTAATCAGATACTCAATGATCTCGTGCAAATGGACTTCTTCAAGCGGAACAGAAAGGTCTGATACATTGCGAATGTCCAGCATGGTTTTGATGCGTTCGTTTAGTGCCGTACGATCAATCTTATCCAGAATATCGATTCCGGATTTGCGCAGGTTGGCTGCCGATCTTCCTAAATCGTGAGATTCAAACTCGTCGGTCAGAACTTTCAGCATGAAGGCTTTGTTGATGTGTTCCACAACTCGGTTGATGGCATTGGTCAATTCGTTATGTTCGTACAGTTGACGAAGATTTCGGAAGTGTCCTTCGTATTGATAGCATCGCAGCGAATGTTGGATGTTCTTTGC
Organism: Clostridia bacterium; assembly: GCA_017501255.1. Classification (GTDB taxonomy): domain Bacteria; phylum Bacillota; class Clostridia; order Christensenellales; family Aristaeellaceae; genus Limiplasma. Next base: position 125,728 of record JAFVXE010000028.1, on the reverse strand, counting down.
AATGGCACTGTCAACGTACTCATCCGTGCTTTCTTTACTTGCAAAGGTTGAGGTTTCGTTGTAGTGAATGCCGCTCAGGCTCATGGTGCCGCCGTAACGAATGTATTCATCAATGCCCTTGATACTGAGGATCTCTTCGAACTCCCGATAGGGGATGTGTGTTGTATGCACCTGAAAATAGCGGTCGTAGAGCTGGTCGTCTTCTGAGAACAGAAAGCCCAGAGAATCCGTACCCGACAGAATGATTTTCATGCCGCAAGTCGCAAACACATCCGAAAACAATGCAGCGCCTTCAATAAAGTCAGCCATCAGGGTTACTTCATCAATGAAGATGTATTTGTATCCGTTACGCTCTAAGTACTTCAAATCTTTGTTGACATCTGCAAGAGTGTTGTCTGGCGCAACCTGAATAAAGGCGGCTTTGCGAAGATCTGCGTCGGACATGTCGGCAAGAATCTGGCGCATCAGGGTTGTTTTACCGGTTCTGCGCAGACCGAACAGTATGAACACGCGGTCGGCGGTGTTGCCATGTACATAGTCATGGAGTTGCTGATAGCTGCTTCTTTTTTTGAAATGACGAACTGCGTTTGAATAGGAGCGCAAGGCATCTCCCGTGCGAACACTGGTGATGAAATTGTGCTGCTTGTCGGGCACTTTTTGTTTTGGAACAAGCTTCTTCAGTTCCTTTAATTTAGCCTCTAAAGCTTTGCGTTGCTCGATTTGTTGGCGTAATACATCCACGTTCTCTTTGGGTATGTAAGTTTCCTTACGTTTGCCATTCACGCTGTAGCGGTGATAGTAGTATGTATTTCCGTTTACTTGTTTTTGCGTAATGGATCCGATCGGATATGTTGAAATTTCTTTTTCCAAGTTGGCAATTTGGGTTAAGATATCGCTGCTCATAGTCACCATCCTTTTCCTGAGATGAATTATACCCTATTATACCCTTTTTATCAAGCGTGTATTAGGGTATAAGTGCTTGATTTGATGATGCAGTTATCAATTGTCATTATAGCTGGGGTCAATAGAAAACATCGTATATGAACAAATCTTGCACCTGCTGACAGATGCAAGATTTGTTTGATGGAATTATAGCTTCTTTGCTTTAGAGATGATAGAGCAGGTTTTCTGGATAGCTTCCATGAGATTATCTGCTGTCAGTATTCCAAGACCATCGAAGACGATGGAAGCAGCCGGACAATCCTTCTCTGTTATGTGAGCAGCTGTATCAATGGCGTTTTTGAAATTCTGCCGGCATTGTTGCTCATGCTGCTGTTGTGCCTGATATACGTTTGCCCAATAGGCAACGTAGTTGTTTTCTATTGCGGAATATGAAGCCTGCCATGTATAGGGGGAGATTTGCTGCATTGCATGAAAAGGAAGCTGATTGGCATATCCGATCATATCTTGCCGTTGTCGTTCCAGTTGCAATCGCTGTTCTCGGAGCAGGCATTCATTTTTTAGCGTACGATCAATTAGATCTCTGTAAAATGGGTTGTTTCTGTACTGTTCGCGGTTGATGTTCATCAATACACCTCGCTTTTTTCTGCGGTTTTTCGTTTGATATATGGGGCGGCTGAGCACAGGGGCAGCATCTTCATATATCATGGAAATTATATACTGTATGCACAGCAAAAAGCAAGATGATATATTACAACTTGCAGGTGGGTGTGCGTGTTATTGCTTTTTCGGTTGTGTATCCGGCATCCGGGTGCTATACTGAAGAAACAGATTCGTTTGGCGATTATACAGGAGGAAACTATGTTTGAAAGAGAACAGTTTATCGCTTATGTTGGTGAAAAAAGCGGCAGCAGCTATGCAAGCGGGCTGGCGATGATCGAGTCTACTTATGCAGTAGATATAGATGCTGAATACCTGAAGGATAAGTGCGCTCATTTGCGAAGCAGAATAGAAGCAGACAAACAGAATGCGAAAACATATTCCACCGAGCGGAAAAACCTCAGCAATATGGTATCGCATTTGAAGCGATATATTACCTATAAATCCGGTATGAATGTAATCCATCTATCGGGTATGCGTGACGATGGCTATTGGCCGTCGCTTGCAGAATTCAATCCGAATCTGACCAAGGAAGACTGGAAACGTTTCATCCTTGAAGAGAAAAAAACGGATCATCCATCCACTCTTCAGATGCTGCAAGCAATGCTGGCATTGGGTGGTGAAGGCACCTGCAAGAAGCTTGCCGATGATTTTGGCGGCCACCCTTCACGCTATGTGGGTTGCGCAATCAATCTGGGCAAGCGTGTAAAGAAGTTTTTCGATCTGCCCACTTGTTTGGATCAGGAACAGGAGCGCTTTTTCATTTATCCGTTCTTTGGCAGGCATTTGGATGAACTTGGAGAGAATTACTACTCATATCGTCTCCGTCCCGAATTGCTGGCCGCACTGCAAGAACTGAATCTTTCGGATGTTTCACCCTATGCTACAGCTACGGAGGAAGTGAGAACAATGACTGATCTGGGTTTGAATACCATCCTCTATGGCCCTCCCGGTACTGGTAAAACCTATCACACCGTAATCTATGCGGTGGCGATTGTCGAAAACCGTCCGCTGGCTTCCGTGGCAGATGAGGAATACGAAGCCGTGCTTGCCCGGTATAAGGAATACAAAGAGCAAGGGCGTATTGAGTTCACCACATTCCATCAGTCCTTCGGTTATGAAGAATTCATTGAGGGCATTCGTCCGTCCGTAAGCAGCGAGGATGATGAAGGCGATATGGGAGAAGTGCGGTACAGCGTACAGCCGGGGATCTTCAAGCGGTTTTGTGAGCGAGCAGAACGCCCGGTAACGGTTGCTGCTAAAGATTATGGTTTCAACGAGAACCCCGCTATCTGGAAAGTGTCTTTGGATGGAACCGGCGACAACCCGATTCGTTCTGAGTGCTTGAAGCATGGGCATATCCGTATTGCATGGGATGAATATGGCGAGACCATTACAGATACTACCGACTTTTCTTTGCATGGCGGTAGGGTGGTGCTGAATTCGTTCATCAATCGTATGCAGATTGGCGATATTGTGCTGTCTTGCTACAGTGCATCCACCATTGACGCTATCGGTGTTGTTACCGGTGACTATGAGTGGCACAACGAGTATCCAAAATTGAAACGTCTGCGCAATGTGAAATGGATTGTTAAGGATATTCGGGAAAACATTCTGGGAATCAATGGCGGAACAAGCATGACCCTGGCATCTGTGTACCGTCTGGGCAGCATTTCTTTGGCTGATGTATATCAACTGATTGAAAAGTATCATCCGGAAGAAGAAACGTATGCTCCCAAGGCAACGGAGAACTATGTTTTTATCATTGACGAAATCAATCGCGGCAACATCTCCAAAATCTTCGGCGAGCTGATCACATTGCTGGAGGACAGCAAGCGCATCGGCAAACCGGAGGGAATGACCGCCCGTCTGCCGTATTCTCAAAAGCTTTTCGGTGTGCCGGATAACGTGTATATCATCGGCACGATGAACACCGCAGACCGTTCTATTGCTACCATTGATACGGCATTGCGCCGCCGTTTCACCTTCCGGGAGATGCTGCCCAACCCGGATGTGCTGGGCGATGTGATGGTGGAAGAACTGTCCGTCAGCGACATGCTGACCCGGATGAACCGGCGCATTGCTGTGTTATATGATCGTGAACACACCATTGGTCATGCGTATTTCATGAAACTCCGGGAAGAACCTACCGTAGAAAAATTGGCAGAGGTGTTCCGCAACAACATCATTCCATTGCTGCAGGAATACTTCTACGAAGATTACGAGAAGATTCGGCTTGTGTTGGGCGATCCAATGAAGAGCGATCCGGAGTCGCAGTTTATCATCGCTTACGAAAACCACTATGCTGATCTTTTCGGAAGCGCAGATATTGGTCTGGACGACAGCGTCACCTACGAGATCAACAATGCTGCGTTCGATAATCTGGATTCCTATCGCTCCATCTGATGTAGTGAATCATTATAGGAAGGGAGGCGGCGAACACGAAGAAGGTTTATCAGATCCGAGAATATGGTTCCTTTATCGCTGATCAGCAGATCGACGGCTTTGTTACGCTGCCTCACGACACCTTTCAGCAACTGGAAGAATTCGTTCTGACCAATCGAAACCGGGATACAGAAGCGTTGGAATTGATGGGGCTTTCTGCACGCAGGGGAATTGGCAGAGTAATCACCGCCAAAAACTATGTGGGCATTATCACCATGAACGATGGTACAACCATCGAGATTCTGCCGAAGATAACCTCAGCCATCGAGGACGATGCCGATGGCAAGCGCACCAAGCAACTGCTGATAGACATGCTGCGCACACTGAGAAATGTACCCTTCAAATCCATGCAAACCGCCAGCGTGGATATAGCCAGACTGAATACTCTGGAAGTGTTCATCCGCATGTTCATTGATGAAGTGTTCTTTATCGTGAAACGCGGCTTGAAGTGCAGCTATGAAACCCTTGAAGAAAACGCAACATTCTTCAAGGGGAAGATGCTCTTTGGTCAGCAGATGAAGTACAATCACAGCCATATGGAGCGCAGCTATATTGCTTATGACGCTTATACTGCCAATCGTCCGGAGAATCGTCTGCTGAAAGCCGCTTTGCAGTACCTGTACAAGCAGACGGCATCATCGCGGAACAAAAACGACCTGAAAACATTACTGAACGCGTTTGGCACTATTGAACCCTCTACAGATTACAAAGGTGATTTTGCTCGTTATGTACCGGATCGCAATATGAAGGACTACAACACAGCCCTCCTGTGGTGCCGGGTTTTTCTGACAGGAAGAAGTTTTACGGCCTTTGCCGGTTTGGAAGTCGCGATGGCACTGCTGTTCCCGATGGAGACACTGTTCGAAAGCTATATTGCAGCCCTTGTGCGCAGACAATTGGATCCTTACAGATTTACGGTTTCGGCTCAGGATAAGAGGTTCCACCTCTTTGACGAACCGCATGGTCAGTTCCAAATGCGGCCGGATCTGGTGATTACCCGGAAACAAGATGGTGCGGTCTTTGTAATGGACACCAAGTGGAAACTGCTGGCGGAGGGAAAGGCTAACTACGGCATAGCGCAGGCAGATATGTACCAGATGTATGCATATCAGAAGAAGTATGGGGCGCAGAGTGTTACCCTGATTTATCCTCAGACTTCGGCAATATCCGCAGACAGGGAAATTCGGTTCGCCTCCCAGGATGGCGTGGTGGTACATGTTCGGCTTGTGGATTTGTTCAGGGCGAAAGAGAGTGTTGAAACGCTCATTTTGGGATTGGATGGCACGGAGGGACATTATGAATGAATTGATGAGTACAGTTGATATAGGCGGGCCGCTACATTGCTTGATTGATGCCTATGTGCCAGAAAGCAGCCTCCCCAGTTTGAATGAAAATGCTTCGTCTGATTTAAAAGAATTTTATCATGAGGCGACAATGTTGACCTGTGATGATGTGGTTGATATGCAGTTTAATAGTGCTGTATCATCCGCTGACAAGACGGATTACATTGTTGCCGCTGCAAGTGGCGTTATTACGGCAACGCTGGACTTGATCTTGAGTGATCAGTTTTCGTTGACTTCAGCAAGCGATTGGGGATACGAACGGACAAGCAGCTTTGTTGTAAAGACAGCGCAGCATTTGGGGTATTCTGGCGATGAACTTGCAGGAGCAATACGTTTCTTAGAAGAGAGATTCCCGTTGCCAAGTGATAAAATCATGAATGCCTTGGGCGGGGGAACTTTGCATCATTTACGTGACTTTGCGCATCATCCTTCTCTTGCGGGACTGGTGTTTTCGCTTCTGACACAGTTTACGGGTATGGGATTCGGGATCGATTCAGAGGGGCAGTTTTGCGTTTGTACGTTGCCTGCAAATGCAATTTTGGGGCAAAACTTCGTGGATAAATTGTTCAACGGTGTTGTTGTATGGGCTTTTCATTTGATTAGTGATATGGCAGGATCGAGCTTGAAGCCGGGAAAGGGAACCGGAATTCCAGGGCTGCTGTTATCATTGATGGAAGAAATGTCGGCTATACCTCTGTTCCGTGAGCTTTCTTTGAAGTACAAGGACGATCGCATCGGCTATTCTCAGTGGATTACCAAGCTCTTCGATGGATCGTTGCTTGTCGGAAATGATTGTGAAACGCATATTCGGTTTGATCTTCGTACGGAAATCGGGGTGATTCATGAACTGTCGAGACAAGCACTGCCTGTTATTCTGAATGAATGCATAGTCCGGGGCTTTTATGCAATTCGCAGATTTGTAATGGAACTGCAAAACAAAAAAGTTACCACCTTGAAAAAACTAAGCGAGATTGATTACAATAATATACTTCCGTGGAATAATCGTATTATCAAACGAATGTTGACTGTATCCTCCGGTGTGTTTGTATCAATTATTGCTTCGGGTGCGGCAATTAAGTCGTTGGTAAAGAATAGGGGTGTTCATGGGGCGTTTGTGCATGATTTTCTTATTGGTTTGAACTATATCGGTATAGGACGCTTTGTGGTTGCTTGTGTATCAGATTCAAAGTATCTGGTGGAAGATATACACAGACTATACGATACTTTTGTTGAGCGATATAGAGACAAGGTACCGAGGAGTCTTGTGGGTTTGCAAAGCATGTGTCTTACCGAAGTGCAGAGTCGTATTTTACTGGAGTTGAAACACCACAAAGTATGTTTGGACATTCTGGGGACGAAACCATTGAAAACCCGTACAATGAAAGAATCGTGGACGATGGAGTGGGGACGACTCTGTTCACCCACAACTGAAAATATTGCTTTTCGATCTGACATGGATGTGCTTGATGACTTGTCTGATAAAGTTATGGAACAGTATCAATCGGATCCCGATCCCGCATGGTTATACTTGATTGCGCTTGAATTAATGTTGTTTGTTCCCTATCATCCTTTGCAATCGGAACGGGATAAGGAGTATAGGGCATTGAGATACAGAGGCGAATACGAACGCACCTGTTTCAGTAAGCTCCAGCCTGTTGTATCGACAGATGAACTAATTGTGCTGCAGAAGAACTATAAACATTATCTATCTGTATTGACAAACCGAACGCTAAAGACGCTGTCAACAGTGGCGGTTGCTGCAACAACTGCTGTTGTTACCGGTGGATTGGCAGGAGTATTGGCACCCAAGATAGCTGTTTTGCTGGCAGGGAAATCATTCGCCAGTCTTTATGGGGCAGCTTTGACGAAAGCGAGTTTGGCTTTGATAGGTGGTGGTTCCATCGTATCAGGCGGCATGGGCATAGCTGGTGGGACAGCAATCATTGCAGGTGGCGGAGCTATTCTTGGCTTGGCCAGTACTGGTACAGTCGTTGTTTCCTCAATTGCGCTGTGGTCTTCAAAGACCTACACTCTTAATGAATGTGGGAAACTGTTGACTTTTTGCAAATGTGTTCTTGTGGATAAGCTACATCGGGTTGATCTTGTCGAATCAATCCTGACCAATGTGTCGGAGTGTGCAAAAGGGTTGAGGGAGGAATTGGATTGTGTCGCAAAAGGAATTGCAGAGGCACAGAAAAAATCAATTGCTGAATGCAAAATGAGCCTGAAGTATTTGGAAAAAACCAAGAAAGAATTACAAAAAATGATTTGTGCAAGTTAATTGTGCTTAGGAATGAAAATATACAGAGAGGGAGAGAGCGGCACCGCCGCTCCCTCCCTTCCTATCACCCTCTCACCGATCCATCCCCACCGGCCTCCCAGCCCCCTTCGCCTTCTGCACAGCAACCTCCGCACTCTTGCGCCGGTTGTACTTCAGCAGATCTGAAATGCTGGGCTGCAGCGGCTGGTTCCCGGATAGAAACGTAGCCACCATGTACTTCTTCTTTTTGTACTGGGCATACACCTGATCCAGCTGCGCCTTCACGGCAGGATCATTCTTCTCCGCATTGGTCAGCCAGATATCCACCATTTTCATCTCATCATTTACGTTGATCTCCAATTGCAATATCCTCCTTAACATTGTTAAGTTTTGGCAAATTGTTGTTTGCTTATCCATGAAAACGAACCCCATTTCACCCGCCCCATCCGCCCAAACTGCCCGTCATGGGCGCACAGGGCGGCTGGGGCAGGTTCTTTTGCATCATTTCACGTACTTCACCTGAATGCCGTGGAACCCGCGCTGATCACCCACCGCATGCTTGGAATAGGAGATGCCGTAGGTGACTTCGTTCTGGCGCAGGAACTGGACGAAGGTCTTCTGGGACAGCGGCTTTTCCAGATTGTCTGTGCACCACTGCTCATAGGCGGTGTACAGACTGGTGGACCGGGCGACGGAGCCTTTCTCCAGAATGATGTATCCGGAGGACTCCATGAACTGCACCAGATTGTTGCTCTCTGCCACCGCTTCCCGGAGGTTTTCCTCCATCCGGGGGCTGATGGTGAAGTGATACTGATTGTCGATGAGCCGATGCAGCCCCTCCAATGCCCAGAGCAGAATGCCCTCTTTCTCAGATCGCAGCTTCTCGATCAGGTACGGATCATCCATCCGACCGGGCGCAGGATCCTTGGTAGTGAGCAGCAATTGCCGCCGGTAGAATCCGTTGGAGCGGTCGTACAGCGCATGCAGACCGCCGTTACCGAAGGCGGCGAAGCGCACATACAGCACGCCCTGAGTGCTCTGTACACCCTTGCGCTCAATGTCGATGCGATCCTCCAGCGTCACCATGGATTTCAGATGATGGGTTTCGGTGAGGGCTTCCATGCGCATGTCATCGTCCACCATCAGCAGCTTGTATTCCAGATCTGCCCGGGCGAAACGATCCGTCTCCACCTTTTGCAGACTGCCGGTGTTCATGTTGGCTCCCAACAGCGAGCGCAGCACCAGCCCGATCCGGGACTTGCCCTCACCGCCTTTGCCTACGAGCAACAGCATCTTCTGCGCCTTGGTAACAGGAAGCAGCGCGTACCCGAAAAACTCCTGCAGGGCAGGTACGTCCTCCGGCATCAGCAGTTCATCTACAAACTGCAGCCAACGCTCCGGCACCGCCGCGGATGGATCGTAACGAACCGGTAGGCGGTTCAGACAGAAGTCCTTGGCGGTGTCGAACCGGCCGTCAAGAAAGTAGGTTCCGTTGGCCATGTGGATGCGGTCCGACTGTACCGGCAGCGGCGCAGAGTGACACGCCAGCTTGATGGCTTCCAGCAGCTGCTTGGACTTCTTCGCCAGATTGGTGGTCACATGCCCGCTGATCATCTCGAAGATCTCACGGAGCAATGCGGCTTCGTCCTCAATCAATCCATCTACCGTAAACAGCTTGCCCTGAATGCAGATCATGGGGTGGGTTCGCAGAAAGTCGGTGGCAAAGGTTGCCTCGTTGACCCGACCTTTGTAGTCCAGCCAGAGGGGAGCGGGGATGGTTTCACGAAAATGGTTGCTCGCCGATTGCATGCTGTTCCTCCTGTATCAATGTTTGAATGTACTCTTCCAGCTGCTCCTTCAGCCCGTCCTGATGGAAGGCTGCCAGCGTCATTTCCTTTTCTTCTGCGGTGCCGAAGATCAGCGAATCGATCAGATAACAGATGCCTTCCAGCAGGTTACAGGCGGCAACATACCGCTGGTCGATTTCATCTTCGGGCGCTGCCGGCGCAAAAATGGCTTGCTGTTTTTTCAGAGTGGCCTCGTATGCAAGCAGCACGCTGCGCAGTTCGCTGAGTCTGCTTTGTACGGAGCAAGTGGTCTTTGCGGGTGTGGTTTGCACCGCCGATGGGCTGTCCGTCAGATGAAAATCTGCCGCCAGCCGATCCGCTGCCTGCCGTTTGCTCAGCTGAAGCAGCTGCGCCGTGAGATCGATCACATCTCCCGACACCAGACATCCGAAGCAGTAGTAGTACCGCTCATTAAGCTTCATGCTGGGGTCTCTGTCCTCGTGAAAGGGGCAGGTGGTCATACCGTTATGGGTGATCTTCATGCCGTAATGCTCGGCGGCTCTGGGTACAGGGATGCGTTCCTTGATGTGTTGGTAGATCGTGATGAACTGGTACCTCCTTATTGGTTATTGATGCGCGCACATCTATTCATACACAGCAGATCCCACAGCGGGCTCTGCGTGCGGATGACGGTTTGGATAGCTACGATCCGGAAAAAAAGACGACCCGTTCAACACCAACCTGATCATCAGGGTGACATTGATCCGGGCCGTCAAGCAGCTCTGTGGATCGTATGCGGTTTTTTCTTCCGAGGATGCCTGATCGTTCTTTCAGCATCCGGATGCAGTGTAGCACAGATGCAAGGGGATGTGAAAACGAACAAAGGATCTTTGATAGCGAATGATTGTTCTTGGGGGGCGGGTAATCGTAAACGCCGAAGGGGATGCAAGGTTCTTGAAAAATGTGTGCTGTTTTTTGAAGCTCGGGGATGATAGAGAACTGCAACTTGATGAATGATTTTTAGGGCTGACAAAAGTAGCAAGCAAGGCATGTGGTGCCCCATAATGCTGCATCGCCCTCATAGCATATGGGACGCCTTGACTTGCCAGTTCTACTTCTACTGGCAAGCAAGGCATGTGATGCCCCATAATGCTCTTTCGGGCAATTTAGCGTACCCACAATGCACCTCAGCTTGTTGGGGAATACAACTCCCCAAGCCCCTCAGAACGCACACAGGGTGTGCGGCTACGCGATGGAACATCGCTGAGGTTGGGGGGAATCGGCAAAGAAGGTTTTTGTTTTGAATATCAGCGGATGCGGATGGCGTGTTTAGCTCGGCAGGTACGGTGAATCCTTGGTAAGGATCACACGATTTTGGGGTTGAGTAGGAAATGGCATTTGAAAGGAACGATGTGTTTCAGATTGTTATTCGAACCCAATGAGTGTTGTGATAGCGGATCGGACTCGAAATTATGTGCAAACTGTATACCGCTAAACTCGAATAAATGGCTTTGAAAGATAACAGCAGGCTGTTCTCACGCCACCCCACGATACCTTGTATACACATACTCATAGATCTTCTGTCGATATCCGGAAATACTGATCTCATCATAGCACTCCGGCAGCTGAGCCCACAGGGTGTCACGGATCAAATTGTCGATCATAGCCTTGGTCTCTTGCTTATCTGTCCAGTGATCCAACTCGGCGATCTTTTGTTTGATCTTCGCCAGCAGATCCACCGCCACTTTCTTGATGGCTTGAATATCCTGCTTGCTCAGATTATCGGTAAACAGAAGATCGTACATGGAAAGCTCCTCGTCGGAAGAGAAACCCTCACGCACATAACGCTGCTGCTCGGAATCCATGGAATTGGCAAGCTCCATCAACTCCATGAAAGTCTTTTCGATAGAGGCACGATCCTGCTCAGCGTTGTAGGCAGTAATGATCTCCTGATACCGCTCGTAATAGTCGATGCGGCAGGGATTCTCCCGCAGCATCTGATCCAGCCGCTGCTGTACCAGCTCATCCAGATCTTTCAGGATCAGATTCTTTTTGGCGGCCTTGGCAAACTCACGGCGCAACAGGTCGAAGTTGATCTGGCTGATGTCGAACCGCTTGTTCTCCTGAGAGGATGCTGGTTCTTCACCTACCTGTACATACTCATTCACGATAGCATTGATCTGCACCATTAAGTCCGTATTGTCGGAATGCATACGCCTTTTCTGCAACTCGTCGTAGATCGCTACCAGCGCATCTTTGGTGCGCCGGGTGGCGGTATCCACATCATCACGGTCACAGTATTTGAGCAGACGGGTCAGCTCAGAAAGATAGGTGCAGTAGGTTTTCTTGATCTCTCTGGTTTCGCAAAGCGCATTGGCTGCCACCTCCAACAACTCCAGCTTGGCGAAGTGCTGTGCATTCACCAGCGCTTCAACAGAAAAATCAAACTCTGCCAGATAGTCGGTAGCCGTGCTGATCAATTCGTGTACCCGATTGACCAACTGTTCTTTGTCGATGGTGGGATCCTGACTGCCGCCCTCAAGGTTGGCGGTATAGTCCGCCAATGCCTTTCGCAGTGCCTTGACGATTCCGATGTAGTCGATGATCAAACCGTTGCTTTTGCCCACCGAAACACGGTTGGCACGGGCGATGGTCTGCATCAGGGTATGGGCTTTCAGGGGCTTGTCCAGATACAGACAGGACAGGCTCTTTACATCGAAGCCGGTCAGCCACATAGCGCACACGAACACCACCCGGAAAGGATGCTCGGCGTTTTTGAAGTCCTTGTCCAGCTCCCGCTTTTCCATTTTGGTACGGTGGGGCAGAATATCCAGCCCCCATTTCTGGAAGGTCTTGATCTCGTTCTGCTCCTGACTGATGACCACCGCCATCTCGGTCTGCTCCATCCATTCCAGCTTGCGGGTCAGCTCCTGGGCTTCCTGCTGGGTCGCATAACGGATGCGCTGACGCAGTTCTTCGGTGGCAGTTTGCCAATGCTTCTGCACAAGGTTGTACATACGCACGCAGGTAACCTTGTTCAGGCAGACGAACATGGCTTTGCCGCTGTTCCACAGATCGGTATAGTGGCTCACAAAATCTTTGGCGATAGCATCCAGACGGGCTTCGGCGGTAAGCAGATGGATCTCTTTGGCAAACTCCCGTTCCAGCTTTTCCTGCTGGTTCACATCCAGATCGGCAGACTCGATGGCATCCAGAATTCGTTCGTTGATCTCCGGATTGCGGATTTCCTGTAACCTTTCACCCCGGTTCTCATAATACAGAGGCACGGTTGCGCCGTCTTCCACCGCCCGTTTGAAATCGTACACGGAGATATAACCGCCGAAGGTGCGCTCGGTGATGTTGTCGCCGGACAGCAGCGGCGTGCCGGTAAAGCCGATGCGGGATGCCGTGGGCAGCAGCGTCATCATATTATCGGCAAACACGCCGTACTGGCTGCGGTGTGCCTCGTCGGACATGATAATGATGTCGTGATCCGGATAGATGGGATCCACATCGGTCATGTTGAATTTTTGGATCAGAGTGAAGACAAAGCTGGGGTTGCCCTTCAGCTTGTTGATTAGATCGGTGCCGCTGGTAGCGATGAACTGCGCAGCCTTTGCACCGAGCAGATGGCAGTTTTCAAATGTATCGCTGATCTGACGGTTCAGCTCCTCCCGGTCGGTAAGGATGACGATGGTGGGGCTGCCCTCAAACTGCCTGCGGATCTTCTGGGCGAGGAATACCATGGAGTAGCTCTTGCCCGAACCCTGCGTATGCCAGAACACGCCCAGCTTACCGTTGTTGAGCTTGCGGGACTCATAGGCTTTGACCGCTTCGTTTACGCCCAGATACTGATGGTTGCGTGCAAGGATCTTGACTGTTCTGCCGCCGCTGTGGTCGTAGAGGATGAAGTTTTCCAGCAGGTCGAGGAAAGTTTCCTTGCGGCAGATGCCCCGCAGCATGGTTTCCAGCGCAACGCTGCCCGCATCCCCTTCGGAAAGACGTTTCCATTCGTGGAAGAATTCATACTTGCTGCCCAGCGTGCCCACCTTGGCCTCCCTGCCGTTGGAAAGGATCAGAAAGGCATTGTAGTGGAACAGGTGGGGGATGGTATCCAGATAGTCGGTATAGTTGCCGTCGTAGGCGGCCTGTACATCCACGGTGTTCTTTTTCAATTCCACAAACAGCAGGGGGATGCCGTTGACAAAGCCTACGATGTCTGTGCGCCTGCGGTAGAGATCGCCGTGGATTTTCAGCTCTTTGATGGCGAGAAAATGGTTGTTCTCCGGGTGATGGAAGTCGATGACCATGGCATGCCGGGTCTCGGTTTGACCGTTGGGTTTGCGCACCGTAACCGGGATGCCGTCCCGGATGAGAAAGTAGTTTTCCTCGTTGATCTGCATCAGCGAAGCGGTGGAAAGATGCCCCTCCAGCTTTTTCTGGGCTTCATCCACCTGCGCATCGGTGATCCATCGGTTGAGCTGTTTGAGCGCACCACGAAAATACCGGCTGAGCAAAATCTCCCGGTAACTGCTGCGGCCAAAGGTGCCATCTTTGCCCAGCTTCTCGGTGTTATAGGCAAACGCCACCTCCCACCCCAGCTCCTGCTGGAGCAGGTGGCCCGCGCTTTCCTGCACAAGGATGTTTTCGGAGTACTCGTAGCTCATGGGATCACTTCCTGACAATAAGTGGTGACTGAATGGAGTTTACCATAAAGTGAGTTGGGAATCAGCAAATTGTTTGAAGGAGATTCCAGAAGTCTATTGTGTATTCCCGCAACTTCGTATGGTAAGGTTTTACAGGCTTGTAATGTACAGCCCTTTGTAGACCAATAATATGAGTATAGGCAGTGAGCAAATCCCCCAATATACCTTGAGTGCTGACATATCGCCCGTGGCTATCTGTATAGTAATAATTCCATTGACAATTTGGATCGTTGAGTTTATTTACCATATATGCAAGACCAGCAGAGGGTTCTTTTGTTGGTTCGTACAAAAAAGGATTTTTCTTAGAAAAACTCTTTCTGGATTTGTTGGTATCCACCCCATCGTATTTGATAACCGCCAAGAAAAGTTCTATACAAGAAAACAAACAATCTGCGCGTTCGTCGCTTTCTGTCAATAAATCGTGCAGTAGCAAGCATTTATCGATGATAGCGATTCTTGAACGCATATCCATTCCAGCAAAGAAGTTTGTCTGGTATTCTTCTATTTCGCTTTTTTCTTTATGGCTTTGTTGGTATTCGAATCTGTTAAGGTACTCTCGAAAACGTAAATTGAATAATTCTGCATCATCAATACTGCCCTCGGTTAATTTGATTTCGAAGGCAATGAATTTAGCAAGGTAATGATCAACATCTGTTTTTTCTCCGAAGATCTGTCGTACAGCGTGTTCAAGCTGTTGTTTATCAATCGATATGATAACCTGAACCTTGGGAATGTCATGAAACATGTGGTGCAGGCGTTCCAGTACTTTAATCGCATACTCTGGTAAGCAACGATCAAGTTCGTCTACAACAAAGATGATAGGGTAGGAGTCTGTTAATTCTTTGATCTGGGCATGAAACTTCGTTACTATGTATCAGGAAAGAGTATACATATGGAGCAAAGCAACCGGAAGTTTTCATCTTAGGTTCAATGATCTTCAAGGGTACAGAAGACATGAATCCCACTGCAAAGCATTCTTTAACCAACGTAAAGAAATACATTCAAAAATCTGAGATTAAGCAGAACATTCAACAAACCGACGCAGGATTCCACTTCGAAGCGCCAACCGTAGATGCTTATTATCAATTTTTGTATAGCTACTGGTCTACTCATATTGACCAAATGGAAAAAGAGTGGGATGCGACGGCCGAAGTAAATGATATAAAAACAATTCAGGCTTATCTTCCGGCTTACTACTACCTTCCGGTCGATCATAGCATTGATGATGAAACCAAGAACACACGGAACTCCCGCTTTCAGGCTATTTACAATCATATTGTGGGGGATATCGGATCGCTTTCGCAAAATCCTCATATTAGCGCTATCAAGGATGAGATTGATAAACTTTATCGAGAATCTGGAATAGAACAGCGTCGAGAAGAATTCAATCGGATAATGCAGGATATCAATTTGACAGAATCTGGAATAGGGGTTCGCCTTGAATTTGCTCAAATTGATGTCGAGACGATTGCGCAACGCTCAACGCACCTGATGGTGGATGATGGCTATATTTCAGAGGTGGGCCGCAAAGGCCATGGTGTGCAACGTGAAGCTATTCTTCGCCTTTTGCAAGCTTATCTCAAGCTTAGAAACAGTGACAGACATTCATTTGTTCTTGCCATCGACGAGCCAGAACTATACATGCATCCAACCTATAAGCGAGCCTTGTATGCATCGTTTATTGAACTCACTGAATCGGGTTGCCAAGTTATGTATACTACACATGACCCGGCTTTTGTTTCAGTTGGTCGTTTTGATGATATCCATATTGTGAAGAAACAGAGGGGGGAACAGCAGCACACAGAGATTGCATCCAGTTCGCTTAGGTCTCTGCGTCAAACGGAATTGTTCTATCAGTCATACAAGAAGAAAAAGGATGATGCTATCCGAGCTGAATTGCAGCATAAATGTCATGGAGAACAGAATGAAGGTTTCTTTGCTGATCGTGTAATTATTGTTGAAGGTGCAACAGAACTATATGCTTTACCTAAGTATTGTCGCTATCTGGGCTTCGATTTGGATCGTAACAATACAGCTGTAATCTCTGCGGAATCCGTTACATTAATTGCGACATTGAGTGTGATTTTTTCTGCCCTACAGATTCCAAGCTACTGCATCTTTGATGGCGATAAGCCCAAAGAGGAGCGCTATCAGCAATATCTTAAGTTTAGGTCTGGTGATTTGGTAGTAGGTGGGGAAGAAAAGAAAAAATATACTGCAATTACGAATACTCTTACGCGCAATAGTGACTTGATTTATCATCTTACAGGAACACGTATTTCGGAGTTTCAGGAAACTACCATAACAGATCGCTATGCCATGTGGCAAGGTAACTTTGAAAACTCAGTTCATGAGTTGGCTGACGACTATCCCGAACTTCAAAGAAGGTTAATTCAAGAATTGGGTATCAAAGAAAATAGCAAGCCACTTATTGCTGCTGCTGTTGCTGAACATTGGGTATCAAAAGGAATACCGGAACCTATTCGCTTTGTCCTGTCTCGATTGATAGAAAGCATCAAGAAAGCAAAATGTGTTCCCTTAAGCTTTGTTAAGAGGGATAATGTAATTGTGCTACAAGATGTTTCCGATGACGAATCTTTACCTGTTTATTCCTGCGCAGCTGGCCGGAATACAATTGCCGATGCAGATACGCCCATTGCATATGCCAAAGGTAATTTTCCCTCTGATGCAGCCTACCTTATTCATATTCAGGGAGATAGTATGGAAAACTTAATACCGGATGGGTCATATGTAGCGGTTCGTAATTCTCTTGATCGAGTACCGGGTAAAATACATGTCTGCATGATCGATAATGGTGAAATGGTATGCAAAAAGTATATTACTACCACCAGAAACGGAGAGAAATGCGAATTACTCACCTCCCAGAATAGGGCTTATAGTGAGATTGAAATTACTGAATCAATGAATGTACGAATCAGAGGGCAGGTTATCCAGAAGAAACAAGAAGTAGTGTTCTATTGGGATGAGTAAAACAATGTTACCGTATTCATTCTATATTCTCAGCTGATGAGTTTGTAATCATTCAATCGCTTCCACTACCTGATAAATCCTTATTTGCAACCGCAAAGCGGCCTGTTCCCCTTGGATGGAAGCAGGCCGCTTTGCGTTGATATGAAAGCACAATCACTTGGCTGATCTATTACGAGTTCATCGAAGAAAAGTCACCGCCTTCCCTCCCAATTTCCCGCCTATGCCGTTCCTGCAAAGCCATCACTTGTGTTCTGAGTTCATACAGCGCAGTTCCAATAACCTCAAACGCAGTAGCCGCAATAGGCTGATCGTGCGATAGCCCCAGCCTGAACAGGGGACTGGCCTCGTCTTCGTACAGCGTAATGGCCCCTTCTACAAGCAGGCGCACGTTGGCAACAATATTGCCTGTAGTCAACACAAAATCGTCAAAGACATCGTTTCGTTCACCCATCACTCATACACCAATTCTTTCAGCACCACTTCCTCCGCACAAGCCCGCAGGTTATTCATCTGCTGCATCCAGCCCATCGGGTCAGCGGCTTTCATATCCTCGTCAATCCCCTCACGGGCAGCCATCTGCCGGATGAGGGTTTCTTTGCGTATGGCAGCCTGCCGGTTTACCTCTGCCAGATGCGGCTCCAACGATCCGTTCAGCAGCATGGTTACAAAGATGAGCGGTCGATGCTCTTTCAGAAACATTTTCCTGAGCCGCCCAAAGTGACCAATGGGCTCGGAAGCATCGGGAAGCCCGATAACAGGAAACAGATAGTCCCCGATTGCTTGATAGGGAATGGCGGTAGACATATCAACATTTTCATTCATCTTGATTCTCCTTTCCGGTGTGTAGCAGAATATCTACTGTTCATCTTCACCATACCGAAAAAGAAAGGCTCATGCAAGGATGCGAAAGTACTTACTTCTGTGTAATTTGCACAGAAGTTGTACCTGTGTGCGATGTGCACAGAAGTAATCGCCAGCTAATCGTTAAAGGCAGTATGAGCGACTTATGCAGCTGCTGAAAAGAAAAAGTCACCGGCGTAACCGATGACTCTGCTATACTCATTCCATACGCAATTGAAACAAGTGCCCGTCACAGATCCTGCAAATCCGCATCCGGCAGATCGTTCTCCATATTGTCCCGTGCCAGATCGTTGTCCAGCTCCTTATAGGCTTTGGAAATAGGCCGCTCCGTATGGAACACTTTCTGATCAGGGCCGGATGTGCCGCTGATAATCGGCTTTGCCTCCTGCTTACTGCTTTTCGCCTTGCCTTGAATCTCCGGCACAGGCGGCATCTCGTTTTTGGGTTTGGTATAGGTTCGTTCGGGTCTCGCCGTGCCTTGCTTTACCATATCAATCACCTCCGATTTGGTTTTGCCTGCTGACGATTGCGTCATTCACAGGTGGATCGTTTGTAGGCGGCAGGCAGCTGTGCCCACGGCAGATGTAGTAGGTGGTTTTCCCGTTTTTCAGGGGGTATTCTTCGGTGGGTTCTTCCAGCAGGGTGATGGCTGCATCCATGGGCAGCTGCAAGGGGAGATTGGAAGTGTTCATCCCCTTTGCCAACACCACAACCACCTTTGGCGGAGGACATTCGTGGTTCAGCTGCGCCAACAAAAACATAGCATGCCCCGTTGAATACTGCGCTGCTTCCTGCGCCAGAAAATCCAGCTGCTGCTGGACTTCCTGCCGATAAACTTCCTCCCCGGTCAGCTGTGCCAGCCATACCAGATTCCACGCCATCAGGCTGTTGCCGCTGGGAATGGCTCCATCGTAGGCTTCTTTGGGGCGCAGGATCAGCGATTCATTATCAGCACCGTAGAGGAAATAGCCGCCGTTCTCATCCCTGAACTGCCGGTTTGCCTCTTGGCACAGGCGTTTCGCTCGTTCCAAATACTTACTATCCAGCGTAACCTCATACAAGGCCAACTGCGCAAACAGATACGTCGCATAATCGTCCAGAAAGCCCTTCACGCCACGCTTGCCTTTGCGGTAGCTCACATACAACGCATCACCCTCCATTAGGTTCTCTGCCAGAAAACGATCAGCCCGCTTGGCTGCTTCCAGATAATCAGCTTTTCCGCTTACCTGATACAACCGGCACAGGGCAGCAATCATCAAGGCATTCCAGCTGGTCAAAATCTTGTCATCCAGATGCAGGGAATAGCGTTCCTTGCGATATGCGTACAGTGGCTCCAAGAATGCCTCAAAAGACTTGTCCTCCGGGTCGCTCGCCAGCAGGTTGGGGATGCTCTTTCCCTCAAAATTACCGGATGGCGTGATATCGAAATGCTGGCAAAACCGCTTTCCATCCCGCTTGCCCAGCACCCGTTGGATTTCCTCCGGCGTAAACAGATAATACTTGCCTTCCTCGCCTTCGCTGTCCGCATCCTGCGCGCTGTAAAAGCCGTCTTCCGGTGCTGTCATCTCCCGGAGGATATACGCAGCCGTTTTCTCCGCAATATCCAGATACAGCGGCTTTTTCGTAATGGCATACGCCTGACAATATGCCATCATCAGCAGGGCGTTGTCATAGAGCATCTTTTCAAAATGTGGAGCCAGATATCGCTCATCCGTGGAGTAACGGCAAAACCCAAAACCAATATGGTCGAATAAACCGCCCCGGTACATCTGCCTCAAGGTGTGTTCTGCCATACGCAAGCATTCCTCATCTCCGTACCGTTCATGGTAAGTCATCAGGAACAGCAGATTGTGAGGTGTGGGAAACTTGGGTGCAGAGCCGAAACCGCCGTTCTTGCGGTCGTAGATGCGCTTGTACACCCGAATGGCCGATTCCATCAGATCATCCGGCGGCGTAAATTCTGCTCTTTCCTCCTTTTGCAGATGGCTGATCAGATCATCCGCCTGATCCAGCAATTCTTTGCGGTCACTTTCCCATCGCTCATGGATCACTTCCAGCAGCTCCGGGAATCCGATCATCCGACCACGAGTGGATGGCGGGAAGTAGGTACCGGCGAAAAACGGCTTCTGATCCGACGTCATGAAAATGCTGGTGGGCCAGCCGCCACTGCCGGTGAACGCCTGACAGAACGTCATGTAGATGCTGTCCACATCCGGGCGCTCCTCCTTGTCCACCTTGATGGATACGAAGTTGCGGTTCAGAATGGCGGCGGTCTTTTCGTTTTCAAAGCTCTCATGAGCCATCACATGACACCAGTGACAGGTGCTGTACCCGATGCTGAGAAACACCGGCTTGTCCTCGGCCTTTGCCTTGCGGAAGGCTTCCTCGCCCCAGGGATACCAATCCACCGGGTTGTGGGCGTGCTGGAGCAGATACGGGCTGGATTCGTGCTGCAAACGATTGGGCATGGTTTCACATCCTTTTGTCATCGGTTGCGGGGTTGTCGATGAGGGTACCGTCCTCAGAAAAGCGGGAGCCATGGCAGGGGCAATCCCAAGTGTGCTCGGCCTTGTTGTATTTGAGGGCACAGCCCATGTGGGGGCAGCGGGGGACGGTTGGTGTCAGCAGGTTAAGGGTCGTTTCGGCTGCGTTCAGGAACAGCTGGGGATGCAGTATGCTCCGGGATGGGTCAAACACGCTGGCATAAGGATTTTGCTTGTCCTGCACCAGATCGGTCAGAATGTCCGCTGCCACCATAGAAGATGTCATGCCCCATTTGTTGAACCCAGTAGCAACAAACAGATCAGGCGTGGTTTTCGCATATCGCCCAATGTAGGGCACATGGTCAAGACTCATGCAGTCCTGCGTGGCCCAGCGGGCGACAATCTCCGCCTTGGGGTAATACTGCTTTGTGAATTGTTCCAGCTCCCGCCAGTTGCCACCATCTTTGCCACTACGGTGGCTGCCTCCACCAAGGAGCAGCAAATCCTGATAGTGCCGGAAGGACAGCCCCTTCTCGTTTTCGTCCACATACATCCCGTCAAAGGACGGCGCATTTTTCAACGCCAGCACATAGGAACGGTGCTGATACAGCTTGATGAAATACCCGCCGTGCTTATTCAGCATCGGAAAATGGGTGGCAATGATGATTTTCTTTGCAGCGATCGTACCGCCATTTGTGATGGCTTTTCCCGGCATTAGTTGGCGTACCTTGGTATGCTCGTAGATGTGCAGTCCTTTAGCGATCCCGGCAGCAAATTTCAGCGGATGAAACTGCGCCTGACGGGGAAAGCGTACAGCCCCGGCAACCAGGAAAGGCAGCGGTAGCTCCTTTTCGAAGGTTGCATCAAAACCCAGATTGCGCAAGGCTTCCAGTTCCTTGTCGATCTTCTGCTGGTCATCCAGCGCATACACTATTGCGTCCTGTTCTGTAAAGTCGCAATCCATATTCCGGCACAAGTCCCGGTACTGCTGCAAGGCGTTCTGGTTGGCTTCCAGATACAGCCGGGTTTTCTCCGTGCCGAACTGACGAATCAGCGTATCGTAGATCAGTCCGTGTTGGGATGTGATCTTGGCGGTGGTGTTCTTGGTAATGCCGCTGCAAAGGGTGTCAGCCTCCACCAGCGTATAATCCACGCCCGCCTGCGCCAGACGATAGGCGCACAAAACTCCCGCCAATCCGCCGCCGATGATGAGCACATCGGTCTTCAGATTCCCTTTGAGGGGTTCAAAGGACGGCAACTGAGCCGTTTTTGTCCATACTGAGTCCATTTTCTCACCTCTGGGGAATAGCTTGCGTTGCAGCGGGGCAAATATGCGCACAAAAAAAGAGCGGCAAACCGCTACTTGCGTTATTCGATCAACCGCCCATCTGTCTTCGCCACCGGAGCAGATAGAAAGCAAAAATGAATTGATATATAAACAACGCTTTGCATAACCGCTGATCGACTGACCAACACAACCAACTCACCAACAAAAAAATGTATTTCGACAAAAAAAGTCGCTCATTTTTTGTGGTTGACATTGAAAAACTCCCTCATATTTTGTATAATCGAAGCGGTAAGAAAGGGGTGAATATTATGGCAGAATTGTATTTGCGGCGAAAAATCGACCGGTTTCTTCAATCGTGGAAAGAAGATGCTGACCGGAAGCCGTTGATCGTGAAAGGCCCGCGTCAGGTTGGCAAAACAGAATCGTTGCTCCGCTTTGCCAAAGCGAATTATCAGAGCGTGATTTACATTAACTTTGTTGAAGAACCAAAGTATAAAATGATTCTTGAAGATGGCTACAGCGCAGAGGATATCATTAAGAATATCTCTCGGATCGATCCATCCAAAAGGTTTGAAACCGGCAATACGGTTCTCTTTTTTGATGAGATTCAAGTGTTCTCACAAATTGCGACAAGTCTCAAGTTTTTCAAGATAGATGGCCGCTTCGATGTGATTTGCAGTGGATCCCTGCTGGGAATCAACTATCGGCAGATTGAGAGCAACAGCGTAGGCTATAAAACCGACTATACCATGAGCTCGTTGGATTTTGAAGAATTCCTGTGGGCAAAAGGCTATGGGGAGGACACCATTCAGGATATGCTTCGGCATATGGAGAGCTTTCAGCCCTTTAATCAGCTTGAAATGAACATTTACAGCGGACTCTTTCTGGATTACTGCATTCTCGGAGGAATGCCTGCGGTTGTTCGTCAGTACATTGAAAAAGGCACTTTCGAAGGATCGTTGGAAATTCAGCGGCAGCTGCTTGAAGACTACAAGGAAGATATCCGAAAATATGCGGATGGGGTGGATCAGACCCGCATCGTCAATGTATTTGATCAGATTCCCAATCAGCTTGCCAAAGACAATAAGAAGTTCCAGATATCAAAGGTGGCTCATGGAGCGCGGTTCAAAGACTATCGTGGTTGCATTGAATGGCTCAGGGATGCCGGGATTGTTCAGATCTGTTATTGCCTGCATTCTCCGGAGCTTCCCCTCAAGGGCAATTACGATGACAGCAAGTTCAAGCTATACTTTTTTGATACAGGTTTGTTTGTTGCTATGTTGGATGAAGAAGCGCAGGATGATTTACGGGCTAACAAGAATCTGAATGTGTATAAGGGTGCGCTTTACGAAAACATGGTGGCTGAAGCCTTTGTGAAGAGTGGCTATTCGCTTTTCTATTACAAAAAAGATGATTCGACCTTGGAAGAAGATTTCTTTGTCAGAACTGCAGACCAGTTGTTACCCGTAGAAGTGAAGGCTACACGCGGAACCGCCAAAACACTGCGAACGCTGATTTTAAGCGGCAGTTATCCCGACATACAGTGCGGGATCAAGCTCACCGGCGGGAACGTTGGATATAGCGACAACATAATGACTTTCCCGTATTTCTGTGCGTTTTTATTGAGAGACTTCTTGAAACGAGGAAAGTACAGCTTGCAGGATCAAGAATGATGCGTACAAAACAATGAATACTGTGCAAAACAGGAGCCACGGATGCATTCCAGTGGCTCCTGTTTTTGGATGGTTTTCAGAAATAACGATGATATACCGCAAAGGAACGCATATGCAAGGATGCGAAAGCACTTACTTCTGTGTGAGCCACACAGAGGTAAAAAACAGCATTTTCGGGTCACCAATACTGCTCAACCCTTTTCAGTTCCCCAACAGAATATGTTTGATATTCTCATCCATTTCGTTTTCTGTTAAGCCTTGCTGAATCAGCGGCAGAATCACCTCTCTGCTCTCTCTTGTATGCGGAAGCTCCGAAGCCAATTGTTTTGCTTTATCCCTGTATCCTGCTTTCAAATACAGGAAGCACAAGGCTGCCCGCATGGTGGATTTTTGCTTTTCATTGGCAGATATGGGCAGCCCTCTTTCTATCAATCCGATGGCCTCATCCGTATTGCCTTTCAGGGCAAGCGTACTTGCCAACCCTAAAATCATGCCTGCGTTGTTGGGATAAATGAGCAGCGCCTCACGATATGTCTTTTCAGCTGAAGTGTAATCTCCTTGCTGCTGATATTCAACTGCACTTTTGTGAATATTATGCTGGGTTTCTGCTGCACGAATGGTATCCATCCCCAACAGCAGATCGATACTTGTTTCAAAAATGTTCGCCAGCGCAGGCAATAAAGAAATATCCGGACAAGACTCTCCCCGCTCCCATTTGGAAACGCTCTGCGGGGTAAGCCCTAAAAGCTCTGCAACATCCTCCTGTGTCAGATTTTTCAATATACGATACCTCTTTAGGTTTTGCGGCAAGTACAGCATAACACCCTCCTGACGAAATGATCTGATAAGATCATACCATGAGTTTCCATCAAATCAATGGAGCAATGGTTGTTTCAGACTCAACCATTCTCCTAATGAGGCTTTGCTGTGATGACAACAGCCCGATTTATTTCTGTTAAGTCTGTACAGTAAAACAGCATACCCGGAGATTATCCTCCGGATACGCTGTTCTTCGGCTCGCCGTTATTCCTTCAGCCTCCCATCCGTAGTCACGGTCACCACCCGCCAAGGAATAAACTTCCCACTTTCCATCAGCGCCCGCTTCGCCGCGTTCTCGATCCCGCCGCAGCAGGGCACCTCCATCCGCACAATGGTCAAACTCCGAATATCATTCCCCGCAATGATCGCCGTCAGCTTCTCAGCATAATCGCCCTCGTCCAGCTTCGGGCACCCGATCAGCGTGATGCGGTTGCGGATAAACTCCTGATGGAAGTTGGCATACGCATACGCCGTGCAATCGGCAGCGATCAGCAGATCAGCCCCGTCAAAATAGGGTGCGTTCACCGGCACCAGTTTGATCTGCACCGGCCACTGCTGCAACTGGCTGGTCACAGGCGCACAAGCAGCAACCTCACTCACCGCTTCCCGCTTGATGACCCGGCTTTGTGTCCCCGGGCAGCCGCAGGGCAGCTTCCCAGCTGCTTTCTTTGCCGCCTGCGCCTCCTTCACGGCGGCTTCGTCGTAGGCAGGGGCTTCCCGCTCCTCAAAGGAGATGGCATCCACCGGGCAGGCGGGCAGACAATCGCCCAGACCGTCGCAGTAGTCCTCGCGGGTCAGCTTGGCTTTGCCGTTCACCATTTCGATGGCTCCCTCGTGGCAGGCATCGGCGCACAGACCGCAGCCGATGCATTTTTCTTCGTCTATCTTGATAATTTTCCGTACCATGTTTGTTCCTCCCGGGTTGATTTTTACGGTCACATCATACTATACTATCAGCAACAAGTATGTTGTTTTAACAACAAGGAGGCAAAATGGATACTCTTTTTCTATCCAAGACCGATCTGTTCCGGGGCATCCCGCCGGAGGATATTGAGAGCATGCTGGGCTGCCTGAA
This sequence comes from Clostridia bacterium, assembly GCA_017501255.1. Taxonomy (GTDB): domain Bacteria; phylum Bacillota; class Clostridia; order Christensenellales; family Aristaeellaceae; genus Limiplasma. Next base: position 100,437 of record JAFVXE010000028.1, on the reverse strand, counting down.
GGCGGCAACGAAAACCTATCAGCGGGGCGAGTTCATCTGCCGGGAGGGGGAGACCGTCACCGCCATGGGCATGGTGCTCTCCGGCAGCATTTCCATCGAGAATGATGATATCTGGGGCAACCGCAGCATTCTGGATCGGGTAAGCGCGGGACAGGTTTTTGCGGAAAACTACGCCTGCCTGCCCGGCGAAAAGCTGATGATCAGCGCGGTGGCCAACGAGACGACGGAGGTGCTGTTTCTGAGCACCGAGTGCATGTTCACTGTCTGCCCCCACGCCTGCGGTTTCCATAACAAACTGATCCGCAATATGCTCACCATCGCCGCCCGGAAAAGCCTGAACCTGTCCCGGCGCATCATGCACACCAGTTCCAAGAGCATCCGGGGGCGGCTGCTCAGCTACCTGTCCTTTCAGGCGACCCAACACGGCTGCCGGGAATTTGATATCCCCTTCAACCGGCAGCAGCTGGCGGATTACCTGAGCGTTGACCGCAGCGCTATGTCCAACGAGCTGAGCAAGATGCAGCGGGATGGGATTGTGAAGGTGGAGCGGAATCATTTTGTTTTGTTGGAATCGGATGGTTTGTGACAGATGAAGGACAGGTCATCGCTTGCGCCCTTTATCTGGTAAAACCAAGCGGTTGAGTGGAACAGAAAAGCAGATACAGAAACGCCTTCCGGTGCAGAGAAATGCGCCGGAAGGCGTTGGTTTTGGTGTTGTCTGTCTGGCTTGTTCCATACAGCCGGGTTTCCACATCCTGCCCACCCGCTTACCGGTCAGAAAGGCGCAGCCCTGTGCATTCCTCCAGCCAGCCGATGAACCGGTCAACAATCCCGTCCTCAAACGCATTGCTGAAGCCGAATTTCTGCGCCAGCTCCCGGTAGGTGTAGAACGCAAGGTCGCCGTTCAGCTCCACAAATTTCCGATAAACCGACTCGGACTGCTTGCGGTAATCCTTGGCGATCTCCACCGCGCTGATCCATGCAGGCACATAGCAAAATTGATACTTCGGCATGGTATAGACGGTTACTTCGTCGTAGAGGCTGCGTAGCATAGTGGTTTCATCCGCAGTGGCGGAGGGATGGGTCTGGCGGTAGAGGGAGAAATAGGTTTCTTTTCGCTGCTGTGGGGTGGCATCCACGTGGTGGTAGAGCCAGTGCTCAAACTCTGTGGACATAGCAAAGTTGATAATCGAGCTAAGCAGCCTGTCCAGATGGAACAGGGAAAAACGCTCCGGGTCTTCGTAGAGGCGATCGGCATGAACATGTAGAAACAGTTCCGCCAGCCGGGAGGAGATCTCCATCACATCGGCGGAGGCGACGGCGCTCAATGCAAGCGGCTGTTTGCGAAATGCCAGATATTCCTGAAAGGAATGCCCGAACTCATGGGCAAGCACCCACCCATCGTTGAAGTCTCCTGTGGGGTTGGTAATGATGGGGGCAAGCCCCTCTTCTTCGATCAGCCGCTGTAGCCCCATGTTGGGCATTTTTACCGGCGATGGTTCGATATCCAGCGCATCGGTATCGCTGAGCATCAGCCAGTATTCGGCAGCTTCCTTGCCCAGCCGTTCGGTATAGGCAGCCATACCCTGCCGCAGATCCCGGGGCTTGGGCGCACCCTGCTGCAGCTGGTTTGCGTAGGTTTTTTGGAAGACCTCGTAGCAGGGCACGACCTTTTCGCGGATCTGTCTGCAAAGGTTCATCATCTCCGCCTCGCCGTAGTCGAAGCGGGAATACAGCAGGTTGGCATAATCGTTGTAATCCTCATAGCCGTAATACCGCGCCGTTTCGTGGTTGATGCTCACCACTTCCTGCAGCAGGGCATCGAACTCGTCTGCAAACCGCTCGTAACACCCCTCTGCTTGTATCACCAGATTCTGATACCGGGAGGAAGCCTCGTCAATGGTGCGCGGCTTGGTTTCGTTGCCCGTGGCTCTGCTTTCGCAGTCTGCGTTGAACGCCAGCAGCAGGATGGCAGGTTTGCCGTAGCAGGCTTCCAGCTGATCGCGCCATGGCGATTCCGCCACCGCCGAACCAAAGGGTGCATAATGCACCAGCTCGTTCAAATGCTCAATGCTGGCGGCTAACTGCACCATGGTTTCCTCGCAGGATACATCGTGGTACAGCTTCAGAAAGATGCGGGCATACCGGGAGGAAAGCTCCTTGTATGCTTCGTTGTAACACCGGAAAGCCTCTTTGGCATCGGTAAAGCTGTCCGCTTTGCGTATCATGGCAGCGGCAATATCCAGATCGGCTTTGATTTTTGGATAATCCGGTTCCCTTGTTTCAAAAATCATGGTTACGTCCCTCCTCGGTGCATGCACATGGGTATCGCACTTGGAAGCAAGCTTCATTCGCTGTCCCGCCTACGCAGGGTCGCCCCGTAGATCAGCAGAAATGCACCCAGAAGGATGATCCATGTGGAGTACGCATAGAGCGTGTAGATCACCTTCGCAACGATGGTTTCTTCCTCGTCTGTGCCCTCCAGCAGATCATCCAGCGTGACGGGGTCGGCATCATCGATGCGGATGCCCTTCCCCAGCAAGGCGGATACGATGCCGGGATCGACCCTTTCGATGCCAAGCTCCGCTGCATGTCCGTCCAGTGTATAGATATCGGGCTCGCTATCCACCAGCACCCGTATGCCGATGCCCACCAGCAACAGCAGCAGGGACAGGAAAATGAGAATGCCGCGCAGGATACGCATGTGGATCCCCTCGTTTCGTTTGTGATGGGTTCAGTATAGCGGAGTGGGGGAGGGAATGCAAGCAATGAATGTGGGGGAGGGATGGTGAGCTGGTTGATGGATTGGCAGGATTTGGCGGCGGGGATGGCGAAACAGAACAGACAGCGATATTGTGATAACAGGCAAGAGGGATGGAAGATGAACGAGAAGCCTTCCGTAAGGATACAGCTGGATTATCTGCAAGGCCCCATCTGGATCAGCGATGCTGCAACCGGCGAACCAATGACAGGCATCGAAGCGGTTGATCATGATCCCGTTTTGAGAGAACTGAACCACCGGGCGGCACAGTTGTTTGCTTCCTATTATGCCTTTGATACGCAAGGTGTGCCCTGCTGGTTTGACCACGAAAAAGAAAAGGCAGAGAAAGAGATCATGCTGGAATTGATTGGGTGCATCGTTCAACGCTTGCAAGAGATCAATGTCGTCAGTTTTACGGTTGAGGATTTGGAAACGGAGCGGCTGCGGTCGCTATAGTTTCAAGGAGTGTTGGAAATGAAAGAGTTGGATGTTGTCAGGCTGAAAGAATCCTTTGGCGGTCTGCCTGCCGGTACGGAAGGTACCGTTGTTTTGGAATACGACGGTAGCTGCTTTGAGGTTGAGTTTTTTGATGCGGCTGGGAATACCGTTGGGGTGTTGACAACGCCTGCCGATATGCTGGAATTAATTGTACGAGGCTAATGGGCTGAAATAGGAGGACAGGCAAAAGGAATCGTCTTATACACAATCGCATTTTTCTTATGTTTGTCATCCATTAGTGTATCTGCATGGGAGGCGATTGATATGACATCATACCAACTGACAGACTATGAAAACTACAAAAAACAGATTGAAGAAAATCGCGCAAATATCTCTGTAGCATATGAATCAGAACAGAAACGTTGCAATTATCTTTTTAGTACAATACTACAACTTGCCGAACACTATCTTAAACGTTTTTACCTGAGAATTGGAAATAGTGAGCATGTCGATGTTGTCACATCTACCATATTTAAATCGCTCCACAATCTTTATGGAATAATGGATTTGACAGCATCCGGTCAGTTCGGTGCAGCACGGATCATTATGAGAAATGTTTTTGAATACTTGGTTATTGGCAAATATGCATTGTTATCAAATGACAGTGCTGCATTATCCAAATGGGAAAATAACCAGTATATAAATATTGATCGATATGTACTTAAGTACATCCGCAACTGTGACGACAAAAGAAGAAAGGAGTTTAAGGACTTTTGGGCGGATTTGTGTTCGTTTTCTCATGCAACGCGATCTTCCGGTCAGCCAACATATGTTTACGATGAATCCTGTCATGATGCAATTCACCTTAACTATTCTTTGATACAAATTCTTTATCTGATGCTTTATCATTTTGTTCGGAAGTACCTGTATAACAAGTATTACAGTCAATACATGAACACAATGAGAAGCAATGATGATCAAATCGATTATTCCAAACTCGAAAAAAAGCTTTCTGATACCACTAAAGAATTGAAAAAATCGCTTGCGAAAGCAAATAAGGATGTGCTTGATTTTTATTCTGCTACTTGGCTGATTGAACCATCAGCTGGAATAAACCCAACGCAGAACGATAAGCCTTTCATAGAAATGCAGTATATTGAAAGAAAAAGTAAAGCGATAGACATTAGAAATAAATCAGAGATTATTCAATATCTAAAAGGGTTAATAGAGACCTATTCAGATAGCATTACGAATATAAACGATGATTATCGGGAAAACGTATTGCGTTATCTCAGGCTTCTATTCAAAAGGGTCAAAGAGCATAATTTTCCAGAGCTAACAGATAAAGCTCTCTCTTATGCTGTGACAATTGAGGGATTAGGTGTTGGGATACAATTGAACCGCTTGTCTGGATGCATCAATTGTCACGAGGAAACCATGAGAACTATTTTGTTTGTGAACTGTGGCTTTATATCTATCAAACAGTATGCTTCGATATATCGAGTTACTGAGAGAACAGTTTGGCAATGGATCTCAAATAAAAAAATACATCATGTGTTTCGTGATGGAAAACAGTGGTATATATCAGAACTGCAGCAAAGACCAACTAAATCCTTTTATACTGTTTCATATGGCTGGCACTCCATTTCATCAATTGTCACTTATGAGCACAAAGAATTAGAAGGTTGCTGCGGAATAAACATCGAAAGAAAATATGGAGAGAAGTTGTTTGAATGCACGTTATCCTATACAGATGACACATGCCAAACAATACATCTATCAGATGAACAAAGAATAAAACTGGAAAAGTTGATTGAAAATTTTGCTGACGGAGTGTGCGTGGAGGAAAACTATCCCTGTTTTGTTTAATCCGTGTTGCCTTGTATATGAAAAAAACAAGAATCATCTACAAAGCGGCTTTGACCATAACTATATCCACAAAGAGTGGGTAAAAGGTAAAGGAAACAAGTCAAAGCGAGCGAAATTAGCGCGCAGAGACTCGCTCTCTGCCGTTCGTTTTTGCAAGCACCAGTATCGATTCTTTGGATCCCCTCACCACCCCCGCCTCTCCCCCAAAGCCATCATCGCCACCAACCCCCGCTCCGTCGCTCCCCATGTCATCAGCAACGGGTCGCCCTCCCGAATCCTCAGCGTCCGCCGGATCTCCTTGGGAATCACCACCCGTCCCAGTTCATCAATCCTGCGCACGATCCCTGTTGCTCGCATTGTTACCCTGCCTCCTTATCGGCGCTGGAATGGCTGTGCATTGCTGCGCCGTTTGTCTTTGCAAGGGTAGTATGGGATTTTCAGGGCGTGTTATGCCCTTGAAAGATTTGGGAGAAAAGATTTTGCGAATGGGACGATGCAGAGAATCAGGAACCGTAAATCACTGTATACTGGTCATGATGGCGATAAAAAAACTCGGATACTTTTTTCCGTCAATAAACCGAAACTGCTACCCTCCGCCAGCCGCAATCCATGCTATAATATCCTTACCGATAAAACATAATACGAATGGAGGGCAACTTATGAAAACGCAATGGCCTTTGGATACCGCAGTTTCTTTCGATCCCTATGCTGGCGAACCCAGCCGTGATGGCGATCAGGGGTATGAAATTCTGGAGGGCGGCAAGGTGTTTTTCCGCATCAAGGCGCCCAATGCCAAGGAAGTGGCAATTGATCAGTTTGGCAATCTGCAGATGCTGACCAAAGTGGACGATGAAATGTGGGAAGGCACGGTCTCCTTCGGGGAAGGCTTCAAGTATTTCTTCCTGAAAATCGACGGCGCAGATGTGCTGAATCCTTATCTGCCCATCGGCTATGGCTGCTGCCGCCCCATGAACTTTGTGGATATTCCCGTGGCGGGCGAAAACTGGGATGAGCTGGAAGGCATTCCGCATGGCAGCGCTGCCCGGCATTACTATCCCTCCACGGTAACGGGCAAGGTGGAAAGCTGCTTGGTTTATCTGCCGCCCTGCTATGATGCTACGAAAAAGTATCCTGTGCTCTATTTGCAGCACGGCTACGGCGAGAATGAAACCGGCTGGGTGTATCAGGGGCATCTGTTGCGCATTGCCGACCAGCTGCTCAGCAAGGGCGAAATGCAGGAGATGATCATCGTCATGGGCAATGGCATGACCAAGATCAACTTTGCGGAGAGCGGCCGTATGCTGTTCCCGGAAGTGCTGCTGAAGGATCTGATTCCTTATATCGAAAGCCGCTTCAATGTGTATACCGATAAGTGGCACCGTGCCATGGCCGGCTTGAGTATGGGCAGCTATCAGACCAGCATCGTTACCCTGTCCAACCCGGACAAGTTTGGCTATGCAGGCGTGTTCAGCGGTTTCCTGCGCTTCCCCCGTGGTGGCGAGGAAAAGCATTTGGGCTTGCTGGATGATGGCACTAAATTCAACGAGAGCTTCAAGGTATTCTACCGGGCAATGGGCACGGAGGATCAGTTCTTTGAGGCTTTCGCTGCGGATGATGAAATGCTCCAGGATAAGGATGTGAACATGATTCGACGCACTTTCCCCGGCGGTCATGACTGGAGCGTGTGGCGTCGCTGCATCCACGATTTCCTGCCGATGATCTTCAAGGATTAACGCAATAGATAACGGAGCCGCTGGCGAAAACCGGCGGCTCCGTTTTTGCGTCTCAACTCACGGTTGTTCTTTATACCGGAATGCGTCATTGTGCATTGCCGCGCTTGCTGCTATGATGGTGTTTGTAAGGCAGCCTTGAACAGAGAGACTGGGGGTACATGGATATGGAATTGGGGACGAAAATCCGACAGATGCGTCTCGTGGCATCGATGACGCAGGAACAGCTTGCCAATCGGCTTGGCCTCAGCGCACAGGCGGTATCCAAGTGGGAAAATAATGTGTCCATGCCGGATATCAGCCTGCTGCCGGAAATTGCCGAGGTATTCGGCATTTCGCTGGATGAGCTGTTTGATCTGAAAGCTGACCAAAAGATGCGCCGGATTGAAAACCGGATGGAACTTGAGCAGGAACTGCCCGAGGATGTGTTCCGGGAATACGAGCTTTTCCTCAGAGAACAGCTTTTGGAGGAAGAAAACAGATTCAGGGCCACCAGCCTGCTGGCGCATCTGTATCATCATCGATTGGAATCGGATGCCCAAAAGGCTGCTGACTACGCCCGCAGGAGCATCTCTATGGCCCCTGAAACGAAGGAGTGCCAATGGATATTGCAAAAGGCAGAAGGCGCTGTTTTCTGGGACTGGAACATTGCCAACCATAGCCGGACCATTGCATTTTTCAAAAGCTTGATCGAAGGGCAGGATGAACAGCAAAATGCGCCCATGCCGTATTTGTATCTGCTGGATAACCTGATCGCTGACCACCGGACAGAGGAAGCCAAAGGATATTTGTCACGTCTTGCGCAGCTGCCCGGGCACAAGCCATTTATGATACCGGTGTATGAAGCTGCCATTGCCTTGGCAGCCTTTGATGAAGCAACGGCGGATGCGATCATGCAAAAGGCGTTTTCGGATTTTCCGCAGGAAAGCGGGCTTCTCTTTGAAGCAGCCCAGTATTACGCTCGAAAATGCGACTACGACAAGGCCATTCACTATTACGAAGCAGCTTATGCCACGGATGAACGCGAACCCCGCTTTACCGATGCGCTGGACGCCATAGCAGTCATCCATGAAATCCGGGGCGAGTATGGCAAGGCTGCTGATACCCGCAGACAGGTTCTTCATTCTCTGAAAAATGAGTGGGGCTTTACAGAGGAGACCATCATCCGGGAAACAGAGGAGGAGATCCAGCGTTTGCTGCAAAAGGTTGGCACGGTTGATCAGATTCAGTGAATAGAAAAAGAGAGCCGTTGCAGAAATAACTGCAACGGCTCTCTTTGTGCCTGTGAGAATGTAAATTGCTGCATCCGGCTTACAGCATATTCAGAATCTGTGCCTTTCCCATAGCACCAATGGCCTGATTGATGACCTTGCCATCCTTCATGACCACCAGCGTGGGAATGCTCATGACGCCAAAGCGGGAAGCCAGTTCCGGCTGCTCGTCCACATTGACCTTGCCAACGGTGATATCGGTGCGTTCAGCCGCAATTTCATCGATCACAGGGCTCACCATGCGGCAGGGCCCGCACCAGGGTGCCCAGAAGTCCAGCAAAACAGGGGTGGCAGCGTGGAGAACCTGAGAATCAAAGTTATCTTTGGTAATTTTGACAGCAGACATATGTTTCCTCCTACGAAATACTCAGTCAGTAACGATTTCACCGGGCCATTGATTGATGCCGCCGAATTCGACCACATTGGTGTAGCCCAGTTGAGCCAGCTTTTCCGAAGCCTGTTTGGAACGGTTGCCGCTACGGCAGTAGACCAGAATCAGCTGATCCTTTCGGGGAAGCTGCGGGATGTTTGCCGTTCCGATGGTTTCGTTGGGTACCAGAATCGCTCCGGGAATGTGTCCCTGCGCATATTCCGATGGGGTGCGCACGTCAAGAATCACATAATCTGTTTTGGTTTTCATCATCTGGATAGCATCCTGCATGGAAACCTGACGATAGGGTACCGGTTCTAAAGCAGGTGATGCGCAGGCAGTCAGGCTCAAGACCATCAACAGGAGCAGCGGCAGCTTTCGTTTCATGGTAATTCCTCCGGTCATCATCAAAAGGGGTGGGGAAGCATGACGCCTCGTATGGCGGTGATTGCTTTCCTGATGAAAGTATACCCGTTTTTCAGCTGGATGAAACATCCTGCCGTCTGTCAATTCTCTTTGATCGCCTGTTTGCCGGTTCCCCATCGGTCACATACGCAGCACAGGCTGCAAATCAGCATACAGGCTGCGCAAAGGAACATACCTGCCTTGAGGCCTAGCGTTGCTTCCAGCATGGCGATCATGGGGGAAGATACCGCCTGCCCCAGGTACAGCATCAGCATGATGGCAGTGGTGGCCAGCATGGTGTTGGAAGGTTGCCGCTGACAGGCAAGGGTGATGATGCAGGGAATCAGCGCACCGAACAAAAGGCTGGAGAGAACCAGCATGATGCGCAGTATCCATCCGTTGGGGAAGAGCAGGCCAATGCACAGCGCAATACCGCCCACCAGTCCGCCGGCAATCACATAACGCTCTGTTTTGATGGGCAGGAAGGGCATACAGAAACGGGACAGCATCACCCCAAGAAAAACGCAGCTTTGCGCCGGGAGGGTGATGGCATCCCCCAGGGTATCCGCATAGCGGTTGACCCATGTGTTCAATCCGGACAGGAAGATACCATGGAAAAAGAGTGCAGATACCAACCACAGCAAGTGTCCCTGATGCAGCGCAGGCACAATGCCGGTCAGGCGGAGAGTTTGCTGGGAAAGTTCCTCGTTATCAACAATGTGGTTCAGTCTGCGCACCACCAATGCGCCCAGAACAATCATCAGACCAACGGCGGCAATCACCAGATAGATGCGCTTCCAGGGCGTGTGGGTAGAGAGCAGATAGGAATATCCCATGGGGGAAAACACGCTGGACAGGCCATAGGCAGTATGCAGGATGCACATCATCAGAACGGCCTGTTTGCCGGTATACAGGTCCGCCATGCAAGCGGAAAGCAGCGTATCCATCAGGCCAAGACCAAAACCGGTGATGAACCAGGCAGTCACATACAGCCCATAGGTCGGAGCAAGCCACATGAGCACCAGACCGGCAACACAAATCAATACGGATGCTTTCACAAGCGTGCGTTTCTTCCAGCGGCCCTGCAGGGCAAAGGCGCTGATCAGCGCAATGATGCCGCCGGAAAACGCCATGGTATTGGCAAGCCCCTGGTTGGCTGCATTCAGCTGATAGTTGTCGATCATGGTGCTCAGCAAGGAGCCCTGTACGGCGAACACCGCCGAGAGAAAAACCATGCACAAAAGCAGAAAGATTGTAATCAGGGAACGCTCGGTCTTCTTCATTGGTAACCCTCCCAAAGGCGCAGAATGCTGCTAAAGGTATTCTCCACAGAGGCTGGATATCCTGCCGGGAAGCGGGGGAGAAGGGGCTGTCCGGTTGTTTTTTTGCGCCCGTTATGTTATGATGTGAGCATGAAATGGGCTCGAAAAAACGCCAAAGCAACGAGAGGAGAGGCCCTATGAAATTGCGCCGTTTGAACCCGGAAGAATTCTTGACCATGCAGAATAATATGAACATCGCCTTTCGCTTTGACCGCACGGAAGAGCCGGTGGATCATCACAACGAATACCTGAATACCTATGCTGCCTTTACCGATGACGGCAAGCTGACCTCCAGCGTGATTGCCAATGTCTACCGCTGCACCTATTGGGCGCATATGGTGGGGATGTGCGGGGTTGGCGGCGTGGCAACCTTTCCGGAATACCGCCGGGAAGGTCATATGCGCAAATTGCTGCCCTTTGTGCTGAAAGCCGCCTATGACCGGGGGGATGTGCTGTCCTCCCTGTTCCCGTTCTCTCATCCTTTCTACCGGAAGTTCGGTTTTGAATGCTGCGGCCCCATCCAGCAGTGTGAGGTGGGTCTGCACGCATTCCAGAAGATGCCCTGGAAGGGTCATGTGCGCCAGTATCTGCCCGGCGAGGATTTCAGAGAGATCAAGCAGATTTATGCCGCTTTCCAGAAGACCCACAATTTCCTGTGCGACCGGGATGACGCTCACTGGCGGTACCGGCTGAACAAGGACCCCTATGTAACCCATCAGCACACCTATCTGTGGTATGACGACAGCGACGTTCCGCAGGCCTATTGCATTCTCAAGCACGAGGATGACAAGAACTACACCGTGCTGGATTGGGGCTATACCAATCCTTCTGCGCTGCGGGGCCTGTTCGGCTTCTTCCGGGTGCTGGAACCCAGCGGCGAGAAGATAAGTTTCAAGCTGCCCATGGATGCGGATCTGTTCTGCCTGATTCCGGAACCCTATGATGTATCCATCCAGTACAAAAACTGCGGTATGCTGCGTGTGGTCAATGCGGAGAAGGCGTTGAAGCTGTATCCGTGGCAGGTGCCCGCCGTTACCATCCGGGTGATGGACGAAGCCCTTGCAGAAAACACCCATACTTTCTGTGTGTGCTGTGAGGATGACCAGTGCGTGGTCACCATCGATGATGAAGCCCAGCACGATCTGGAATGCTCCATTCAGGCGTTGAGTCAGCTGCTGCTGGGCGCTGCCACGCTGCCTGCGTTGCTGGCCAACCGGGAGGATATTCACCTGCTGACAGACCGGGACGACCTGCTGGAAGCGTTCCCCACCAATCCTATGTTTTTGATTGAGAATTTCTGATGTGATGAATTTTAATGGCGTTGCATTCAGGTGTTGATTGTGTATTGGATATATGTAACAATAAATGCGCATGATAAGCAATAAAGGAGCCCTAATCGGGAATGCGAATGAATAAGAAATACCGAAATGAGTGGAAATACCGTTGCACCAAACAGGAACTTGCCCAAATAGAAACAAAGCTTGGGGCATTGCTTCAAAAGGATATTCATGCCGGCAATGGCGGTATATACAGGGTGCATAGTTTGTATTTCGATGATGCGAGAGATAGTTGTGCCATTGAAACTGAAGCGGGCGACGCAATACGATTTAAGTACCGGATACGCTATTATGATGATGCACCGTCTTTCCTTCGCCTGGAGCGTAAAGAAAAGCTGAATGGTGGTTGTCATAAAGAAAGCTGTTTACTATCACAAAAGGAATTCTACTCATTGTTATCTGGCAACGCAAACTTGTTTTTGTTTGATGATCAACGAACTGTGCTCAGACGCTTTGCGGTTGATATGTTGAGCCGACATTTTACGCCCCGAGCTATCATTGATTACGAACGTGTTGCTTACGTGGAGCCCGTTACGAATGTTCGGATTACTATGGACTATAATATAGCAGTTTCCAATCAGTTTGATCTGTTTCTGTCTGGTGATTACTTAAAAATTCCTTTGCAGAAAAAAGGCGAACATATTCTGGAAGTAAAGTTTGATGAAATCCTACCGGGATATATTAAGCAGGGACTGTACGAAAGTCAGTTGCAACAATGCTCGTTTTCAAAGTACTATCTTGGTTATCAAAAATTGAAAGGATGGGGATTGTGATATGAAAGGTTTTGTTGGGAATATTTGGGCGTTTTTGTCAAAGGGACTGGAATCTGAAGTTATACCGGATTCTCAACTGTTAGCAGTGTTGCTCTTTACTGCCGTCATGTCTGCATATATTTTTGTCGTATATCGAGTGGTTTTTCATCGCACGCTATACAATAAGTCATTGAACATCGCTATCGCAGTTATTCCTTTTTTCATCTGTACGATCATCCTATGTTTGCAATCCAACATGGTAATAACCTTGGGTACCATTGGTGCATTGGCAATTATTCGCTTTAGGACTGCTGTAAAAGATCCCGTTGATATGATCTATATTTTGTGGTCTATACATTTAGGTATTATGGCAGGCTGCCAGTTGTTCATGGTGGCAGTATTAACTTCGGTTTTTGTGACGACTATTTTGCTGGTATGGGAGAATCTACGTTTTGGAAATGGGTTCTATACATTAGTGATCAACTGCGAAAAACAAATGGAAGATGAATTGATGGAAGCGATTCGTCCTTTTGCCAAGAAAGTTCGTATCAAAAGCAGAAATATCACATCGACAAGCATTGACTATATTCTGAATCTCAATGTAACTAATCCCAAAAAGCTTAGTGAATGTCTGTCAAATGTCGAAGAGATCATACGCTTTTCTTTGATTCAATTCGACCACGAGGACATTACGTAACGGAGCATCCTTATGTCAAAAAGAACCATTTCACAGATGTTGCTGTTAATGACGCTATTGCTATTTGCGATTCTTATTTGCCATGGTGATGGTAGACAGTCATTATCACAACTGTATGTAGATAATGAAACATGGAACCAGATGATACAGGAGAGAGATGAATGGCAACCAGACGAGATGATTGAAATGCAGATTGCTGATGCAGTGTATTTCAATGGTTATCGGCTGCCATATGATAGTGAAAATCATATGTTGCTATATTCGTTGGTTGAGGATACGCCTCAAGCATATGACCCTGTTGTTAAGCTTGTTTGTCACTACAAAAGTGCCAAAATTGTTTTCAATGGCGATGCTATATCAGAAGAATTAATCAGAACCAATGGAACCATTCATGCCATGGTTTATTCTGACAGTGAATATGCCATATACCAACTGAAATGTACAACGTTGCCAATATTGGAAATTGAGGCATCCGCTGACGATGTTGGTGATGAATCGATAAATGTAGGATTTCGTTTGTTTGACAACCGAGTTGGCGTTGTCAATCGTCAGATTGATACATCGGCTGCTATCCATTTGCGTGGAAATAACAGCAGGGCATATCCCAAGAATGATTATCGTATTTCTTTGCGTACGCTATCTTCAGGTAATAATTGGCGTAAGCATCATTTATCATTACTTGGAATGAGGATGGACGAGGATTGGATTTTGAAGGGATTGTATAATGATCCAGAAAAGGTCAGAGAAGTGTTTTCGTCCAATCTGTGGTATGAAACCTGTGCAGATAATAATATGTTTGGTGTTGCTAATGGAATGCAATATCGGTATGTTGAGGTTTTCTTTGACAAGCAATATTGGGGCATTTATGCTTTAGGTCATCCGATTGATGCCAAACAGCTTGAACTATCTGAAGATGAACATATATATAAGAAAAGCTATCGTCCTACGGAGAAGGAGATGATGCTAGGTAAGTATATGGAATCCGATGAGAATAGAACCTATCCGCCCGAAATGGTCTATTCCTATGAGGGTGGGAATGAGGTTTCGCCAGATTTTGAACCATTGCAATATTTCTACTGGGTTCTCCACTACGCACAACAAGATCAGAAGACGGATTTGTACGAGATTGCAGATGTCAATAATTCAATTGATATTCTTCTGTTTATTGATGTGATTCAAGGCGTGGATCATGTACATTATTCTGGTGCTTTGTATAATCTCTATATGACGGCCAAACGTGATGAAAATGGTAAAACACGGATGCTATACACGCCATGGGATATGGATCGTACCTGGGGAATGTATTTTGAAGATGAAAAACATTCAAATCCTGCTGGTTTTGTTCGTATGCCACATAATATCGTTGTGCGATTGCGTGAATTCGGGGATGAGGAAATCACGGCTCGTTTCTGTGATCGTTATTGGCAACTGCGTGCCGGTGGGTGGTCCGATGCTGAATTGGAGCGCAGATTGCGTGAGTATGAAGAAGTGATCTATCATTCTGGTGCATATGATCGTGATTTTAGCAAATGGCATATTTCAACTTATAAGGAATTTGAATATTGCAACGATCTGTCCGATTTTATTGATTATGTTCATAAGCGTATGGCACATATGGATGAATATATTCATAGTTTGTTGCAGTAATTTGTCTGGCTGCTCTATACGTCGATTGACCAACCGCCGTTGCGATAATGCAACGTTTGTGAACTACTTATTTGATGGGTGGTCATGATTTGTACTCAATCCGCTGCCTTGCCCATTCGGATCAACTGTATATTCTTCACTGTATAGCATACGCTGGAAAAGCCGATGGCAGCGGTACAAAGCAAGATAGAAACCGTGGAGAATAATGGGGAAATCGGATGCCACAAAAGATGCAGCGTCATGGTTGTATAGAGCAGAGCCGTAGCAACCTTACCGTGCCAATCGGCACCGTATACCTGACCTGTTCGCCGGATAACCACAAGACCCATTACAGCGGCGGCGGTTTCTTTGAGCATCAGCAGCGCAAGGGGCAGGAACATCAGCGGATGCTGAAAGGTCAGGCAGGCCAGCACGGCTACCTGTGTCAGCTTGTCAGCAATGGGGTCCAGTGCCTTTCCCAAATCACTGACCATGTGAAACCGCCGGGCAATAAAGCCGTCCACCACATCCGTCAGCCCGGAAAGCACCACCAGCCCGGCAGCCCACAGGGCGTTTTTTTCAGCCACCATCATGTGTACAATGACGGGTATCAGCAACAGGCGAAAAAAGGATAACAGGTTGGGAATGGTAAAAACCGTACTGGCGGCATGGTCATGGGTTTGTTCCATACAGATCGCTCCTGAAAACAACATCATTGCGGCCGGTGGCTTTGCTGCCCCGGTGTCGCTGCAAACAGCATGGCCCAGTTTGGGCCTTTTTATCATACCGCAGCAACCTCAACCCTCTGGAAATCAAAAGTAAAGAATTGTTGATTATTCGATTGCGCGTGATATAATGACGGCAGAAAGCATCTGCGGGCCGGTGAAGCCGGAGCAGAAAAGGAGAGTACTGATGCAAACGTCCATTTTGAGTAAAGTAAAGCACGCTGCACTGTGTATGCAGCGCAATAACTGGGAGCAGGGCGTGCTGGCCCAGGCGTTTTTAGAGGCGGTGGACAGGGAAACCGCCATTCAGCTGGCAGTGGAGGCGGTTTATCGCCAGCAGGAGGACGGCCGTTGCTGCCAGATCGGCGCATCCACCGCTTCCACCGACCCCTGTGCCGTGGGGGAGGCGTTGATCATTGCTGCTGAAACCACCGGCGACCCCTGGCTGCTTCAGGCCAAGGAAAAGCTGCTCCATTGGGCGCTGGAGCTTGCCCCCCGCAACGCCGAAGGAATGGTTTATCATTTTGATGACAGCCGGGAAATATGGGTGGATTCCTGCTATATGCTGCCACCCTTTCTGGCTGCGGCGGGCTACTATGACGAAGCCCTGAAACAGCTGGACGGTTACTACAGCATTTTGCTGGATGAAAGCAAAAACCTGCTGAGCCACCGTTGGGACGATGCCACGAAAAGCTACCCCCGCCGGGATGTGTGGGGTGTGGGCAATGGCTGGGCAGCCGCCGGAATGATTCGGGTGCATGACCGGCTGCCCGGCACGTTCGTGGCTGAAAGAGAACGATTGGAAATCCGTATCCGTACGCTGCTCAGCGCTGCGTATCGCTATCAGCGGGAGGACGGCGCTTTCCATGATGTGCTGGATGATCCCCATTCCTTCCGGGAGATCAACTGCGGGCAGATGTTTGCCTATACGGTATACCGGGGCGTGGCGGAAGGCTGGCTGGAGGGGAACTATATTCCGCTGGCAGAAAAGAGCCGGGAGGCGGCGCTCAGCAGCGTGGACAGCTATGGCCTTGTACAGGATGTGTGCGGCTTGCCGTATTTTGACCGCCCCGGCGTGGCCACGGAGGGACAGGCCTTTTTCATCCTGATGGAAAGTGCAAGGGACAAGTGGCTGAAAGCCCGGAAATAGCCAGATTTTTGCCTTCGCTTTATTGGGAAAATCCCTTGCTATCCCCATGGGAAAGTGCTATAGTAACACAATGCGCCTGATGGGTTGCAAAGGCGCAGCGACATTGTTTTCCCCGGTGTTTATGAAAGGATCTTTCCCATGCGTACATTCAACAGAAGCCGCTATTTTGGCGACAAAGCATTCTACAAAACCCTGATGGCCATCGCTGTGCCTGTGATGCTGCAAAACGGCTTGACTAATCTGGTCTCCCTGCTGGACAACATCATGGTGGGCGCAGTGGGCACAGAGCAGATGAGCGGCGTTTCCATCGTCAATCAGCTGCTGTTTGTGTTCAACCTGTGCATCTTTGGCGGCCTCAGCGGTGCGGGCATCTATACAGCCCAGTTTTTTGGCAAAAACGACCATGAGGGCGTCCGCTACACCTTCCGCTTCAAGCTGATGCTGGCATTGGCGCTGTTTGCCATCGGTACCGGCGTGTTCGTCTGCTTTGGCGACAAGCTGATCGCCCTGTACCTGCACGAGGGCGGCGATACCGGCGATATTGCAGCAACCGCCCGATTCGGCGCAGATTACCTGAAGGTGATGCTGTGGGGTCTGCTTCCCTTTGCGGTGCAGCAGGCTTATGCCAGCAACCTGCGCGAAACCGGCGAAACCATGCTGCCCATGAAGGCGGGCATCGTGGCTATTCTGGTGAATCTGGTACTGAATTATGTTTTGATTTTCGGTCACTTCGGCGCTCCTGCCATGGGCGTGGAAGGCGCTGCGCTGGCTACGGTCATCTCCCGCTATGTGGAATGCGCCATCATCATCGGCTGGACCCATCGCCATCAGGATCAGGCCCGGTTCATTGTGGGCGCTTACAGAAGTATGCGGGTGCCCGCCGCCTTGGTCGGGAATATCTTCAAGCGGGGTATGCCGCTGTTGGTGAATGAGTTCCTCTGGTCCGCCGGTATGGCCATGCTCACCCAGGCTTACTCCACCCGTGGCCTTGCAGTGGTAGCTGCCCTGAACATCTGCACCACCATTGCCAATCTGTTCAATGTGGTATGGATCGCCATGGGTACGGCGGTGAGCATTATCGTGGGCCAGCATCTGGGCGCAGGCGAGTTCGACAAGGCGGAGGAAAGCTGCTGGCGCATCCTTGTGTTCTCTGTGCTCAGCGCAACGGGTATGGGCCTTTTGATGGCAGCCTGCTCCACGCTGTTCCCGGCCATGTACAATACCACCCAGGAAGTCCGCAGCCTTGCTACCGGCCTTCTGCTGGTGGTGGCAGCCGCAGGCCCGCTGCACGCTTTCTGCCACGCCAGCTACTTTACCCTGCGTTCCGGCGGTAAAACCTGGGTTACCTTCCTGTTTGACAGCGCCTACCTGTGGGTGATCAGCATTCCCGTGGCACGGCTTCTGTCCACCGGCACCGCATGGCACATTATTCTGGTGTATGCCATCTGTCAGTTCATTGATATCGTCAAGTGCATGATTGGCTACATCCTGCTCAAGCGCAAGGTGTGGATCAACCGTATTGTGTAATGCGGAAAAAAGGGTTTCGGCTGGCGGGAGGATTCGTAAGGAACAAACTATCCAACAACCAACAAAGGAGCATCCGTCGTTCGGATGCTCCTTTGCTTATGCGGGTGTACAAACGCAATGCACTGGTTCAGTGCGTATCATTGCGCCCTTCTGAAATGGGGGGGTACGTTTTCGGCTGCTGGACAAATTAGGTTTTTTAATAAGCTCTTTTAAATCAGATTACACAAATCCGACAAATCACTAATTCTTTGTTTTCCAATGCCTATACCCCAGAAATTCAGTCCAACACTTTCTGCGCACTTCATATCGCTCAATGAATCTCCACACATAAAAGATTCCTTCAAATTGATTTCCGGATATTTCCTTATTGCCTGCTTTATTAGCCCATTTCTCGGTTTGCAACAATTACATTGTTCATCTCGTGCATGAGGGCAATAAAATACATCCAAAATACTAATATCATTTTCTATAAGTAATGCCAAAAGCTTTCTATTAAATTCATGATATTGCTCTATCGAAATAATTCCCTCTCCAATGATATATTGATTGGTTACAATAATGATTTCATACCCTTTTTCTTTCAAATACTTCATTCCATGAATTGCTCCCGGCAATATCTCTGGATCTTGAATCCGAATCCAAATATCATCTGGATAATCACGGTTAATTGTTCCATCTCTATCTAAAAAAGCAACTTTCATCATATTCTCTCGCTTCCTTAAGTTGTATCATTATAAGGTACAGTTTGCTACTTTGTACTTTCATTCTATCACAGCAGTACACAAAAACGCAAGCCAGTCAAAGGCTTGCGGTTTCATTGTTTGCATAATGGTAAGTGAAAGATAACTCTTTCCTTTCCATCCCTTTTCCTGACACCGGGCCCTTTTTCATTCGCTCAAACCATGCTATAATCATTGCAAACAATCCGTTTACAGGAGGTTTCCCTATGAAACTTTTACTGATCGGCGGCAGCGGTCAGCTCAGCGGCCGCTTGGCGCAGATGGCGCTGGAACAGGGCCACGATGTGTGGACAGTGACCCGTGGCGTTCGCCCCCTGCCGGATGGGGTGCACAGTCTGGTGGCTGACCGGGAGGATGCGGATGCTTTGTACAACGCTCTTGCTGCTGAGGGCATTCGTTGGGATGCGCTGCTGGATTGCGTCTGCCATACCCCCCATCACGCACAGGTGGATGTGCAGGCGGTCGCTCCTTTTGTGAACCGGATGGTGATCGTCTCCACCGATTCGGTGTATTCGCCGTATCACAAGAATGTGCCCCAGGATGAATGGGCAGAAACCTATATGGCTGACGGCGGCTATGGTCACAACAAGCGGCTGATGGAGCAGGTTTTCGAGGCTTCCGAACCGCAGATCAGATGGACTATTTTCCGTCCCGGTCATATTCTGGGGCCGGGATTCTGGCTGGGCTGTTTTCCGGAGCAGTCCCGGCAGCCGGATCTGCTTCAGCAGATTCGCTCCGGCAAGCCTATGCGGCTGGTGGGCGGCGGGGAATTCCTGATTCATCCCATCTTTGTGGATGATATGGCGCAGGCAATGCTGGACTGCATCGATAAGCCCGCCGCCCATCGGGAGATCTTTTGCATCGGCGGCCCGGAGGCAGTACCCAATCGCCGGTATTATGAGCTGATCGGCGAGATTGTGGGCTGCCCGGTCACCTTTGAAGAAATCCCGCTGGAGGGCTATCTGGAAGCCCATCCTGAATACAGCGGACATCTGTGCCACCGCTGCTACACGTTGGAAAAAATGAAGAATGCCGGGATTCCGCTGCCTGCCACCACGCTGGAGGAAGGCTTGTGCAGACATATCCGCTGGCTGGACGAAAGGGAGGAAAAACAGTGAAGACCATTTATCTGGCTGGGGGCTGCTATTGGGGCGTGGAAAAGTATATGCAGAACATCCCCGGCGTTGTGGAGACGGAAGTGGGCTTTGCCAACGGGAATACGGAAAATCCCACCTATCAGCAGGTGCGGTATGAGAACACCGGCCATGCGGAAACCGTCCGGGTTTTGTATGATGAAACCAGCCTGCCCCTTGCAAAGCTTCTGCGGCTGTTTTTCCGCATCATCGACCCGGTCAGTGTGGACAGACAGGGCGAGGATATCGGGCACCAGTACCGCACCGGTGTGTATCATTGTGAGGAAACAGATGCTGCGGTCATCCGGCAGGAACTGGACAGGCTGGAAGCGCAGGTGGGCCAGCCGCTGGCGGTGGAGGCTTGTCCGCTGGAACAGTTCTACCCGGCGGAGGAATATCACCAGAAGTATCTGGACAAAAACCCCGGCGGCTATTGCCATGTGCCGTGGGCAGCCATTCACGCCGTGAAGGATGTGCGATTGGAGGATGTGTGATGGCAAAAGCACTGTCCGAGATGACGCTGGAAGAACTGTGGCAGTTATTCCCGATTGTTCTGAAAGCGCCTGATGGCAACTGGCGGCAATGGTATGCAGAAGAGCAGCTGCTGTTGCAGCGACTGTTGCCGCCGCAAACCCGTATCCACCACATTGGCAGTACCGCTATTGATGGCATCTGGGCGAAACCCATTGTGGATATTTTGGTTGAGGTTCCTCCCGCCATTGGCTTGGAGGAGGCGGGGGCAAAGCTTTCTCAAGGCGGCTATCGATGTATGAGCAAGGGGGATACCCGGCGTTCCTACAACAAGGGCTATACCGAGGCGGGATTTGCTGAACGGGTGTTCCATCTGCATCTGCGCATGGCGGGGGATCATGATGAGCTGTATTTCAGAGACTATCTGAATGATCATCCCGCAATTGCCAAAGAATATGAGCAGCTGAAACTGAGCCTGTGGAAGGAATATGAGCATAACCGTGACGGATATACCGCTGCCAAGGCGGCGTTCGTAGCCCGCTGTACCAGCGCTGCAAAACAATGGTATGGTTCCCGTTATGAAGCGGACACACCTAAAAATGCGCCATCAGAATGAAATGATAAAGCCGTTGCAGACCATTGCCTGCAACGGCTTTGCATATTCTTACTTTTCAAACCCGAACCGCATAAAGTCCGCTGCGCCTTCGCCTTCATAGGTGAAATACAGGGGCTTTTTGCCGCTTTCGATGGTCAGCGGTGCGGTGAAGCGCTGCCAGCCTTCGGAGGGAGACACGGGAATGCGGGCAACCACATTGCCGCCACGTTCATCCCGTACCACGAAAGAACCGGTGGCAGTGCCACGAACCTCCACGAAGATTTTCTTGGCATCCGTAAAGTTGAAATAGCGGTAACCGGCAGTAGCACCATCCACCATGTTGTTGATGTACTGGTTGGGGTTGTCCATACGGTCAACGCCCTCCTGGGTAAAGGTGGGATGGTTTTCATCCTGCTGCTCGGGGAGGCTTTCGCAGGTGCCGTTCTTGGAATACAAATGGCAGGCAATCCGGGCTTCGTAGCTGCCTTCGTCCTTCAGGGGGCCGCCGTTGAGGCCACAGGAGGTGATTTCCGCCTGATGGAAACGCTCGCCATCAAAGAAGATTTCCTCAGCGCAGGCTTGACGGGAGAAGAAATGCCGGTTGGTCTGGCGGTGATAGAATACATACCACTTGCCGCCTGCGTTGATAACGCTGCCGTGGGTATTGCCCCGGTAGTTGAGGGCTTCGGTGTTGCCGTTGACGCCAATATCTGCATTGGAGACCAGCACGCCGCCATAGCGGTATTCGCCCAATGGGGTATCCGCCACAGCCCAACAGAGCTCGTGCATCCAGCAGGAGGAGTAGATGAAGTAGTATTTGCCATTGATCTTGCGCACGGAACTGGCTTCAAAGAAGGGATGCGCTTCATATTCGGTGCCATCTGCATCGTTGATGATGGGCAGGTTGTGGTAGGGGCCGTCCTTGACGGTGATCATATCCTGCTCCAGCTCCATTTTCAGGCTGTCCTTGTCCACGCCGGGGGTTTTGTAGCGGGGGCTGTTGCCGGAGAACAGGTAAATGCGCTGGTCATCGTCGATGAAGATACCCGGGTCGAACTGGCGGATTTCATCGGGGCGGGAACCCAGAATATCACCGTTGGGGTAGCGGACGAAATCCAGGAACTGATACTCACCGGCGGGGGTGTCGCACACAGCCACGCCGATTTCCTTGAGGAAATCGAGGCAATAGTACAGGTAGTACTTGCCGTCATTGCCCCGGCAAACATCCGGAGCCCACAGGGCATGAGCGCCGTCGGGATTGCGGGGATCCTGCGTTTTTTTGAAGATGACGCCCTCGTACCGCCAGTCGGACAGGTCATCCTCAGGGGCAGACCAGCATACATAATCATTCTGGCAGTACACATCGCCGTTGAAGCAGTCGTGGCTGCCGTATACATACAAGCGTCCGTCAAATACACGGGGTTCGCCGTCAGGGATGTATTCCCAGCTGGGCAGATAGGGGTTGAAAACCTGCTGTTTCATCTTGTTTTCTCCTTTGTGCGGGCTGCGCCCTGTTTCTTGCTTAGATGATAGCAGACCCGGCGCAACTGTGCAAGGGGAAATACTGCAAAATCCATTGTGGAGAAATGCGCTTTTTGCATTGCGCCGGCGCTGCTTTTTCGCTATAATGGCTGCAAAGAATGCCGGCAGATAATACGGCAGCAACAGAACAGCTATCTACAGGAGGAAAAATCCATGCGCTACTTTGAGCAGGAAGGCAATTCGCTGGTTTGGCGCAACAAGAACGAAAAACTGATGATCACCCCCTGGGGCGAAAACAGTCTGCGGGTGCGCTCCACTTTGGTGGGGGAAGTGCAGGATTTCCGCTATGCGCTGCTGGAACCTGAGGAAACGCAGGTGGATATTGTCATTGAAGATGAACACGCTTCCATCCGCTGCGGAAACATCACAGCGGATGTGATCATGGACGACTGGCATCGGTATGCACAGATCACCTTCCTGAATCAGCGGGGGGAGGTGCTGCTCCGGGAGACCCCTGCTGCCCATGCTTTGCAGCTGCGCTGCCGCAAGTTTGAGCCCTATCTGGGCGGTGATTTTGCCCTGACCGCCACCTTTGAAGGCAGGGATGGGGAGCATATCTACGGCATGGGCCAGTATCAGGAGGAAATGCTGGACTGGAAGGGCGCAACGCTGGAATTGGCCCACCGCAATTCTCAGGCCAGCGTGCCGTTCTATGTATCCAGTCTGGGCTATGGCTTCCTGTGGCATAATCCGGCCATCGGCAGCGTGTCCTTTGGCAAAAACCGCACCACATGGCACGCAGAATCCACCAAGCAGCTGGATTATTGGATCACCGCCGGGGATACCCCCAGGGAGATCTCCCGAGCCTACGGCAAGGCTACCGGCTTCGTTCCCCGGATGCCGGAGTATGGTCTGGGCTTCTGGCAGTGCAAACTGCGCTACTGGAATCAGGAACAGCTGCTGGAAGTGGCCCGGGAATACAAGCGCCGTGGGCTCAAAATTGATGTGATCGTATGCGATTTCTTCCATTGGCCCAAAATGGGCGACTATCGCTTTGATCCGGAATTCTTCCCGGATCCTGTCGCCATGGTGAAGGAATTGAACGACATGGGCATTGAGCTGATGGTGAGCGTGTGGCCTCAGGTGGCGTTAACCAGCGAGAATTACGGCGAGATGCTGCAACAGGGCCTTCTGGTCAGGGCAGAATACGGCGAACAGATCGGGATGCGCTTTGTGGAGGACAATATGTTCTTCGATGCCACCAATCCCCGTGCCCGGGACTATGTGTGGACCAAATGCCGCAAGAACTACTTCGATCATGGCATCCGGATCTTCTGGCTGGATGAAGCAGAGCCGGAATACGGTACCTATGATTTCAAGAACTACCGCTACCATATCGGCCCCAATGTGCAGGTGGGCAATGTGTTCCCGCAGCTGTATGCCAAAACCTTCTATGATGGTCTGCGGGAAAGCGGTGTGGAGAACCCGGTCAATTTGCTGCGCTGTGCCTGGGCAGGCAGTCAGCGGTATGGGGCACTGGTATGGAGCGGCGATATCATGAGCCGTTGGGAGGATTTCCGCTATCAAATCTGCGCCGGTTTGAGCATGGGCTATGCGGGTATTCCCTGGTGGACCACGGATATCGGCGGTTTCCACGGCGGCTGGCCGGATCATGAGGACTACCGGGAACTGTTTATCCGCTGGTTCCAATGGGGCTGCTATTGCCCGGTAATGCGCCTCCACGGCGACCGACAGCCCCATCATCCGGTACGCCGCAAGGACGGTACCGAAGTGCTGGATTCCGGCTATGATAATGAAGTATGGAGCTATGGCGATGCGACTTATCCCATTCTGACCCACTACATGGAACGGCGGGAAAGCCTGCGGCCCTATCTGCGTCAGGTCATGCAGGAAGCCCATGAGGACGGAACGCCCATCATGCGTGCCATGCAGTATGAATTCCCGCAGGACGAAAACTGCGCAGAATTGAAAGATCAGTATATGTTCGGCGGGGCCTATCTGGTAGCGCCTGTGCTGGAAATGGGCGCAAGAAGCCGCCAAGTGTATTTCCCCAAAGGTAACTGGCGCAATGTGGATACGGATGAGCGCTACACGGCAGGGGAGGGCGGCCTGTATACCATGGTGGATGCCCCGCTGGAAAGAATCCCTGTGTTTGAAAAGATTGTTGATTAACGGAGAACGCCCAATGGGAACTAAATAACAGAGAACGACCGGGACGAAAAACGCCCCGGTCGTTTTGAGGTGTCGGATTCGTTTCTATTGGTTGTTTTCCTTCTGTGCCCATGAAATGGGCACAGAACCGGGATTCCAAAGGGACTTCATTCCTTTGGTGGGGTCAAGGAGCAGCGCCCCTTGGCATTACTTCTTCGCCTTCTCCAGCAGCTTGTCCACCAGGAAGCTCTCCAGCTCAGGCACAGGCCATGCAACGGGCACAGAGGTGTGGGTGAAGGTCATCTGGGCGGGGGCATCGTCGGTAAGGCGGGGCCACAGCGGCAGGGGCTTGTTTTGGCTGTCCATGCCATTGGGGTCGCCGGTGCGGATGAAATTGACCCAGTAATCACACATCTGGCGGGCCAGGTCGTAGTGCATACCGGTGAAGGGACGCCAGCACTTGGCCAGGGTTTCAAAGAAGAACCACAAGTCCACGGAATGGAAGGTGCCGGGGTTGTCCCAGCCAGGGATGGTGGTATCGAAATTATAGGCATACAGGGGCTGCTCAATGCCTTCCCGGGCGTTCTGACGGGCAGCAGCACGGATGGCGAAGGCGATGGAGTGAATCAGGCCTTCCTTGGCAATGGATTCCTCGGTAACGGGCTGAGAGAAGAAGGACAGGAACTTGTCCTCGGCACCGGGGAAGCATTCCTTGGCCAGAGCAGCCAGTTCTTCGGAGGTCTTGGCATCGGGCTTATTGGTGAACTCGTCATTGGTTTGCCCCAGCAAAACGGGGCAGATAATGCGCTCGGGATGGGTGTACCATTCGCCGCTGGGATAGGTGCTGAAATGGCCGTCTACCGCCTCGCCCCACATCCCCCAGGGCTGTTCCAGGCTCTTGTCCTCAATGAAGCGTGCAGGCAGCGCACGGGCTTCCTCAAGGGTCTTGACGCCGAGAATCTCAAAGAACTTCTTGCCCTGCTCTTCGGCTTTTTCCATGGTCAGGGGGAAGAGGCCGAACTTGCCGTTGTAGGGCTGGGCAAAGGTGCCGCTTTCCACGATGGCACGCTGGAACAGGCCCACATTCTGGGGGCTGGTCATCTGCGCACAAACGCTCATGCCGCCAGCGGACTGGCCGCCGATGGTGATGTTTTCCGGATCGCCGCCAAAGGCCGCAATGTTGCGCTTCACCCAGCGGGTAGCGCACTGCTGATCCAGAAAACCAAAGTTGGCACAGGCTTCCGGTGCCTCGGCAGTGATTTCGGGATGGCACAGAAAACCAAAGGCATTCAGACGATAACCGACCGTAACCACCACAATCCCACGGCGGGCAAGGCGTTCACCGTCAAATTCCATTTCCGTGGTGTTGCCAACCTGCAAACCGCCGCCGAAATACCATACGTAAACAGGCATATTCTTGCGGCCATCAGCAGGTGCCCACACATTCAGGTACAGGCAGTCCTCGCTCATGGGCAGCTCGGCATCCACTGCCCATTCACGGGCATAGATGTCCTTGGCAGGGTCGCCGGCACAATTGGCCTGCATGGCAATGGGGCCAAAGTCGGCAGCAAAGAGTTCGCCTTCCCAGTCGGGACAAGGCTGCGGGGCACGCCAGCGATTCTTACCAATGGGCTTGTCGGCAAAGGGAATGCCTTTGTAGCTGGTAATGCGGGGGTCGGCAGCGGGCAAGCCTCGCACCCAACCGTTTTCCACCTTAACTTTGCGGATCATGGTAACGCCTCCTTCAAAATACTCGTTGGAATACAAAAAACGCCGCTCTTTGGCAGAGCGGCGTTCGGAAATCCGAAACGGGGTATGACCATGTGGGAATTAGCCCTTAACGCCGCCCAGAACCATACCGGTAACGAAGTAGCGCTGCAGGAAGGGATACACCACCAGAATGGGCAGAGCAGAGACCACGGTGATTGCACAACGAATGGTGATGGGCGTGGACTTGGCAGCTGCCTGACTGGCCAGAGCGTCAACGGAAGCGTTGGCGGCATTGGCAGTGTTCATGGAGGTGGCCAGCTTCATCTTCAGCAGGTACTGCAGGGTGTGCAGGTACTTCTTGCTGCCGCAGTACAGCTGGGTATCGAACCACTGGTTCCAGCTGCCAACGGCAACGAACAGAGCCACAGTGGCCAGCACGGGGGTGCACAGGGGGAAGATGATCTGCCAGAAGATACGCATATCATTGGCGCCGTCGATACGGGCAGATTCCGCCAGCGCCTCGGGCAGGCCGTTGATATAGGTACGGATAACGATCATGTTGAAGCAGCTGAACATGGTGGGAATGATGTAGACCCAGAAGGTCTTGCTCAGCTTCAGCGTGCGGTGGATCAGCAGATAGTTGGGAATCAGACCGGCGTTGACGTACATGGTCAGAACCACAGCCAGGGTGATGAACTTGCCGAACACATACTCCTTGCGGCTCAGAGCGAAGGCCAGCATGGAGGTGAACAGCAGGTTGGTCAGGGTGGTGATGACCGTACGGGCAACGGAAATGCCGAAAGCGTTCCAGGTCAGCTTGTCAGCCAGCAGGGTCTTGTATGCCTCAGCACTGAACTTGCGGGGCCACAGGCCGATGCCGCCGCGCACAGCATCGATACCATCGTTGAAAGAGATGGCAACGGTGTTGATGACGGGGAACAGAGTAACAAACATCAAAATGCAAAGGAAAATGCCGTTAACAATGGGGAATACGACATCCTGTTGCATAGGCTTTTTAGCCTTCTTGTTATACGTAACAGCAGTCACAGGATATCCCTCCCTTAAATCAGAGTGTCTTCATCCAGCTTCTTGGCAACAAAGTTGGCAGCAAACAGCAGGATGATACCGACTACGCTCTTAAACATACCAGCCGCAATGGCACGGCCGTACTTGTTATTCTGGATACCATACTCCAGCACAAATACGTCGATGGTCTGTGAAAAATCATAAACTTGCTTGTTGCCCAACAAGTACTGGATTTCGAAACCAGCCTCCATCAAGTGGCCAATGTTCATGATAAGCAGCACCACGAACGTGGACTTGATACCGGGCAGCGTAACATGGAGAATACGCTGGAAGCGGCCTGCACCGTCGATGGCAGCAGCTTCGTACAGCGTGGGGTCGATAGAAGTCATGGTGGAGATGTAAATGATGGAGTTCCAGCCAACTTCCTTCCAGATGTTGATGATACCAACCAGGAACCAGAAGTATTTGCCTTCACCCAGCCACCATACAGGCTTGTCAATAATCTTGGCAGACAGCAAGAGCTGATTGACGGGGCCATCAGAAACGAACATATTCTGCGCCATACCAACGACGATAACCATACTCAGGAAGTGGGGGAGATAGGTAACCGTCTGCACAGTACGCTTGAAAGTACGGTTGCGCACTTCGTTGAGCAGGATGGCCAGCAGAATGGAAGCAAGAGTGCCAAAAACAAGGTTGATGACGCTCATGGCAAGCGTATTACGGATGCCGAGCCAGAAGTATTTTTCGTTGAACAGCCATTCAAAGTTGCCAAAACCAATCCAGTCCGCACCCTTTTTGATGGTGGAAATATCAAGGTTCTGGAAAGCATAGCGCCAGCCCCACAGGGGATAGTAGTTAAAGAGCATAACATACAGAAGCACCGGGATGGACATGACCATCAGCCATTTCTGGTCCCACAGCGTTTTCCAGATGCTCTTTTTCTTGGCGGGTTGCATCGGTTGGATTTCGTAAGCCGCACCGGTCATAGGAATACCCCTTTCCGAAAAAACCATGGGGAGAGCGAGCTCTCCCCATGGTCATGAGAGATTTCTGGATTACTTGGTGGCCAGCTCAACCAGCTTGGTCACTTCGTTCTGCATGAACTCAGTGTAGATCTCAGCATAGGGAGTGATTTCGGCGACGAAAGCATCCCAGTTGGCGTCCAGCTCTTCAGCGGAAGCGCTCATGATGATCTTGGGCAGCTGCTGATCCTGGATGAGGAGGAACTTGTCATAGTCATCCTGGATGGGAGCCTTGTCGATCTGCCAAGCTTCGCCCCAGGGAGCCAGTTCGCAAGGAGCGTTGAAGAAATCAGCCCACTTGCCGTAGCCGTAAGCAGCCAGGAATTCCTTGTCGTAATCGCTCATGTTGAGCTGCAGGATTTCGGGCTGATCGCCAGGAGCCCAAGTGTTGCCGTTGTCCATCTTGCCCTGCTTCTTGGGAGCGGATTCCCAAATGGTCAGAGCCTGATTGGCCATCTTCCAAGCGGAGTCGGAGCGGACGCTGTACTGCTCAGCAGTCATCAGCATACGGCCGTCTTCAACATAGTAGTCTTCGCCTTCGATACCCCACTGCAGGATGGTCTGCCACTCGTCGCTCAGCAGAGCTTCGAACAGGGCGATCATGCGCTCGGGATATTCGCAGTTCACGGAGATACCAAAGCCGCGGTCCTTGTTGGGCACGCCGCCGTTGAGGTACTGCTCGTTGATGGTGCCGAAGCCGTAGGACTCGTCGTACACGAGGCCCAGAGCAACGTAGGTGTTCTTGTACATCTTAGCGGTTTCCAGAGCAGCGGTAGCGGTACCGAAGTCCCAGGTCTGGTCGAACATACCCAGAACGGTGCCGGCAGACAGCTTGGCGATGTACTGGTCGTAGGTCATGGTGAAGGTGTCGGGATTGATCAGGCCCTTGTTGAAAGCCTCGTTCAGCTTAGCATAGTAGGGCTTGGCGTAATCCTTGTCGATGAAGGTTTCAACAGCGTAGATGCCGTTCTCATCAGCAGTGCGGTTGATGTAGACTTCGCCTTCGTTGGGCTGGCCCATCAGGTGCTGCACGGGGTTGATGAGGCAGAAGTGACGCCAGTCTTCGCACAGGATGGCGAAGCCTTCGTAAGCGGCGCCGTTTTCATCGGTGGGGTTAGCAGCGATGAAGTCTTCGATCAGCTTGAAGTACTCGTCCAGGGTCTTGATCTGGGGATAGCCAGCCCAAGCCAGAACCTGCTTCTGGATGAAGAAAGCGGGGCCGTTGTTGGCGTTCACGATCTGACCATTGTAGTTGATGCCGTAGTTGGGGATGATGAACAGTTCGCCGTTCTCATTCACCAGCTGGGGCAGCAGGTCCTTGATGTGATTGTACAGGTTGGGGGTCTTTTCTTCGCTGATGTAGTCCAGCAGGTTGATCAGAGCGCCAGCGTTGATGAGCTTCTCAGCGCTGTTGCCGCCGTCAAACAGGTCCGGATAGTCTTCACCGGCGATCTTGGTGCCCAGAACTTCGTCCAGGTCGCCAGCCAGGAATTCGATCTCGAACTTGATGCCGAACTGTTCTTCGATCATCTTGTAGATCTTGTTGTCTTCAGTGGGCTGATCGCCAGGATCGCCACGGAACACGGTAACGGTGATGGGTTCCTGCTCGGCAACGGCAAAGCTGCACAGGGACAGGAGCATGATCATAGCCAGGATACCAGCAATAATCTTGCGCATGGTTGTGTCCTCCTCTTTTATTTGGGTGATTTGGGAAATGATTTCCCGTTGCATACAAGTATATACATGAATAGCCAAATGGACAAGGGTATTTCTGTCCAACTTTCAGACGAAAAAATCCTTATCCTTTACTTTTATGAAGTTTTGTAATATAATTAATTAACTTAATTTCTGAACTTTTAACACCGCTGTTTCCAAAGAGTTTCAAGGCAATAAGGAGGTTTATCCGGCGATGGATCCTGTATTCTACGAAAAACGATCAGAGGACATTTTCGTTGGGGCAATCTGTGAATCCCCCTTTCCGTCCCATGTGCATGATGTGACGGAAATCGTCTGTATCACCGAAGGCTATCTGTACATGACCATCGCAGGCCGTCAGGTGACAGTATCCCCCGGCGATATTGCCATGGCATTCCCATCCACCCCTCATAGCTACGATTACATCTCAAAGGACGCCAAAGGTTTGGCGCTGATTTTTGCACCGGATACCATCGGGGAGTTCACCCACAAGTTCCGCACCATGACGGTGAGTCATCCGCTGCTGTCCGGCAAGCAAAAGCCTGCGGAACTGGATAACATTATTCAGCGTCTGCTGGAGGTTTCCCAGGAACCGGCCAGCCCGCTGAAGCTGGGCTATCTGCATCTGTTCCTTTCCTATCTGTTCACGGCCATCCAGCTCAATCCACTGGAAAAGCATATGCAGTCGGGTATGTCCTATCAGGTGCTGCATTACATTTCCGAGCACTTCACCGAGCCTTTGTCTCTGGAGACCACGGCCCGTGCGCTGGGCATCAGTCGCATTCATCTGTCCCATATTTTTTCGCAGCAACTGCGCATCAATTTCCGCCAGTATATCAATACCCTGCGCATCGACAAGGCCTGCAGCCTGCTCAGGGATCCTTCCTATACTATATCCCAGATCGTGTACCTGTGCGGCTATGGCAACCCGAGAACCTTCCACCGGGCGTTTCTGGCCCAGTGCAATATGCCGCCCAAGCAATACCGTGCACGCTATGCGGTTCGTCCCATGATCGACGATCTGGATGAGGATTTTGATCTGGACGATGACACCGGTATGGATGAGGAGGAATAATCATGCGAGCTGAGAATGAACGGATCAATAACCCGCTAAATCCGGCAGGGGTTGAGAACAACCGCTTTCCCGATCCCCATATCAAGATTTTCACAAATCCGGATACCGGCAACGAAGCCATGTATGTGTATGTGGGCCACGATGACGGCAAGGACCGTTTCATCATGCGGGACTGGTTTGTGCTCTACAGTGAGGATCTGATTCACTGGCAGTGCAAAAAGACCCTTGACCGCAAGGATACCTATCTGCCGGATGATTCGGAGGATTGCTGGGCCTGCGACTGCGTACAGAGCCCTTTCGACGGCAGGTACTATCTTTATTATTCCCATCAGGGCTATTCCACAGGCGTAGCTGTCAGCGACCGTCCGGACGGCCCCTTCGTGGATGCCCGCGGCAAAACGCCCATTCTGCCGCCGGGCATTACCCCCACCAACTCCTACGATCCCGATATCATCCTGCCTGATGATGAGGACCCCAGAGCATGGATCGTTTTCGGCAGCGACTGGACAGATCATTACTGGGCCATGCAGCTGGATGAAAGCATGACCGAGGTGGTTCCCGGAACGGCCCGCAAAGTGCCCGTCTATCCTTCCGAGGATGACCCCACGGAATTGCTGGGCGTTCTGCGTTCTGATCAGGCAGAGGCTTTCCGCTACGGGGATACCTGGTACCTGTATTGGGCAGGCCGTTATGCGACTTCCAAGAATCGTCTTGGGCCGTACATTTTCCGAGGCAATATCGGTGCGGATGTGCCCCACTATCCTGACGGACGTGCTTTCATCGACCACGGCAGCTTTTTAGAGTGGCACGGCCAGTGGTTCTATGCGGTCAGCCATGGCGCCGAAAGTCCCTTCTACCGCAAGAGCTACTTGATGTATCTGCACGTTTGCGATGACGGCACGCTGACCTTTGACAAGGATATCCGCCGCTGCGGTGTGGGACAGTATTGCGCCCGCTGGGATCGGATCGAGGCTGAGTGCTATATGCGCATGGATACTCCCGCCCTGCATAAGGTGGAGCTGAAAAAGGACGGACAGCACGTTGGCTTTGGCATTGCGCAGGAGTCCGGGACGCAATCTGCCCACTATCCCCATCTGTATGATATGCAGCTGGACAGCACCCTCACCCTTTGCCTGAAAGCGGAGGCCGGAGCCAAAGTGGAAGCATTGGTGGACGGAACGGTGGTCGGCCAGATCGCCCTGACGGATGCCACTGCTGATTTTACAGAAGTAACGTTCCCGTTGACCAACCCGGAGGGGGAGCATACCTTCACCCTGCGGCTCACTGGCGGGCTGACCATTGACTGGTTCAAATTCAATTGAGAATAAGAAATAATCTGACAAATTCGAAACAATGAAAAGAGGCTGTTGCAATCATTCCTTGCAGCAGCCTCTTGTTTGCTTTGTCAGCTTATGCCTTGTATCCTTTGAGCAGGTGCTCGCCAAGCAATTGGGCAAAAGGCCCCGGACAGACCTTTTCTGCGCTGCGTTCCACGCCGTTCACGTCCACATCCACATGGGGATCGGCGGCGATGGTTTCCACCAGTTCAGGTGCCAGTTTCAGATTCAGCCGTTGTATCTGCTGGGGCATACTGAAGGGCTTTTCAGCGCTGGCCTTGACGGAGAATGAACCCTCTGCTTCGTTGAAGTCGATATCAAACCAGGCGTTCTGTCCGTTCATGTCAAAACCGTAGAACTCCTGCCAGGCCGGCAGATGCAGACAGGTCTCCGGAGCAGGATACATCACCCGAAGGTAGCCGCCCTGCATACGCACATACAGATTACCCTCGGCCTCGTTGTCATCCGTGGGGAAGACAATGGCTGCTTCGCCGCAATCATAGAAGATGTTGTTGAAGATCTTTGCTTTGCGGGAAGTACCGCCACGTTCGAAAGCGTGCATCCGGAAACCGACAGGCTTGGCGTAATAACCGCTGTGACGGCATTTGCCGATCAGGTTGTGAGCGATGTACAGCCGGTCGGTGCCTTCGCCGTAGATGGCATAGCCGTTGATGGTGTCATCCTCCCGCAGCTTGTACCAGCCGGAGGAACCGGGCTCCACAGGCACTTTCGTGGGGTCGAACCGGCCTTCCACATTCCAGATGATGTTGTTATCGATCAGGTTGACGCCATCACGGGTGCACTCAATGAAGATAGCTTCCCGCTGCTCAATCCCGTTGAGGAAGATGTTGCTGGTGATGCGGTTGTTTTCGTTGCCGCAGTCCAGCCACAGGTGATCGGCACGGAAGGTGTTGCGGAAGATGTTGCGCCGGATGAGGCCATCCACGCTGTTGTGCAGCTTGATGGCGCCGGCTTCCCAGGAAAGCTCCATCTTTTGCCAGCCGGTACCTTCGATCACGTTGTCTTCGATCAGCATATGGGTGGAGAACAGACCGGCAATTCCGCACACACCGGCATCTTTGATGGTGCAGCCCCGGACAACGGAATGACCGATTACCTCGTCCGGGGTGTGCTCGTGGTGCCAGCATTCATTGCCCACATCAATGGCCAGCGCATTGGACCAAAGCACCTGGCAATCTTCAATGACCCAGTGATGGCCACGGAAGCAGGAGATTGCGCCCCGCTGCGGCACGGGTGCGCCGGTAGCGGCGTGTTTGCAGGTAAGGCCCTTCACTTTGATGTAATTCAGGAAAGGAATCTTGGGTGCAAAGCACTGTTCACGCACGGTAATCTCGATTTTGTGCTGTGCTGGGTCAGCATCGCCCTTCAAACGAAAATGCACTGTCTGACCGTTCGCCTCCACCCAGTAGGTGTTGTCAGCCAGAGACATCTGATTGTACAGAGCAACCTGGGTCAGGGCTTCACCGTCACAAAAAATACAACCACGGCGGTTCAGATAGGTGGTCATATCTGTTTTGTCATATTCAATAAACAGCCGGTCGTGAAGAATGTTCACTGCATTGAAGGGGTTGTAGCCCCGGAACATATCCGGGCTGAGTTCGTGGGCCCAGATCTTCAGATGGCTGGTATCCTCACTGACACCAAAATGAGCGCTTCTGCGCCAGCCGGTGCTGGGGAAGAATTCCGTCACTTCTTCCGATGCACTGATGACCACTTCGCCATCGCCATAAGCCTCATAGCAAATCATGTGCTCCGGATCCGTGCCGCCCATGGCAGGTTGCACGCATTCATGGTAGGTGCCTGCGTGAATGCGCACCAGAGTGCCGGGGGTAGCCAGCTGTGCTGCCCGGTTGATGGTTTTGAAGGGGAAGGCTTCGCTGCCGTCATTGTCATCGGAAGCGGCAGGATTGCTGCCATCCACAAACAGGGTTTGGGTGTAAACACAGTCTTTTTCCCAAAAGAAAAAGCTGTTGCCGTTGGGCAGAACGGCGCTTCGATCGGTTTGCATACAATCCATTCCTTTCCAAAAAGGGACGCTCCTTGCGGAGCGTCCCGAGGATTCAGTTTGAAGCTTATTCAGCCACGGCGCTGGCGGCAGCAACCTTGGCATCAACTTCGGTCTGGTAGTTGGCGCAGTCGAAGGCGTACAGATCCTTGTAGCCGAAACCGTCCATCTGCTCGACCATCTCATCCCACAGAGCGTCGAAATCTTCTTCGGCGCAGAAGATGAGCTGCCAGGTGTACTCGCACAGAACCTTGTTCACGTCAACACGGATGAGGCCGATGTCGTTGGTATCGGTCTGCAGGGCGACGCTTACGTTGGGGCTGGCCAGCAGGACGCCGTTCTTCTTCATGTAGTCAACGGAGTCAGCAGCCTGGAAGTGATCCATCCACTCCTGCTTCATGGGAGTCATGTTCTTGGCCTTGTAGGCAGCCCAGAACTTCTGAGCATAACCTTCGCCGGTGTTGGGGTTGGTGTTCAGGGCGTTGCCGATCCACTGGTTGATGGCGTTGAAGCCGTCCTGATAGCCGCCGGTGTAGCCTTCCACGTACTGATCAACGGGCAGGTTATCCATCAGAGCATTGTCCATGTAGGGCACGAACTTGCCTTCGGCATCCTTGGTGTAGGTCAGGCCTTCGATACCGGAATGCTGGAACTCCATAGCTTCGGGGCTGGCGTACCAATCCAGGAAAGCCATGATGCGATCGTACTTTTCGCCTTCAACCTTGGAACCAACGGCGAAAACGCGGGTGGTGCCGAAGTAAGCGTCAGCATCGCAGTAGTAGGTCTGATCCTTAACGGGCACGAAGATGAAAGCGGTGCCGTTGTCCAGGCGATCCTGGCTGTTCCAGAAACCGGTGGACCAGCTGTACCACATCAGGTTAACCTGACCGTTGGACATCTTGGCGCACACAGCGTTCCAGTCCTGCTCGCCGGACTCGGGGTCTACCAGACCCATCTGGTTGGCCTTGTTGAGGAAGCGGGCCAGCTTGTAGTAGGAAGCGCCCTTGTCGTAGATCTCAACGAAGGTGTTGTCGGGACGAAGGATGGCGGAACCCTTGATCTTTTCGCCGTACCAGGTGGTCAGCTGAACCACGTTGGCGATACCGATCATGTTGTCGTTGCCGTCCCAGTCAGCCCACAGAGACAGGGGATAAGCGGGGTCGCCGTTCTCGTTGGTGGGGAACTGCTCATGGATCAGAGCCAGGGTGTCCAGCAGGCCATCCAGGTCAGCCATTTCGGGGCGGCCAACAGCGGTGTACTGGTCCCAGCGGAGCATGGGGGAGGAGTAGATCACGTCATCGGTCAGGGTGACGGGAGAAGTGTCGGTCATCTCACTGGGGATGCCGTAGTACACGCCCTCGGCATAGCCCAGGCCCTGGTTCAGGGAGTCGATCTGGGTCTTATAAGCCATGATGTTGGTGCACTCGGGCAGCTTGTCAGAGATGTCCTTGATCAGGCCAGCAGCCAAGCAATCCTGGAAGCGGGTCTTGTCGAGGATGATGATGTCGCCCAGATTGCCATCAGCAGCGCGGGTCTGATACACAGCGTCGCCAGCAACCTGAGGAGCAATGATGTTCAGTTCGATGTTGAAGCGCTCCTTCACCACCTGACCGAACCAACCGGTCTGCATACCGTGATAGTTAGCAGCGTCATCGTAGATGTCCAGCACGAGCACTTCCTGCTCGGCGGCGGCTACGCTGATGCTCATGCTGAGGACCATAATCATGGCCAGCAAGAAAGCGAGAAACCGTTTCATAGTATTACCTCCTTAATTATATGATGTAAGGCATTCACAAGCCTTCATCTTCGGAAACATTAGCCCTTCACAGCGCCGATCATGATGCCCTTGGTGAAGAAGCGCTGGAAGAAGGGGTACACCAGAATGACGGGAACAACAACCACGATGGTAACCGTCATACGGATGGAAGTGGCCGTAGTGGCATGAGCCAGAGAGGCTGCCAGCTGGGTGGCCGAGGTACTGTTGCTGACCAGCGCCTTGAGGGAACTGGCCTGATTGATGTACTGGTAGAGCACATACTGCAGGGTATAGAGCTTGGTGTCGGTTACCAGCAGCAGGGTATCCTGGAAGGAGTTCCACTGGTTGACAGCTGCAAACACAGCGATGGTTGCCAGAATGGGCTTGATGACCGGCAGCATGATGCGGAAGAAAATGGTCAGGGTTCCTGCACCGTCAATATCCGCCGCATCCTCCAGCTCTTTGGGGATGGATTCGCAGAACGTTTTACACAGGATGATGTAGAACGGCTGAATCATCATGGGGAAGATGTAGCCCCAGAAGTTGTTGGTCAGGCCCATGGTCTTCATGGTGAGATACCACGGAATCACGCCGGCGTTGAAGTACATGGTAGCAGCCACGAAGCGGTACCAGAACTTGCGCTTCCACAGGGTTTCACGGGTGAACATATAGCCCAGGAAGGCGGCGATGACCACCGTGAAGATGGTACCGACCACGGTACGCATCAGAGATACCTTGGCAGCGTCAATCAGTCCGGGAATCTTGAACACGGTGGTGTAGTTCTTGAAGTGCACTTCCAGAGGAACGAAGATAACCTTGCCGCGTTCGCTCAGGTTGTTGGCGCTGATGGAGTTGATGAAAATATAATAGAAGGGGTATACGCAGACAAAGGCAAAGATTGCGTAGACGATATAGGTGATCACACTGATCAGTTTATCGCCGAAGGAGCGTTTCATGCCTTTTTTCTTCTTAAAGGTTACGGGAGCAGCTTGTACCATACTGGTCTCCTCCTGACGGTTGTTTGTTCAGCACACGGGGCAACAAAGCCGCATCAGATGAATCCTTCGCCGCGGATGAGCTTGGATGCGGTGTTGGATACCACCAGCAGCACGATGCTGACCACGCTCTTGAGAATACTGATGGCGGTGGAAAGCGGGTAAGCGCCGGTGGAACTCATGGCCATGTTGTATACGTACAGGTCCAGCACCTCGATATACTTGGTATTGAAGGCGTTCTGGAATACGTAGTACTGCTCCATGCCGTTGGAGAGGAAGTTGGCCAGATTCAGCATAACGATGACGAAGTAAGTAGGCAGGATGCAGGGAATGGTGATGTGCCAGATGATCTTCATACGGGTAGCGCCGTCCACACGGGCTGCTTCCAGCATTTCTTCATCAATGCCGGTGATAGCGGCCAGATACATGATGGCGGCCCATCCGGCATTTTTCCAGGTAAGCCACAGCCACTGGGTGAACCATACATGGTCGCTGGATTTCATGAAGGCAATTGGTGCGTCGATCAATCCCAGATTCTGCAGAACCGTATTCACAGCGCCGAAGGAACCGAACAGGTTGAAGGCGATGGAGTACACCAGAACCCAGCTGATGAAGTTGGGCAGGGTGGTAACGGTCTGAACGAATTTCTTGTAGGGCTCGCACTTGATTTCGTTCAGGAAGATCGCAAACACCATGGGGAACCAGGAGAAGGCAAGAGAGATGCCACTCATGGCAAAGGTGTTGCGCAGAACCCGAACGATGTTCTTGGTGCGGGTGGGGTTAGAAATGATGGTTTCAAACCATTTCAGACCCACAAAGGTATCCTTGGTGATGGGGAAGGGCGGACGGTAGTCATGGAACGCATAGATCCAGCCGTACAGCGGGAAGTACGAGAAAATGGCTACCACAGCCAGAAAGGGAAGAATCAGCAGAAATTCCTTGTAGGAGCGCAGTTTACGCCGGTTAATCTGCATGAGTACGCCTCCTGTCGGTTTGGTGGGGGGCACCTGATGAATGGGAAAGGTTGTTGCTTGTGGCAAGCAACAGATGATATGGTACACTTGTTTTCTGACTATGATTATAAACTATGTTGCATAACTCAACAATGCAATTAGGCTCATTTTGTGTGTCAAAAATATCCTTAGTTTTGCCATATGCGACAAAAGAAAGGGTCGAATTTGGACAAATACAACAGATGAGGGGAGCAAATGCAGAAAACAAACGTTTTCTGAGCAATAGAAGAGGTGAAAAGGCGGCTGCTGACAGGAGGACAAATGGCTGGCGAACGGGAAAACGTTACGGTCAAAGGCTTTCGACAAATAGCAAGCGTTTTCGATTTGCCTGATTTGTTCCAATAATGTCCGCAATGACGATTGTATACAGAAGGGGAAGGGTGGATAATGAGGACGGGTGAGAACCCGTTGTTTGAAGTATCAACGAAAGGAGTTGACAGGTTGATATGAAAAACTTCCTCTTTATCTCTCCCAATTACCCGGATAA
This sequence comes from Clostridia bacterium, assembly GCA_017501255.1. Lineage (GTDB taxonomy): Bacteria > Bacillota > Clostridia > Christensenellales > Aristaeellaceae > Limiplasma. Next base: position 61,719 of record JAFVXE010000028.1, on the reverse strand, counting down.
CTACTGGCAGTTCTGCCGGGCGTTGAAGCAGCAGGGGTTCCGGGTGCTGGGGCTTGGTGATGCGCCGGTGGACAGTCTGGACAGCCGCCTTCGGGAAGCGCTGGACGATTACCGTCAGGTGACCGCCATTGACGATTACGATCAGATGCACGGGACAGTAGCGGCCTATATTCAGCAGTACGGCCCCATGGACTGGCTGGAAAGCAACAATGAATACTGGCTGGAGCAGGATGCCCGGCTGAGAACCGCTTTCGGGATCACTTCCGGTTTCCAGACCGACGATATGCCATCCATCCGTTACAAATCCCGGATGAAGCCTTTTTATCAAAAGGCGGGCATCCCGGTGGCAAAGTTCCATGTGGTGGATGATTTTGAGAACTGTGCCGCTTTTGCAGCGCAGGTGGGCTATCCCGTGGTGGTGAAGCCGGATAACGGCCATGGCATCACGGATGCGTGCAGGCTGAAAAACGATGGTGATTTGCAGGCGTTCTTTGATCGCCGTGATGCGAAAACTTCCTATATAATGGAGGAGTTTGTCCGCGGGGAAGTGAACGCTTATGATGCCATCATCGATGCAAACGGTGACCCGGTTTTCGAAACGGGTATGATTACACCCATGTCCATCATTGATATTGTCAACAACAACGACAATGCCATCTATTATGTGGTGCCCCGGCTGGCGGAGGATGTGCTGAAGGCTGGGCGGGCTGCGGTGAAGAGCTTTGGCGTGAAAAGCCGCTTCGTCCATTTTGAGTTCTTCCGGCTTACCCAGAATCATCCCGGGCTGGGGGAAAAGGGACAGGTGGTGGCGCTGGAAGCCGGTATGTGTCCCTGCGGCGGCTATGCGCTGGACATGATGAACTATGCCGGTTCAGTGGATGTATACCGGATCTGGGCGGAAATGATCGCCGGAAAGGCAACGGTTACCGAGGCAACGGACGGTGCGTTCTGCGCCTTTGTTGGCCGGAAACCCGGGCGGCGGTTCCTGATCAGCCATCAGCGGCTGGAAGATAAGTATGATCCCTGCCTGCGGCTTCGGGAACAAATCCCGCCCATTCAGCCTCAGGATGCTCCGGGGCAGCGGTACATTGGTCTGTTTGCTACCCAGGAAGAAATGGATGCTTTCTATACGGAAGCCCTTTGGTGTGAATAATGCAGAAAACCGGCAGTGCAATGCGCTTGCCGGTTTTTTTCTCATAGAAGAAACATAACGTAATATGAAGGAAATGTAATATCCTTTACAGAAAGTTAAGCGTCTGAAAAAACAGGCTCTGCAATTGCGGGAAAGGTATGAATTCAGTTTCCTCCTGATGATGAAAAAGATACCAATTGATAGCAGTTAAGGCGCAAACCCCTATATCTGGCGGGTTTACAAAGGATTGAAAAAACTGTACAATAAATCTGAAAGTGGGAAGAAAATGCTTTTCTCAATCGTATGATCAATGTAAACTCCCCTGCACTGCGCCGGGGATGATGGAAGGAGACCAATCATGAAACGATGGTTAGCGGCAATGATGGCGCTGGTGCTTGTGCTGATGCTTTTGCCCGTCAGCTCTATGGCAGCCCAGTATGCCACCGTCAAGGGAGGCTGGCTGCGTCTGCGCAGTGCCCCTTCTTTTGATGCACAAACTCTGGCCAGTTACTATACCGGTACGGTGGTGGAGGTTCTGGGAACCTCCGGTGTATGGTACAAGGTGCGCCTCAGTGATGGCAACACCGGCTATATGCACGGTGATTATCTGACTGCCGGCGCTAATCCTCCCAGCACTGCTGTCGGCAATGCCACCGTCATCAGCCATAATGGCTATGGTGTGCGCTTGCGTCAGGGCCCCGGCACCAACTACCGTGTGATCCGCAAGTTCCCGGTGGGCACGCCTGCTACCATTCTGGAAAGCGGCAACTACTGGTGCAAGATCTCCATCGGCGGTTACACCGGCTATATGATGAGCCAATTCCTGTCTGTCAATGGCAATAGCGGTAGCACCGGTTCCGTCACCTATGTGGGCGATGCCACCATCTGGTCCGGCAATGGCTACGGCGTGCGTCTGCGCACCGGCCCCGGCAAGGAGTACAGCAAAATTGGCGTGTACAGCGTAGGCACTCAGGTGAAGATCATCACCAAGGGCCCGGTGTGGGATTACATTCAGGTGGGCAGCCGCCGCGGTTACATGATGAATGAATTCCTCATTTACAATAACCAGTACAATGTCAACGGCGTTACCATCAACAACCTGAGCCCTGTGGTGGGCAATGTGTTGGCGGTGCAGAGCGTGACGCCTTCCACGGCCACGGTTACCTATGAATGGTTGGTGAAGCCCAAGGACGGCACCGAGAGCGTCAAGGGCACCACTGCTGCCTATCTGGTAACGGATGCCGATGTGGGCAGCACCATCCGCCTGAAGGTAACCGGCGCAGGCAGCTATCAGGGCACTGCGTACAGCGCCTCTACCGCTGCTGTTGTGAAAACCGGCACGGTGGACGGCCTGGAACTGAACACCACCACTCCCTATGTGGGCGATGTGCTTCGTCCCAAGCTGACGCCTTCTGCTGCCACCGTTACCTATGTATGGTCGGTTGGCGGCGTGCAGCGCAGCAATGAATCCACCTATACGGTTACCGTTGCCGATGTGGGCAAGACCATCACCCTGCGGGTGGATGGCAAGTATCCCTTCTCCGGCACCAAGAATGTGACTACTTCTGCGGTACAGAATATAACTGCCCCTGCCATCACCACCGAAACGCTGGCAAAGGGCAGCTATCAGACTGCCTATTCCGTGCAGCTGGGAGCCACCGGCGGCAGCACAATGACATGGAGCATCGTCAGCGGTTCTCTGCCCGCAGGTCTGTCCTTGAGCCAGGGCGGCGTGATTTCCGGTACGCCCACTGAAAGCGGCACCAAGACTTTCACTGTGCAGGTCAGCAACGAAAAGGGGAAAGCCAGCAAGGAAATGACCCTGACGGTTGACCCCGCCAAGGTGAATCTGCCGGATATCAACGGAGTGAAGGCTCCTGTCAAGGGCGAAACGGCTGTGACTGCCATCACCGCCAATGACCAGTATACCGGCACCGTAACCTGGAGCCCTGCACTGGTGGATGGCAAGTTTGATGCGGGTATTGTCTACACGGCTGCGATCAGCCTGACGGCGAAGCCCAACTACACCTTCACCGGCCTGACCGCCAGCTTCTTCAAGGTGGACGGCAGCGCCAATACCAGCTGCACCGTCGGCAGCGATGGCTCTACCGCAACGGTAACGGCTGCTTTCCCGGCAACCGCCGCTGCCACGGCCGTGAAGCTGGATAAGCCCACCATCACGGGTATCGCCAAGACGGATAGCGGCTGGGTGATCAGCTGGAATGCTGTGACCAATGCCAAGGGCTATATGTTCCGCAACAGCACGGCCTCTGAATGGCAGAGCTGCGAGGGCACCAGCTATCTCTTTGCCGCAGAACCCGAAAGCGGCACCTATCAGGTGTACGCCGTGGGCGATGGCGTAAGCTATGAAAGCAGCGATCCTGCGGATTATGTCTACAAGGCTCCTGTGCCTGTTGTACAGCTGACGGCTCCCGCCAATGTAACCGTTAAGCTGCTGGATGGTAAATGGGTAATTACCTGGGATGAAGTACCTAACGCCATTGGGTATCAGTTCCGTCAAACCAACGGCACCGGCATTTGGTGGGATTGCACCACCAACAGCTACGCATTCGAAAATGCGCCGAAGGATGGCGATACGTACGAGGTTGTGGCGATTGGTGATGGCATTGCCTACACCAACAGCGATGCGGCTACCTGTACGTATACGGCTGAGCCGCCCGCAACAGATCCGGATACCACGCCGGATTCCGGTGATCCCAGCACTCCCAGTGATCCTACTGATCCTACTGATCCTACTGATCCTACAGAACCCACCGATCCTACAGAACCCACCGATCCCACCATTCCCACTTAACCGGAAGCGAAGCCTCAGCAGCTTGATACTCCCAGCGAGCTGGTGATCGCTGTGGATACCAACGGCGTATGGACTGCCACCTGGAATCCTGTCGCTAACGCCAGCGGTTATCGTTTCCGTCTGGCAGGCAGTGGCTGGCATGATTGCATCGATGCCAGCTACACCTTCCAGAATCCGCCTCAAACGGCTGATTACGAGGTGTATGCGTTGGGAGATGGTATATCCTTCACCGATAGTGATGTAACCAAGATCAGCTATCCCGAATCCAACCCCGAACCCGAACCTGAACCTGTATCCAACCCCGAACCTGTATCCAACCCCGAACCTGTATCTGACCCCGAACCCCAGAGCGAATCTGACCCTCAGCCCATTACCGAACCCGACGCGGAGGGTGCAGAAAATCCATAAACCCATGAATCACAAAGTGCCCGGTATCGACCCAAGGCCGGTACCGGGCACAAAAGACCGCCATCTCCTGCACAGGGGATGGCGGTCTTTCATAAATCATGATACTTTATGTTCTTTCTTTATTTCTCCGGGTAGGAGATCAGGAATATCGGGAACATACTGATATTATACGCATCTGCAATTTTCATGCGCACCAGACCCGGCGTCAGGATTTCCAGCTTCTCTCTTGGGTCAAGGTCACCGTAGCTTTCTCTGCGCAGGGGATCCAGCACATACAGGTAGGTATCATCGGCGGCAGCCATGGTGATGTAGTGGCTTCGGCTGGTGAAGGGAGAATCGGCCAGGGTGCAGGTGATGGCAATTCCCTTGCGTTCTTTCAGGAAATTGAAGGCCACATCCTTATCGGTGGTGGTCTCGTAGGGAAGTCCATACACCTGCGTGCACAGAGCTTCCAGATAATCCATGTTGCTGCCGAAACTGTCGTAACGGCCCTGTACATCCAGCGTATTGTAGCCGGTGGCAAAGCTACCGATTACCAACGGGAAATAGCGGAGCATTTCTTCGGCTGTGTCGATGTGGTAGGGCAGATGGTACTGATGGCAGAAATGCTGAGTGATGGAACAGGAGCAAATGGTGTAACCGTATGGGTCAGGGGAATAATCGTTGATTTTCAGCAGGTCTTCCGGCTCCAATAGATTGGCCAGCGCCAGCGCCACCGCAGTGGGGCCGCAGCCGCCGTCGCCAAAGGGACGCTTGCGGCTGGAATAGGTGGTTTCGAAGATCAAGCGATCCCAGCTGGGATCGTTTTGACCATAGATCATGTACTCGCCCAGACCTTCCACCGTAAAGGTTCCGTTCTGGGTTTCCCGGCGATCCATCTCCATCTGGTTCAGCTCAACGGCAGGCAATTCCTCTGTCTGTTCGAGGGGACGCATACGGGTATAGAGCACATAGCGGGTATTTTCAGGCTTTTTGCCCTCCGCCGTCATCAGCAGCCATTGGTCGCCTTCCTGTGGCAGGCTGTCCGGCAGCGGAGTCAGGAAGGAACGCTCCAGAATACCGGGGAGCATTTCCATGCGCCTTGTCTCGTCGTCCGGAACGGTCCAGGTGTAATCATCCCCCTGATTGGTGCGGATGCCGGCGAAAATATCCAGCTGATAAGCGCCATTCGGCGTGTACAGGTACAGGGTGGGATGCTGCTCGTAATAATCCTCTTCTTTACGGTAGAGGTAAAAACTGCCAAACAGATGGTCGTCGGAAGCATTGTAGCCGTGCAGAAGCAGTACCGGCTCGGAAAAATCCGGCGCTGTATCGCCGGTGAAGAACAGGCTGCCGTGGTGATGCTTGATGCCATCGTAGCGATGGTTCAGGTAATGCTGGCTGTCCTTGGAATAGACCACCGGTACATTGAAAGTTTCATCCGGCCGGTAAAGCCAGGCAACAGCATCTGGGGCAATTTGTCTGACAAAATCAAAATCAACAAAATATCGGTTTTCCAAGGATGTGGCCTGAGCTGTGCAAAGCGTCCCAAAACAAATACACACAGCCAACAGGAACGCAGTCCATCTGCGTTTCGAACCTGACAGTAAAGCGATCATGGTGTGCATCCTTTTTCCAGAAATATCCGAACGGTTTTCGTTCGCTGCGGATATTATAGCATTACATTTGTCGAATGTAAATTGGATTGCGTTGTAATTTGTATTATGATATAATAAAACGAAATGTTCCGAAGGGAGTTCATATACCATGAAACGCTTTTTTTGTCTGTGCCTTGTGTTTACAATGTGCTTTTGTTCCAGCGCCTTTGCGCTGACAGTGCCCACCCCTCAGGCGGGCGATGTGATCGAGTTTGGCCATTACGAGCAGGACAATGTGCTGGAAAACGGTAAGGAGCCCATTGAATGGATTGTTTTGGAAGTGCAGGATGGCAAGGCTTGGCTGATGACCAAGTATTGCATTGAGATGGTGATCTTCTATCCCGAGCGGGTGCCCATGTACTGGGGCAAGTCCGACCTGCGGGCATGGATGAACGGCGATTTTATTCAGGAAGCCTTCTCCACAGAAGAACAAGCGCTGATTCTTACCACCACCGTCAAGAATGACAATCCCCATGGCATGAAGGGTGCAGGCGAGGATACGCTGGATCAGGTTTATCTGCTCAGCAAGGAAGAGGTGCTCCGCTTTATGCCGGAATGTGCCGACCGTGTGGCGTATCCCACCGAGTATGTGAAGGCTCAGGGCTGCACCCTGGGCGATGCCTTGGGCAGCTGCCGCTGGTGGACCCGTACCCCCGGCGCCCGCAAGATGGATATGTGCGGTATGCGTGTGGATGGCCGCATCAGCGAATATGGTATGCAGGATGTGGACTGGCCCGGCAACACCATGCGTCCGGTGATGTGGATCACCGTGGGTGAATGATCAGGCATTTCATAAATGAAAGAGGAGATTGTTGATATATGCTTCACTGTATGTTGAAAAAGATGCTGCTTGTGGCAGCTGTTCTGGTGATGGTCCTCTGTTGTGCCGTCTCTTTGGCAGAGGGTGATACCGCTGCCTTTACCCCTCTGTATCCCCTTCGCAGCGATGCCCCTGAACTGACCGCCGAAGGCTTCCTGCCGGAGGATTCCCAGGAGGAATACTATCTGGTGATCGATAAGGAAGCCGGCGAATGGACTTACATCGACCATGAAATGTTCATCAACATCCGTCAGTTCAAGGATGTGGTGGAGCGGGAACGCAACCTGATCTGGTATGAGACCGAGGTGAAGGTGGCCCCCGGCGTGAAGTTCATGATCCAGCACGCCAATCCGGATCCCCAGTACATTGGCCGCAAATTTCTGTATGCCCATGATTTTGCCCGCCAGACCAACAGCATTCTGGCCATCAGTGATGATTTTTATGGCTTCCGTGTTTATGCCAAGCGCCGCCCGGGCGTGATCATCCAGAATGGCGTGATTTTGGCGGATGATACCCTCAGCCAGCCCCACTGGACCTTGCCCACCTACGACCTGATCGCTCTGTATGAGGATGGCAGCCTGAAAACCTATCTGGCCGGTGAGATCGGCGCAGAGGAACTGCTGGCCCAGGGCGTAACCGATACCTGGTGCTTCGGCCCGGTGTTGCTGAGCAATGGTGAAATCGGTCAGCAGGTGATCGACAAGCAATTCGAGTACATCAATCCCCGCCAGACCCTTGGCATGATCGAACCCAACCATTACCTGATCATGACCGTGGAAGGCCGCCACAAGAATTCCGATGGCGTGGGCCTTACCTGGTGCGCCGAGCGGATGCGGGATCTGGGCTGCACCGAAGCGCTGAATCTGGATGGCGGCAACTCCATCAAGCTGGTGTTCATGGGTTCTCTCATCAATTCCGACCAGCACTATAATGAGAAAAACGACCGCACGGTTACCAGCATGATCACCCTTGGCACCTTCCCACTGGAAACCATTCTGGGCGAGGAAGAATAAGTTCCACAGCAAGGAGACTTTTCCATGAATAAGCGTATTGCCCATTTTCATCCGGTATGGTGCAGGCTGCTGGCCGTTTTGCTGAGCTGCATTCTGCTGCTGGGTTGTCTGCCCGCTTTGGCGGAGGAAGCGGACGAAGCCGCTTTGGAAGAACAGTATCAGGCAGCCATGGCACTGTATGATGCAGGGGATTACCTTGCAGCCATTGAGGCTTTCGAGGCGCTTGGCGATTATTCCAACAGCGCCGTTATGGTCAAGGACAGCAAGCGTTTGCAGAAGCATGAGGATTATCGCAGCGCTGTGAAAATGTATGAGGATGGACAGTACTACGAAGCCCGTGAGATTCTTCTGACCATGGGCAACTATGAGCGCACCAAGCATTATCTGTACTACTGCGAGCTGGAGATTCTTGCCATTGAGTATCAGCAGGCTCGGGATCTGCACGATGCAGGCGAGTACATGGCTGCCAAGGAATTGTTTGAATCCTTGAAAGAATACAGAGATAGCAAGGAACGGGCCCAAATGGCCGAGGAAGCCTATCTGGCAGAGCAGCAGGCAGCCCTTGAACTGGAATGGTACAACAAGGGTGACGCTTTGATGCAGGAGAAGAACTACGCCGCTGCCCGGGATGCCTTTATCGAGGCAGGCCCCTGTCAGGATGCCACCGAGCGGATGTATGAAGCCATTCTGTTGGTGGGGCATGAGGAGATAGACAAGGCTGCCAAGAAGGCGCTGGATGCTGGTGAATACGCCCGTGCGGTGATGCTGTTTGAACTGAACGGCAACTATGAGGACAGCGCATCACAGCTGGAAAGTGCCAAGGAAGCATGGCGCACCGCCGGTGGAAACCCGGAAGCCGCTCTCTCCCCCGATGAGCAGAACGCCCTTGATTTTGAGCGTGCGCTGATGCTGAAAAAGCTGTGGCGTGTGGAGGAATCCAATGAGATTTTGCTGAATCTGGGCGAGTACAACAACGCTGCCCAGCTGGTGGCCAAGGTGACGGAAATGAAGTTCACGGCTCAGCAGCTCAGGGACGATGCGACCACTTCTTATTCTGCCATTTTTGTGGCGCCTGATGGTTCTCGTCATATGTACCGGATGTACCGGGGCATCAAGTACTGGGTGGAAGCCCGTGCCTTTTGCGAGGCACTGGGCGGGCACATGGCAACCCTGACCACGCCGGAAGAAAACAAGTTTGTGCATGGCTTCATGCAGGAAAACGGTTTCACCACCGCTTATTTCGGCCTGATGGATGAAGAGCGTGACCGCACTTGGGTGTGGGTTACCGGCGAACCGGTGGAATACACCAACTGGGATTCCAACGAACCCAGCTACAGCACCCACGAACGCTACGGTATGTACTTCTACAAGCACACCGAGGGTACCTGGAACGATTCCCACTTCTACGAGCACTGGGATGACCAGGAGTGGAGCTATTTCTGCGAGTGGGATCTGGACTGAATGGATAGATTGAGGAAGTAAGGAACGACAGTATGTTTGAGATTGGAACGGTCAATCATTCCGGCGTATGGATGGCTTTGGCGATTGGCGCTGCGTTTGCGCTTGCGCTGGGCGCACTGCGCAGCCGGAAGATGGAACTTGCCGGTGGCAAAGTTGCGCTTTTGACGGTACTTTTGCCGCTGGGCACGGCATTTTTCTCCCATCTTCTGTATTGCCTGATGGATGCGGCGTATATTATCGACAGCTATTCCACAGGCTACCTTTTCACATTCTGGCAGCCGGGCTATATGTTCTATGGCGGCATTCTGGGAGCGGCGCTGGTTTTGCTGGTGGCAGGCGGCAAGCGGCGGCTTGCACTGCTGGATGCCTATGCTCCCTCCGCCGCATTGATGATCGCCGCCGCCCGCATTGCAGAGGGCTTTGCCGGGCAGGGTTATGGCGAATACTGGTTCGAGGATGCCATGTTCTTCTGCCGCTTCCCCTTTATGACCTATGATGCCTACTATGAGGGCTGGGCATGGGCGCTGTTTATGGCAGAGGCGCTGGTAGCAGCGGTGCTGTTCGTGGTGCTTCTGGTCAAGAAAAAGACATGGCACGGCGATGGCTGGCTTTTGCTGATGGGGCTGTATGCCTCTGCGCAGATTGTGCTGGAAAGCCTGCGGCGGGATGAATTCCTCCGGTGGGGCTTTGTACGCATCGAGGAAGTTTTCAGCGGCGTGGTGATTCTCTTTGTGCTGATTTGCTACTGCATCCGGGCGGGCAAGGGCCGCACAGCTGCAAAAGCAGCCTGTTTTGGCCTCTTTTTGCTGATGGCGACCCTGTGTCTTCTGTTGGAATTTGCCACCGAAGGCCGTATCCCGTTCCTTTTGTTCTTAGAGGTTTATCAATGCTATCTGGTGATGGCGCTGGCGTGCGCTGTGATCGCAGCTTGTGTGCTGTGGATGCGCCGCATGGCTCATTCAACCGAAACGATGGAGGCGTAAGAATGAAAATGAAGCGACTGGCGATTTGTCTCATGCTGCTGGCCTGCTGCCTGCTGGCTGGCATGGCTGCTGCTGAGGAAGAGCATATTCCCGAACCCATCCCTGCGGAACTTCTTCCCCAGATGATCAAGGTTACCTTCCCAGAGGGTGAGGATTTTGTGCCTGCGGAGAAGGCCAAGGATAACTATCTGCCCAATCCCGCTGGTTTCAGCGAGGGCGGGATGCGCTACAGCGATGATACCATCGATGTGCAGGCCTATATGATCCGGGTGTATGATACGCCCTGCGCTGTTATGTTTGTGCAGATTGCGGATCCGGATCAGTTCCGCACGGAACTGGCCAAGCCCTATCCCCAGAAGGCCACCATGCGCATCGACACCATGAGTAAGCGGGTCAACGCTGTGGCAGCGGTCAACGGCGACTGGTTCACCTACCATGGCGAGGGCATTGTGTACCGCAACGGCGAACTTCTGCGCAACCGTCCCATCCCGGAAGATGATGGTCTGGTGGTGGATGTGAACGGCGACCTGCACATCATGCGCCCCATGGTGGAGGAAGAGTACGCCAAGCTGGAAGTGCCCATTATGCACTCCTTTGCCTTCGGCCCCGCACTGGTGGAGAATGGCGAGGTTCTGGAAATCGTTCGTCAGCTTACCTTCAAGCAGCGCATGGGTATCGGTCAGATTGCCCCGCTTACCTATGTGTTCGTGGCGGCAGACGGCCCCGACCAGCCTGATTCCGTAGGCCTCAGCGTGCCCCAGCTGGCGCAGCTGATGCACGATCTGGGCGCACATACCGCTTATAATCTGGATGGCGGCCAGTCCACCTCCATGATGATGTATCAGACCAAGATCAATGGTCAGGCACCCAAAACCTTCCGGGCCATCGGCGATATCATTTATTTCGTAACCGCTCAGCCCAGCGAAGGAGAATAAGGACAATCGAGGATGATGACAAAGCCGCAGTGTAATGCTGCGGCTTTTTACAGGAGTGATATACATGAACAAAGCGATTTTCTGGGACAGTGACGGCACGCTGCTGTATGGCAATGAATCCTTCAAATGCTCCCTGATGAGAGCCATGCAGGAGGTGGGCGTTGAGCACGATGAAGAGGCGGTTCGGAGCCTGATGCGGCGCATCTGCTCCTGGTATACCCCGGATAAGGATCATTCCCGTCTGAACGGCGAGGAATGGTGGCAGGAATTGCTGAAGGGGATCCGCCGATTTTGTGCAGAGCAAGGGATTGAGCCAGCGGATATAGAATCCATCTGTGCCGCTTTCAGGGAGAAAGTGGTCACTTATGAATATGAACCCTATGCCGACGCTGAAAAGGTGCTGCGTACCTTTCAAGAGCGTGGTTTTTCTAACTATATTATCTCCAACAACTTTCCGGAGCTGGATCAGGTGTTCCAGCGGCTGGGACTGGATGCTTACATCTCTGGCTACATTCTCTCTGCCAGCATAGGCTATGAAAAACCCAGGAAGGAGATCTTTGCATATGCCCTTCGGCAGGCTGGCAATCCGGAAATATGCTATATGATCGGTGATAATCCTGTTGCCGATGGCCAGGGCGGTCTGGCTGCCGGATTGAAGCCCATTCTGGTGCATAACCGGCAGGAAGGGTTGGTCTGCTGCGAGAAATTGACGGAACTCCTTCAGATCATTACAGAATAATAAATGGAAACAAAAAAGGACTGTTGCAAGTTGATTTGCAACAGTCCTGTGTGATTCCGGGAAAAATTACTTGCCCATAACGGTATCGGCAATACCCTGAGCATCCAGCTTGTACTTACGCAGCAGATCGGCAGGCTTGCCGCTCTCGCCGTACACATCCTGCATACCCAGCTTGGTCAGCTTCACGCCGTCCAGGTTCACCAGAGCAGCAGCGGTAGCATCGCCCAGACCGCCGATGACGTTGTGCTCTTCCACGGTGTAGATGTGCTTGTGGGTCTTGGCCAGTTCCTGCACGCCTTCCACGTCGAAGGGCTTGAGGGTGTGGCAGTTGACAACACAGACATCCTTACCCTGAGCAGCCAGCAGCTCGGCAGCTTCCATGCACTCGCTGACCATGACGCCGCTGCACAGCAGCACTTCGTCCTTGCCTTCCCGCAGCACGTTTACCTTGCCGGGGATGAAGGGCATATCCATCTCGAAGATGGGGGAGGGCAGACGGGCCAGACGGATGTACACGGGGCCGTTGATCTCCAGAGCGGCATCGATGCAGCGTTCGGTTTCCTTGGCATCGCAGGGAACGAACACGGTCATGTTGGGCAGGGAACGCATGATGGCGATATCTTCCAGAGCCTGATGGCTGCCACCATCTTCGCCCAGGGTGATGCCAGCATGGGTGAAGGCGAACTTCACGTTCATCTTGGGGTAGCAAACGGTGTTGCGGATCTGGTCCAGACAGCGGCTGGCGAACACAGCGAAGGTGCTGCAGAAGGGCACCAGACCGGTGGTGGACATACCGGCAGCCAGATCGACCATGTTGGCTTCGGCAATGCCGCAGTCAAAGAAACGGTCGGGATGAGCCTTCTTGAAATACTGGGTCATGGTAGCGCCGGCCAGGTCGGCATCCAGCACAACCAGCTTGTCATTGGTATCGCCCAGCTTGGCAATATACTCGCCATAAGCAACTCGGGTAGCTTTCTTTTCCATGCTCATTACACCTCCAGCTCTTTCAGGGCCTTTTCGCGCTGCTCGGCATTGGGAGCCTTGCCGTGCCAGCCGGCATCGTTCTCCATGAAGCTGACGCCCTTACCCTTGGTGGTGTGCAGGTGGATCAGCTTGGGCATACCGGGCTTGTGGGGCTGCTTGAGGGCGGCCAGAACCTGATCGTAGTCGTTGCCGTTGGCAACTTCCACCACGTCCAGACCAAAGGCAGCAAACTTGGCGGATACATCGCCCAGGCTCATGACTTCGTCGTTGGAGCCGTCGATCTGCAGGCCGTTGTGGTCGAACAGGATGGTCAGGTTATCCAGCTTGTAGTGGGCAGCTGCCATGCAGGCTTCCCACACGAGGCCTTCCTGAGATTCGCCGTCGCCGATCATGGTGTAAACCTGGAAATCCTTGCCCTGCGCCTTGGCACCCAGCGCCATACCGGTGGCGATGGAGATGCCCTGGCCCAGAGAACCGGTGGAAGCATCCACGCCGGGGCAGCGCTTCATATCGGGGTGACCCTGCAGAATGCTGTCCAGCTGACGGAACTGCTTGAACTCGGCGGTGTCGAAGTAGCCGCGCTCGCCCAGCACTGCATACAGCGCAGGAGCAGCATGACCCTTGGACAGAACAAAACGGTCGCGGTTTTCAGCCTTGGGGTTCTTGGGGTCGATGTTCATCACATCGAAGTACAGGGCGACCAGCGCTTCCACGATGGAGAGGGAACCGCCGGGATGGCCGCAGCCCGCATCCGCCGTCATATTGATGATATCACGGCGCACTTGGGTGCAAGTGGAACGAATTGAAGCATCCATTGCAAAGTCCTCCATTCTGAAACATTGTTACCAAACTTATGTTACCACGAAATCAACGTTTGTCAACCACTTTTCAGCGTTTCCGGCCCATGGTGCTCTTGATGCGGGAGGTGGGCTGAAGGGGGGCGGCAACGTTGGTTTCGATGGAGACGGATTCTTCTTCCGGGAACTGTGCGATGGGGGTAGGCTGCTCCCGGGGAGTGGGGAAGGTGGAGCGGATGACCGGGCGGGGCTTGGGGGCATCCATCGGGGCAGGAGCAGCAGGCGGAGGCACTGCCTCCCGCACAGGGCTGACTTCCTGCAATGTGAATACTTCGGGTTCTGGCTCGTATGCAGGCAGTTCCTCGTAGACAGCCGGTTCCTCATGCACTGGCAGCACCGGTTCGGGGGGGACGGTTGCCTGCGCAATGGTGTCTACTACGGTGATTTCGTCTTCCGTGGGACGGCGATAAGCCTGATCATCCTCCACGTGGGTGGTGCGAACCTGCAGATTGTCCTCTTCTTCGGGCTGATGCTGAATCTGATCCCAAATCGTCAGAATATCATCCTGAACATCGTTGTTTTGCTGGGCAGCGGGTTTCTCTGCCGCCGGGCGGGATGCAGAAGGTGCATAGGTGCTTTTAGGAAGGGAATCCCGCTTGGCATAACGTGCAAAGGGGTTTTCTTCCATGGTGTGGGCGACGGACTCAGCCGGAGCTGCTGCGGGCTGGGGACGCATATAGGCAGCGTTGGCAACGGCAGCCTGAACAGGCCGTTTCTTTGTTTGCATACGCTGTGCTTCTTCATCCGTACGGGCAGAGAAGGTCAGCAATACGCCGAACAGCGTGACGGCAGAGCCGATCAGCAGCATGAGAAAACAGTTTTCCATGGCAAAATTCATGCCGTCATTCATCAGCTGAATCAGCCAGTGACTGGATGGCGTCTGGAAGGTGGAGAGCACCAGCTGGAGCTGGTGGTTATCGATTTGCGGCAGCACATAGGCAAGCAGGCCGATCAGCATAACAATACAGCCCAGTACCGTCAGGATGTTACCGAGAACCTTTTTCAGTTTCATGATCGTTTCACTCCCGGTTTTGGCATACATAATTCCATTATTCGATGCGATGGCTGGCGATTCCTGCCGGATTTGGCAGGAATCCGCCCCGTGGATGCAGAAATATATTCAAAACGATGAAAATCGTAAAGGAGGATCCCTATGCCTGATTATAAACTGACATACCATGTGGATATGGTGTTCTGTATTGATGCCACCGGCAGTATGCGCCATGTGCTGGATTTTGTGAAGCAGAATGCCCTGAACCTGTACCGGGATGTGGCTGCCGAAATGGAGAAAAAGCATAAGACTATCGACCAGCTGCGGGTTCGGGTGATTGCTTTTCGGGATTATATTAACGATGGCGAGGAAGCCATGCTGTCCAGCGACTTTTTTGTGCTGCCTCAGCAGGCGCAGATGTTCTATGAGTGCATGGATGGCATCGAAGCCAAAGGCGGCGGCGATATTCCCGAGGATGGTCTGGAAGCGCTGGGCTATGCCATCCGCAGCGACTGGACCCGGGAGGGCGTGAAGAAGCGCCATATCATTGTGGTCTGGTCCGATGCCCCCACCCATGAACTGGGCCATGGCAAAGTGGCGCCCTGGTATCCCGAAGGCATGGCAGAGGACTTTGACGAGCTGAGCCTGTGGTGGGAGGATGAACAGCTGGGCGGCGGCATGGACGAGAATGCCAAGCGCCTGTTGATCTTTGCGCCCGATGCCCCCGACTGGAGCCGGATTTCCTCCGAGTGGGGTCAGGTCATCCATGTACAGACGGTGAGCGAAGGGTTGCTGGATGTGGAATACCGGCAGGTACTGGACGCTGTCTGCAACACCATCTGACGGGCCTTGCCCGGAAGGAGGCGTTGCATTTGCTGGGCGAAATCATGGTGATTCATATGGCTGTCGTCCCCGATAACGGGGAGGACAGCTTTGCTGTATCCAGTTTGCCGGGCAATGTGATGCTTTGCGTGGCGGATGGCTGCGGCGGGCTTGGCAGCAAGCGGTATGACAAGCTGGATCACCGGACGGGGGCTTACCTGGCTTCCCGGCTGGCTGCCCGGACAATGCTGAACTGGACCACAGACCGCACCAGTGTTCCCTGGCTGCCTCAGGATGGTTTTTATCAACTGCTGGACTTGCAATTGGAAGTAGAAGCCACCTTTGACGGCTTTGCGAAGACGCACTGCCAGGAAGAGAGCAGCTGCCGGATTGTGGGCAGTATGCAGCGCACGCTGCCCACTACCCTGTGCGCATTGCTGGCTGATGAAAAGAATGCTGCCTGCAGCTTCGTCTGGGCAGGGGACAGCCGTGGCTATACCCTTGATGCGGATGGGCTGCACCAGTATACCAAGGATGATGTGCGTGGCCATGCGGATGCCATGGACAGCCTGTTGCTGGATCGTCCCCTGAGCAATCTGATCTGTGCCGGGCAGCCGGTAAAGCTGCATATGCGCCGCTTTGCCATGCCGCAAAAGGGTTTGCTGTTTTGCATGACAGACGGCGTGTACCATGGCGCATCCAGCCCCATGGAATTGGAGATGCTGTTGCTGGATACCATGCAGCATTCCGCCAATCAGGACCGCTGGCAGCGCAAGCTGGAAAAAATGCTGGCAGCGGTGATGCAGGATGATATGACCTTGCTGTGCTGCTCCTGCGGCTTTGCGGATTACGATGAGATGAAGCTGTATTACCAGCCCCGTTTTGAGCAACTCAAGCAGGAATACATTACGCCAGTGCGCCGCAAACGCGGCAACCGGGAAGTGGCCCGCATTCTGTGGGAACGCTACAAGGAACATTATGACCGGACGGAGGGAATGGCGGATGACCAGCAGGATTGGCGAATATAGCCCGCTGGGCCCTTTGCAGACAGCAGGCAGCGGCAGCGCCCGCTGGTGTGTGGCCAGCCGTGGCGGCCAAAAGTTCTTTCTCAAGCAGTTTCTGTCGCCGGTTTATCCTGCCACGGTGGATACGCCCATCAAGGAAAAGCAGCGGGAACGCTGCCGTCAGTTTGAACGCAGAAAACAGCGGCTGTATTCGGCCATGAGCTGTGTGATCGGCGATACGCTGGTGCCGGTGCTGGATTTTTTCCGCTTTGATGGCCATTATTATGCTGTCAGCGAGGCGGTGCATACCCATATCAATGGCGAGAATAAAGATGGCCTGACCGATGGGGAGAAGCGGCAGGTTTTGTACCATCTGGCGCTGTGCCTGCAACGGCTGCACTTGCAGCAGGTGGTTCATGCGGACCTGAAGCCGGAACACATACTGCTCACGGCCCGCAGCTGGGGGTATCAGGTGCGGCTGATCGATCTGGACAGCGGTTTTCTGCTGGATGACCCGCCGCCAATCGGCAGCGGCCTGGAAGGCGACCCGGTGTATCTGTCTCCGGAGGCATTTCTGCGGATGACAGGACAGGATGCCCCCATGACAGCAGCAATTGACCGCTTTGCATTCGGTGCGATCATTCACCGCATCTGGGCAGGGGAGCTGCCCGGTTTTGACCATGAAAAATTCGCCTACCTGTACGAAGCCGTACTGGCAGGCGCAGAAGTAACGCTGTCTGATTCATTGCCGGATCCCATGCGTTGGCTTGTACGGGATCTGCTGCTGGCTGACCCGGAAAAGCGCCCGGATGATGCCGCCTGTGTGCGGGTGCTGGGCAACGGGGTGAATCCAGTGGGATTGACAAAGAGCATTCCGGGAGATGAACCCCTGAACGGATTGAGCCATTTTATGAAAAAACGGTAAATCAAAACGGGCTTGCACTGCTTTTACAGCGCAAGCCCGTTGGTTATTTGGGATTAGTACATACCGCCCATGCCGGGGTTGGCGGGAGCAGCAGGTTCGGGAGCGGGAATGTCGGCCACCAGAGATTCGGTGGTCAGCACCAGAGCGGAAACGCTGGCGGCGTTCTGCAGGGCAGAGCGGGTCACCTTGGTGGGGTCGATGATGCCGCGCTCGATCATGTCCACGTACTCGCCCTTGAGAGCGTCGTAGCCGTAGCCGGTCTTGCCGCTGGTCTTCACGTTCTCCACGATCACGCTGCCGTCGATGCCGGCATTCTTGCTGATCTGGCGCAGGGGCTCTTCCAGAGAGCGCAGGATGATTTCCACGCCGGTCTTGGCATCGCCGGTGTATTCATCCAGCAGAGCCTTCACGGAGGGGATCACATTCATCAGAGCGATGCCGCCGCCGGGGACGATGCCCTCTTCCACCGCAGCACGGGTGGCAGCCAGAGCATCTTCGATGCGCAGCTTGCGTTCCTTCATTTCCACTTCGGTAGCAGCGCCGACCTGCACAACAGCCACACCGCCAGCCAGCTTGGCCAGACGCTCCTGCAGCTTTTCACGGTCGTAATCGCTGGTGGTTTCTTCGATCTGGGCACGGATGCTGTTCACACGGGCTTCGATCTCAGCAGAGGAACCGGCGCCTTCCACGATGGTGGTGTTTTCCTTGTCCACCTTGACCTGACGGGCGCTGCCCAGCATATCCACGGTGGTTTCCTTCAATTCCAGGCCCAACTCTTCGCTGATAACCTGACCGCCGGTGAGGATGGCGATGTCACGGAGCATTTCCTTGCGGCGGTCGCCGAAACCGGGAGCCTTGACGGCAACACAGGTGAAGGTGCCGCGCAGCTTGTTGACCACCAGCGTGGCCAGGGCTTCGCCTTCAATATCCTCAGCGATGATCAGCAGCTTGCGGCCGGACTGGACAACCTGCTCCAGCACAGGCAGGATCTCCTGAATGTTGGTGATTTTCTTGTCGGTGATCAGGATGAAGGGATTGTCCAGAACAGCCTCCATCTTGTCGGTATCGGTCACCATGTAGGCGCTGGCATAGCCGCGGTCGAACTGCATACCTTCCACGGTGGTCAGCTCGGTCTTCATGGTCTTGCTTTCTTCAACGGTGATGACGCCGTCGTTGCCCACGGTTTCCATGGCCTCGGAGATCAGCTTGCCGATTTCTTCGTCGCCGGCGGAAATGCTGGCAACCTGAGCGATAGACTGCTTGCCGCTGATGGGCTGGCTCAGCTTCTGCAGGCCTTCCACAGCAGCGCCCACACCGGCTTCGATGCCGCGCTTGAGCACCATGGGATTGGCACCGGCAGCCAGATTGCGCAGACCCTCGCGGATGATGGCCTGAGCCAGCAGGGTAGCGGTGGTGGTGCCGTCGCCGGCAACATCGTTGGTCTTGGTGGAAACTTCCTTCACCAGCTGAGCGCCCATGTTCTCAAAGGGATCTTCCAGTTCGATCTCCTTGGCGATGGTCACGCCGTCATTGGTGATGAGGGGAGCGCCGAACTTCTTGTCCAGCACCACGTTGCGGCCCTTGGGGCCAAGGGTGATCTTCACGGTATCGGCCAGAGCGTTGACGCCCTTTTCCAATGCGCGGCGGGCTTCCTCGCCGTACTTAATCTGCTTTGCCATAATCCTTAATCCTCCTCAAACTGCTATCAAAAGGAAATGCTTATTCCACGGTGGCCAGAATGTCGTTCTGACGGACGATGATCAGTTCCTGACCGTCGATCTTCACTTCGGTGCCGGCGTACTTGGAGTAAATCACCTTGTCGCCAACCTTCACATTCATGGTCACTTCCTTGCCATCCACCAGACCGCCGGGGCCAACGGCCAGCACCTGCGCCATCTGGGGCTTTTCCTTGGCGGCGCCGGTAAGCAAAATGCCGCTCTTGGTGGTTTCTTCAATCTCCACGTTCTTGATGACCACGCGGTCGCCCAAAGGCTTGACGTTCATACTCAATATCCTCCTTGATATAGTATCCGTTTTTGGGTTTGTTAGCACTCGGTTTGGTCGAGTGCTAACAACCTTTGTTAGTTTACGTTATTTCTGCCATGGGTGCAACCGGAAAATCGGTCAAAATTCTGGAAAATTTCGATTTTCGGTGCCGGAATGGTGGTTATTTGATATGTTTTCTTCGTTTATTTCGTGTTTTTAGTTGATTTCTTCTGAAAACGAATGATTTTCATTTCTGTTTTCCATGCACTGGCGCAAGAAAGCTGCCTGTGGTACAATGCAAGCCGAAAGGAAGGGGAATACCATGTCTGAGAAGCCCTCTGCGTTGCTGTTGAAATGGTACGATACGGTCAAGCGGGATCTGCCCTGGCGGCGCACGAAGAATCCCTACCATATCTGGCTGAGCGAGATCATGCTCCAGCAGACCCGGGTGGAGACTGTCAAGGGCTATTACGCACGCTTTCTGGAACGCTGCCCCACGGTGGAAGCCCTTGCCTCTGCCCCGGAGGAAACGGTGCTGAAACTCTGGGAGGGACTTGGCTATTACAGCCGTGCCCGCAACCTGCAAAAGGCTGTCAGAACCATTGTGGAAGACCATGGCGGTGTATTTCCTTCCGATTATGACAGCATCCTGAAACTGCCCGGCATCGGCCCCTATACCGCCGGAGCCATCGCCAGCATCGCTTTTGGCATACCGGTTCCGGCGGTGGATGGCAATGTGTACCGGGTGGCTTCCCGCTTCTTTGGCATCCGGGAGGATGTGGGCATTCCTGCCGTACAGAAACAGATTCGCCAGCTGGTACAGGAGAGCATTCCCGCAGACCGTCCCGGTGATTACAATCAGGCTTTGATGGAACTGGGGGCTACGCTGTGCAGTCCCCAGCGTCCGGACTGCGAAAGCTGTCCCTGGGCAGCCCGGTGCAACGCCTGTCAGGAGGGAGATCAGGACAGCCTGCCCATTCATGAAAAGAAACAGGCGCCCAAGACGATGGATGTGGCGGTATGCCTGCTGACGGATGAAAACCGGGTGCTGGTATTGCCTCGAAAAGAGCGTATGCTCAAGGGGTTGTTTGTATTCTGGCTGACCGAGGAGGAAACCGCACCGGCCAATGTGCAGCAGCTGCTGGCAGAGGATGGACTGAATTGTTCCTTTGTGGGGCATCTGGGCAATGCGAAGCACGTGTTCACCCATCGGGTATGGCAGATGGAGATTCTGCATTTCTCACTGAATCACCTGCCCGGAGAGGAATGGCTTCAAACCCATCAGGCACGGCTGGTAACAGCAGAGGAATTGGCGCAGCTGCCACTGCCGACAGCCATCAAAGCTGCCCGGGAGAAGGCCATGAAATTGCTGCGTGGATAAAACAAGAAGCGCTCCGTCGGTTACAGAACCGGCGGAGCGCCTTTTTGTCGGTGCGTTACTTGATCTTGATTTCAAAATCAATGTGTCCCTGCTGCCCGCCACCGTACAGCAGCTGGTCATCCTCAGCATAGGGTGTAACTGTGAAAGGAACGGTCAGGGTCAGTACGCCGTCTGCATCCTCCTGAATCATTCTTCGGGTTTCCAGGTTGGCGGCCAGATGCTTTTCCATGTAGGGGGCAGATTCGGGGAATTCCAGCATCTGTTGGCGAACGCTCGCCTCATAGTCCGCCTGAAGGAAATCCAGACGGATTTCCAGTACGGTATGCACAGCGCCATCATGCCCCACATAGCTATCCATGCTGGAACCATCCCCCAGCAGATAGTTTTCGCCCAGCAGCACTTCGTCCGCATTGAGCAGCAGCAGTTGCTTGCCGGGAGCCACCATATCCGCCACGGGGCCAAAGCCTTCGGTTGTCCATAGCCAATGTACAGCCCGGTCTTCACCGTCGGTTTCCAGCGCAATGCTGCCGCCTTCGCCTATATAAGCGCCATCCGCATCCAGATTCCACATGGGATGCAGCTCGTAGGCTTCCGGCTTCTTTGCTGTGGCTTTCAGCGATACCACCAGCACATTCTTTTCAGCGGCCCAGGAAGCCTCCTCCACCTGAATGTTAATCAGGGAATCCCCGGTAACCGTTTGCGGCACATCCGACTGGATGTGTTCCATGATGGCAACATATTTCTCAGGTTCATGCTCCTGATAAGCGGTGAAGCGGTTGTTGTAGTACCATTCCATTCCGTAGTTGATAACAGCGTAGGCGGTTGCGCACAGGAGCGCAGCCAGCAAAACCCACGCAAGCACGGTACTGACGGCCAGTCTTTTCACTTTCGTTTCCTCCTTTTGGGCAGGCAGACTGTGAACGAGCTGTTCCATCCGGCAGGTAAAGGCATCCGTTGGTTGCGGGTAAAGGGTTTGCAGGCGTTGCCGATCCAGCTTCATCACAGTTCCACCTCCTCTTTGAGCAGTTTTTGCAGCAGTTTTCTTGCACGGAAAAGCCGGTTCTTTACGCTGGAAACGGGCATGTGCATGGCTGTTGCCACCTCGGTTTCCAGCATTCCCTCCATGTATTTGAGCAGAAAGGGTGTACGAAGGTTATCCGGCAAGGATTGGATGGCATCGTACAGGCCTGTGTCTTCCGGGGGATTGCAGGGCAGCTCGGGAATCTCGCCGGGCTGACAACGCTGGCGGTGGCGCAGGATGGTATAGGATTCATTGATGACGATCCGCATGATCCATGCCCGTTCTGAGCCTGCCCGTGCTTTGTGCCGTTCTTTCCAGGCGTTGAGCAGAGCCTGCTGCACAGCATCTTCCGCATCGGTGCGGCTTTTGACGATGCTGTAAGCCATGCGGTAAAACGTCGGGATGTTTTGCTGGCTGACAGCCACGAACCTGCTTTCATCCATGGGCATCTCCTCCGGTCTTTTGAGATCTCACCTGTATAACGTATGGAGAGGGGCAGAAGTTAGATGGTATGAAAAATTTCCTGTACCCTTCCATGCAGCCGGTGAAAACCTTGGCAAAAGCCTGCAAATGCGAATACGCAGAACCAAAAAACGCCCTGACAGCAACTGCCAAGGGCGTTATCGTAAAGCCAATTTACCGTTTCATCGCCTGACAGGGCCAAGTTTCGCCCATGCAGGTATCCATCCGCACAGGAACGGCCTCGTCATAAAGGAAGCCATTTGCTTCATAGCAATGCACGGCGGCCGGGTTGTTCTGGTAGACAGACAGATGCTGGCTTTTCGCCTTCATCTTCCGGCGGGCATACCATACGGCGCAGGCAAGCATCCGTTTGCCCATGCCCTGCCCCCGCAGGGAGGGATCCAGCGCCACATAGCCAAAGCGCACGGCATTTTCCATGTTTTTCTGGGGAAATAGGTTCACAAACCCGGCAGGCTGGTTCTGCCAGTGCCAGAGAAGCAGCTTGTTGCCGGAAAACTGCGAGAGCTTGTCATTCAGCATCCCCGGCTCAAGGGGCCATTTGCCCACCGAACCGGCAGACCAGCGCCAGTAGGTTTCCTCATCGGCGATCCAGCTCTGTACAAGGGCTTCGTCCACCGGGGAATAGGGGAGCAGGCTGCCCAGCAGCTCCTCCCGTTGGGTGCGGTTCAGGCTGTGCAGCGCCTGATCGTAGCTGTGGAACAGCATCTGCAGCAGCACATCGTCCGGCACCGTCCCATCCATGGTGATGGTATTGTTGAAGGGCTGCTGCACCGGCGGGCAATGCCAACCCCGGCGTACCGTACCGGGATACATTTCCCGCCAGACCATGCCTTGCTGGGGTTCGCATTTGAAACTGACCCAGCCGGGCATGGGCATAAAGGAAGCGAAGATTCGCCCATGCGGACCAAGCCGCACGCAGATGCTTTCCGGCCCAAAGGGGCTTTCCGCACAGGCGGCAGGCAAAGTCAGGGCTTTCTCCATCAATTCAGGAAGCGTCATTCGTCTCTCTCTTCTTTCATCGGCAGGCGGGCGACGCCGCTGGCTACAGCGGCTTTGGCCACCGCTTTGGCAACGGTTTTGCCCACACGGGGATCAAAAGCCTTGGGAATGATGTATTCCGGGGTCAATTCCTCATCGGATACCAGCGATGCGATGGCCAGCGATGCGGCGATTTTCATCTCGTCGTTGATATCCCGTGCCCGCACATCCAGCGCTCCCCGGAAAATGCCGGGGAAAGCCAGCACATTGTTGATCTGGTTGGCAAAATCGCTGCGGCCGGTGCCTACCACGGCTGCGCCGGCAGCCTTGGCTGCATCGGGCAGGATTTCCGGCACCGGGTTGGCCATGGCCAGCACAATGGGCTTATCTGCCATGGCGGCGATCATTTCCGGCGCAAACACCCCAGGCACACTGACGCCGATAAACACATCCGCTCCCTTGATTGCCTCTGCCAGACCGCCCGTTATCTTGCGTTTGTTGGTCAGCTGGCTGATCTCCTCCTGTGCGGCATTCATGCCCTCGCAGCCCTCCGCCAGAATGCCGGAACTGTTCAGCAGAATCATATCACCCACACCGAAGGCCATCAGATGCTTGGCAATGGCAATGCCCGCAGCCCCTGCGCCGTTGATCACGCAGGTGATATTCTCCAGCTTTTTGCCCACCACTTTCAGGGCGTTGAACAGAGCAGCGGCTGTGACCACGGCGGTACCATGCTGGTCATCGTGAAAAATGGGAATGTCGCAGGTTTCCTTGAGCCGGCGTTCAATTTCAAAGCAGCGGGGGGCGGCGATGTCCTCCAGATTGACGCCGCCAAAGCTGCCGCAAAGCAACTGTACCGTCCGGACGATGTCATCCACATCCTTGCTCCGAATGCACAGCGGGATGGCATCCACACCGCCGAATTCCTTGAAAAGGACGCATTTTCCCTCCATCACCGGCATACCGGCTTCCGGGCCGATGTCGCCCAGCCCCAGCACCGCAGAACCATCGGTGACCACAGCCACCAGATTGTGGCGGCGGGTCAGTTCATAGGACTTGTCCACATCCTGATGGATGACCATGCAGGGTTCGGCAACACCGGGGGTATAGGCCAGCGAAAGCGCCTGACTGTCCTCCACCTTGGCCCGGGCAACCACTTCCAGCTTGCCTGCCCAGTCATAGTGTTTTTTCAGCGATTGTTCGCGAATACTCATCAATCATACGCTCCTTCAAAAAACAGCAGCATTTCACATCATCCATCTTAGCATTATTCCCGGATCTCCGCAACCGGCAAAAGCAATTTCTCCCCTTGACAAAACTGTTTCTTCTGTTATCATCATCCCCGAATACCACAAAGGAGACCGAGCCATGAAGAGCCTCGTTGCCCGGCTGAGAAAGAATGCCGTCATCGACACCCTTTGCACGTTGGAGGGCAATGCCAAGCCCTGCCTGTATCTGGAGCCGCTGTGGGGCATTCCCTACAACCTGTATGCGCCTCTTGCTTCCGTCTATATGGCGGCGCTGGGATTGCGTCCCTCCCAGATCGGTCTGATTTCCACGGTTTTTCTGGTATCCCAGATGTTCTGGGCGCTGCTCAGCGGCGTTTTGACCGATAAGCTGGGCCGCCGTGTCTGCACGGCTATCTTTGACTGCGTCAGCTGGACCATCCCGGCTCTCCTGTGGACGTTTGCCCAGGATTTCCGCTGGTTTGCCGCTGCTGCTGTGTTCAACGGTGCCTGGCGTGTCACGGAAACCTCCTGGGATCTTCTGATGATCGAGGATGCGCCGGAAAGCCGTCTGGTGCATATGTACACCCTCACTTCCATTGCAGGTCTGTTGGCGGGCTTTGTATCGCCCATTGCCTACTTCTTTGTGCAGAAGTTCACCATTGTGCCAACCATGCGCTTTATCTATGGTTTTACCTGCATCATGATGACCAGCAAGTTCGTCATCCTTTATTTCACCAGTCAGGAAACCTCCGTGGGCAAGCGACGTATGGCAGAATGCAAGGATGTGAGCCTTTTCAGCCGCCTGTGGGACAGCCGCAAGGTCTTTTTCCGGATGCTGCGCTCCAGGCGCATTCTGCTGACGGTGGCTTTTGTGGCCTGTTACAGCGCCATCTGTAATATCAACGGCACTTTCTGGCCTCTGCTGATTACGGAAAAACTGGGCATCCCCACAGAAAACTTGTCCATTTTCTTTACCATTAAGAACCTGTTCATGCTGGTGTGCTATTTTGTGGTGGCGCCCAAGCTGGATGTGCGCCGCTTCAAGCACCCGGTGCTGCTGGGCCTCAGTCTGCTGCTGGGCCAGCAGGTGCTGATGATGCTGATGCCCACCGGTATGTACTGGCTGGTGGTAGTGGCAGTGGTCATGGAAGCATTGGCCCTGTCCATTCTGGACCCCATGCGCGGATCCCTGCAGATGATCAACATCGACCGGGAGGAGCGTGCCCGGATGCTGAGCTACTTCTATGCCCTGTGTATGCTGAGCACCTCGCCTCTGAGCTGGCTGGCGGGTCTGGCTGCCGAGGTTGATCGGGCCTATCCCTTTGCCATGAATTTTGTGCTGACGATCATTGCCGTGTGCCTGATTCTGGTGCTGTGGAAGGAGCGCCGCACAGATCTGGACGATGCAGTGGAATAATCATTTTGCCATACATCAGAATAGCCCCGGGGAATTTCCTGCTGGAAAGTTCCCGGGGCTGTTTTCATTCTTTTACCTGACCCGTACAGCCCGGCTCATATCCGTCTGACCGTTTTCAACCGGAGCCAGCCAAAGCTCCGCTGGCAAATCGTTCACTGCCGGATAGACGAATTCTGCCCAAGTGGCGCTGTAGCCGTTGTTGCCGCCCTCGGTGATCACCACGTTGCCTGCGCCATCCACCAATTGCAGCGCAAACAGCCATGGTGCAACGATTTCCGAACCATCATAGGAGTAGATCAGATTGCCGTCGCTATCGCAAAACCCCTCGCCGAATGCTGCTTTGTAGGCAGCCAAAGCATCCGGAGATACGTCCATTGCCAGGGTGATATAGCTCATCAGCGGCGAGAAGGCTGCTTCGGTGACCGTGGCGGTGAAATCCTGCATTTTCGCCGGTTCGTTGGGTTCTGTCACTGCCATGGGGGAGTGATGGGCGGTATCCAGCGTAAAGGTCACCATGCCAGCATCCGGCAGCATCAAAGAGCCGTCATCATCGTATTTTTCCGGGTGATCCCTGCGGCTGTACTCTGCAAGGGACTGCCGCTGGCCAATGGGCAGGGCAATTTCCACAGGGCCGTTCAGCGCAATGCCTTCGTTGTCCAGCCGGTAGACCCATCTTTCGGTCAGTTTGCCCGGCGTGATGCTGCCGGAGGTATCGCCATAGGAATTGGCCGGCATATCCATGGCCTTGCCATCAATCCAGATGTGATCGATCCACCAGCCCACGTTGTGGTCGCTGAGCAGCTGCATATCCTCCTGAGTAACACCGGGGCCGGTCTTTCCCTCCCGGTACATCCCCAGCGGTGTATCCACATCCAGCATCCGGTAGCTGTATACCAGCAGCAGCGAACGCCCGTCATAGCCTGCTTCTTCCACGGTGATTTCCACATTGTTGACGGTGACCTGTGCCAGATGGCTGTGCATCACCTGATCGGCTCCATTGGGCGCACCGGCAAAGGGCCACAAGTGATCAAAAATCTGCCAGTGGATGGCTGCGGCAGCCATGGTTGCAAGGGCAAGCACGAGGAGGGCAGCCAACAGCAGCACCCGGCGCATGGGGATGGGGTTACGTTTCTTTTCCTGCGGCTTTGTTTGTTCCTCTGCCACCAGGCGGTTCAGGGTTCCGGTTACCGCCAGGTGAAAACTTTCCGGCACGGGAGGAAGCTCCTGCACCAAGCGCTGTTTCAGTTTTGTCTCGTTCATGCTTCTCCCTCCCAATCTTCTTTCATCAGCATACACAGGCGTTTGCGGGCATACATCAGCCGGGATTTGACCGTTCCCTCCGGCAGATGCAGCATCTGCGCAATTTCATGAACAGAACAGCCCTCCATGTAGTGCAGCAGGATTACCATTCGCCACTCGGGTTTCAGACATTCAACCGCTTCCCGGACCGATAAAGGGTCTTCGGGTTCCGCTTCCTCCCGGATTGCTTCTTCCTTTGCCAGAAGCGGGTGTTTCTGTTGCTGGCGGAGAATATCATTGCAGGTATTGATGAGAATCCGGATCAGCCATGGTTTGAACTTCTCCGGACTGCGCAGGCTGTTGCGCTTCTGCCATGCCCGGGTCAGGGCCTCCTGCACAGCGTCGGCGCAATCGGCTTCCCGGCGCAGCATGGACCAGCTGACATGAAACATCAGCCGTTCCAGTTGGAGCGCCTTTGTCTGAAAGGTGACCGCATCCATGAGAGTATCTCTCCTTCCTTGGTATGGATTGGTATTCGGGCTTATGAAGGCGCATTCCTGCCGCACAGAGGGCATCGATTGTTGAAAGATAAACCTTATGAGAATGCGCTCTGCCTATAAGACGGCAGAGCGCATTCTCAGGTTCAATGATCATGCTTTTTTGTTTTTCTGCATCTCAGCCATCCGCCTTCCTGCTTCATCCAGCAGGCGGTAAATATAGCTGCGGCTGTAGTGCATCTTCCGGGCAATCAGGCCGCAGGGCACGCCATCAAGGATCCGCTGGGTGGCAACGGCACGAAGCAGGCCGGCAGGCAGCCGTTCCACCAGCGGACGGACGGTCATCAGCAGCGCATCCCGTTCCTGCTCCAGCTCGCTGATACCCCAGCGTTCCGCTTCGCTTTCCAGAACAGCATACTCAATCCGGCTGTGTTCCACACCACGGCCGTAGCGCACCGGGGTCAGGCGACTGTTGACACGCTGGGCACTCTGCATCAGATAATTCACACGGCCTTTGGCCCGTGTAATAGCACGATGGATCTGGTCGAGGCGGGCCAGTACATCCTCGAGGTCGATCAGGCCATCTTTGAGAAACGATTGTAGGCTTTCTGTTTGCTTCGTCATGTCAGTACTCCTTTGTTAGCCTCAGGTCAGCCGGTGGAGGAATGAATGGCCCCATTCCTCCTGTTCTCTGCATTTTCCGGCACGAATAAGAACAAGTGTTCGTATTCTGTTTCCATCATAATCCAGTCCAATGAAAATGTCAAGACCGCATTTGCTGGTTACACACAAAAGATGTGCACAGATCAAACACGTATCTGGATAGAGTCGGGAAAGCAGCCTGATATGGGTGGGTTTTTTGGCTGCCTGTCAGCAAAAGAAGGGCGGTTACATAATGAAGCGAAAGAAGGGGAAGCCCTTGACGGAAATGGAAAATCTATGTACAATAGAAAAATGAATACCGATCTGATCCTGTGAATGAACGTGGACGGAGGCGAAGACGGTGAATCTGATAAATGCAGCATCCCTGGGACGGCAGCGACAACGCGCGCTGTTGCTTGCTCTGATGATGCTTTTTGCCTTTCTGCTCAGCACGCTGAACGCTGTGGCAGCCTTCCTGCTGCCCATTCCCAGCGGTGAGGCCCTCTTTGTGGAAGGCGACTTGCTCATCGACACCAGCAATGCCAACCGGGGCTATATCATGGCCAGACATCTCCCCAACGATAAACCCATGAAAGTGCGCCTGAGCTGCGGCAAGGCTTCTTTGTCGTATGATTTTTTGGCAGACGGCGAATATGAGGTTTTCCCGTTACAGCTGGGAAATGGCAATTACAAAGTCGAGGTATTCCAGCAGGCATCCGGCCGCAAATACAAACCCCTTGCGGATTTTACCATTGAAGTGCAGCTGGATGACGAAACCGTTCCCTTTACGGTGCCCAATCAATATGTGGACTACAATGCGGATTCCGATGCGGTGATCAAGTCCATCGAGCTGTGCCACGGCCTGGAAAACGACTGGGATAAGTACGAGGCGATTTACCGCTACATGGCAACCCACATGATCTACGATTTTGACAAGGCCCGCAAAGTGAGCACCGGTTACTTGCCTGTGGTGGATAATGTGCTGTATGAGCAGAAGGGCATCTGTTTCGATCTGGCAGCTCTGATGGCCGCAATGCTGCGCACTCAGGGCATTCCCACCCAGCTGGTCATCGGCTATGCGGATCAGATCTATCATGCATGGAATCTGGTGTATCTGGACGGCCAATGGTACCGCTGCGATATTACATCCGATATTATGTGTATGAACATTGGCCGCTATACCACTGAACGCTATTATTGAGACTGCATCGACAGTATTTGAAGGAGGAACTCCCATGAGCCGTAAACTTCGTCTGAGCAACGAGGAACTGTCTGTTCTGTGCGAACAGGTGGCATTGGTGCTCCGTGCCGGTCTGCCCGTCCACGATGGTGTGGAAGCACTTTGTGAAAACTACAAGGGAACCCGTTTTGAGAAGGGTTTCGATACGCTGAGCATCACCGTGATGGAAACCGGCAGCCTGACCATGGGCTTCAAGGAAGCAGGTATGTTCCCCGATTATCTGATTTCCATGACGGAGATCGGCGAGAAAACTGGTGAACTGGACAGCGTGATGGAAGAACTGTCCATGTACTATGAGCGTGAAGCCGCCAACCGCCGTTCCATCAAGAGTGCGCTGTTCTATCCGCTTTTGCTGATCGTGATGATGGCGCTGATTATCGGCGTGCTGGTAACGCAGGTGCTGCCCATTTTTGACAGTGTGTACGGCAGCTTTGATTCTTCCTCCAGCGCTGGCTGGATGAATGTGGCGGTCAATTTCGGCAAGTTCACCTTGATTGCTGCCGGTGTTGTCCTGCTGCTTGTGCTTCTTCTTTTGCTGGTCATTAAGCTGGATGGCAGCCAGAAGGTGCTCCAGTGGCTGCAAAATACCATCAAGCCCCTGCGCAATCTGGAGCAGAAGCTGTCTGCCTCCCGTTTTGCCTCCACGCTGGGCATGATGCTCCGCAGCGGTTTCCCGCTGGAGGAGAGCATGGAGCTGATTGAGAACCTGTTCACCAACAAGCGTCTCAAGGAACGGGTGACCAAGTGCCGTGAAAAGATGGACGAGGGCGTTTCCTTCCCGGATGCTGTCAGCGAAACCGGCATCTTTGAACCCCTGCATTGCCGCATGATCTCCGTTGGTTTCCGAGCCGGTCAGACCGACCGGGTCATGAGCAAGCTGGCTGCCCTGTATGATGAAGAAGTCAACACCCAGATCGGTCATCTGGTCTCCATCATCGAGCCCACACTGGTGGCGCTGATGTCCGTGATTATCGGTGCCATTCTGATGTCTGTCATGCTACCGCTGCTGAGCATCATGAGCAGCATCGGCTAAGGCGCAGGCTGTAACGCATCTCAACGGGAAGGGAGGGAAAGACCGTGAAAGTGGAAAAGAACAGTATATGGAAAGGCGCTGTGCTGACGATCCTCGTTTTTGCCGTGATGATCGCTGCATTGATGTACGGCGCATCCACTGTGAATAACGCCAGTGAAAACGAGAAGATGGCAGAGCTGGAGAACTCCGTGCGCCGCTGCGCCATTCTTTGCTATGCTGTGGAAGGCCGCTACCCGGATGATGCAGGGGAGCTGAAACAACACTACGGTCTCACCTACGACGAAAACAAATATATCGTGCAGTTGGATAGCTTTGCTTCCAACCTGCTGCCGGATATCCGCATTCTGACCATCGGAGGTGAGGCGGATGAATAAGCAGAAAAAGCAGGTCAATGCCATGACCAGTCACGCCATTGGCGGTCTGTTCATCTTTTGCCTGATCGCCCTCTTTGCCGTTCTGGCCGTTACGCTGACGCTGACCGGTATGCGGGCGTATCAGAGCGTCAGCGAAGCCTCCGTGGGCAACAGCGAAGCGCAGATTGTGCTCAGCTACCTGCTGAACAAGACCCATGCCATGGACAGCGCAGAAGCGGTCTCCATCCACGAGGAAGACGGCATTCAGTATCTGTGCCTGGATGAATACTGGGAAAACGAAGTATATCAGACCCGGATTTACGCCATGGATGGCGAAATGCGGGAGTATTACTGCGATGCCTGGGACGCTTTCAGACCCGAACTGGGCGACCCGCTGGCGGATGTGCAGGAGCTTCGCTTTGCAATGGAATCCCCCCGCCTGCTGACGGCGGCTGTGGTGCTGCCGGATGGCTCGAAGGAGGAATTGCATATTGCGCTGCGTTCTCAGGAGGTGCCCCAATGAAAAAATATCAGGGCAACATTCTGTTGATTGAACTGTTGATCGTGATCCTCTTTTTCTCTCTGTCACAGGTGATTATGGTGCGGGTATTCGCTTCTGCCCATGAAAAGTCCCATGAAAGCGTTCAACTTCGCCATGCGCTGATGGCCTGTCAGGATGTTGCAGAGCAGCTCAGCGTCAGCGAGGAACCCTCTGCTTTGTTGCTCTCCCAGGATTTCAGCGGCGGGGATGGCAGCTATTTCCGTTGCGATGAGCACGGCTTTGACCTGTACGTATACTGCCAGCGGGAGGAAACCCCTGCCGGAACCCTGCTCAGCTCCACGGTAACCGCCCGGAAGGATAACACAGAGATCCTTTCCCTGCCGGTATCCCTCTATGTGCCAAAGGAGGGTGTGCAATGAAGAGGCAAGACTCACAGCAGCGTGTAGGCGTTGGCGTATCCTCCGTTCTGATGATTCTGGTGGTGCTGGCGATGACGGCTCTTTCCCTGCTGGCCTTTGGCAGCGCCCGCTCCAATGAAAGCATGACCCGCCGCAATGCAGAAATAGGCTCCAGCTATTATGTGGCTGCCGATCAGGCCCAGCGGAAGCTGGCGGAGGTGGATGCGGTGCTGTTGGCCGGCAAAGCGGAGGAAGCCGACCTGAACTGGTATGAAACCAACAGCCCGGAAGGAGTTTCCTGGGAGGAAACCGACGACGGCCTCAGCTTCACCTTCTCCGTGGAAACGGAATACAGTCAGGCGGTTTTCGTGCGTGGGCTGGTAACGGAAGGTGCGCAACGGTACTGCATCATTGAGCATCGGGTTGTGGACAGCCGCAACGACATGGAAAATGACTATCTTGTTTTGATGGGTGATTGAGAATGCAAGATTTTGAAGCCTTGAAAACCATGCTTCGGGACACCCTGCTCAAGGGCGGCTCGGATATCTATATTATTCCCGGTTCGCCCATCACCACCAAGGTTAACGAAAAGTTTGTTCCTTTGACCGATGGGAAACAGGGTACCGTGGAATGCACCAACTATATCAAGCAGATTTATGAAATGGCCGGTGGCCGTGATATCAGCCGCCTGGCGGAGGAGGGCGACGACGACTTCTCCTTCGGTCTGGCGCAGGTGGGCCGTTTCCGCTGCAATGCATTCAAGCAAAGAGGCACCTTTGCCGCCGTTTTGCGCGCCGTGCCCTTTGACCTGCCCAATCCTGCCAATCTGGGCATCCCTCAGGTGGTTATGGATTTGAGCAGCCGCCGTCAGGGAATGGTGCTGGTCACCGGTCCTGCGGGCAGCGGCAAGAGCACCACCCTCAGCTGCATTATTGACCGCATCAACAGCGAAGCCAATGCCCATATCATCACGCTGGAAGACCCCATTGAGTTCATCCATCCCCACAAGATGAGCATCGTTACCCAGCGTGAAATCATGAACGATACCCAGAACTTTGCCCATGCCCTGCGCAGCGCCCTGCGTCAGGCCCCGGATGTGATCCTTCTGGGTGAAATGCGCGACTACGAAACCATCCAGACTGCATTGACCGCCGCTGAGACCGGTCACCTGCTTTTGTCCACCCTGCATACGGTGGGCGCCAGCAAGACCATTGACCGTATTGTGGACTCCTTCCCCTCCAGCCAGCAGGCACAGGTGCGTATGCAGCTGTCGCTGGTGCTGAAGGCGGTTGTCAGCCAGCAGTTGATTCCCTCCACTGATGGCGGGCTGGTGGCAGCTTTTGAAGTAATGATCGTGGATAACGCCATTTCCAACATGATCCGTGAGGGCAAGGTGCACCAGATGGATAACGTGATCTACGCTGGTGCGGCGCAGGGAATGTTCACCATGGATACCGATATTATGCGCCTGTACAAAGCCGGTAAGATCACCAAGGAAAATGCGCTGATGTATTCCATCAATCAGGAATTGATGGCCAAGAAACTGGGATAATATTGCCATAGCTGTGCTGAGCGCTGAATACTCCTTCCCGCCGCGAACGATGCTTTGTGGCGGGTTCTTTTGAACTTTTCCCAAACAAACCAAAAAAAGACTTGCACTTTTGCCGCTGAATCGGTACAATGATATGCGTACGTTGACAGAGACCGCTTCCATGCGCTGCGTCTTCAGAGAGCATACCCCAGGCTGAAAGGTATGCGTCCGGCGAGAAAAGCCCCCATCTCCCGAGTACGTGGATGAAAATTCACCGGGCGCTCCCGTTACAGAGCATACGAGGGCGCATTTGCGCTGAAGCAAGGTGGTACCGCGAAGCATCGCTTCGCCCCTGCAGGCTCAGGGGCGGGGCGTTTTGTTATGAGTACAGAACCTCAGTCCCATTCGGGCAATACAGCCGGTTTTGACCGGCACGGTCTCCCCAAAGAAGAAAGGAGAAAGAACGCTATGAAACTGAAAAATCTGGTCTCCAAGCGTTATAAGGAAACCCCCGCCGATTGCCAGATCGCCTCTCAGGCGCTGATGATGCGCGGCGGCTACATCAAGCCCGTGGGCAACGGCATCTTCACCCTGTTCCCGGCAACCAAGCGTGTTACCGCCAAGATCGAGAAGATCATCCGTGAGGAAATGAACCGCATTGACGGTCAGGAACTTCTCTTCCCCGTCACCATGCCCGCCACCCTCTGGCAGGAATCCGGCCGCTTTGAATCCATCGGTTCCGAGCTGCTGCGCTTCAAGGATCGCTCCGGTGCGGATATGGTGCTGGGCATGACCCACGAAGAAGCCTCCGTGCATTTCGTGCGTGACGTTGCCGACAGCTACACCCAGTATCCCTTCATGATCTATCAGATTCAGACCAAGTTCCGTGATGAACCCCGCTGCCGTGGCGGCCTCATCCGTGTGCGTGAGTTCACCATGAAGGATGCCTATTCCTTCCATACCTCTCAGGAGGATTTGGAAAACTACTATCAGATTTGCTACGATGCCTACAACCGCATCTTTGCCCGTGCCGGTGTGAAGGAAGTGGTGGCTGTGGCTTCCGACAGCGGCATGATGGGCGGCAAGGTTTCCCATGAGTATATGCTGCTGACTCCCGTGGGCGAGGATACCATCGTGCTGTGCCACGATTGCGACTACCGTGCCAACATGGAAGCGGCTCCCTGCATCGTCAACGGCGAAGCTGGCGAAGTGGCTGAACTGACCAAGGTTTCCACCCCCGATGTAAAGACCATCGAAGATCTGTGCGCTTTCCTGAATGTGCGTGCCGACCAGACCTGCAAAGCCGTCGTGTATCAGGAGAACCTGACGGACAAGTATGTGGTAGCCTTCCTGCGTGGCGATCTGGATATCAATGAAACCAAGCTGCGCAACCATATCAAGGCAGAGATCCATCCCGCTGAACTGACCGAAAACAGCCCCCTGTGCGCCGGCTTTATCGGCCCCAAGGGGATCTCCGGCGAAGTGCGTGTGGTATTCGATGCTTCCCTGAAGGGCCTGAATGCGCTGGTCTGCGGTGCCAATGAGGCAGACGCTCACCTGACCGGCCTGAACATTGCCCGTGACATCGGCGATGTGGAATATGTGGATGTAGCCAAGGCTTACGATGGCGGCATCTGCCCCGTATGCGGCAAGCCCAGCATCTATACCTCCCGTGGTATCGAGGTGGGCAACATCTTCCAGTTGGGCACCAAGTACACCGAAAGCATGGGCATGACCTATGTGGATCAGGACGGCAGCCTGAAGAATCCCATCATGGGCTGCTATGGCATCGGCGTGGGCCGTCTGGCTGCTTCCGTCTGCGAAGCCCATCGTGACGATTACGGCCCCATCTGGCCCATCTCCATCGCTCCCTGGCACGTGCATCTGTGCTCCATGCGCCCCGACAACGAGGAAGTGGCCGCAATGTCCCAGAAGATCTACGACGAACTGACCGCCAAGGGCATCGAAGTGATCTGGGATGACCGTCCTGTCAGTGCTGGCGTTATGTTTGCCGATGCCGACCTGTTCGGTGTGCCGGTGCGTGTGATCGTCAGCCCCAAGGGCCTCAAGGCTGGCACCATTGAGATTTCCACCCGCGATAAGTCCATGCAGGAGCGCAAGCCTGTGGAAGAAGCTGTGGACTTCATCTACAACTATGTGGTGGATGAACTGGCCAAGCTGGAGTGCAAGCTGTAAGGCTGTAACAAATCGAACAACGAACAATCCCCACCATACGGTAAACGCCGTATGATGGGGATTATTGTTTGACTCGTACCTATCATTTCCGATTGGGTCTTCTTTTCAGTTTGAGCAGTGCGAGCACTTCGTTCTCTGCAAGGGTTTCATCCAGCGGAATCCACAGCCATTTTCCATCGTGATAGGATTCCGTGGCATCGTACAGTTGAAGCAGCGATTCGGAAAAATCCTCACGTTGCCGGTCAAATTTCTCCCGTTCCGCTTTGCCAAGCACCACCAGAAGGGTGGCGGTATCCTGCTTGGCGTAGAAGGTGCAGAGGGTTTTGCCGCCTCTGCGGTACTTGTACTCATACAGCCATTGTCCGAAGCCCTTGTTCCAAAGCTGATCCATTTCGTAGAAGCGTTCAATGCAGGCAGTCAGCTGCTGCCACTTTGCAGCCTTGGCAGCGCCCAGCAACTCTGCAAGGGCCGTGCTGGTAAGTGCATCCATGGAGAATCAGATCCTTTTGGATAGAATGCGGTTGCTTACTGCTGCCCGGCTTTCAACTGCTGATACAGCTGTTGATTTTCCTGGGTATAGCCCAGCAACAGTGCAGGATTGGCCTCTTTCAAACCGACCAGCAGACGCTTGAAGGCTTCCTCATCCTTGGCCTTGCCGTAGTACAGCAGGCTTTGAGAACCATCAGTTAGGAACAGCTTGCAAGCACTGGTCTTAATCCGGATGACCAGATAATGCACCTGTGTATGGCAATAGGGATAGATCCATGCCACCTTCTTCATGGGATAAATGGCACCATAGGGCAGGTAGAGGAAATCCTCTGTCCAGGCATAGGTCAACTCATCCAACTGGCAGGTTTTGGCCTGTGCCAGACCATTCATGGCCGCTTCATACTGGCCATCCTTGTGCAGGGCTTTGAGGGACTTTTTGGTGTGGCTGCTGTATACGGAGCCGCGAACCAATTCCACCATCAGGTAGATGACTGCGCCAATGGCAGCAAAAGCACCAATCACGGTAGCAACCAGAAGGAAGCCCAGCACAACCACAGCAACAGCGATCAGCAGCTTCTTGCGGCGTTTGGTTTTGAAGATTGATACGAAATTCTCATATGCTTGCGTATTCATAAACAGCATCCTTTCGGGAAATGAAAATCAGTCCCGGTAGCCGTTGGGATTGTTGCTCTGCCAACGCCAGCTGTCCCGGCACATATCGTCCAGGGTCTTTTCAGCCTGCCAACCCAGCAGGGTTTTGGCTTTGGTGGGGTCTGCGTAGCAGGTGGCAATATCGCCGGGGCGGCGTTCTGTGATCACATAGGGCAGATCCATGTTGTTGACCCGCTGGAAGGCGTGAACCAGATCCAGCACGCTGTAGCCGGTGCCGGTACCCAGATTGATGATCTCCGCACCCTGATGATCATTCAGATATTCGCAGGCAGCCACGTGGCCCTTGGCCAGATCCACCACGTGGATGTAGTCACGCACGCCGGTGCCGTCGTGGGTATCGTAATCGTCGCCGAACACGTTCAGATGATCCCGCTTGCCGGAGGCCACCTGCGTGATGTAGGGCATCAGATTATTGGGAATACCAACGGGATCTTCGCCAATCCGGCCGCTTTCGTGGGCGCCGATGGGGTTGAAGTAGCGCAGCAGCGCCACGGACCAGTCAGGCATGGCGGCAGCAGCATCCAGCAGGATGCGCTCATTCATGTATTTGGTCCAGCCATAGGGGTTGGTGCAGCCAGCGGACTTCATGGTCTCCTCCAGAGGCATGGTATCCAGCTCGCCGTATACCGTGGCGGAGGAAGAGAACACAATGCGCTTCACACCGGCTTCCCGCATACATTCGCACAGGGTAAGGGTGGTATCCAGATTGTTGCGGTAGTATTCCAGCGGCTTGGCAACGCTTTCACCCACAGCCTTGTAACCGGCAAAATGGATGACAGCGTTAAAGGAATGTTGGGCAAAGATGGCAGAAAGGGCCGCCTTGTCAGCCACATCCGCATTGCAGAAGGTGACGGGCTTGCCGGTGATCTCCGCCAGACGATCCAGCACCTTTTCGCTGGCATTGTACAGATTATCCACGATGACGGCTTCATGGCCTGCATTGATCAGCTCCACATAGGTGTGGGAGCCGATAAAGCCAGCGCCGCCGGAAAGCAGGATTTTCATGAATCATGACCTCCCAGTTTGAATGAATCAGAACAGCTTTTCAGGATAGGTGCCGTTTTCGTGCATTTTCTTCAGTTCAGCCTGCACATAGGGCTTATCCTCCTGATAGGTGACGCCGAACCAGACCGCATCGGTAGACAGCATATCCACCTTCAGCTGGCCTTCCTTCATCAGCTGATCCACCAGCACGGGCAGCACATACTCAGCCTTCAGTTCGTCAGGTGCCAGACCCTTCATAAAGTCGATGAACTTCTCCTCGGCCTTCTCAAACAGCCAGGGGGTAAAGCCGAAGAAATTCATGCTCACCAGGCACTCGGGATCCAGAACCACACCAGCGGGATCCTTTTCGGTATCACGGATGGTGCCATCGGGGAAGGGCTGAATCTTGTAGGTTTCGGTGACGGATTCCAGACATCCATTGGCATCCACGCCGCACACGCCGCGGGTCACGTGACCGTGCTCGCTGACGGTGTTTTTCAGATAGTAGCCCACCATGCAGCCCTGATGTTCGGGAGCCAGCTTTTCCAGATGATCCGCCATGGTCTTGAAAGCAGGCACGCCGTAGTAGTCGTCGGCATTGATGACGGCAAAGGGCTCATGGACTACATTTTTGGCGCTGAGAATGGCCTGAACCGTGCCCAGGGGCTTGACCCGCTCAGCGGGTACGGTCAGTCCGGCAGGCAGATCGTCCAGCTCCTGGAAAGCATATTCCACCTGGATTTTCTCCTTCACCACATCGCCTACCAGCTTGCGGAAACGCTCTTCAAAAGCGTGCTTGATGATAAACACGACCTTGGTGAAACCAGCATTGATGGCATCATAGATGGAATACAGCATCAGCACCTCATTGTTGGGGCCCATGCCGTCAATCTGCTTGTCGCCGCCATAGCGGGAACCCATACCGGCTGCCATGATCACGAGAGTCTTATCCATAATGGCACATCCTTTCCATAAAGAAATCACATATGATGATCTCCGCACCAGCGGAGAAAGGGTTACAGAGCGGTGGGATACACCTGTTCAGGTGCGTCGCTGTTGGAGGGGGAATCCTCCACAGGAGAAAGGAGGGGAGTGACCCGCATTTTAGGACACTGAACGGCTTTATCGCCAAAGCCCTCGGTGCTGTCCTTGCGGAAGATCAGCGTCAGGGTACGCAGGATCAGTTTCAGATCCTGAGCGAGGGAGAACTGCTCGATGTAGATCAGATCCAGCATAGCCTTGTCCTGGGGAGAGGTGTTGTACTTGCCCTCGATCTGCGCCAGACCCGTCATACCGGCTTTCATTTGCTGGCGGTATTGGAATTCCGGCACTTCCTGGGTGTATCTGGTCACATTTTCCAGCATCTCCGGGCGGGGGCCCACAATGCTCATTTCGCCCTTGAGCACATTCCACAGCTGAGGCAATTCGTCCACACGGGTTTTCCGCAGAATACTGCCCACAGGGGTAATGCGGGCATCATCCTTGGTGGCGGAATGTTGTTGGGTTTCGCTGGAGGCAGCTACGGACATGGTACGGAATTTCAGAATGGTGAAGATATTGCCGTTGATGGTGGCACGCTGCTGGCGGAAAAACACAGGGCCGTTGTCCCCCAGATGGATGGCGAGGGCAGCAATCAGCATGATTGGGCTGGCAATGATCAGACCCACCAGACTGATACACACATCCATGATACGCTTGACAATTAACTGGAAGGGCGTAGGCTCAACCCGCCGGATATGCAGAAAAGGCATATCATCCAGTACCATAGTGTGAGCATTGGAGATGATCACATCCTCCAACTCGGCCATCAGGTAGATGCTCTTGTTGTTCTGGAAACAGAAGGCTTCCAGCTGACCTTCTTCCGTATCCGGCACACCGGCCATGAAAACCACATCATGGGCCAGAATGGATTCCCGCACATCGGGGCACTGGTAATGGACGCACTCACACAGGCGATAACGCTTCTTATGGATTTCCAGCTTGCTGGCCACCTGATTGGCCATCTCCTGCGAGGAGGTGATGATCAGGCTGCGCTTGGGGGGATTCAGGCGGTAATACAGTTTATGCCCGATGGAGACCAGCAGGTAGATCAGCGCCATTTGCAGTACGATGGCCATCACCAGCAGCAGCAGGTCTTCTCCCAGAAGAATCAGGCGCTTATTGGCCTCCGGGTTCTGGGGGTTCACGTTCATGATCTGCAAAAACAGATAGGTGATAATATCGGTAATGAAGAAGGTCAGGCACATACTGGACAGCACAGACCGTTTCTTCCGGATGCCGATATCAAATCCGCCATATACCACTGACAGGATCATTGCACTGAGCAGAAACGCCGTCATAGTGGTAACGGCAGTACGGCTCAGATTCAGCAGCTGGGGGTTGGATACCGCCTGCAGGCCGAAGAAGCAAAGAAACATCAGAATGTATAGAACGATCTGCAGGCCGTACTTGATCAGATGAGTCAGCCTGCGCTGCCGGTTATTCATGAAAAAGCCCTCCAAACTGGCGCTTGGGAATGCAACAAGCGCAGCTGTTCGCCCAAAAGGCACAAAAAGTCACAATATACATAGAAAGTATAGCAATTTGGAGAGGTTGTGTCAATATACGGGGAAAAGACGGAACGACACCGTATGAAAAAGACCGGAAACGCTGCGAAAAACAACGTCTCCGGCTATGCGGAACAGGATTCGGTTGATTCAGGGTCAGATCACCCCAAGCCCTTTTGTTTCATGGCAGTATTCGCATTCGTTGTGTTGGATGCAGAATGCCATATGGAAGGGCTGATGGCGTGGTGCTGAAAAAACCCACCCCTGGAAGGGGGATTTGTTGGAATAGGCCAGCGCAAAGGACGGTACCAGTAGTTCAATAATCAACATCAACACAAGCAGTACAGAAGAAATCCGTTTCATTGAATCTTCACCTCTATCATTTTTTCAAATGATGCTATCCCAAAGTGGATAAGTCAATTATATATATAGTCAAGAAAAATCGGCTCAAAATACGTCAGAAAACCATCAAAAAGCGTATCCCACAAACCACAAAATTTCTCCCTGAAATTTGTAAAAACCCCTTGCACTTTTTCAATCCTTTGCTATAATACTTAATTGGCACATCCTTGCGCCGGTCAAGCGCATCGGCGCCATAAGTCCAAGAGGAGGTGAAAGGTAATGAATAGGTACGAACTGACCTACATCATCGACACCGCAGTAGAAGAGAATGCTCGCAAGGAACTGATCGAAAAGTTCTCCGAGCTCATCAAGGCTAACGGCGGTGAAATCGAGAAGGTAGACGAGACTTGGGGCAAGCGTCGTCTG
The DNA here is from genome assembly GCA_017501255.1 of Clostridia bacterium. GTDB lineage: Bacteria > Bacillota > Clostridia > Christensenellales > Aristaeellaceae > Limiplasma. The sequence continues at coordinate 20,608 of JAFVXE010000028.1, read as the reverse complement.
GCTTACGCCATCAACGACAAGACCGAAGGCTACTACGTTCTGGTTACGATGAAGGCTCCCAGCGATCTTCCCCGTGAGATCGAGCGCAACCTGGAAATCAACGAGAACATCATGCGCTATCTGACCATCAAGCTGGAAGAGAAGAAGCACAGCGTCAAGCCCCGTCCCGTGCGCGTCGCTCCCGCGGCTCCCGTGGCTGAGGCCGAGGTGACTGAGGCTCCCGCCGAGGAAGTCGCCGAAACTCCCGCTGAGTAAGGAAAGGAACGGTGTTGAGCAATGAATAAATTGACCATCATCGGCAACCTGACCCGCGACCCCGAATCCCGCACCACGGCAACCGGCAGCACCGTCTGCTCCTTTACCGTTGCGGTGAATCGCCGTCGTTCCTCTCAGAACAGCAATCAGCCCGATGCTGACTTCTTCCGGATTTCCGCTTGGAATCAGCTGGGCGAAAACTGCCAGCGCTATCTGGCCAAGGGCCGCAAGGTATGCGTAATCGGCCGTGTGTCCGTCAACACCTATCAGGGCAACGACGGTACCACCCGTGCCAGCCTGGATGTGATGGCAGAAGATGTTGAGTTCCTCTCTTCCCGTCAGGATGATGCGGGTTACACCGCCGCTCCTGCCGCAGCCGCTCCCAAGGCCGCACCTGTGATGGATACCGGCTTCCAGGAAGTGGATGATGAGGATCTTCCCTTTTAATCATAACGGCTTCAGCCGTTGACCAGAAATAAGCCGAAGGAGGTACAGACCATGTCTGAAGATCGTGGCGAAAGAAGACCGGCTCGTCCCCGTGGCCGCAAGCCCCGTCGTAAGGTTTGCAGCTTCTGCGTGGACAAGATCGAGTACATCGATTATAAGGACGTGAATCGTCTGCGCCGTTTTGTGAACGAGCGCGGCAAGATCATGCCCCGCCGTATGAGCGGCAACTGCGCCAAGCATCAGCGCCAGCTCTCCGAAGCCATCAAGCGCGCCCGTGCCATCGCCTTGATGCCCTACTCCGTAGAGTAAGCCAAGTTTGACAAATCGTCCCGGATGAATTTCTTCATCCGGGGCTTTTTGCATTGAAAAGGATGTTTTCCTATGTTACAATGGAACAAAATAGGGGAAATGTGCGGTATTCATCCTTTGGCAGCATTACTGGCATTCCCGCTTTCTTGGCATTCATCACCGAAAGGAGTTTTTCATCAATGGATAAGCTTACACTGGCAACCCTTATCAGCGAAGGCAAGGCTGTGCTGGGTATGGAGCTGGGCTCCACCCGCATCAAGGCCGTCCTCATCGGCGAGGATCACAGCCCCATCGCCATGGGCGATCATGGCTGGGAAAACCGCCTGGAAAATGGCGTTTGGACCTATCATCTGGAGGATGTATGGACTGGCGTACAGGATGCCTATGCCAAGCTGGCCGCCGATGTAAAGGAAAAGTACGGTGTTACCCTGACCAAGCTCAGCGGTATCGGCGTTTCCGCCATGATGCACGGTTACCTGCCCTTTGGCAAGGATGATCAGCAGCTGGCCGAGTTCCGCACCTGGCGCAACACCATGACTGAGCAGGCCGCCGCTGAACTGACCGAGCTGTTCGGCTTCAACATTCCCCAGCGCTGGAGCATCGCTCATCTGGATCAGGCCATCCTCAATGGCGAAGCCCATGTGTCCCAGATTGCTCACCTGACCACGCTGGCTGGTTACATCCACTGGCAGCTCACCGGCCAGAAGGTGCTGGGCGTGGGCGAAGCCTCCGGTATGTTCCCCATCAGCGACGAAACCGGCAAGTTTGATGCCAGGATGATGGCTGCTTACAATGAGCGTCTGGCCGCCAAGGGTATTGCCTGGAAGCTGGAAGACATTCTGCCCGGCGTGCTGGATGCCGGCGAGGATGCCGGTACCCTTACCGAAAAGGGCGCAAAGCTGTTGGATCCCACCGGCACACTGCAGGCCGGCGCTCTGGTCTGCCCGCCGGAAGGCGATGCCGGTACTGGCATGGTGGCCACCAACAGCGTGGCTGTGCGCACCGGTAATGTTTCTGCCGGTACTTCCGTTTTCGCCATGATCGTTCTGGAAAAGAGCCTGAGCAAGGTCTATCCCGAAATCGATATGGTCACCACCCCCACCGGCAAGCCCGTGGCCATGGTGCACTGCAACAACTGCACCAGCGATATCAACGCCTGGGCTGGTATGCTCCACGGCTTTGCCGCTGCCGCTGGCAAGGAAGTGAGCATGGGTGATGTGTATGTGACCCTGTTCAACGCCGCCATGGAAGGGGACAAGGATTGCGACGGCGTGATCAACTACAACTACTTCTCCGGCGAGCCTGTCACCGGTCTGGAGGAAGGCCGTCCCATGATGGTGCGTATGCCTGATTCCAAGTTGACTTTCGCCAATTTCGCCCGTTCTCTGGTGTTCGGCGCTATCGTGTCCCTGAAGCTGGGCATGGATATTCTCACCGCTGAGAAGGTGCAGATTGACTCCCTGCTGGGTCATGGCGGCTTCTTCAAGACCCCCGGCGTGGGCCAGAATCTGATGGCTGCTGCGCTGGGCACTCCCGTATCCGTGATGGAAACGGCCGGTGAGGGCGGCCCCTGGGGCATGGCGCTGCTGGCTGCCTACCGTGTCAACCGCAAGGATGGCGAGACGCTGGATGCCTATCTGAACGACAAGGTCTTTGGCGAAAACAAGGGCTTCAAGGCTGAGCCGGACGCCGCTGATGCCGAGGGCTTTGACGCCTATGCCAAGCTGTTCGTGGCTGGTCTGGAAGCGGAAAAGGCTGCTGCCAAGTTCATGCGCTGAGCCGTACAGGAGGAACGCAATCATGTTGGAACAACTGAAACAGGCTGTTTATGAGGCCAATATGGAGCTGCCCCGCCGCGGTCTGGTTACCTACACCTGGGGCAATGTGTCCGGCATCGACCGGGAGACCGGTCTGGTGGTCATCAAGCCCTCCGGCGTGGAGTATGAAGATCTCAAGCCCGAGGATCTGGTGGTTGTCAACCTGAACAACGAAGTGGTGGAAGGCGATCTGAATCCTTCTTCCGATACCAAGACCCACTTGGAGCTGTACAAGGCTTTCCCGGAACTGGGCGGCGTGGTGCATACCCACAGCCCCCATGCGGTGGCCTGGGCGCAGGCTGGCAGCGATATTCCCTGCTTTGGCACCACCCATGCGGACTATTTCTATGGCCCGGTGCCTTGTGCCCGCAGCCTGACCCCCGAGGAAGTGGCGGAGGACTATGAGCGTAACACCGGCACGGTCATCATCGAGACGATTCATGAGCGCAAGCTGAATCCCATCCATGTGCCTGCCATCATCTGCCGCAACCACGGCCCCTTCACCTGGGGCAAGACGCCCGCACAGGCGGTCTATCATGCCGTGGTGCTGGAAGAAGTGGCCAAGATGGGGATGTACACCCGTCAGATCAACGGCGAGGCAGGCCCTGCGCCCCAGCACGTGCAGGACAAGCACTTCCTGCGCAAGCACGGCCCCAATGCCTATTACGGACAGAAGAAGTAAGATAGGGGATGAGGGTCAGGGGCGCTGCCCACACCTCCAAGGGGCTCTGCCCCTTGGATCCCCGGCAGGAGGCAGTGCCTCCTGCACCTCCTCTTTGCGCCGCTATGCGGCGCAAGGGGAAGAAACTTGTAACATAAGCAAATACCCCGATTGTCATATGACAATCGGGGTGTTTGCTTATGATCAAGACGCGGACTCATCCGCCTTGACGGTCTTCTTCCTGGGTTTCCGGGCAGGCTTGGTCGCAGGAATCTCTTCGCCTTCCAGCACCAGCTTGGGTGATTCCTTACCCAGTACAGCCTTTTCGGTGATGATGACGTTCTTCACATCGCTGCGGGAGGGCAGGTCAAACATGGTATCCATCAGGATATTCTCCACGATGGCACGCAGACCGCGGGCGCCGCTCTTGCGGTCGATGGACTGCTTGGCAATCTGCTTGAGGGCAGCAGGCTCGAAGGTCAGGTCGATGCCGTCCAGACCCAGCAGGTAGTTGTACTGCCGCACCAGAGCATTTTTCGGCTCGGTGAGGATACGTACCAACTGGGCTTCGTCCAGTGCATCCAGCGTAACGGTAATGGGCAGACGGCCCACAAACTCGGGGATCAGGCCGAATTTGATCAGATCCTCCGGGCGCAGCTGGTGCAGGGTCTCGTTCAGGCTGTGATCATCCTTGCCATGGAGTTCACTGCCAAAACCAAGGCTCTTCTTGCCCACACGGCTCTCGATGATGGGCGCAATGCCATCAAAAGCGCCGCCGCAGATGAAGAGAATGTTGGTGGTATCAATCTGGATAAACTCCTGATGGGGATGCTTGCGGCCGCCCTGGGGAGGCACGCTGGCAATGGTACCCTCCAGAATCTTCAGCAGGGTCTGCTGTACGCCTTCGCCGCTGACATCGCGGGTAATGGAGGGGTTCTCGCTCTTGCGGGCGATCTTGTCGATCTCGTCGATGTAGATAATGCCCCGCTGTGCGGCTTCGATGTCGTAATCGGCATTCTGGATGAGCCGAAGGAGAATGTTCTCCACATCCTCGCCCACATAACCGGCCTCGGTGAGACTGGTGGCATCGGCGATAGCGAAGGGCACTTTCAGGAATTTGGCAAGGGTCTGGGCCAGGAAGGTTTTGCCGCAACCGGTGGGGCCCACCAGCAGGATGTTGCTCTTCTGGAGCTCCACCTCGTTCTCAGCGCCGTCCTGAGGGGCGGCGTCAATGCGCTTGTAGTGGTTGTATACCGCCACAGACAGCGCACGCTTGGCCTGATCCTGACCGATTACGTACTGATCCAGCACTTCCTTGATCTCCCGGGGACGGGGGATGTCGCCGCCGCTGACGGGGGACTGGTGCTTGGGCATCAGATCGTCGCTGATGATTTCCTGACACAGCAGGATGCACTCGTTGCAAATCTGCACATTGGGCCCGGCGACCATGCGGCTCACCTGCTCGCTGCTTTTGCCGCAGAAGCTGCACCGCTTGGGCTTGGGCATACGGGGATTGAAATCGTCTCCCGCCATTTTGTTACCTCACTTACTGTGTTTACTTCGCGTTGCGCGGCTGATAGATCTCGTCGATGATGCCATAGCTGAGGGCTTCCTCGGCGCTCATAAAGTAGTCGCGTTCCACGTCCTGTTTGACTTTCTCAATGTCCTGACCGCTCATTTCAGCCATGAGGCGGGTCATCTTATCCTTGGTTTTCAGCAGCCATTCGGCACGGATGGCCACATCGGTGGCCTGACCGCTGGCGCCGCCCAGGGGCTGGTGAATCATCACTTCGCTGTTGGGCAGGGCAAGGCGCTTGCCTTTCTCGCCTGCCATCAGCAGGAAGGCAGCCATGCTGGCAGCCATACCGATAACCACGGTGCGTACATTGCACTTGATGTAGTTCATGGTATCGTAGATGGCCATACCGGCAGTCACGCTGCCGCCGGGGCTGTTGATATAAAGCGAAATATCTGCATCCGGGTTTTCCATTTCCAGAAACAGCATCTGTGCCACCACCAGATTGGCGGTATCGTCATCAATCTCGCCGCTGAGGAAGATGATACGGTCCTTCAGCAAACGGGAGTAGATATCGAACGAACGCTCGCCACGGTTGGTCTGTTCAATCACCATGGGGATCAGACCCATACGGATTCCCTCCTTTTGCATAACGCAGGTGCGGGGCAGTTGGTTACAGTGAAAGGCGCACCGCAGGATATACCCTAAGAGCATATGCATGCGGTGCGCATTTTATGCGCTTGTTACGCACTGAGCAGGGTTTGGATAACCTATGCTCTGATTATTCGGCTTTGGTTTCCTCAGCGGGAGCTTCTTCGGCCTTCTTGGTGGTCTTGCGGGTGCGCTTGGCCTTGGGAGCTTCTTCGCCTTCCTCAGCGGGAGCCTCTTCGGCAGCCTTCTTGGTGGTGGTGCGCTTCTTGGCGGCAGGCTTCTTCTCAGCAGCCTCTTCCTCAGCGTCTTCTGCCTTCTCGGCGGCCTTCTTGGTGGTGCGCTTCTTGGGGGCGGGCTTTTCTTCGGCTTCTTCCTTGGAGTGGTCAACCACTTCCTCGGTCACCTTGGCGGCGTCCCACATCATATCCAGCGCCTTGGTGACGCAGGCACGATGCTTGAAGTACTCGATCTGGCCCTCGTTGAAGGAAGCCTTGATCTGCTCCACAGTCTGGCCCATGGGCTCGGCATAGCCAGCCAGCAGCTTGTCAACGTCTTCATCGTTGGCTTCGATGCCTTCGGCCTTCACGATCTCGTCCAGCACCAGCTCGGTCTTCACGGTCAGTTCGGCCTCGCTGCGGTACATATCACGCATCTGGGCGGGGGTCTGGCCCAACATGCTCAGGTACTGCTCCATGGAGAAGCCCTGCTGCTGCATACGCCAACCCATCTGCTGCATCATATCGTCCAGCTTATCCTCCACCATGGGGGCGGGGATGGCCACTTCGGCGTTGGCCACAGCCTTGTCCACCAGCTGCTGCTTGGCGGCTTCTTCGGCGTGGGCGGAAGCGGTTTCTTCGATCTTCTTGGCCACATCGGCACGGTACTCGGCCAGGGTGTCGAATTCGCTTACTTCGGAGGCAAAGTCGTCATCCAGCTCGGGCAGTTCTTCCTTGGTGATGGCGTGGAGCTTCACGTGGAAAACGGCCTTCTTGCCAGCCAGATCCTCGGAATGATACTTCTCGGGGAACTGCACATCCAGGTCGCGCTCTTCGCCAACCTGCATACCGATCATCTGCTCTTCAAAGCCGGGGATGAAGCTGCCGGAACCGATCACCAGATGCTGATGCTCGGCGGTGCCGCCCTCGAACTTCACGCCGTCAACACTGCCGGAGTAGTCCAGCTCGGCATTGTCGCCGTTCTCCAGCGCACGGTCGGTCACTTCGATGCTGCGGGCAACCTTCTTGCGCTCCTGCTCCAGACGGGCGTCGATCTGCTCGTCGGTAACGGGATGCATATGCTTGGTCACTTCCAGACCCTTGTAGTCGCCCAGCTTCACTTCAGGCATCACGAACACTTCGGCGGTGAACACCACGTCCTTGCCCTTTTCGATGGTTTCCACATCGACTTCGGGACGGCTGACGGGGTTGATGCCGCTTTCGGTGACAGCCTTGGTATAGGCATCCGGGAACAGAATTTCCAGCGCATCATCATAGAAGACGGCGCTGCCGTACATACTTTCGATCAGGCGGCGGGGAGCCTTGCCCTTGCGGAAACCGGGCACGCTGATCTGGCCGCGGACCTTCAGATAGGCCTTCTGTACCGCTTCTTCAAAATCGGCGGCAGGGGCGGTGAAAGTGATCTTTACTTTGTTACCGGAAATTTTTTCAACAGAGTATTCCATGCATTTTCCTCCCTGGCAGAGGGCTGGTTGCTCCTGCCAACATTATCAAAAGACACCAATGATAATTATACCATCGTTTGCTTTGTCATGCAATACCATGAAAGCATCTTTTCCTGTCATCTTTCATATTTTTCTGATTTGAAATGAAAAAACTCCCGCCTGCTGTGGCGGGAGTCAGACTGTCACAGAATCCCTCGGAGGTATCGGAGGGCCGCAGCCCTCTGATTGTTTTCCGAAACCAGCGACCTGTGCGGTGGTTTCGGAACCCTTGCGCAGCAAGGGATTCCTGTCGCCGTTTGCCGCCCGGAGAGCCGAAGGCGAAAAGGCAAACGGTGCAAGAGTCGTCCCAAAAGTCGCCAAAGGCGAGTTTTGGGACGAGCAGACTCCCGCCTGCTGTGGCGGGAGTGCAAATGGATTACTGCGCAGCAACTGCCTCCTGAGAGAACAGAACTTCCTGTTCTTCCGGGCTGGCAATACCATTGGCAGTAAAGCCGTTGGCTTTTTCGAATTTCTTGTAAGCCAGCTGTGTGGCGCTGTCCATCTTGCCGGAGGGCGTGCTGGTGTAATAGCCAAGCTCAGCCAGACGCTGCTGGAGCTGAAGCACAGCTTCACCGGAGTGTCCACGCTCAATTGTGCTGTATTCTCCGGTACTCTGCGTCTTCGCATTTGCAAGCAGTGCGGCGATATGCTGATAGGTGGCTGTTTGCGGTGCAGCCGCTGTCGGTTGCTCAGTTGCTGCTGGTTGTTCCGTTACCACGGGCTGCACAGCGCCGCTGGGAATAACGGTCACCTGCTCAATGGAAGGGGTGACAACCGCAAAGATACCGCCGAATGCAGTGACGACGGCAAGGGCCAGGGTCACAATCAGATTAATAATCGGTGTCAACATAGGCAATTACTTCAACCTGGTCGAAGTTCAGGATGCCCTGCTCCAGCAGTTCTTCCACAACGCTGTCATAGCTCAGGTCACGCATAACTTCCACGGAGGTGCCGGGCAGAATGCCAACATAGCTGGGCTGTACGTTTTCAACGAAGAGCAGATTGCCGGCGGCATCCTTTACGGCGTACACAACACGGTAGTCATAAACGGTTTCGGTGGTATCGTTGGTAACGGTGGCGGTGAGCACGTGGGAATCACGGTAGTCGCCCTTGGTGTAGGTGTACTTCACAGTGGCGGGCAGACGAACGATGGTGTTCTCCTTGGCGCTCTTGCCGGAAACGGTCAGCAGGTAGTCAGCGGCATCTTCCACGCTGCTCACGTCATCCAGAGACATATAGGCGCTCAGAAAGCCCACTTCGCCGGGCTCCAGCACGTCGGGATAGCAGTACATCCAGTCCTCGGAATCCAGCGTATCGCCGTTGGCATCGTAGATTTCCCACAGACCGTTGTTGAACTCAACGGCCTTGTCGCCGGCATTGCTGACCTGAGCATAGATGTAGACATAGAAACTGTCATCATAGGGCTCGATGGAGTAGAACTTTTCCTGATCCACAACCAGTTTGCCGGCGGCAAAGGCGGGGCAGGCGGCGGCGAGAACCATCACCAGAGTCAGAGCAAACAGAACGATCTTTTTCATGACTTTCTCCTCTTTGTTTACGTTGATTTGCACGAATGCAATATCCCCTATGCGGGGATAGCATACATTATAGCACACTTTTCTTCGCATAGGGGATGAGGGACAAATTTGATACAATTCTGAAACTTAACCCAGCATCTTTTCGTAGATGCTCACATAATCGGCGGCGCTGTGGGTCCAGCTGTAATCACCGGCCATACCGCGCTTGCGCAGCATGGTGATGATGTCCTTCTGATCACGGTAGTAACCCAGCGCACGACGGATCACGTTGAGCATATCGTGGGCGTTGTAGTTCAGGAAGGTGAAGCCGTTGCCTTCGTTGTTGAACTTGTTGTAGCTGAGCACGGTATCCCGCAGACCGCCGGTTTCACGGACGATCGGGATGGTGCCGTAGCGCAGGCTGATGAGCTGGCTCAGGCCGCAGGGCTCAAACAGGGAGGGCATCAGGAAGAAGTCGGCAGAGGCATACAGGCGATGGGCCAGCTGGTGGTCCATGGCGAAACGGGCCGCCATCTTGCCCTGATACTGCTGCTCGGCCCAGCTGAACAGGTTGGTGTAACGGGCTTCGCCCATACCCAGCACCACCAGCTGCACGTTCTCGCTCATGATGTCGCCCAGCACGCAGTCCACCAGATCCAGACCCTTCTGATTGCTCAGACGGCCTACCATGGCGATCAGCGGAATATCTGCGCCCACTTCCAGGCCCAGATCACGCTGGAGCTGCATCTTGTTTTCTACCTTGGCTTCGATGGTGTCAGCGGTATAGTTCTTGAAAATCAGGGGATCGGTCTCGGGATTGTACTCGTCCACATCGATGCCGTTGAGCACGCCGTAGAGGCTGTCCCGACGGGCACGGATGAGGCCGTCCATCCGCTCGCCGTAGTATGCCGTGGTGATTTCCTCGGCATAGCTGGGGCTGACGGTGGTGATCACATCGCTGTAGACCAGACCGGCCTTCATGAAGTTGGCGCAGCCGTAGCATTCCAGCTTGTCGGCGGTGAACAGGTCATCGCCCAGACCCAGCACATCCTGCACTTCCTTCACACCGAAAATGCCCTGATACTGCAGGTTGTGGATGGTGTACATGGTGCGCATATTGGCATAGAAAGGCAGATGCTTGTACTGGATCTTGTGCAGGGCAGGCACCATGCCGCTCTGCCAGTCATGAGCATGGATGATGTCGGGCTGGAAGTCCAGCAGGGGCAGAGCATTGAGGGCAGCACGGCAGAAGAAGCCGTAGCGCTCGTACTCATCACCGCCCAGACCGTAGATGTAGGGACGGCCGAAATAGTATTTGTTGTCCAGGAAGTAGTAGGTCACGCCGTCCTTCTTGAGCACCTGCACGCCGCAGTACTGCCGGCGCCAGCCCAGCTGCACGTCGAAATGGAGCAGGAACTCCATCTCAGCCTGATACTTCTGGTCAATGGCGGTGTACATGGGCAGGATCACACGAACGTCATGGCCCTGCTTGCTCAGCACGGGAGCCAGTGCGCCCACCACGTCCGCCAGACCGCCGGTCTTGACAAAGGGGACGCATTCGCTGGCCGTAAAGAGAATCTTCATGGGGAATTCCTCCTTGGTTGCAATCTTGGGTCGGGCCTGATTTTACAGAATCTTGCCGCCCTTGTCAACGCAGACGGGATAGTACTTGGTGCCGATGACCTTTTCGCCCGCCTTGATGAACACGTTCTTATCCAGAATGCAATTCTCCAGATATACGCCATCCTCGATCACGCCGTCCTGCATGATGATGCAGTTTTTCACGTGAGCGCCCTTGCCGATCTTCACGCCACGGAACAGCACGCTGTGTTCCACGGTACCGTTGATCATGCTGCCGTCGGCCACCATGGAGTTGATCACATTGGCATTTTCCATGTAGCGGGCAGCCAGCTGATCGCGCACCTTGGTGTACACGGGGCGGTCTTCGGGGAAGAGCTGATGACGGATTTCGGGATCCAGACAATCCATGTTGAACTTCAGATAGTTCTCCACGCTGTCCAGACGGTAGCACAGATCGGTGTACTCGTAGCCCATCACCTTCATGCCGTTGTCACGCACGCTGCGCAGGATGATGTCGCCCAGCAGTTCGTGGTAGCGGTGAGCAGCGCCGGTATCCACCAGCTCCAGCAGCAGGGACTTCTTCATGATGAATACATCCATGCTGGTGTTTTCGTACTTGGGCTTGGTGGGATCCACTTCCACGTCACGGATCATGCCGTCCTCGGCCACATCCAGATAAGCGCCGTAATTGGCACGCTGCATGGCGGGGTTGCGGGTGTAGAACATCATGATGTCCGCATCGCTGGCTTTGAACTTGTCGAAAGCATCGGTGAAGTTGGCATTGTAAACGATCAAGCTGTTGGAGAGCAGCACATACTCCTGACGGCTGCGGCGCAGGTAGTTGATATTGGAATGCAGGGCATCGATGGATCCCTTGTAAACGCCGTTGTTTTCATCAGCATTCAGGAAGGGAGGCAGGATGAACAGACCGTCGTTCTTGCCGTGGAGATCCCATTCCTTGCCGCTGCCCAGATGGTCCATCAGGCTCTGGTAGTTCTTCTGCATGATCACGCCCACATTGCGCATACCGCTGTTGACCATGCTGGAAACGATGAAGTCGATTACGCGATAGCGGCCGCATACGGGCATGGCGGCAATGGCGCGCACCTTGGTCAAATCCCGCAGAAAATCATCTTTTTCGCCGGTGTAAATAACACCCATTACGTTTTTCATGATAGTACCTCACTTTGTGGTTGATTGGCAAAGGGGGATTACTGGGCGCGCTGCTCGCCGGCTTTCACAACGGAACCGGCAGGCAGGGTGACGTGGTCGCCAACCACGGCGATGTTGCCGGTGGTTTCGCCCACTTCGGAACCGGAGCCGATAATGGCGGATTCCGCCACGATGGCTCTGCGCACCACAGCGCCGCGCTTGACGGTGCAGCCGGGCATCAGCACGCTGTCCACAACCTTGGCGCCTTCTTCAACGGTAACGCCGGCGAACAGGATGCTGTGATCCACGGAACCGTACACTTCGCAGCCTTCAGTGATGAGGCTGTTGATGGCTTTGCCGCCTTCAGCCACAAAGCTGGGGGCCAGACCGGGGTTGCGGCCGTAGATGCGCCACTTCTTGTCGTACAGATCGATGGGCATGGGCAGCTCCAGCAGGTCCATGTTGGCTTCCCACAGGCTCTCGATGGTGCCCACGTCCTTCCAGTAGCCTTCGAAATCGTAGGCGAACATACGCTGATTGTCGTTGAGCATATTGGGAATGATGTTCTTGCCGAAGTCGTTGGAACTGTCGGGATTGGCAGCATCTTCGGTCAGGTACTTGCGCAGCTTGTCCCAAGTGAAGATGTACACGCCCATGCTGGCCTTGTTGCTCTTGGGGTTGGCGGGCTTTTCTTCGAACTCGTCGATCCGGTTGCCTTCGCCGGTATTCATGATACCGAAACGGCTGGCTTCGGCCCACGGCACTTCGCGCACAGCAATGGTGCAGTCGGCTTCGTTTTCAATATGGGCCTTCAGCATGGCGTTGTAGTCCATCTTGTAGATGTGGTCGCCGCTGAGGATGAGAACGTAATCGGTGTTAAACTGCTCGATGAACTGCAGGTTCTGATAGATGGCATTGGCGGTACCGGAATACCATTCGCCGCTCTTGCCGGTCTGGTAGGGGGGCAGCACGTAGACGCCGCCGTGAGCAAGGTCCAGATCCCAGGGGGAGCCGCTGCCGATGTAGGCATTCAGCGCCAGAGGACGGTACTGGGTCAGCACACCCACCACGTCGATGCCGCTGTTGGTGCAGTTGGACAGGGGGAAGTCGATGATGCGGTACTTGCCGCCGAAGGGAATGGCAGGCTTGGCCACATCGGCTGTCAGGATGCCCAGACGGCTGCCCTGACCACCGGCCAGCAGCATGGCAACGCATTGCTTTTTGTTCATCATGGGAAGGGTCACTCCTTCAATTTGTTTGCTGTATTGGGTTTACCGTAGAATAAGGGATGCTTTACGCTGCGCCGCCGCGCATAGTGCTTGCGGCGGGAGAGTTGGGTAGCATACACGCCTCCTTTCTTCCGCCGTAGCCGACGGGTGCAACGGACCGACCGGTTCTTCCATACCGGCGGCAAGGTGATGATGCCAGGATATGTAAAGCCATAGACAGCGAACCGGGCTGTCTGCGGCAATTGGAAGCGAAGAATGGGATAGCACAGAGCGGGGGATAGGCAAAACAGAAAAGCAGCCATATGGGATGCCCGACCGTATAAATGTATGCAGAATACGAAAAACACAGCTGTTTACAGCCGCCCTGACAGAGATACCTATCCATATCATATGTTCTATACACTATTGTATGCTTACAATTCGATTTCGTCAAGGGCTGTTAAGGATTTTTTCACTGATTGTTTCGGATTTGTTTTCATTGAAATGGGTGCATTGACAAAGTATTGTGCAAAAGCCTATAATCTTTGATAAACCAAAACGCACCGCCGGTTTTTGATCCGGCATGGTGCGTTGATATAGGAGGAATGTACCATGATGAAGGCAGATGTGGATTGGGGTAATCTCGGTTTTGGTTATGTGAAGACCGATGAGCGCTATGTATCCGAATACAAGGACGGCAAGTGGGACGAAGGCCGCCTGACCGGCGACAGCGAGATTGTCATGAGCGAATGCGCCTGTGTTCTGCAGTATGCCCAGACCTGCTTTGAGGGCCTGAAGGCCTACACCACCGAGGATGGACGCATTGTCTGCTTCCGCCCCGATATGAATGCACAGCGCATGATCGATACCTGTGAGCGCCTCAAGATGCCCATCTTCTCCAAGGAACGCTTTGTGGATGCGGTTGTGCAGGTGGTGCGTGCCAATGCCAAGTGGGTGCCTCCCTACGGCACCGGCGCTTCCCTGTACCTGCGCCCCTTCATGTTCGGCAAGAACCCGGTTATCGGCGTGAAGCCCGCCAATGATTTTGAATTCCGCATTTTCGCCACTCCCGTGGGCCCCTACTTCAAGGGCGGCGTGAAGCCTCTGAAGCTGCGCATCAGCGATCTGGACCGTGCAGCCCCCCATGGCACCGGTCACGTGAAGGCTGGCCTCAACTACGCCATGAGCCTGTACAATATTGTGGACGCTCATGAGCAGGGCTATGACGAGAATCTGTATCTGGATTCCGCCACCCACACCTATGTGGAAGAAACCGGCGGCGCCAACATCATCTTCATCACCAAGGACAACAAGGTGGTCACGCCCAAGTCCTCCACCATTCTGCCCTCCATTACCCGCCGTTCCCTGCTGGAGGTTGCCTCCAAGTACCTGGGTCTGGAAACCGAAGAGCGGGAAATCTCTGTGGACGAGATCAAGGATTTCGCCGAGGCCGGTCTGTGCGGCACCGCTGCTGTGATCTCTCCTGTTGGCTGCATCGTCAACCATGGCGAGGAAATCTATCTGCCCTCCGGCATGACCGAAATGGGCCCCGTCACCAAGAAGCTGTATGATACCCTGCGGGGCATCCAGATGGGCACCATCGAGGCTCCCGAGGGCTGGATTCAGGAGATCTGCTGAGTTTGGCAAAATAAACAGCATTCATAAACAGGAGAACCTCCGCATGGCAGACGAACGTGCGGAGGTTCTCTGTATTTTTCACTGGGCAACTGTCAAGGATGAACGTAAGGAGGAAACAGGATGGATCACGCAGCAGACCAGCGGGATATTCAGTTGCTGGAACAGGACCGGTATACGTTTTCGGTGCTAAGCCGGGTTCTTCGGGGCGATTGCCATTGCATATGCACGGATCATGAGCGGTTTATCCTGTGCCATACCATGCAGCCCTATCCGGTGTGGCTCTGGACACCGGATGGGATCAGCGAAGCGGAAAAGGAACGGGCCTGGCAGGTGGCCGCCGAAACAATGCCCATGGCGGAGGGATACCGCTACAATCTGAAATATGAACTGGCGGAATTCTTCCTTGCCCGTGCCAAAGAAGAAGGGGTGCAAGCGCATATTGCAACGAATATGTTCGCTTACGACTGCCCGGAAGCGGTTGCGCCGGATATTCCTGCGGATGGCAGCCTCCATGTCTGCACAATGGCTGATGCGGAGGAAGCCGCTCAGCTGATTTTTCAATTCCACGATGCGGTGCACGCAGACCGGATGAGCCTTGAGAACTGCCGGGTGCTGGCACAGCAGCGGATAGAGGACAACGGATTCTTCTTTTGGAAAAATGCCGGTGGTGAAGCAGTGGCCTGCTGTTCCCGCACCATCCATGACGGGCTTGGGTGTGTAGGCGGTGTATACACCAAACCGGAGCACCGCAGAAAGCACTATGCCCAGCATTTGGTGTATCAGGTGACCTGTATGGTGGCGCAGCAGGGTCTTATGCCCATGCTCTATACCGATGCGGATTATGCCGCTTCCAATGCCTGTTATGAAAAGATCGGCTATGTCCTCCGGGGCAAACTCTGTACCATTGAAGCCCGGTTGGGTAAATGACGATCCGATACCGCTTTTTCTCTGTTTGTGCTGCCGCCTGACGGTGCATCCTATAGGATGACCAAAGGAGGAGAAGCACATGAAACACCAGCCAATGCCCAGAAACAATCCCATCACCACGCCCCCGGAACGGGATATAGAGGATCTGGCTTCCTTTACGGAATGCACCGGGCTGATTCCCGCCGGTGTGCCCACCGATGAGGAAGCGGAAGATTATGCCCGGCTGTATGGCATCCATCCCATCAAAGCCAATGACATTACCCGGGATGGGCTGCCCGATCATGGGAAGAAGCAAAACTGAAGACAGAAAGACCCCTGCTGCAATCACAGGAAGAAAGGCAGCAGGGGTTTCCTGTTGGCTTGTTTGAGGACTATTCCTGTATCCGTTCCTCTGCCCACTGGGTTTTCAGCTTGCCAAGCATGGCATAATAACTGGGCATCAACACGCAATCGGCGCCGATCCATGCCAGCACTTCCGCCACGAAGAAGCCCCAGTAGCCGATCAGTCCGGGCAGGATCAAAGCGGAACCCACACGCATTCCCAACTCCACAAAGCCGCTGACCATGGGCATCACGGTGTTGCCCATGCCCTGCAGAGTGGCCCGGTAGATATACAGCAGATACAGGATGGGCAGGAAGGTTGCCATGGTGCGCAGGTATTCCACTGCCACTTTCAGGGCCTCGGCTACTTCTTCCTCCGTGCCGGAAAGGAAGCTGCCCACAATGTGATGCCCAAAGAGGAACATCAGCCCGCCGATGACCAGAGCGGTCAGGATGCCAGCCAACGCAGCCGCATGAACGCCTGTGCGGATACGGCCGTGCTTTTTGGCGCCCAGATTCTGGCCCGCATAGGTGGATACGGCATAGCCATAGCTGACGGCGGCGATTTCCAAAACGCCGTAGAGCTTGTTGGAAGCGGTATAGCCGGCAATAAAGGCAACACCCATGCCATTGACGATGCTCTGAACAAACATACCGCCCACGGCAATGATGATATTCTGTGCAGCCACAGGAATGCCCAGCTTGATCTGACGGCTGACCACAGCCGGGTCAAGGCGGAGATCCTCTCTGGCAGGGTGCACGATGGGCAGCTGTTTGAGACGGTTCAGGCAGAACAGGCAGGAGCAGATCTGGGCAATGAGTGTTGCCACGGCTGCGCCCACAACCCCCATATGGAAAACCACCACAAACAACAGATCCAGCCCGATGTTCACCAGCGAGGCGATCACCATGGCCACCAGAGGCGTTTTACCGTCGCCCAGGGAACGCAGAATGCCGCCCAGCACGTTATAGGCCATAAAGATGGGCAGACCGGCAAAGATCACTGTCAGATAGCTGCTGGAAATGGGCCGGATCGCCTCGGGCATATTCAGCAGATTCTGCACCGGGCCAATGGACAGAATGGCCAGCGCTGCGCTGAGAAACCCGATGATCAGCGTCAGAATGGCGGCGTTGCCCACGTTGCGCTTGAGACCCTTGATATCATTGGCACCAAAAGCCTGGGCCATAGGGATGGTGAAGCCCTGGGCAAAGCCCTGTACCAGCCCGGTAAACAGCCACAGGTACCAGTCGGAGGAACCCAGCGCCGCCAGTGCGGAAACGCCTTCCACAACGCCCACCACCTGGGCGTCCACCACGGTATAGAGCTGCTGGAACACATTGCCCAGCATCAGCGGGAAGGCCACCGCCAGAATCAGCCGGATGGGGCTTCCTTCCGTCATGTTGCGTGTTTTCATACTTCCATATCCTTGCTTACGTTAATCCATGCGGTGTAGCCGGAAAGCATCTCCAGCTGGGGAATGGTCAGTTCGATGGCGCTGTTGGAGCTGCCGCAGGCAGGATAGACGGTTTCAAACCGCTTGAGGGATTCATCCAGATAAACGGTAACCCCATCGTTGACGGCAAAGGGACAAACACCGCCCACACCGTGCCCGATCAGCGCTTCCACCTCATCACCGTGGGGCATGACTGCCTTTGTGCCGAAGTACGCCTTGTATTTCTTGTTGTCGATACGGGCATCACCGGCAGCCACGATCAGAATGGCTTTGCCATCCACTTTGAATGACAGGCTCTTGGCGATACGGCAGGGCTCGCAGCCAAGGGCCGCCGCCGCCAGATCCACCGTTGCGCTGGATACATCAAATTCCAGAATCTTGTCCGCCATGCCGTACTGACTCAGGTACGCCCGTACTTTTTCAATCGCCATGGGATTTCACGCCTTTCGTGCTTTTGTTCAGCTTTGCTTGACCGGCGGCTTCCATGGGGGCGGGCACAGCAAAGTGGTTTTGCCGATATCCGGCAGCACATCGTAAATGGAGCAGCCCATCCGTTCCTCAAAGGATTCCTTGTTGCGGAAGGTGACCTCCCAGCCCTGAATGTAGCTTTCCATGATGCCATAGCGGCGGGTTACATCCACAAAACGCTTTTCCAGAATCACAAATCCGTAATCGGTAGCAACAGCATCGCAGATTTGGATGAGTTTGTCGTAGTCATCCGCTTCGCAATGGAGGATATAGTCTTTGATGGCTTTTTCCGCTGCCGTTTCCGGCTGGTAGTCAAACTCGCCCTGCATCAGGGGATAGGAATGGGTCATGCAGATGCGGGCCACTTCCTCCCAGCCCTTTTCCATGGCATAGCGGTAGCCTTCATATACATGGGTGGGGATGTTCACAATGCCCACCCGGCGGCCGATGTCGTGCAGCATACCGACGATATAGGCTTTGTCCGCATCCATGCCGGGTACTTTTGCCGCAATATTCCGGGCAGCCCGGGCCACATTCAGGGAATGCTCCACCCATGGGCCGGGATTCAGCTCTCCCGCCAGGGTCAGTTCCTGCATGGCCTGTTCAATGGTTGGCAGCATGATGGTTCCTCCTTTGGCTCCGCTTACCAGCGTGCCATATTCCGCTGGAATTTTTCGGTGTAGGATGCTTTCAGCTCTTCCGGGGTGATGCCGAAACAGTTCATCACATCGCCGTAATACATCAGCACATCCGCCATTTCTTCCACAAAATGCTGACGGATTTCGCCTTCTTCCATGATGCGCTCATGTCCGTTTTTCTTGATAATTTCAGCCACTTCGCCGCATTCGCCGATCATCCACAGCAATTTGTTTTTGCCAATGGCGGGCTCGATGGGTTCCCATCTGCCCTTGTATTTTTCCTGCAGCAGCCGCTGCATTTCAAGGATTTCCTTCATTGAAAAATCGTTCATGATCCATGCCTCACTTTATATGGAAGAATGATTCCTAAGCATTGTAGCAGAACGGGGTCGAATGTCAATCCTCAAGATGGAAGTGTTGACTTTTCCCGGTATTGCTTTTATGATGAGAGCAATATGAAACGGGGATGATTCTCCTGCACGTTGAAAGCGAGGAAACAGCCATGCGGAAAATCGGCGCACTGGAAGCAGGCGGCACCAAAATGGTGCTGGCAGTGTATTGGGAGGACGGCACAGAGATCGAACGGATCACCTTGCCCACAGTATCCCCGGAGGAAACCATGCCGCCCATGGTGGCGTTTTTCCGCCGCCATCAGGTGGATGCGCTGGGTGTGGGCAGTTTCGGCCCGCTGGAACTGCATCCGGAATCGCCCCGTTACGGCAGCATCACCTCCACTCCCAAGCTGAAATGGAAGGATTATCCGCTGCTTGAAAAGCTGCTGGATGGCAGGAACATCCCTGCCAGAATCGACACGGATGTGAACGCCGCTGCTTTGGCGGAGGTGGAAATGGGCGCTGCCCGTGGCTGCCGCAATGCGGTATATGTGACCATTGGCACTGGCATCGGCGGCGGCGTGTATGCGGATGGCAGGCTGCTGCATGGTCTGGTGCACCCGGAACTGGGGCATATGCTGCTCCGGCCTCATCCGGAGGATCCCAATCCCCGGGGTGTGTGTCCCTATCACGAAAGCTGCCTGGAAGGCCTGGCTGCCGGCCCTGCCATCGGGGCACGGGTGCAGGGCGATGCCCGGGATTTGCCGGATGATCATCCCACCTTTGCCATTGAGGCCTATTATCTGGCCCAGATGTGCGTCAATCTGATTCTTACCCTGAGCCCGGAGAAGATCATCCTTGGCGGCGGCGTGCTGGGGCGTGAATGCCTCCTGCCCATGGTGCGCAAGGAAACCCTCCGGCTTTTGGGCGGTTATGTGCAGTCCCCGGCCATTACGGAGCATATTGACAGCTATATTGTTGCGCCGGAACTGTTCCCGGTCAGCGGGCTGGTGGGCAGCTATCTGCTGGGCAAGCAGGCGCTGGAAGAGGCGGGGGAGTGAGGGGACGGGAGTCCCACTCCGTAGCTGATTCTTTTTGAAAATGCGATCCGGCAAACATTTCGACGATTTTTTCACAAACTTTCGTTTTGCCTATTGAAACTATGGTTTCTTTTTGGTAAAATACGAGTTGGTACAAAACACTTATGGGAGGTACGATCACTATGGTTAAAGTTGCTATTAACGGTTTCGGCCGCATCGGCCGTCTCGCTTTCCGTCAGATGTTCGGCGCTGAGGGCTACGAAGTTGTCGCCATCAACGACCTAACCAGCCCCAAGATGCTGGCCCACCTGCTCAAGTACGACACCGCTCAGGGCGCCTACTGCGGCAGCATCGGCGAGAACAAGCACACTGTGGAAGCCACCGACGATTCCATCATCGTAGACGGCAAGGAAATCAAGATCTACGCTGAGAAGGACGCCGCCAACTGCCCCTGGGGCAAGCTGGATGTAGACGTTGTGCTGGAGTGCACCGGCTTCTACTGCTCCAAGGAAAAGAGCCAGGCTCACATCAACGCTGGCGCCAAGAAGGTTGTTATCTCTGCTCCCGCCGGCAACGACCTGCCCACCATCGTTTTCTCCGTTAACGAGAACACCCTGACCAAGGAAGACACCATCATCTCCGCCGCTTCCTGCACCACCAACTGCCTGGCTCCCATGGCCAAGGCCCTGAATGATGCCTATCCCATCCAGAGCGGTATCATGACCACCGTGCACGCTTACACCGGCGACCAGATGATCCTGGACGGCCCCCATCGCAAGGGCGACCTCCGTCGTGCCCGTGCCGGCGCCCAGAACATCGTTCCCAACAGCACCGGCGCTGCCAAGGCGATCGGTCTGGTTATTCCGGAGCTCAACGGCAAGCTGATCGGCTCTGCTCAGCGCGTTCCGGTTTGCACCGGCTCTTCCACCATCCTGGTGGCCGTTGTTAAGGGCACC
>JAFVXE010000027.1 GCA_017501255.1 Clostridia bacterium | reverse complement strand
TTCCGTTCTTTCGTGCTATACTTGTTCTGAGCCATGGCGAACCTCCTGGTCTATTGTTGTGTGGTGCTTCAATTTTACCACAGGTTCGCTTTGGTTCCTTTTCTTTATCTTCTGTCCTATTTCATTTTACAGTCAACCATTATTTTCAAAGGCGTGCATCGTCAGGGGTTGCGCACATTCACTGCTGCCTCAAATACATCTCTGCCAGTGTTTTCATCTGCTGGACGGCATCCGGTTTCCAGGGCATCAAAGCAGGGATGCGCCCGCAGGGAAACTGGCTGCACAGCCCGCAAAACAGCGCATCGTGCTCCTTGGCACAGGCATGGACAGGGCAGCGCCCCGACTGGGCCCATTCCGGGCAATATCCATCCAGTTCCCGGCAGCCGCCGCACAAGTCCTGCGCCCGCTTTGCGCAGCCGGTGCAATCCTCCCCGCAGGCGGTGATGCTGCTGAAATCCCTCGTCTCCACGCCAAAACCCCGCTTTCACATCCAAATATCATTGATAGTATAGCACAGCATCCCACCCATCTCAAATCAAGCATAAAAGTCTGCTGTCAGCGCATAGGCTTGCCCAAATGAAACACCGGCAGAAAAGGAAGGAATCACCATGACCGAAGCTGTGACCCATCAAATGATGATGCTGCGCCCATTGCAAGCGGGGCTCAGCGGCTACGCACGTTTACAGGGCGAGGCCCGCAGGCAGCTGGTGCAGGTGCATCTGCGGGGAATGCTGCAAAAGGAAATGCGGGTTTTCTGGTATGCCGGGGAGGGACTGGTGCGTGAAGTGGGACGGGCCAGTGCCAATCCCCGGGGAGAAGCCAGCCTGAATGCCGACCTGCCCATGGACGCCACTGCCCCCCGGCGGCTGATGGCACTGCTGATCACCGACGGGGAAGCCCGCCCACGCCCACTGGCCATTGGACTGTGCACCTCCCAGAGCGCAGGCAGCCTGCTGGACGCCAAAAACGCCCTGCTGGCGCTGTGCGAACGCCTGACCAAGGAACAGGAGACGCCGCCAGCACCGCCTTTCGCATCTGCCGAGGGCAAAACCCCTGAAAACGCGGCCAGGAAGAATCCCATTGCCAGCGACGAACCAAAGAAAGCCTCGCACAAAGCAAAAGAAAGTTCAGAAAGAAACCAGACCATCGCCCGCCGGACGGAACCCCATCCCCGCCAGCGCAGCGCCTCTCCGTTTCGTGACTTACCACGGGAGGTATTCCTGCCAGCCATTGAGACCCGCACCCGTCCAGAACGCCGCCGTTCCCGCCGGGACGAAAAACAGCAGCATCTTCCGGGGGAAGCCGGTATCCCCTCCAAGATGCCAGCCTCCGAAGAAAGCCAATGCAAATCAACGGCTGCAGCCCCAGCCCAGCACACGCCCCAGTCTGCGCCCCCACGCTCTCAAAACCCCTGCCAGTCCCCCACCGACCAGCTGCCTGCCCTTCAGTGGCCCGGCCCCTTTCAGTCCCTGGCTGCCTATTTTGACCGTTATCCGCCCGTAGGGCTGATGAACTGGCCCGGCTGGCGTTTTGTCCATGTGCCGGAAGGGGCGTATGGGTTATGGATCGGGTATTGCCAACAGGACGGCTGTGTTGCGCAGGTCGCCTACGCCCTGCCTGCGGATGCGCCAGCCCCTCAGGGGCAATCCTTCCGTCCTGCCCGCACTGCCAACGGTCTGCCCATTCAGCTGCTGATGCTCCGGGCATAATACAGCAAAATTTGCCATCAGCAGGAATCCGGCGGACAGGCGGCGAATATATCTAAGAATTCCCATGCCTGTCAACCGATTTTTTCCGGAAGGGCGAGATTACCGATGATACGTCAAACCTCGTGCATCATTGCCAGAACCAGCGACCCCTGCCGCAATCTGGCCATTGAGAAGCACCTGATGGATACACTGCCCGAGGGTACCGCCATCCTGTTCCTCTACCGCAGCGAAAACGCCGTCACCGTGGGCCGCAATCAGAATCCATGGTACGAATGCGATGTGGAGCCTTTTCTGGAGTCCGGCGGCATCATTACCCGCAGACTCACCGGCGGCGGCACCTTCTATCAGGATGCCGGAACCCTGAATTTCAGCGTTATCCTGCCCAAAACCGAATTGAATGCTCCCCGCCAGCTGGCCCTGGCTGCCAGCGCTGCTCAGCTGCTGGGGCTGCCCGTTCAGCCCGGCCCTTGCGCCAGCCTGATGACCGATGGGCGCATCTTCTGCCAGAATGCCTTTTTCAAAGCCGGTTCCACCGCTTTGCACAACGGCTGTATTCTCATCAACCCGGATATGGAGCAGATGGCCCGCACGCTGCTGCCCGGCGGCAAACGATACCGGGGCCAGCAGCGCCCGCCGGTGGAGTCCCTCTATACCGGCGTGTGCGACCAGCTGCCCACCCTCACGCTGGATGCCATGGAGGAAGCCCTCTACCGGGCCTTCACTGCCCAGTACAACTGCCAGCCCGTATGGCTGGATGAGCAGATGCTCACCGAAAGCAATCTGCAACGCACTGCCGAATCCTTTGCCAATCCGGAATGGGTGTACCCGGAAGCCTTGCCCTACAACTTCGTGGTGGACGAGCGCTTCCCCTGGGGCAGCATCACAGTGATGCTCCAGCAGGAAAACGGCATCATCAGCGCCTCCCGCATCTTTTCCGACGCCATGGAAGCCGCCTTGTTTGACCGTATTCAGCAGGCGCTGACCGGCTGTCCCTATCTGATTGGCGCCATCGGCACCCGCTTTGAGCAGCGGCTGGGGCTGATCAAGGATCCCCGGCTGTTGCAGATTGCCGGGGATGTGTGCAAACTTATCTGCGGCCGCATC
This sequence comes from Clostridia bacterium, assembly GCA_017501255.1. Classification (GTDB taxonomy): domain Bacteria; phylum Bacillota; class Clostridia; order Christensenellales; family Aristaeellaceae; genus Limiplasma. The sequence continues at coordinate 2,842 of JAFVXE010000027.1, read as the reverse complement.
CGGGCCATGGATCGCCAGGGAGAGGGCGCATAAATCTTGCCGTATATTGCAGCGGGCAGCCCTTCCGGGTTGCCCGCTACTCGTCAAAAAACTCGCCTTTGGCGACTTTTTTGACGACTTCTGCACCATTTGCCCAGGAGCCTTCGGCTCCCCGGGCGGCAAATGGCGATAGAACTCCCTTGCTGCGCAAGGGTTCCGAAACCGCCGCACGTGTCGCCGGTTTCGGATTGGCAATCAGAGGGCTGCGGCCCTCCGACGCGTTATTATGTAGAGGAAGGTTTACCCCTCCTCGTCATGAGTCGCGGGAAATATATGTAATTCAAGCAGTTATGGCTTGAAGGGAAACCTTCAAGTACATAGCTGCTTTTTCTATTGCAGCAGAAAGCGAGGATACCCCATGAAACTGACCTATCGCCGCTGCGGAGACTATTACCTGCCCAACATTGGCATCCCTGCCGAGGACATGCGCCCCCTTGGCAAGTACGGCAGAATGCGCATGCGCTATCTACGCGAGCATCGTTCTCTCCTGTTCAATCAGCTCCTGCTGTCCGGCAAGCTCATGAAACACCTGTACAGCATTGACGATGCCTGCCAGGAACGCATGGATCTGCTGATCCCGCAGATGAAAGCAGCCGAAGGCGTTACCGAGGACTTGAAAGCTGCCGACCAGATGGAATGGGTACGCCGCATGAACAGTATTCACAACCGGATCGAAGAAATGCTATTCAATGAGCTGATCTATGACTGAGAAACTATGCCTCATAGCAAACAGGCACGAGCCACATGCCCGTGCCTGTCTCCCCAAGAATCAGATGGAGGTACTTATGAAGAAACTGCTCAGGCTTCCCCTTCGGATTGCTGCTTTGCCCCTCATTGCGATACTGCTGGTATTCCAGCTGATTTCATCCATCATTGTTGGATTGACCTCCATCGCAACCAACCTGCTTGCAACGGTATTCCTTATCGGCTCTGTTGCTGGGTGGATCGCCAACGCTCCCAGCGGCCTGATCTTCCAGACGGCGGGGCTTGGTCTCTTCTTCGCCGTTGCTCCGCACATCGCTGGATGGTTGCTGAAGAAGGTAACAGACCTCACGCTCGGTCTGCTGGATTTCTTGCGGGCCTGATGCATCAGGACTTCTTGCTCGCTTTGTTCCTACACTCAGCAGAACAGAACCGCGAGTCTGCCCGTGGAGCATAGAACACCATGCGGCAATGTTCGCACAAGCTCATGGGATTCTTTTCAGCCGTCAGCTTGACAGAGAACAGGAACTTTATCGCCAGCATCAGTGAATGGTAATCCCACACAATCACCGGATGATCCTGCAATTCCAGATGGTACGTAGGAGCATTACCCTCAAAGCAAGCCAGTCCCTTTCGATACAGTTCCAGCGTGTGTTCGTCCGTTTTGTCCCGATCCTCGTAATACAGGTATGTTGATGTAAAAGTGAACGCCCAATCGAGGAAAGCTTCCTTCAGCCACTCATAGGGTTCACCATAGTTGCGCATGAAGGACATAGCCATGGCTCGCGGATCGTTGCGGAAGGTCATTGACAGAGCAGCTTCTGCCCGGTCTTCGCTGGACACATTCCAGACAGATTCAATGCCGCGCTTGTGGAAATCCGGCATCTTGAACGGGAAAAAGAGCTTCATGTACGCCAGCGTGTCCATTGTTTCCTGCCGGATGAACTGGTTTTTGAGCAGATAGACCTTCTCGTACTCCACGAAATTCGGCGTAGTGGGCAGAGCCGTCATCATGCCAAGCAGGCCATAGTTACAGGCGAAGCGGTGGATGGCGTCCTTGATCTTCTTTTCAGGCGATTTTTTCATCACCAACCGACCGACGTTGACTGCATCCAGCACCAGCTGGTCAGCTACCTTCAAGATGTTGTAGACAGCTGCTTCTGCGTTTTTCGTGGGCAAGAGATATTCCTTGCCGTCATCAGCCACCCGCCATTCATAGGCGGCATACTTCGCCCAGAATGCGTTGGTGTGTTCAAACAGGTTCTTCATCGGAAGAATGCCTCCTTTTCGGTGGAGTGTAGTCACGCAGGAAGTCCTGCTCCAGGTGGATCAGCTCGTCGCCGTCTTGTTGCAGCACCGTCAGGGCTGCGTACAGCTTCCGGTGGATGCGCCGCTGGACAGTATCGCGCACCTTACGAATGTTGCGCTCTGTCTGACCGCGCAGTTCCGCCAGCTTATGTGTCGTGTACAGCCTGATACCCAGGAAGAACAGAATTTCCTTATGGTCAAGCTTCAGATTCATCACAATCTCCCGCAGGTGCGCCCGCTCGGTCAAGTCGTGCATCATAAACAGGCAAGTGTTGAGATAATCGTCAAACTCGCCCCGGCAAATCTGCCGGAAGGTCGGCTGACTCATGCTATGCGGCAGGATGTGGCCACCGGGGATCGCGCCGCTCTCCAGCGGAACATCGCCACGCAGCGTTTCATAACGGCGTTCCCGGCGCATACGGCTTTCCTCTTCACGGTCGTACCAGTCCACCAACTCCTGAAACTCGGACATGGTTCGGGCAGACAGTTCCAGTCGGCGAAGCGCTTCTTCACGGACGCTCTGGGCGATGCGCTTTCTTAGTTCGGCAGAGGATCTTACTTTATCCGCATTGCGTCTGCGTTTGTCTGGCTTGGAGGGTGGCAGGGATTCTTCTGGTTCGTCATCGGCTGACCAGTCCTCGGAGTCATCATCAACGATTCTTTCATCAGGTATGTTGTTCCACGGCAGATCTTCTTCCGGGATCTCATTTCCGTCCTCATCGTACAGGGGCATAGCGAGCATAGCGTCCACAGCAATCTCTTCTTCATCCTTCACTCCATACCAATCATCTTC
>JAFVXE010000003.1 GCA_017501255.1 Clostridia bacterium | reverse complement strand
GAGGGAAGCGCGTGCCCAGTGGGCACAACGGCGAAGCCGTTAGCGACCCGCAGTCGTCAACCGAAGCGAGGGCTGGGCACGGTTAGTGCCCAGAACGATGACTGAGGTTGCGGAACGATGCCCCTGCACCCCGCACTTTTTAACAACTTGAGGCCTTCATCATGCGATGAAGGCCTTTTTTCACACAATAAACGGGACACAGCCATTGTTCGCTGTGTCCCGTTGCATTTTTCACTTTTTGCCGAAGGTATCCTTCAGCCAGTTGGAAACCTTCACATCCAGACGATGGCTGTTCTTCATGGCAACAGCGGCTTCCAGCGCCTTGGATCGGTATTCCCGATTCTCCGGCTCAGCCTTCACCGCTTCCCGGAAGCTATCGTGGGCTTCTTCATAGCGGCGCATCCCCAGCAGGATGACTCCATGAAGATAATGCCAGCCATGATCCTTGCTGTCCGCCCGATTCAGCTGACGCAGGGCGCTCTCCAGATTGCCCTGCTCAATGAGCCGCTGGGCAAAGTGCTTGGCTTCCTCCTGAGAAATACGATTGAATCCAACCTTTTGACGGCAGGCGGTTTTCAACGCTTCCTCATAAGCAAGGTTCAGCTCCACCAGCTTTTCCTGGGCCTTTTGCTGCTGCTCAGGATCGGAAAAATGATCCGGATGGCATTCCTTGACCCGCTGACGGTAGGCGGTGCGCACTGCCTGCTCATCCGCATTGGCAGCAAGCCCCAGCACACGGAAAGGATTGTCATGGTACAGGGCTGCCACCTCCCCTCTTCATCAGGCAATGATCATTCTCTTAAATGGGTTCCCGGCGAATCTCCGCACCCAGTTTGCGCAGTTTTTCCTCAATGCGCTCATAGCCACGGTCGATATAGGAAGTTTCGTAAATTTCCGTAACGCCCTTGGCCATCAGACCGGCCACCACCAGCGCAGCGCCGGCCCGCAGGTCGGTCACCGTTACCGGCGCGCCGTACAGTTCCGGAACGCCTTCGATCAACACGGTGCGATCCATCAGCTTGATTTTGGCACCCATGCGCCGAAGCTCGTCCAGATGCTTGAAGCGCTGCTCAAAAATGGTCTCGCTGACGGTGGAAACGCCCTGCGCCATGCAAAGCAGCGAAGTCATGGGCTGCTGCAAATCGGTTGGGAAGCCGGGATACACACGGGTTTTGATATTCACAGCCCGCTGGATTCCCTGGGGACGAACCCGGATGGAATCGTCATTTTCCGTCACACGGACACCCATTTCCAGCAGCTTAGCCGTGAGGGCTTCCATATGGGTGGGGATGCAACCACGGATGTTCACATCGCCACGGGTGGCGGCGGCAGCGATCATCAGCGTGCCGGTTTCGATCTGGTCAGGGATAACGGTATAGGTGCAGCCATGCAGCTCCTGCACACCCCGGATACGGATCACATCCGTGCCGGCGCCCTTCACCTTAGCGCCCATGCTGTTGAGGAAGTTCGCCAGATCAACAATATGGGGTTCCTTGGCGGCATTGTAAATCACCGTGGTACCCTGCGCACGGGCAGCAGCCAGCATCACATTGATGGTGCCGCCAACGGTGACCACATCAAAGAACACATCATTGCCCACCAGCTTGTCAGCCTTGGCATACACAATGCCGCCCCGATCCTCAATCTGAGCGCCCAAAGCAGCAAAGCCCTTCAGGTGCTGGTCGATGGGACGGCTGCCGATCTCGCAGCCGCCGGGATAAGCCACTTCCGCCATTCCCTGACGGCCCAGCAGCGCACCCAGCAGATAATAGCTGGCACGGAGACGACGGGTCAGGGAAAAAGGCACATGGCAGCCAGTGGCAGTGCTGGCATCAATGCGCATATAGCGTTCCGGTTCGTATTCAACTTGAGCGCCAAGCAACCGAAGGATGTCGATCAGCGCATGAACATCTTCGATATCCGGCAGGTTTTCGATGGTGCAGGGGGCATTGCACAACAGTGCCGCAGGAATCACCGCAACCGCTGTATTTTTGCCGCCGCTGACCGTAATCTCGCCTACCAGCGGATGACCGCCGGTGATCAGCATCTTATCATTGCTACTCATGGATTCGACCCGAAGGTCGCCACCACCTCATTTCGGAGGATTTGCTTTGGAAATCGTAAGTCTATACCAAATTGTATTATACACTCAATCGGCGTATTTGGCAAGAGCAAGGGAATTCTGCTGCCAGCTCGAGAAAAAAACAAAAAAGAAACGAAAAGAACTGCTGCCGACATTCATCTGCAACAGTTCTTTTCCTGTAACCTCAAAAATACAGCTCTCCGGGGCGATATCCCTCCGGCAGTTCCTCTTCCTCAAGGAAGGGGAAGCTCTCATCCTCCAGCACAGACAAAAACGCCTCATAGGGCACCTGCGAAAATTCGCTACCATAGCTGCTGGCGCCAAACCAGCCGCCTTCCTTGGCCCGCAGGTTCAAATCCCGGGCAAATTTGGTCTGATTGGCGCAGTCATGCACCGCCACCGGCCAATTTTCCTGGGAAGCGATCCGCATCAGTTTCAGCGTCAGGTCCCGGCTCCAGATGGGCGATAGATAGCCCAACCGATACATATACATATGCTCACCGAAGAAATTGCCCAGATTGTTCATGTTCAGATGCAGCTCGGCGCAGTTGATAAAATCGATACCCGTTGCCAGAATCGCTTCCTTCTTGGCCAGGAACTGCTCAAAGAATTCCGGGGTCATGGGGGTTTCAATGCCCACATCCGGAATATACTGCTTTGCCAGCGCCATATTCCGAATCACTGCATCAGCACAATTGGTACCGCCCAGATTGAAGCGGAGCTCGTCCAATCCGGCTTCTGCCAGCTTTTGAAGCGATTCTTCCGTCACCCGCAGGCCGTTGGTGTACATATGCTGATGAATCCCGGCCTTATGGAACTTGGAGATCACACCGTAGTATTTTCCGATCTCCATGAAGGGTTCAAGATACACATAGGAAATGCCGGTGGGCTTATCATAAATGGACAGGAGCAGATCGATGTCCTGCTCGTAAAATTTCGTGCCACCAATTTCCCACAAGCCTTCGCCAATCGGAGGAATCTGATCCAGCTCGCCAAAATTATAGCAGAACTTGCACTGAATGTTGCACTTGTTGGTTTTGCGCACAGCGCTCAACCCCGTGCCCAGCAAGCAGGAACGGCACCCCTTGGGAAAGCGGCTGTCCTCGCCCACATACAGCGTACGGCCATCCAAACTTTTCAGTCCGGGAATCTGTGCTTTCAGCTCCTCCCGCCGCGCTTCCACCGTGGCTTCGATCTGCGCCAGCGTAGCATAGACGATCTCCTGCTGATTGGGCGTCAGCTCTTCCTCCTCCGGCAACTCTGCAAAAAAGCGAAACCATGTCAGCGCATCCCTCTTGCTGATCTTCATCGTCATCCTCCTGTGCAAACAGCGTATCAAACATCTGTTTCAGTATATCATAAATCCCTGTCAAGAACCAGTGGATTGATACTTTGACAATCCCAGCCTGAAAAAACCATAACATGGAACAACAAACAGAAACCCCACAAGCGGCAGTATCATCATCAGTCTGTTATTGGTGCGCCCTATCAGGTACAGAAAGGGATAGTACTGGAATAATGCAATGGGAATAACGTATGTCAGCAATTTCAGCACACCCTCACCATAAATGGACAGAGGATATTTGCCAAACTCACGACTGCCATCGGTGAAAATATTCATAAACTCCAGACCATCGATGGTAAAAAAGCTGATGCCCGCATACAGAACAAACAGCCCTGAAAAAACGCCGCAGCCGCCCAGAAACATCATCATCAGCGTAATGATTTTGTCTCCTGTCCATACCACGCCACTGGCAGGGATGGCGTACACCATCACCAATACCGCTTGAAAGAAACGTCCGAAGCGTGAAAAGTCCATGGTTGATGTGAGCACTTGAAAAACCACGCTGCGGGGCCGCACCAAAATCCTGTCCAATTCCCCGGTTCGAATCAAACGGGGAAACACATCAAAGCCTCTGGCAAAGCATTCGGTGAAGGAATAGGACATCAGCACAGTGGAAAAACACAAAAGAATCTGCGGGAAAGTATAGCCATCCACCTGCTGAAACCGGCTGAACAAAAAGTAGATGCCCAAGAATGTGGTGAAAGAAACTAAAAACTGGCCAATTGTTGTCATGATAAAGGAGGCTTTGTATTGCAGCTGCGATTTCAGCAGCATACCCAGATAACGTCTATACAGCATTTTCTCAACCTCCCTGTACAACCACTTTTTTCAGCGCACAGTGCATCATCATCTTTCCGATCAACAAAAGTGCAATCAACCAGAAGCATTGCAGGCCAATAGCCCACCATCCTTCCCCAAAGGACAGGTGCCCCACATAAATCAAAAACGGTGTATTCTGCATGGATCCAAAGGGCAGAGCATACAGAACCGGCTGCAGCCAGTCCGGGAAAAAGGGAATCGGTATGATGGCGCCACACAGAAATTCCAATACGGATGTAATGAGAATCCGGATGCCCATGGGCGAAATGGTGAAAAATGCGCTGATGTACACCAGCATATTGAAGGCGATCATCACCAAAAAGCCAAGCGCCATGGAAACCAGAAACAGTGCCGCTCCTTCAGCGCTGTGCGGTAAAGTGATTCCGTATGGCGCAGGCAGCAAAGCCGCCACAAACAGGATGGGAAAGCAGCGAAGCACCACTCTGGAAAGACGAATCGCCATGTTTTTCACAAACCACATCCCGTACAAATCGCAGGGACGGCATAGCTCGTATGCGATGGAGCCGCTTGTGATGTGGTCGAAAATTTCATTATCATAAAACCAGGTCATAAACATTGCCAGAAACGCCTGCTGCAACCATATATAGCTGGTCAGTTGCTCAAACGCCATGGGAAATACATTCTGTCCGCTGCGGTAAAACGCCTGAAACATGAGAATATTCATGAATCCCCAGAAAAATTGCGTACTGATGCCCGCCCACGCAGCCGTTCGATACTGAAGACCCGCTGCAAAACGAATTCTGAAAAAAGAAAGATATTTTTTCATATTTCAAATTCCTTGTACAAAGACACCACAAGATCGTCTATACTCTCGCCTTCCACCGAAATATCGTTGATCTCTGCCTGTGCCGAAATCTGGCTGATTACCTGCGCAACCGACACCTGCTGCGTATCTATCCGAATCTGTGCGTGACCATTCAGATCTTTGACAATTTCCGTATTGGCCAGCATCGGCAGCCGCTCCCCGGCATAATCCACCGTAATGGTACGATGATGCGATTTCCTGCTTTTCAGTTCTTCAAGAGAGCCATCCAGCAGAATTTGTCCTTTGCCAATCAAAAGGATGCGTTCCGTCAATGCTTCGATATCCTGCATATCATGCGTCGTCAGAATCACGGTGGTGCCTTTTTCTTTGTTCAGCGCTTTGATAAATTCACGAACAGCAATTTTTGATACTGCATCCAGGCCGATGGTGGGTTCATCCAAAAACAACACCTTCGGATCGTGCAGCAAGGAAGCCGCAATTTCACACCGCATCCGCTGACCCAGGGAAAGCTGGCGGGCCGGTGTTTTCATAATCTCGCCGATATCCAGCATATCAGACAGCAGATTCAAATTTTTTTGATAGGTATGTGCATCAACCCGATAAATATCCCGTATCAATTCAAAACTGTCCACTACCGGCACATCCCACCACAGCTGTGAACGCTGACCGAATACAACGCCGATTTCCCGAACATGAGCAGACCGTTCTTTCCATGGAATACGCCCATTGATGATACATTCACCACTGTCCGGGGACATAACACCACTCATGATTTTGATGGTAGAGCTCTTTCCTGCTCCATTCGGGCCAATGTACCCAACCATTTCACCATCTCCGATGGTGAATGATACATCTTTCAGGGCGTGAATTTCACTATATTCCCGTTTGAAAAAACTCTTTACTGCCGCTTTCATTCCAGCATCTCTTTTGGCAACCCGGAATGTTTTGGAAACATTACGCAGTTCAATCATGGTTTCACCTCCAATGACAAAGTTCGAATATTGTATCACCTTTGTCAAGAGGCTGTCAAGAAAAAGCAAAAAGCACGATGATTTCTCATCGTGCTGATGGCTCCCCAGGTAGGACTCGAACCTACAACATTTCGGTTAACAGCCGAACGCTCTGCCATTGAGCTACTGAGGAATATAAGAAATGCGGCAGCGACCTACTCTCCCGGGCCGTCTCCAGCCAAGTACCATCGGCGTGCTGAGGCTTAACTTCTGTGTTCGGAATGGGAACAGGTGGAACCCTCAGGCCATTACCACCGCAATGGGTGAACGTTTTTATTCAGGCTTGCAACCTGACAACTGCATATGAGCTTCTGAGATCATTTTCATCATTTCAGAGGTCTTGGATCAACTAAATCAAGCTATCGACCGATTAGTATCATCAAGCTACACACATTACTGCGCTTCCACCGATGACCTATCTACCTGGTAGTCTTCCAGGGG
>JAFVXE010000026.1 GCA_017501255.1 Clostridia bacterium | reverse complement strand
GCCTTGTTCGGGAGGCAAGAGAAACGGAGCACAGCCAAGGTGCTCCCCGCACCGCGACGGTAGCGGACGACGTCAAATCCCTAAGCTGTTTTTCGGGGCGGATGAAGGGCACAGGTTGGGCAGTCAATAAACAAGGATGCAGCCAAGACACGATAACGCATTGCGCATTGTGCCCGCCGCCACGAAAAACGGCATATAAAAGGGATTTGACCAAAGGGAGCGTGTCGCTGTTTTCTGCTTACTCTTTTTCAAAAGAGTAAGTGCGGGGTGCAGGGGCGCATAGCGCCCTGCCTGTTCCTCGCAGCGGCACTGCGAGGGAACAATCCCTCCGTCTCGCCTTCGGCGAGCCACCTCCCTTTGCACAAGGGAGGCTTTATCGCCCAGCCGCCGCTGCCAGCGATAGCAACAAATCCCTACCCTCAGTCAGCTTCGCTGACAGCTCCCTCCCAAAGGGAAGGAGCCTTTGGGGGACCGCCCCCCTGCCCCCCACCTTGAAAACCTCCCCTCTCTGTGATACCATAGAGATCAAGGAGGGCGATGCTATGAACATCCGTGAATCTGCCGAAGATTATCTGGAAATGATCCTGATGCTGTCGGAAAGCAAAAGCGAAGTGCGCTCTGTGGATATCGCCGCCGGGCTGGGGGTGAGCAAACCCTCGGTGAGCGTTGCCATGAAGCACCTTCGGGAGGACGGCTATATCCGGATGGATCAGAACAACCTGATCACCCTGACGGATGCCGGTTTGCTGGTGGCCCGGAGGGTGTACAACCGGCATAAGACCATCACCCGCTTTCTGATGCAGCTGGGCGTGGACGAGGAAACCGCCATGGCGGATGCCTGCAAAATCGAGCATGATCTGTCCCCGGTCACCTTTGAGGCCATTCAGGCCTTCACCAAGGACACAACCCGCTGAATGCCCCTGCGATCCCTGCCGCCAAGGCTGCAAGGGTCGCAGTTTTTCTTGTTTCCATTGCAATAACCAGAACCGATCGCAAAGGAGAAAACGATGATTCCATATGAAGGCACCATCCGCACGCTGCATCTGATCGAAGGGGCCAAACAGGCCCGTGGGCTGTGCGTGATCATCGACGTGTTCCGGGCGTTTTCGCTGGAATGCTACCTGACGGACCGGGGCGCTGCCCAGATCCGGCCCGTGGGCAGCGTGGAGGAAACCCTGCGGCTGCACCAAAAGCTGCCCGGCAGCGTGCTCATCGGCGAACGGGGCGGCGCAAGAATCGAAGGCTTCGATTTCGGCAATTCCCCCTCCACGGTACCGGCGGATGCGGTCAGGGATCGCATCGTGCTGCATACCACCAGCGCAGGCACCCAGGGCATCGTCAACGTCACCCATGCGGGGGAGATCATCACCGGCAGCCTGGTGAACGCCAAGGCCGTTGCCGCCTATATCGCAAAGCGCCAGCCGGAGGAAGTGTCGCTGGTGTGCATGGGCAATGCAGGCGTGGCGCCTGCGGAAGAGGACGAGCTGTGCGCCGCCTATATCGAAAGCCTGCTGCGGGGAAATCCTCTGCCGGATATCGACCAGCGGGCAACCCGGCTCCGGCAGGGCGGCGGGGCCCATTTCTTCGATCCCCTCTGGCAGCATATCTACCCGGAGGCGGACTTCCATCTGTGCATCCGGCGGGACCAGTTTTCCTTTGTGCTCCGGGTGGAGAAGGATGCGCTGGGCTTCCTCTCCCGCCCCATCCCCGTATGATCAGGAGGTTCTGTCCATGGCCAATGATTTTCGTTCCGCCCGGTTCTGGGCGCAGGAGATGATAGAAGCCGCCCTGCAGGAGGGTGCAGTGGCCGTGGATGCCACCATGGGCAACGGTCACGATACCCTGTGGCTGTGCCGTCAGGTGGGCGAAAGCGGCCGTGTGTATGCCTTTGATGTGCAGCAGCAGGCAGTGGATCACACCGCCGCAGCTTTGGAGGCCGCCGGGGTGCGCAGCCGGGCGGAGCTGTTCTGCGTGGGGCATCAGCACATGGCCTCGTATGTGACGCAGCCCGCCGATGTGATCATGTTCAATCTGGGCTGGCTGCCCGGGGCGGAGCATGGGGTCACCACCCTTCGGGAAACCACCTTGCAGGCCGCCGATGCTGCCCTGTCCCTTTTGAAAAAGGACGGGCTGCTGACCATCTGCATCTATCCCGGCCATGCGGAAGGAATGCGGGAGCTGGAAGCCCTGCTGGACTGGGCGGCTCAGCTGGATCCCAAGAAATATGATGCGCTGCTGAAAACCTATGTGAATCAGCCCAACCATCCGCCCCGGCTGCTGGCGGTGCGGCGGGTGAAATAATGCGGGATGTGGGGCCACCTCCATCCCCTTTTTGATTGACTGGAAAGGAGCCGTTTCCATGATCCGAGCCGTGCTGTTTGATATGTACGAAACCCTGTGCACCCATTACCGCAGCCCTTTGTATTTCGGGGCGCAGATCGCCGAGGATTGCGGCGTTGACCGGGACCTGTTTTTGTCCCTGTGGCGGGATGGTGACCGGGAGACCGCCCGCACGCTGGGCCACCTGACCCTCGCCCGGATGCTGGAGGACATTCTGCCCCGGTGCGGCTTGGCCGATCCGGTCAGGCGGGCGGAGCTGATCCAGCTGGTTTGGGAGAAGCGCATCCGGTGCAAAACCCAGTGCCTGCATACGCTTCACCCGGAGATTCTGCCCATGCTCCACGGCCTGAAGGCCCGGGGGATGAAGCTGGGCGTCATCAGCAACTGCTACGACGAGGAAGCCCGGGCCATTCGGGCCTGGGCGGAGGGCCGCTGTTTCGATACCCTGACCCTCAGCTGTGAGGAGCATCTGCAAAAGCCCGATCCGGCGATTTTTCAGCGCTGCATGGAGCGCTTGGGCGTTGTTCCTGAGGAATGCCTGTACATCGGCGACGGCGGCAGCCGGGAGCTGGAAACCGCCCGGGCGCTGGGCATGGAGGCGGCGCAGGCCGTGTGGTATTTCCTTCCCACGGAGGGGTATCCCAGTGCGCCGAAGGAGGGCTTTTTGCAGCTGGGAAGGCCCATGGATGTGGTGGGGGTATGCACGCAAAAATAGCTCCCCCTACACAGGGGAGCTCAGATCGTTGAAAAACACGCCTTTGGCGGCTTTTTCAACGAGTTTGCACCGTTTGCCTACGAGCCTACGGCTCGCCGGGCGGCAAACGGCGATAGGAATCCCTTGCTGCGCAAGGGTTCCGAAACCGCCGGAAGGGTGAGCAAAGCGAACCGAGGCGTGAGGACAGCGCAAAGCGCTCCCGCAGCGCCGAAGCCCAAAACCGACCGAAGGTTGGGTTTGGGCCGCAATGCACGCCGCTGGTTTCGGATTGGCAATCAGAGGGCTGCGG
>JAFVXE010000025.1 GCA_017501255.1 Clostridia bacterium | reverse complement strand
GCGGGAAGCGCAGGAATGGGAAAGGCAGTTTCTCAATCAGAGCAAAGAAGATCTGGATATGAGCTTCGAAGCTTTTGTCGAGCTGTATAAGCGGGACTTGAAAGAACGCCTGAAGCGCAGTACCTGGCTCATGAAGACAAGCGTGATCGATCAGAAAATCCTGCCCTATTTCAGAAAAAAGAAGGTACAGGAAATCAAGCCCACAGACATCATCGCCTGGCAAAATGTAATGTTGACATGGCGGGACGAAAACGGCAGAGACTATTCCCCCGCCTACTTGAAGACCATTCACAACCAGTGCAGCGCCATTTTCAACCATGCAGTTCGCTTTTATGAACTGAAAAGCAATCCTGCGGCAAAAGCGGGAAACATGGGCAAGGAGAACACGAAAGAAATGCTGTTCTGGACAAAGCCGGAATATCAGTGCTTTTCGGATGCGATGATGGACAAGCCAGTTTCGTTCTATGCCTTTGAGATTCTGTACTGGTGTGGGTTGCGGCTTGGTGAAATGCTTGCGCTGACCGCTGCGGACTTCGATTTCGTCAAAAACACCGTCCGCATCAACAAATCCTATCAGCGTATTGGTTGCGAGGATGTTGTTACCGACCCGAAAACAGCCAAGAGCATCCGTACCGTTCAGATGCCGGATTTCCTGGCCGAGGAAATGAAGGACTATATCAAAAGCCTGTATGGGATAGGCAACGATGAGCGCATCTTCCCAATCAGCAAAAACTACCTTCACCACGAAATGGACAGAGGGTGTAAAGCAACCGGCGTAAAGCGCATCAGAATCCACGATTTGCGGCACTCACATGTCTCGTTGCTCATTGATATGGGATTTTCCGCCGTAGCAATCGCAGAGCGTGTGGGACATGAAAGCATCGATATCACCTATCGCTACGCCCACCTGTTCCCGACTACACAACAGGAAATTGCAAACAAACTGAGTATAGAAAGGGGTTAATCATGTCGGCAAAAAATCTGGACAACCACAACCGCTGGCGAAACCGAACGGTGGCGTTCCGGGTATCGGAGGAAGAAAACGCACAGATCAACATTGCGGTGAAGCTCACAGGGCTTACCAAGCAGGACTATATCACCCGCCGTCTTCTTGATAAGGATGTGGTGGTACAAGGGAATCCGAGGGTGTATAAGGCGCTCAGAGAACAGTTCGCCGCCGTACTGGACCAGCTTCGCCGCATCGAAGCTGGCTCCGGTGTGGATAGCGAGCTGCTGGACACCATCCGTCTGATGGCGCGCATTATGGACGGCATGGAGGAGGAGGTGCCATTTGGCGTTTGAGAAATTCATGCCCATAACAAAAAAGAGCTCTCATCCGGCAAGATGAGAGCCCTTTGCTGACAGATCCAACGGCAGCTGCCGTGTGATCGATCGTCCCACAACGATATGATAACACAGCAGTTGCCGATTTCCAAGTGCAAAATCAAATAAACGGAGGAAATTATGAATCCCAACGCACTTCCGGACAAAATCAAGGAAGCGGGTCGGTTCTGCTGCTGGCGCTACGAACAAAGAAATGATAAACAAACCAAGGTTCCCTACCACCCCATCACCAGGGAACGGGCCAAAAGCAACGACCCTGAAAGCTTTACCGGCTTTCAGGATGCCATCGCTGCACTGAACAATGGCAGCATGGACGGTCTGGGCATCGGTATGATGAACGGTGTCTGTGCCATTGATCTGGATCATTGCATTGATGACAGCGGTACCTATAGCCTGATCGCCAGAGAGATCATAGATCTGATGCACAGCTATACCGAACGCAGCCCCAGCGGCAAAGGGCTACACATTCTGTTTGAAGCGAAGGACTTCGCATACGATACCCAGCGCTACTACATTATGAACCACGCCCAAGGCATCGAAATCTATGTTGCAGGCGTCACCAACAAATATGTGACCGTGACCGGCGATGGCTGTACACAGCATGGTTTCGGTGATCGAAGTCATGAACTTCAACTGATTCTGGACAAATATATGCGGCGACCGGAGGCACATACGCCCCCTCAAACTTATGCAGGAAATGCAATAAATGCAGTAAATTCTTCCGCCCTGTCGGATGACGAACTGCTGAAGCTGGCAGGGAGAAGCAAAAACGGTGCTGCTTTTCAGAGGCTCTGGAGCGGAGATCTGACGGGCTACGCTTCCCATTCGGAGGCTGACATGGCGTTTTGCAGCCATCTTGCCTTCTGGACAGGAAAAGATGCTGGGCAAATGGATCGTCTGTTTCGCAAATCTGGTCTGATGCGCCCCAAATGGGACCGGGCGCAAAGCGGAACCACCTATGGAGCCATTACCATCAAACAAGCCATCGCTTATTGCACGGAGGTATACCAGCGGCCTGAAAAGGCGCAGCAGCAAATCACATTTCCGGCTGTGGTTCCCCTGAAACCTCAGTACAGCGATCTGCCGTTGTTTCCGGTGGATTGCTTGCCCGAAACCCTGAAAAGCTATGTCAACGCAGTGGCTGCACACAGCCAAACCTCACCTGACATGGCAGCCGTCATCGGGCTTGGAACGCTGGCTGTCTGCCTGCAGGGCAAGTATCAGGTACAGGGGATGCCAGGTTATGTGGAACCGCTGAGCCTGTACACCGTCGTAATTGCTTCACCCGGTGAGCGTAAGTCCAGCGTCATGCGTGACATGACCGGCCCCTTGTACGAGTACGAACAGGAACTCAACAAGGCACGTGCTCCCGCCATCCGGGAGAATCAGCAGGAGCGTGAATCGCTTGAACGGCGCATCAATGCGAAACGAAAAGCATTGGAACATAAGCCGGATGCCAGATCGGAGGCAGAGCTGCATCAGCTGGAAGATGAGCTGGCAGAGCTGCCGGAAGTACGCTCCGTGCGTTTTTTCGCCGATGATTGCTCCAGCGAAGCACTGACAAGCCTGTTGGCTGCCAACGAAGGACGATTCGCTGTGCTGTCCACAGAAGGTGGCATCTTCGATATCATGGCAGGGCGATACTCCAGCAAGGTAAACATTGACGTATGGCTGAAAGGGCATTGCGGTGACACCATCCGGGTGGATCGTCTGGGGCGGCAGGCTGAATATGTTCCGCATCCGACGCTGTCTGCCATCCTCACCATTCAGCCCAGCGTGCTGGACGAGATCATGGAGAACACCACCATGACAGGGCGTGGATTGATCGCACGGTTTCTCTACGCCTCGCCTCCCTCACAAATCGGTAAGCGGGTTTACATTACACCCAGCATTCCGCCAGAAGTGGCAGCCGCCTACCGAAATCAGATTTTCACTCTCATGGCATTGCCTGCCGGAGAAATGCCCACGACACTTACCCTGTCCGCCCGTGCTGAGATCCGTATGGCCATCTTTTTTCAGCAGCATGAACAGTACCTGATCTGCGAGGGGCAGGACATTTCCGACTGGGCCAACAAACATGTGGGCTCTGTTCTCCGGATTGCCGGTCTGCTGCATGCAGCTGAAGCACCGGATCACCAGCGGGAGATTTCCGAAGAAACCCTTCTTCGTGCCATACAAATCGGTGCCTATTTCCTGGCTCATGCACGCTACGCTTACTCCATGATGGGTACCGACTTGTCTATTCAGAAGGCAAACTTCGTCCTTGGCAAGCTGCACAAGAAGGGCATCGCGGAAATCAAGCGGCAGGATCTGTTTCAGATGTGCCGGGGAAAGTTCTTCAAGAAAACGGAGGAGATTATCCCCACGTTGGAACTGCTGGAGGAACACGGCTACCTCCGTCTGGAGCAGCCGGTGACATCCGGGGTGGGTCGTCCCCCGGATATGCGGGTGATCGTCAATCCAGAAGGAGCAACCGCATAGCCGAAATGCCAAGGGGAATTTCCTGCATTTATTGCATTTCCTGCATAACATTTCCCTTGGCAAACCCCTGCTTCCTTTGGAGCAGCGCTGTCCGCAGACAGCGTACCCCCTCGGAGAGCGCATGCACCTTTTGATGGCCTGCTGTCAAAAGTGCTTTTGCGTTACTTTTGACAAAAGTAACAAAACCCGCCGCTGGGGCGGCGAAAAAACGAGTGGTGCGGAGGGAGGGACGAATGTCCCGACTAACGAGGTTAATGCCCGCATTAACCGAAGTGTAGCCAGGACATGGCCTTATGCCATGGGCTGGCCGACAAAGAAAGGAGGCGAGGTATGAAAAGGACGATCAGTGCCATGTCGGGGAAAGGTTCAGTCAACCATAACCGGCGCATCTTCACGGCAGAAAATGTGGATCCAACACGCAGCCATCTGAACGTGGAATACTGCTACACACCCATCGAACAGGCATACGACAAGCTGTTCGGAGAAGCTCTGGCAGCGTACAATGCCAAGCAGAAACACAAGGACAGGTGCATTGAAAACTACTACGAGAAGATCCGCCAAAGCAAGCAGGAAAAACCCTTCTATGAGGTCATCTTCCAGATCGGCAATAAGGATGACATGGGTGCTGCTACCGAGAACGGGCAGCTGGCAGCCACGATCCTTGATCAATTCCTGAAGGACTTCGTCAAACGGAACCCGCAGCTGCATGTGTACTCCGCTCATCTGCACATGGACGAAGCCACACCCCATCTGCACATCGACTTCATCCCTTTCACCGCCGGCAGCACCAGAGGACTGTCCACCCGTGTATCTCTGAAACAGGCTCTGGCAGATCAGGGCATCAAAGGTGAAGGGCGTTCCATGACGGAGCGTGATCTCTGGGTACGGCGTGAAAAGGAAGCACTGGCAGGGCTGATGCTGGAACACGGAATCGAATGGGAGCAGAAAGACGAGCACCGAGAGCATTTGAGCGTGCTGGAATACAAGAAGGAACAACGGGCGCAGGAACTGGCAGAAGTTGAGCAGACGCTGGAAAAAGCGAAGCAGCAGAAGGTTGCTGTCAGGGAAGTAGCTCAAATCGAAGCCAAACCGCTTCCGTTGACTTCCAAGGTGATCGTTGAGCGCGAGGATTATGATAAGCTGGTATCAGCAGCCCAGAAGTACGTTGTGCAGGAGCAGAAGGAAGGTAAGCTCAGAAAGATGCTGAGAGAGGCAAAAGCTGTGATTGCCGATCTGAAAGAAAAGCTGGCGGCTACCACCAAGGAGCTGGCATCTCTGAAATCGGTTACAGGCAGGCTGTGCACCGCTGACTTGGAGGAGGAAAACAGCCGCTTGAAAGAAAAACTTCGCAGCTACGAGGATACCATTGAACGAAATAATCTATGGAGTCTCTTCGGGAAGCGCAGGAGGCGCATCGAAAAGAAGGGACAAGCCATCTAAGGTACAAAGGAAGGAGAATCGCAATGGATCTGTTTACTTGCTATTTCAACATGGACACCGGTTGCGTGGATGCCTGGTTCCGGGATGGAAGGATCCTTTCCATCGATTGCACCAAGTTTGAACAAGTTGAAGCCGAAGATATGTATCAGCGGTCGGAATTGGATTACCTGATTTACAACGACCCGGAGGCCTATGTGGATCTGGTGCTGAATGGGGATCCGAAGGCGTATTTACAGGCGGTGACGGAGTACAAGGGGTTGGATGAATGAGGGAAGCGCCCACCGATTTGGGAGGATCGGTGGGCGCTGTTGTCATTCTTTGGAGGTATCCGGTCCTGCAAAGAATGCATCATATGTGTAAAGGAACCAAAACATGAAGCCGTCAGGATCACACCTGGCGGCTTCATCACTTTACTTCCTGTTCCAGATCAGAAAACAACTCTGATTCAAAAAACTCCTGTATAGTGATACCAAAACCATCGCACAGCTTTTTGATTGTGGAGATTGTTGCGCTACGATTCCGACCACTGACAATATTGTTGACGGTGGATTGTGTCACGCCGCTGATATTGCTGAGTTTGTTGACTGTTAAGTCCTGCTGCCGACAAAGCTCTTCGATACGTTGCCGTACAGCTTCACCAATGCGCATCGGTATCACCTCACTTTCTTAAGAAAAGGATACTCAAAGCGCATTGAAAAGATTAACCCTTTTGAGTTAAAATAACTCAAAAGGGTTGGTGAATAATATGTGCAAAAGACGTTGTTTCTTTATCGGACATCGCGATGCGTCATCAGAACTCTATCCATCCATCCTGTCTGCTGTAGAGGAACACATTGTGCAGTATGGGGTTACGGAGTTTCTGGTGGGGCAATACGGCGCTTTTGACCGGATGGCCGCCAAAGCGGTGATTCAGCTGAAGGAGAAATATCCGAATGTGGTGCTCACGTTGCTGCTGGCTTATCATCCGGGTGAAAAGAAGATGGAGCTGCCTGAGGGCTTTGACGGATCGCTGTATCCAGAGGGGCAGGAAACGGTTCCGAAGAGGTTGGCGATCGTCAGGGCGAATCAGTATGCAGTGAAGCATTCAGGGTATCTGATTGCGTATGCCTGGCAGCCGGGGAGTAATGCGAGGAAGGTGGTGGAGGGGGCGGGGAAGATGGTGCACAAAACGCTAATCAATGACTATTCTCACCGATGAAGTTGCCAACTTTATTCTCTTGTCCAGCTCATCATCCAAGAAATGCAAAGCGGATATTGAGATCTAAAGAAAAGGAGAATTATGCATTACGAACTTGAAGCGGTACCTGATACCAATGGTAGACAACACGTGCGACATATGATGTGATTCGATTTGTCAAGGGGTGTTTCGCCGCAAAATACACTTTTCTATGTTGAATAAGTCTTATCAAGGATGCCGCGCAGGCCTACTGAATGATAAACGGACAATGCACGGCAAAACATGCATTGTCCGTTTGTCATAATTGATCAGGATACAGAGCCAATCGGTTTGTTAAACCGACTTTCTCTCCACAATCGAGCAATGGATGATCTCCCTCACCGGCGGCACCGAAGGATTGTTGATCTTCTCCATGATGTGCAGCGCGGCGCTGGTGCCGATCTCGGTCGTTGGCAGCTGTACGGTGGTCAGCGGCGGCTGAAGGTAGCTGGCGATCTCGCGGTTGTCGAAGCCGACAACGGCCATGTCCTCCGGGATGCGCAGCCCCTCTTCGTTCAGTACATGCATACAGCCTGCAGCCATCAGGTCGTTCATGGCGAAGATGACCGTCGGACGCGCTTCCAGTGCCAGCAGGGCGCGGGTTTCAGTCACGCCGGACTCATATTCCCAGTTGCCGTAGCGGATGTACTCCTCAGGAATCACCAGACCCACCTGCTGCATCGCCATCTGGATGCCGTGCATACGGCGAGCCGTGGGGTAGGAGTGCGGATGCCCGGCAATGACGGCAATGCGCTCATGACCCTTGCTCAGAAGATACCGGGTCATGTCGGCGGCGGAGTCCTGATTGGAGTAGGTCACATAAGTGTCCTGCTTGGTGCCGTGGGAGTAGGCAAACACCAGCGGGGTGTCCATGGGATCGAAGAGATAATCCAGGTGCCGGTCGTGCATGCCCACATAGATGATGCCGTCCACATTGGAGGACTGCAAAAGCGACACGCCATTGTTGATCCGCTGGCGGTAGGCGCCGATCTGTTCATATTGATTGTAGAGCTTCTCCAGCAGGTGCAGGTCGTGCAGGATCATGCGGTAGCCGGACTTCGACAGCGTTTCGTTGATGCCTGAGACAATGCCTGCCACCGGCAGACCGCGGATATCCTCCACCAGCACGCCGATAGTATGAGTTTGGCCGCTGCGCAGGGACTTGGCCAGCGTGTTGGGGGTGTAGTTGGCTTCGGCGATGGCCATGAGTACCTTTTCCGTCGTTTCGGGGGAGAGCTTCTTGGTGCCATTTACTACATGGGACACCGTAGCAGTGGATACGCCGGCAAGCTGGGCAACGTCGCGCATGGTTGCCATGAAACCACCTCTTTTGCTCAAAGGTTAAACGATTCTCCTAATTATAGCAAATGTTTCATCTTTCGTCAATGGGCTTGGTTATCAAATTAACCACTTTTTTGTGCCAAAAATCACATTTTAGGTATTGACTTTTGGACGATTGACTGCTATTCTGTATCCAGATGGAAGGTTAATCGAATAACCTTCCGAAATAACCGTTCACTATTTAAGAAGGAGGAACCCATTCATGAAGAAACTGCTTGCTCTGCTCCTGTGTGTCATGATGCTGGTCCCTATGGCCGCTATGGCCGAGGGTGACGGACGCATCCACATTACCTATTCCTTCTGGGGCAACCAGACGGAAGCTGAAAGCGTCCAGAAGGCACTGGACGAGTTCAACGCCATGCAGGACAAGATCTTCGTTGAGCCCATGCAGATTCCCAACGAAGAGTACACCCAGACTCTGGTTAACTACGCTATCGCAGATCAGCTGCCTGACTGCGGCATGGTGAACGAGAACGCCGTGCTGTACTTCGCCCGCAACGGCGTCATGGCGGACGTCTCCAAGATGTATGAAGGCGAGGAACTCCAGCCCATGGAGTGCATCACCTTCAAGGACGGCGAGACCCCCGTTGGCTACTCCAGCTCCAACGAGATCCTGGTTCTGTACTACAACAAGGCCATGTTCGACGCTGCGAACGAGCCCTATCCCTCCGCTGACAAGCCCTACACCTGGGAAGAGTTCGTGGAAGTTGCCAAGCGCCTGACCTTCGACAAGAACGGCAAGCACCCCGGCGAGGAAGGCTTCGACAAGGACAACATCGTGCAGTACGGCGCGTTTGTCAACAACTGGACCTGGCAGATGGAAGTCTGGGCTCTGTCCAACGGCGGCGCCTGGTTCTCCGAGGACGGCAAGGAAGTCCTGATCAACAGCCCCGAGGCTATCGAGTCCATCCAGAAGGTTGCCGACCTGGCTCTGGTTGAGCATGTGTCTCCCCTGAACGTCATCCCCGAAGATAACGGCGTTGGCGTGGGCATCGGCAGCGGCACCGTGGCCATGACCACCGACGGCACCTGGCGTCTGGGTACCGATTTCCCGAACCTGGGCATCGATTACGGCATCGCTCCCCTGCCCGTGATGAAGGAGCAGGTCACCCTGTGCACCTCCGGTCTGACCGGCGTGTTCAACGGCAAGAACCAGGAAGCTGCCTATGAGTTCGTGAAGTGGTACACCCGTGAAGAGTCCAACTGGGATGCCCTGGTTCTGCCCGGCATCTGGCTGCCCAAGTCCGAGTACTACTACAATACCGAGGAAGGCATCAACGCCTGGCTGGGCAACGAAAAGTATCCCTACAACCACGACATGGAAACCGGCAAGAAGGTTCTGGTTGACTACACCATGAACTATGCCAAGCCCGCCTGCTGGTACTACACCCCCAACACGCAGATCACCACCAACGAGATCCTGTTCACCGCTCTGCAGAGCGTGTGGGCCGGCGAGCGTACTGCTGAGGACGTCATCAATGAGATCTATCCTGAGCTGTGCGAGGCGATCGTGATCGAGTAAATATTTGCTCACAACACAAGGGGGAACGCTCCGGCGTTCCCCCTCCTTGATACAGGGTGCTGAGCGGACGTCTGCCTCTGCCCTGAAAACGCGCTGCGAATGGAGGAACACGGCATGACAGCCAGGCCGATCAAGAAAATGGTGAAATACAACCGGGCTGAAACACGAGCGGCATGGTTCTGCCTGCTGCCCTCGGTGATCGGCCTCGTGTGCATCACCTACCTGCCCATGATTGCATCCTTCGCCCTGAGCCTGTTCAGCTGGAACGGCCTGGGCGCGATGAAATTCGTGGGTCTGGACAACTACGTCAAGCTTTTTACCAACGACTCCAAGTTTTATGGGTCCCTGCTGACCACCTTGCAGTACGCAAGCATGTCGGTCATCCTGTCCATCATCTACTCGATGATCATTGCCCTTCTGCTGAACCGGAAGATCCCGGCCCGCGGATTCTTCCGCGCGATCTTCTATCTGCCCTATGTGCTGCCTGCCATGGCGGTATACCTGGGCTGGAAGTGGCTGTACGACTTCAACCATGGCTTCTTCAACTATGTGGTGAAGCTGCTGGGTGGCGCACCCATCAAGTTCCTGGATTCCTCTGCGCTGGTCACACCTTCGCTGGCGTTTATCGCTGTGTGGCTGAGCGGCAACCTGATCGTCATCTTCCTTGCAGGCCTGCAGAATGTTCCCCGCACCTACCACGAAGCGGCGGAGATCGACGGTGCCAACGCATGGCAGCGGTTCTGGAAAATCACCATTCCCTGCATGACGCCCATCATCTTCTACAACCTGCTCATGAGTCTTGTCAGCAATCTGCAGGTGATCACCCCGGCGCTGTCCCTGACCAAGGGCGGCCCCGGAACCGGCAGCTACTATATGTGCTATATGCTCTATCAACAGGCGTTTAAGTCCCATAAATACGGCTATGGCAGCGCCGTGGCGGTGATCCTATTTATTCTGATAGCCATCTTCACCGCGATCCTGTTTGCCACCAGCAAGGGCTGGATCTTCTACGAGGGGGATGATAGAGAATGACGGCTGCAACGATGAAAAAGACCTCCGGCCGCCTGGCCTCCAAGAAGAAGCGTGAACAGGCCGCCAACATCCTGTCCATCGCCGTGCTGATCCTGCTGGGGTTGATCGTCATGTTCCCCATCTATTGGATCTTCCGCTCGTCGCTCATGTCCAACGGAGAGCTGTACGCTTATCCTCCGGCCTTTACACCTCCTGAATGGCGTTTCTCCAACTACACGGAGACGCTGAAGGTCTTTGATTACTGGAAGTTTCTTGGAAACACCATGACTATCCTGGTGCCCTCCGTCATCGGCGCGGTCATCACGGCAACCATGGGCGGCTATGCCTTTGCCCGCCTGCGTTTCCGAGGCAAGAAGTTCCTGTTCATGCTTTGCGTGGGTTCAATGCTGCTGCCCTCCATGGTCACGCTGATCCCCCTGTTCGTGGTCTGGGCGAAGCTGGGTCTGGTCAACACCTACTGGCCGCTGATCCTGCCTCATTTCTGCGGCGGCGGTGCGTTCAACATCTTCTTGATCCGCCAGTTTGTCAAGACTGTCCCGCGGGAGCTGGACGAAGCTGCTACCATCGACGGCTGCGGATATTTCCGCATTCTGGTGTACATCATCGTCCCAGCCATCAAGTCCGCGATGATCGTGGTGGGTCTGCTCAAGTTCATCGAGCTGTGGAACGACCTGCTCCAGCAGGTCACCTACATCACCCGCCGGGAGAACTACACCCTGGCCCTGGGCCTGAACATCTTCAAGGGCTCCTTCAACGATGACTGGTCGTCCATCATGTGCGCCACCTGCCTGTCTTTCATCCCGGGCATCGTGTTCTACCTGATCGGCCAGCGCTACTTTGTAGAAGGCATCGTCATGACCGGCATGAAGAACTAAGGAGGATTCTATGAGCATCCGCGAAATCCCGCTTAACCGGGTCAGGATCACGGACGCTTTCTGGTCGCCGCGCCAGCGTCTGATGACCGACGTGACCATCCCCTACATGGAAAAGATCCTCCGGGACGAGGTGCCGGGGGCGGAAAAATCCCATGCCATCAGCAACTTCCGCATGGCTGCGGGTGAAGAAACCGGCGAGTTTTACGGCATGGTTTTCCAGGACAGCGATGTGGCAAAGTGGCTGGAAGCCGCGGCCTACTCCCTGGCGCTGAAACCGGACAAGGAACTGGAAGCCCGCGTGGATGACGTGGTCGCCCTCATTGGCCGCTGCCAGCAGTCGGATGGATACCTCAACACCTACTTCACCGTGAAGGAGCCGGAAAACCGCTGGGCCAACCTGCTGGAATGCCACGAGCTTTATTGCGCCGGACACATGATCGAGGCGGGCGTTGCCCTGCACGAAGCCGCCGGCAAGGACGAGCTGCTGCACATCTGCATCCGACTGGCGGATCATATCTGCGACAGGTTCATGCAGGTGGAGGGCATCCCCGGCCATCAGGAGATCGAGATCGGCCTGATGCGGCTGTACCATGCTACCGGCAATGCGAAATACCGTGATATGGCGCTGCGCTTCCTTGATCTGCGCGGACAGGATCCGCAGTGGTTTGAAAAGCATACGCCCAAACATCCGGGCGTCCACTACGGTGGATATGACATCATCGCCGAGGATACCGCTTACAACCAATCCAACGTGCCTGTCAGGGAACAGACCGTTGCCCGCGGCCATGCAGTGCGCCAGCTGTATATGCTGACCGCCATGGCGGATGCTGCTGCCGACACCGGCGACGCAGAGTTGATCGCCGCCTGTGACCGGCTGTTCGACAACATCACCCAGAAGCAGATGTACGTCACCGGCGCAGTAGGCTCCACGCCCCATCATGAAGCCTTCACAGTGGATTACGACCTGCCCTCGGACCGCTGCTACGGCGAGACTTGCGCATCTGTGGCGATGACATTCTTTGCGCATAACATGCTTGCCATCAAGCCTGATGGACGGTATGCCGACCTGATGGAGCTGGAGCTGTACAACGCTGCCCTCGCCGGGATGTCGCAGGACGGAAAACGGTTCTTCTATGTGAATCCGCTGACCGTGGATACCAGCGTCTCCGGCATTGTCCCCGGCTATGAGCATGTGCTGCCCCAGCGTCCCGCGTGGCATGCCTGTGCCTGCTGCCCGCCGAACCTGGCTCGGCTGATCGCATCCTTGGGCAAATACTTGTGGAGCGAGGACGAGGGCACGGTGTACAGTCATCTGTTCATCGGCAGCGAGGTCGAGACCCGGTATGGCCGCATCAGTATGACAAGTGGTTATCCGTGGGAGGGCAAGGCAGAGTATACCATTCATGATGGCGGAGATTTTGCCTTGACGATCCATGTGCCGCAGCATGCGGTGAAAGTGTCTCTACATGTCAATGGGGAGGAAGTCTCCAACGTCACAGCAGATGGCTACTGCCGTATTCAGCGCAATTGGCAGCCGGACGACCGCGTAACCGTGGAATTTGATATGCCGGTACGGAGGATTCATGCTCATCCCTGTGTCCGTGATGCGGCGGGCAAGGTCGCTCTGGCGCGCGGCCCGCTGGTGTACTGTGTGGAGGGTATGGATCATCATGCATCGCTTTCCTCCATCGTTTTGCCGGAATCAGCAGTTGTGCATACCACTGCGGAAGAGATGGTCGCGCTGCATGTAAACGGCATTGCGCAATACGCATCTGACAGGCTTTATTCAGTTGATTCTGTGAAAGCAATGCCGATTTCGATTCGTGCGATTCCCTACTTCGCATGGGGAAACCGGGCACCCGGCGATATGCAGGTGTGGATTCGGGAAGCTTAACGATGTATGTTGATTAATCACTTCGGGAGTCATTCGATTGTTCATTTTAGCGGCTTGTAATTAAATTCTGTTTGTGCTGGTGGTGGGCATCTCCATTTCGGGGCTGTAACGCTGCCAGCTGTGCCCTGATCGACTCCCTCTGCCTCGGCTCCTGGCCAGCCTTGATGACCGTATCAACACAATAACGGATGCGCTCGATCAGATCAGGATCAACATTCTGTTCCATGAGCGACGCACGAAGCTGAGACTGTTCATCCAGCAGCTGCTGCAATTCACCGGCAATGCGATCATGATCTGCAGCCTTGATGCCATTGGCATTCATATACCGTACGGCCTTTGCAAACTCGTTCAGCTCCTGCTGCTGCTTCTCAGCGTACTGTTTCCGCATGAAGCCCATGCTGCGCTTACTCTTATCAGAGATTGGCTTGAGCCGCTGAAATGTCTCCAGATGCTTGAGTGCCGTTTGCTTTTTCCGAATCGCCTTGCCCACGCCGTCAAGCTGGGTGAGGCTTGGTCGAGGCAGGAAGAGTTCCCTTTGTTCAATGAAGAACGAAACATGATAGAAACCGCAAAATACAAACTGCCCAAAGGTGATTTCCATTGTGCCGTATTTAGTGATGAAGGCAGCTGCCCTTGGCCGGGGAAAGCCCAAAGATGCTTATGACATCTACCATATCATCAACAACTTCTCAGGCGGTGTACGGGCGCTGGTTAAGGAGTTTATGCCTTATGCCGATCGTGAGCTCATCCGGAATATGTGTGAGAAGCTTGGTGAGAAGTTCGCATCTGAAAAGCACGCTGGTCCTGTTGATGTAGTTGCATTCCTGGACATTGAAGATCGAGAAGAACAGAAGCGCATCAAGCAGGATGCTTATCAAAAGGTTCATTTCCTTGTGGATAAGCTGCAGGTGTAAAGAATGTCTGCAAAGCGTTCCCGCTGTTTTGATATTCAGCTAAAGGTTCGCAACCGGATTGAAACTGTTCCAAAAAAGGCACAGAACAACCTTGAATTCCGAGCTGAAATCCACTATAATTTTACTGTACCTTCGTGATACGATTTTGATACTAAAAAACGGAACACTCTGTAGAAATCAGAGATTGTGCCGCCGATTTTCCTTGAAAATCCGTGTCCGTAGGTCTCGCCACAGGTCAGAATTTATGAACTTAAGCGAGTGGGAATAAGAAAAACTCAATCCCGTAACCCTTTTACAAGGAGTTACGGGATTTTTCTATGCCTGACGATTGCATATTGATAGCATGTTCTATTAGCCCACTCTCAGCCCATCACCTGCTGCACCTTGCGCAAATACTTTGCAGGAATCTCCTTATGCAGCTTCCAAACCACATTCATCGGCTTGCTGCCCGTGTGGCTCACATACTCTGCCGTGCCTAAAAACGTATAGGGAGCAGCGCCGCAGCTGTCCTGCCTAAACTCGCGGACGAACAACAGCACATGGCTGCCCCGCTGCTTGTGATGCACATACCGCTGGCCTGTGGTCGAATCGGCACCTGTGGTGCTCTGGCTTTGCCAGTGGAACAGACTGGGGCTGATGGCGTAGTCGTTGTACATGGTGGTGGGAGAATAATCCTTGTCGGACTTGTTCAGGGTGACGAACAGCACATCGGTCTGCTTGTCCGGCAGATATTTCACGCCCTCGCGAACGGTGGAGGGCTTCATGAAATCCAAAGCCACCAACAGCTGATCGCGGGTGTAGCTGCAATGCACATCCAACGGGCAATCGTAAGGCAGATTAGCAGGCGCATCGATGAAGTCGATCTGATCCAGCTTCCAGCGGAGCAGGTCACACAGTTCGCCCATCATGACCGGACTGCTAACCAGTGAAGCCAGATTCTCGCGCACCTTGGTAGCGGCAAAATCGGTGATGGCTTCCATCCAGACCGTCACATAGAACATGTTCAGCAGCCATTGCTCATCGGCAGAAAACTGTGCCGGGTCGAGCGCATCCAGCTGGGGCAGCACATTCAGCAAGAAGGAGATCCACCGGCGGGAGTCTATCGCCACCAAACGGCTGAAGGCTTTGGTCAGGGCTTCCTCTGCGGGTTCGGAGAAGGTTTCCCGCACACCTGCCTCTGCGCACAGGCGGGAGAAACTGAACTTGGCATAGATCGCCTTGGCATCCATATGATGATAGGTCAGGAAATTGCTGAGCGTCAGGCGAAGACCGCTGTCCTCTTCGAAAGAGGCGATCTTGCTAATCAAACTGGCCTTGAAGCCGTAGCTCTGGCGAATGTTTTGCAAAATGGTCTGGGCAGCCTTCTTCTCCAGCTGGATATAGCAGCCCTTGGGCACGTTCACAAAGCCCTGCTTCAGCTCCTGCTCCACGCTGCGGCGGGAACCGGACAAAAGTGCAGTAAACTTTTCTTCGAAATTATACTTGCGGTTGGCAGCGCCGATGAAGTCCAGTACCGTCAGGCAGTCCTTGCCTTCGGACAGACGCAAGCCACGGCCCAGCTGCTGCAGGAAGATGGTCAGCGATTCGGTGGGGCGCAGGAACAGCACGGTGTTCACTTCGGGAATGTCAACGCCCTCGTTGTAGATATCCACCACAAAGATGATGCGTACCTCGCCCTTCACCAGACGATCCCGGGCGGTGCGGCGGTCCTCATCGGAGGATTGACCCACCAATGCCATGGCAGGCACACCGCATTCGTTGAAATACTCCGCCATGAAACGGGCGTGTTCGATGGATACACAGAAGCCCAGCGCCTTCACGTCGCTCATGTCGGTCACATAGCGATCCAGACTGCGAACGATATGGTCTGCACGTTTTCGGGCAACCCCATGGCTGAATACATACAGATTGCCCAATTCGCTCTTGTCATAGCCGCCCCGGACCCAGTGCAGCTCATTCAGATCCACAGTGTCGGATACGCCAAAGTACTGGAAGGGACACAGCAGCTTGCGGTCAATGGCTTCCGGCAGACGGATCTCGGCAGCGATACGCCCGCCGAAATAATCCAGAATGGACTTGCCGTCCATACGCTCCGGGGTAGCCGTCAGGCCCAGCAGCACCTTGGGCTGAAAATGTTCCAGCGCCTTGCCGTAGCTGTGGGCAGCGGCGTGATGGGTCTCGTCGATGACGATGTAATCGTAGTAGTCAGCAGGCAGCTTGTTGTACAGTTCCTGCGAATTCAGCGTCTGCACGGAAATGAACAGATGATCCAGCGACTCAGGCTTGTAATTTCCCACATACAGCTCGCCGAAGTTGGCATCCTTCAAAACACCGGCAAAAGTATCCCGGCTCTGCTTCAGAATTTCCTCGCGATGTGCGATGAACAGCAGCCGGTTGCGCTGCCCGATGTTTTGTTTACAGAAACGGCGGTAATCCAGACCGGCAATGACGGTCTTGCCTGTACCGGTGGCAGCTACCACCAGATTGCGGTAGTGCCCACGCACCTCGCGCTCTGCCTGCAACTTGTCCAAGATTTCCTGCTGGTATGGATAGGGACGGACATCGAACAGGAACTGAGGACGCTCGCCGGTGTATTTCTCCGCCTTCAACGCCTGATGCAGCCGCTCCCGCTCGCCGTCGTGGTAGTGTTCAAACTCATCCGAATGCCAATAGGCATCGAAGGTGGCCGCGATCTTGCGGATGGTCTGGGGCAGATCCCGGGCGGTGACCTTCACGTTCCATTCCAGACCGCTGGAGATGGCCGCATTGGAAAGGTTGGATGAACCCACATAGGCGGTGGTGAAGCCGGTATCCCGGTAGAAAACGTAGGTTTTGGCATGCAGACGGGTGCGCTTGGTATCGTAGGACACCTTGATCTGCACACCCGGCAGCTTGGAAAGTTCCTCAATGGCTTTGATATCCGTTGCACCCATATATGAAGTGGTGATAATCCGAAGCTGACCGCCCCGCTGGGTAAAATCGGTCAGTTCTTCCATGATCAGGCGCAGACCGCTCCATTTGATGAAGCTGACCAGCATATCGATGCTGTCGGCGGAGGCGATCTCCTTCTTTAACTCAGAGAACATCTGAGGCTCATGTACTGCGCCGGTGAACAGGCTGCTCTGTGCCAGCGAGGTTTCCGGACGCTGCACATCCTTTGCGGACTTGCCCAGCGCCAGCCGGGGATCCTGCTCTGCAAGCAGCGTAAGCAGCTGCTGGGCACGCTCGTCCACCGAAAGGCCATCGGCATCCTCGTCCATCACACCACCAGCCAGAGTGATCAGCTGATTGACCAGGTGAAGCTGCTCCGGCAGTTCCTGATGGGCATCCTGCATCCGCTCCAGCGCGCGGCGAACCACCTGCGCCACATACGCAGACAGCACGGAAGAAGCCTCTGCCTGATCAATAGCGGCAGTGGCTTTGCGTGCTTCGGGGATGGTATCCAGTTGGTCAGCCAGGTTGCGGGTGATGGGGAGTTCATATATGCCGGGACGGAGCATGGGGGGCACTTCCTTGTTGTTTCCTGATTTGTATTATAAGGGAAAGAACGGCAGATACGCAAGATGACATGAGCGTAGATCCGCATCAGCAAGAAAGATGCTGCCCTCATATTTTTGTCATTTGACTGGATTTTTTCCCACTGATAAGGTATACTGGTTGCACTCAAACAAATCATCGAGAAAACCATACTGCACTCGGAGGAAACCATGTTAGAAATCATCACCAACATCAACCAGGTTCTCAACAATTTCATCTGGGGTGTTCCCGCCATGGTCTGCATTCTTGGCGTGGGCCTGTATCTGGCCATCCGTACCGGCTTCCTGCCCCTGCGCAAATTCGGCTACGCCATGAAGAATACGCTGGGCCGCCTGTTCAAAAAGGAAAAAGCCGCAGAGGGCGCTCTGACTCCCTTCCAGGCGGTTTGCACGGCACTGTCCGCTACGGTGGGTACCGGCAACATCGCCGGTGTGGCCGGCGCTATTGCCATCGGCGGCCCCGGCGCCGTGTTCTGGATGTGGGTCTCCGCCCTTCTGGGCATGGGTACCAAGTTTGCCGAAGTAACGCTGGCGGTTCATTTCCGTGAGCGTAACAAAAACGGCGACTACGTGGGCGGCCCCATGTACTACATTAAGAATGGTCTGGGAAAGAATTGGATGTGGCTGGCCTATCTGTATGCCTTCTTCGGTGTATGCGCCGTGTTCGGCACCGGTAACGCCACCCAGGTCAACACCATCACCGCCGCCATCAATACGGCGCTGGTCAACTACAACATTCTCAGCGCTGATGCCCTTTCCACCAGCAATCTGGTCATCGGTATTGCCATCTGCATCATCGTGGCATTGATCCTCATCGGCGGCCTGAAGCGCATCGGACGTGTCTCTGAAAAGCTGGTGCCCGCCATGGCTTTGCTGTATATCCTGCTGGGCATCGGTCTGATCGTGATGCGGTTTGACCGGATTCCCGCCGTGTTCGCTTCTATCTTCCAAGGTGCGTTCAACCCCTCTGCCTTTACCGGCGGCGTGGTGGGCAGCCTCTTCATCAGTCTGCAAAAGGGCGTTTCCAGAGGCATCTTCTCCAACGAGGCTGGTCTTGGTACCGGTTCCATCGCCCATGCCTGCGCTGATACCAACGATCCCGCCAAGCAGGGCCTGTACGGCATCTTCGAGGTGTTCACCGATACCATCGTTGTCTGCACCCTGACTGCGCTGGTCATCCTGCTCAGCGGCGTTGCAATCCCCTATGGGCAGGCTGCCGGCGCAGAGTTGACCATCAGCGGCTTTACCTCCGTGTACGGCAACTGGATCTCCATCTTCACCGCCATTGCTATGTGCTGCTTCGCTTTCTCCACCATCGTGGGCTGGGGCCTGTACGGCGCACGCTGCGCAGAGTTCCTGCTGGGAAGCAAGATCCTGCTGCCTTTCAACATTGCCTACTGTCTGGTGGCCATTCTGGGCGCCACCACCGATCTGGGCCTAATCTGGGGCATCAGCGATACCTTCAACGGCTTTATGGCCGTGCCCAACCTGATCGCTGTCTTCCTGCTGACCCCTGTGGTGCTGAAGCTGATCAAGGAGCATTTCGACAAGCGGCAGGATTCCGCTGAACCTGCTGCGGAAGAATAATCATTACCGTCTGGAAGGGTCGATGCAAAGAAACGTCCTATCCTTCACAGTGCAGCAAGCTATGTTGATTGCATAGCTTGCTGTTTTCCTTATCCAATGATCGGATCAGGGCAGCAACCTGAAATTGATTTTGTCATAGGAGATAATGCATTTTGAAATATCAGGATATCAATGCCAAAATGACGGATGCTTGGTGCAAATCCGGATGGGAATGGGGAAAACCCATTACACATGAAGAATACGAAAAAGTGCAAAGCGGCGAATGGAATGTACGTTTGACGCCAACGAAATATGTACCCCATGAATGGTTTGGCGAATTACAGGGAAAACGTGTGCTCGGTCTGGCAAGCGGTGGAGGACAGCAGATTCCCGTCTTTTCTGCTTTAGGTGCGGAATGTACCGTTTTGGATTATTCCGAAAGTCAATGCGAAAGTGAAAGAATGGTTGCCAAACGGGAAGGATACAGGGTGAACATCATTCGGGCAGATATGAGTCAACGCTTACCGTTTGATGATCATACCTTTGATTTGATTTTTCATCCAGTATCCAACTGCTACGTGGAAGAAGTAAAACCCATTTTCAAGGAATGTTTCCGTGTTCTGAATAAGGGAGGAATTCTTCTATGTGGTTTGGATAATGGATTTGCCTATATTTTTGATGAAACAGAAAGCCATATCAAGTACAAATTGCCCTTTAATCCGCTAAAGGATTCCAAAGTATATGAAGATTCCATCAAAAACGATTGGGGAATAGCGTTTTCCCATACGCTTGAAGAACAGATTGGTGGACAATTACAGGCTGGATTTATACTAACAGATTTATATGAGGATACATCCGGAGAAGGTGTTTTGCACGAACATAATGTACCGACCTTTTTGGCAACAAGAGCAGTGAAGTAAATTCTCAATGCGTTGAGCAACTTGTGGGTGCTCATTTTTGTCCCGTATCCATCCGGATTTGCAGTTGAAAACCATCCTTCTCTCCGATATACTCAAAGGCGACGACATATGACTACACTGCATAAGGAGTTGACCGCAATGAAGAAACTGTTCGCCATCCTGCTGGCAGCCATGCTGCTGATGAGCAGCTTTGCCTGCGCCGAGGAAACCGCCCGCAAAACCGACTTCCCCGACAACACCTTCGAGGAGATGGATCGCAACTATATCAGCGATGTAACCCAGCGGGGCAAAACCGTGCTGTACCGCTACGAAGCCAAAACGCCGGAAGGCGAGGCATACACCAAGAACGCGCTGGTCTATCTGCCCTATGGCTATGACGAAAACGACACGGAGACCCGCTACAATGTGCTCTATCTGATGCACGGCCACGGCGGCGGCTACACCACCTACTTCCGTGGTGCCGGTTCCTTCTCCAATATGCAGTTTGTGCTGGATGCAATGATCGAGAAGGGCCGCATTGAGCCGCTGATCGTTGTAACGCCCACCTATACGGTGCCTGGCAAGGAAGAGGGCTGGTGCGCAGCCAACTTCTGGCACGAATTGAACAACTACCTGATTCCCGCTTTTGAGAGCGAATACCACACCTATGCGCAGGATGTGACCCCCGAAGGCATTCGCGCCTCCCGTACCCATCGTGCCTACAGCGGCTTCTCCATGGGCGCCGTTTCCTGCTGGGCCACCTTCGAAAACAGCCTGGATCAGATTGCCTACTATATGCCCTGCTGCGGCGGCGCCAGCTTCGGCGGCGATGCGGCAGCCTCCGCTCAGAAGCTGGCCAACAGCGTGGCGCAGGCTGGCTACACCAAGGATGATTTCTTCATCTATGCCGGCTGCGGCGGGGAAGGCGATGTGGGCTATTCGGGCATGACTGCGCTGGTCAATGCCATGAAGCTGATGCCGGATACCTTCGTCTACTGCGAAAACTTCCGGGATGGCAACCTGTACTATACCCAGTGCAGCGGCGGTCACAGCACCCTGAGCGTGGAACTGATCATGTACTGCGCCCTGCCCACTTTCTTTGGCGACTGAGAACAGCATTATCAAAACGGAGTTCCCGCTTTTGCAGGAACTCCGTCTATCTTCTGAAAATGCTGTCATTGCTCCGCTCCCCCATCCGCATTTCCCAAAACCAGGAGGCACCATGAAACTCGGTATCATCAGCGATATCCATCTGACCCGGAAAACCCAACGGCTGCTGTGCGCCCTGAAAACGGTACAGGATGCAGATGCGCTGCTGATCGCCGGGGATTTGGCAGACCGTGCCCAAAAGGAGCCATATGATCTGCTGCTGCAGTGCATCCGGGAACATTTGCCGACGATACCCGTCTACTGCGTTTCGGGAAACCACGACAATCCCGCCAGAGATGATACCCAATACCGTGCCTTTGAACAGGCCATTTCTCCAAACAGTGTCAAGCATCTGGATGCACGCGGCGCATTTCATCAGCAGCTGACTCCTCAGGTGGATCTCTTTGGTCTGAATCCGCTGTATCATCAAAAGCTCTTCTTTTTCCCAAACGGGGGAGAACAGCTGGACTTTCTGGAAAAAAGCCTGACAGCATCAAAAGCCGCCTTTCACATCGTACTGTGCCATCCGCCGCTGAGCGCCCACAATCCGCAGCGTAGTCAGGACAGGCAGCCGTACTTTTCCAGGGAACAGGACAGCCGGTTGCAGCGCATCATTGACAGCCATCGCAACGTGCTCTTCGTATCCGGACATACCCATGTTGCGCCCAGCCTGGAGCCGGATGCAGACCATGGCAACCTGTACCTGAATGACGGCAGCCTCTGCCCCACCACAACAACGCCGGAGCATACCCTTCAACAGGGAAACGCAACTTTGCTGGACATAACGGAAACCGAACTGACGGCGACCATTATGGGCATTCATACCGGAAAGATCTTTTGGCAGGAAACCTTTCCCCTGCCCCTACACTGCAACAACCAAATCACCGAATAGCAAAAACACCCGCCATGCAAGCGAAACGCATGACGGGTGAATATTTTTTGAATGAATTGTCATTCCCACTATGCCGCAAAGCGGCACAGAACGAGAATTCCAAAATAGGCCGATGCCCTTGGTATATCAGACAAGCTTATTCCGCAGCAGCTTCCTCACAAGCAGCAACTTCGATTTCCTCGCCAGCGGCCACCTGATCGAAGATGGCGGTCACCTCGTCGGAGGGAGCGGCAGTCAGCTTGGCAACGATAACGGAAACCAGCAGACCAGCGATGAAGCCGGGGATGATCTCGTAGATGCCGGTGCCCTTGAGGAAGATCAGCCAGAGGATATCCACGGCAGCGCCGGTGATGATACCGGCCAGAGCGCCCTGGAAGTTATAGCGGCGCCAGAACAGAGCCAGCAGCAGCACGGGGCCGAAGGCAGCGCCGAATACGCCCCAGGCGTTTTCCACCAGACCCATGATGGTGCCGGAGTTGGGGTCGGCAGCGATGAACACAGCGATGAGAGCGATGGCCAGCACCACATAGCGGCCCGCCCACAGCATTTCCTGTTCAGAGGCCTTATTCTTGCGGATGATGGGCTTATACACATCGCTGGCAAAGGCGGAAGCGGAGGCCAGCAGCTGGCTGTCGGCGGTGCTCATGGCAGCAGCCAGAATGGCGCTGAGCAGCAGACCGCTGATGAGGCCGGGGAAGATCTTGCGGACCATCTGGATGAACACGGTGGAGCTGTCGGCGAGTTCGCCCATCAGCAGGTGACCGATCACGCCGGAGGCCACGGAGAAGATCAGGATCAGCACAGTCCAGGAGATGCCGATCTTGGCGCTCTTCTTGAGATCCTTGTCGGAGCGCAGGCTCATAAAGCGGATGATGATGTGGGGCATACCAAAGTAGCCCAGACCCCAGCCAAAGCCGGAAACAATGTCCTTCCAGTTGGCAAACAGGTTCCAGTAGTTCTCAGGCAGGGCTTCCATGGAGGCAGCGCCCTGACCGGCGTTGATCATGCCCATGGCAAAGATGGGAGCGATCAGCAGAGCGCCCAGCATCAGCAGACCCTGGAAGAAGTCGGTCCAGCAAACGGCGGAGAAGCCGCCCAGGAAGGTGTAGCAGATAATGATGACCGCAGCGATGTACATGGCCACAGTGGCATCAATGCCCATCACGGTGTTGAACAGGGTGCCGCAGGCCTTGATGGAGGAAGCGGCGTACACGGTGTAGGCCACCAGGAAGATGATGGCGCACACCACCTGCAGAGCCTTGCTCTTGGACAGGAATCGGTTGGTCAAAAACTGGGGAATGGTGATGGAATCGTTGGCAGCGATGGAGTAGCGGCGCAGGCGGGGAGCCTGTACCAGCCAGCTGATGGCATAGCCGATGCCCAGACCGATGGCAATCCATGCCTGACCCAGACCGGCGGCATAGATGGAGGCGGGCAGACCCATCAGAACCCAGGCGCTCATGTCGGAAGCGCCGGCGGAGAGAGCGGATACCCAGGGGCCCATCTGGCGGCCGCCCAGGAAGTAGCCCTTCTCGCCGCCGCTCTTGGAGCGCAGGAAGAAGAACACGCCAATTCCGATCATGAAGATGAAATAGGCGATAAACACGATCAATTCAGCAATTCTCATGGTGTCACATCCATTTCCCGGCGGTTGACCGCCGTGTTCTGATACATGAACAAAACTAATGCAAATGATTACTTGATTTCATGTATGTGACAGATTATACTGGGATATGTACCAAAATACAAGAAGGTTTTGAAAATGGCACAATCAAAATACAAAATCTTTTTCAGCGTGGTGGAACTGGGCAGCCTGACCAAAGCGGCGGAAAAATGCGGCGTGACCCAATCGGCAGTGAGCCATGCGGTCAATGGGCTGGAAAACGCTACAGGGCTTAACCTGATCACCCGCAGCCGCAGCGGCGTGCGCCTGACCCCGGAAGGAGAGGCGCTGCTGCCTGCCGTCCGGCGCATTGTGGAGGCGCTGGACAGCTTTCAAAGTGAGGTGGACGGCCTGAAACACCAGGAAGGCGGCTGCATCCGTATCGGTGCCTTCACCAGCGTGGCGGTGCACTGGCTGCCCCGCATCATCAAGGATTATCAGGCGCTGCACCCCAAGGTGGATTTCCGGATGCTGGGCGGGGATTATCACGATATTGCCCAGGGCTTTGCGGATGGCAGTATCGATGTGGGCTTTGTCACCCGGGAGATGAACATTCCCGGCTGCGAAACCATCTCCCTGACCGAGGACCGTCTTTTGGCGGTACTTCCCAAGGAACACCCGCTGGCGGCGCAAAAGCGCATCACCGCTGCACAGCTTTCTGGGGAACCTTTCATCAGCCTGATGGAAAACAGCAATCAGGACGCCCGCCGGGTGCTGGAAGCCGCCGGGGTTCAGGTGGAAGTCAAGTATACCGCCAAGGATGACTATGCCATCATCGCTATGGTGGCAGCGGGGCTGGGGGTCAGCATCATGCCGGAGCTTTTGTTGGAAGGGCATTCCGGCGGCGTTTCCACCGTGGAGATCCAAGGAGCGCAAAAGCGTACCATCGGGCTGGCGGTTTCCGCTGCCGGTGCGGGCAACCCCTGTGTGGAAGGCTTTGCCGCTTTTGTGCAGAACTGGGTGCGGGAGCGGTATGCCTGAGAGGAAATGATGTATATGGAAACAAGCGTGGTCATCCGGCAGATTGTTCGGCCGGATGAGGAGACGGTGAACACCTTAACCGGCTGGATGTTCCACTGGTGGGGACAGCAGGAAGGCTACCCTTGGGAAGCGGTGCAGCAGTATATTCGGAACAGCTGTCAGGCAGAGCGACTTCCCCGCACCTACGGGCTGTATGCGGCGGGACAGCTGGCAGGGATGTACCAAATCCGGTTGGATGACCTGTTCGTGCGCCCGGATCTGTACCCATGGCTGGCCAATGTATACCTGCCGCCGGAAGTCCGGGGCAGGGGCTACGGACGTATCCTACTGGAAAGCGCAGAAGCAGCCGCCCGGCAGCTGCACGGCTTTGATGCGCTGTACCTGTACACCACCCATCAGGGACTGTATGAAAAATTCGGCTGGCAGCTGGTGGGCGAGACGGACACGTATCTGGAGAGCGCAAGAATCCAGCGGTTGTACCGGCTGCCTCTGTGAGCAACATTTTATCGAAAAAGGAGTGCTGACTATGTTGAAAATGGAAAACTGGCGCAAGGAATCCTTCGTCGTTATTGGCAAGGAGGGCTCCACCGCTGAAGGAAGCGGTTTTGTGCAACGACTCTGGGCAGAGGCCAATGCCCATTTCAGCGAAATCGAGCCGCTGGTGAAAAAGGACGAAAACGGTGTACCGGCTGGCTTCTTCGGTGCGATGACAGACGTTTCCCGTTCCTTCCAGCCCTGGGAGGACGGCTTCACCAAAGGGCTGTATCTTGCCGGTGCGGAATGCGTGGATGGTGCGCAGCCGCCAGCAGGCTGGGTGAAATGGGTCATCCCCGGTTACGAGTATCTCCGGGTGGTCAACGACCACGAAACCGTCTTCCCGGAAATGATCGACTATCTGGCGCAGAATGGTCTGACTTTAGCCGGTGCGGTGCATGATTTCACCTGTCCCCAAACCGGCGTTGGCTATATGCTGTTTCCCATCCGGCGACTGTAACCCGATTGCCTCCACTCTACTTTTGAGGGGTGTTTTTTGCCTTTGGGTTGCGCTATGCTGGCTTCATCGGAGGTGTGATGATGCAGTATGACAAAATCGGGGCGTTCATCCGGCAGCGGCGCAGGGCAGCCGGTCTGACCCAGCAGGCATTGGCTGACAGGCTGGGGGTATCCCCCAAGGCCGTCTCCAAATGGGAAAACGCCATCTGCCTGCCGGATGCCTCCCTTTATGAACCCCTGTGCCAGCAGCTGGGCATCAGCATTCAGCAGCTGTTTCAGGGCGGCGAGGATGCCACGCAAACCCATGAGGACGCTAAGGACTGGCTCATTGATGTGCTGGCCGGGCGGCTGTACCCTGCGGATTGCGGGATTTCCTTTGATGAATTCCGCCTGTCGCTCCGGCGCATGGCCGAGGCGGCGGTGCTGCTGTCGTCCTTTCCCAGCAGGGAGGAAGCGGTGGCGTATCTAAACAGGGAGACGGGGCTGCCACGGGAGGAATGTGGCGCTGCCTATGATTTTTATGCGGGGATGAAGAATAAGCATCCAGGCAGACACAGCGAATAAGGCTGCCCAGACAGCAAAACTGCCCTCCGGCACAAACCGGGGGCAGTTTTGTTGTTCTGTTGTTTACGATGTTTTTTGACAGGAGGCAGTGCCTTCTGTACCTTCCCGAAACAATCCATCAATTTTCTGCTTCCGTCTCTTCCTCCGCATCCATTTCCTCGTCCTCTGCATCCACCTGCCGCAGACCGGCCACCTTCGACACCGGCAGGGAGAAGCAGATGGCCCCCGCATCGGTGCCCGGGCCGGCCTGCTCCACGATGGCCTTCATGATGGCGGCCTTCTTGGCGGCTTCGGCTACGATGAGCACCACATCCTTTTCGCTGGCCAGGGAGATGCCGAGGAACTTGCCCGTTTCCCGGCTGCCGGTGCCCTTGCCCAGCAGCACCGTGCCGCCGGTAGCCCCGGCAGAACGGGCGGCGTGCATCACCAGATCGGATGCGCCTTCGTTGAGGATCACATAGATCAGCTCATGGGAGAAAACCATCTGAGGCTTTTCCCCCGTGGGCGTTTTGTTGTCGGTCAGGTATGCCATGGTTCTTCCCCCTCCTACACTCTTGATGGGCAGGCTCATCATAATGCCATTGCCCGGAATGTCGATAAACAGCCGAAGCCGGGCTGCCCGCATCAGCCTGCGGGTGGTATCCCGGTCGGCAACGGTGCTGATGAGCGCCTTTTCCTTTTGCGCCAGTCCGTACAGGGACAGATGCTCCGAGGTTGCCGTGCCCTGACACAGCATGGTCAGCGCCAGCGGCAGCTTCAGGTTCTGGCAGATGTTTTCCATGGTCTGCGCCCGTTCACGATCCACAATGGTCATTACCAGATTCAGCTCCATGGTCACACCTCCCACAGTTCGATCACATCGGTATCGTCGTAAGCCACTTCGGGTTCCTTGGCCACCTTGCGCACCTTGATTACATAAATCAGGCCCATGATCTGCACGGTGATGAGGGGCATCATGGCCACCAGCGCCACCAGACCGAAGGCGTCCGTCATGATATTGC
This sequence comes from Clostridia bacterium, assembly GCA_017501255.1. Lineage (GTDB taxonomy): Bacteria > Bacillota > Clostridia > Christensenellales > Aristaeellaceae > Limiplasma. The sequence continues at coordinate 47,213 of JAFVXE010000025.1, read as the reverse complement.
CGCCAACGGCGCTGCAGGCGCCCATGGCGAAGGGCAGCATGAAGGTGGCAGTCAGCGGGCCGGAGGCCACGCCGCCGGAGTCAAAGGCGATGGCGGTGAAGGTGGGCGGCACGAAGAAGGCCAGCAGCAGCGCAACGGCATAGCCGGGCACCATCAGCCACAGAACGGAGATGCCGGTGATCACCCGCAGCATGGCCAGACCCATGGCTGCAGCCACGGCGATGGACAGGCTGTAGTGCATGGCATTGGCGGAAATGGCGCCTGCGCTCAGTTCCTCCACCTGCTTATTGAGCACATGGACGGCAGGCTCCGCATTGATGATGAACCAGCCCATCAGCATGGCCAGCGGAATGAGCAACAGCTGCCATTTCGGCTCTGCCAGCCGCTGCCCCAGAATGTAGCCCAGCGAAGAAAAGCCCACATTCACGCCGGTCAAGAACAGCACCAGACCCACGCAGGTCAGCACAAGGCCCAGCAGGATGCGCATCAGCGACAGCTTATGCAGCTTCAGCGCCGCCACCTGAAAGATCAGGAAAAACACCACAATGGGCAGCAGCGCAATGATGACCTCCAGCAAATACTCCGGCAATGCGTGGAGATAGCCCATGCCCAGCTGCACGGTGTCGGGATAGTTGCTCACCATGGAGGCTGCCGCGCCTTCGGGGGCGTTGCGATAGACGAAGCTCAGCAGCAGCACCGCCAGAATGGGGCCCACCGAGCACAGCGCCACCAGACCGAAGGAGTCGGTGTGGGCATTTCCGTCGCTGCGGATGGAGGCCACACCAACGCCCAGCGCCATGATGAAGGGCACTGTCATGGGGCCGGTGGTCACACCGCCGGAATCGAACGCCACGGAAAGATAATCCGGGTCAGTCAGCGCTGCCAGCAGGAAAACCAGTCCGTACAGCCCCAGCAAGAGCCACTTCATGGGCACCGCAAACAGGATGCGCAGCATACTCACCAACAGGAACAGACCCACGCCCACCGCCACGGTAACAATCAGCACGGTGGTATCAATAGCGGGCACATTGGCTGCCAGCACCTGCAAATCCGGTTCCGCCACGGTGATAGCAACACCCAGCAGAAAACTGACGCTGAGGATCAGAAACAGATTGCGGCTCTTGGTCAGCTTGGCGCCCATGTGGGAGCCGATCTGGGTCATGGATACATCGCTGCCCAGCGTGAACAGACCCATGCCCACCACCAGCAGCACGGAACCCAGCAGAAAGGCCAGCAGCAGATCCGGCGTTACCGGCACAAAGCACAGGCACATCAGCGCCACAATCAGCGTAATGGGCAGCACCGATGCCGCTGCCTCCTTGAATTTTTCAAAAAACATCGACTTGGAGTGCAACAGGAAAGCCTCCTTCCCAAAAATCATTTGATTCTATGAAGGACGGGCTGACAAAAGCCCGCAGCAGAACGGAAGGTCGAAGGCAGGAGGCGGTGAGCAAAAACAAAACAAACAGAGCCTGTGTGTTGGCTCTGTCTTTCCTCATTCGCTTTGGCAGAGTTACCCCCGCCATGCATCGAGATAAATCGGGGGCTTGCGCTCCCGATGACAGACTCCACCTCTTATTTCGACTGTTTCAATGTAGCATGACCCCCGGCTTTTGTCAACCGCAGGGAATGCCCAGGAGATGCTGTTGCGGGATATGCTTATTGGAATACACAGTAGTCAGACCACAAACGCCTGATCGAAGCTGAATGTTTTCCGTTGGTATCCGCCTGCGTGATTTTCGCAAAACCTGCTAAAGAAAATCAAGCCTGAACAGCGCAAAGTGGCGCTGTTTTTTTCTGTATCAAAATGGAAAGAAGCACTTCCTGTGTACATCAATGCACTGCATTTTTCGAAAACGGTTTCGGACTAAATCATTACATTGTCATATCTTGCTGGATTGTTTTTGTGTAACAGGCGGATACCCGTGCATAGTAGATTCTGAGAAATTTATTGAGTCCTGCTATTTTGGCGGCTTTTTTGTGTTTGCCTTCTGTTTCTTTTTTCACAATGTATTGATAAACCGGACTTTGCACGCATTGAATGCGTTTAAGGGATTGCATTATCTCATAACCGGTTTTTCGCAACAGCGGTGAACCGCGCTTGGAAATGCGGCGCTGTGTGGCCTGGAAGATACCGGATTGGAAATCAGGCGAATCGATCCCGGCATAGGCGATCAGCGACCCGGCAGAATGAAATCGGCGGATGTCGCCGATTTCAGCAATCAAACGCAGCGCTAGTACATCGCCTACTCCGTCCATGCTGCGTACGGTGTTGTATTCCGGCAGTTGCGTGGCCAGTTGCTGCATTTGGCGAAGGATATCTGTCGTCACTTGCATGATCTCCCGTAAGGTATGCAGTGTTTGCTGCATGAGAAAATGGCAGCTATGGTGGGTGGCGGGCAGCGTGGCAATGCTGTTATGAGCAACGTGATAGATCTGAAGCGCTTTTTCCCGGCTGGGGCGGTATCCGTACGCTTTGGCCCAACGGGAATAATCGTCGATGAAAGCCTCCTCCTGCATGACGGTAATGTTATCGTAGTGCCAGTACTCTTCCACAAAATCCAGCAGTTTGTCCTTACCGGCAAGCCCTGTATGCGTGGAAGCAATCAGTCCGGCAATGCCGGGCATGGTGCGTTCCAGCAGGCAGGAAAGGTTCTGTTTGCATTTGATCTTGATGCCAACATAGTGCATATACTGCCTGCCAAGAAGGCGCAATTCCTCGTAGAGCTGCTGCTGGGGAGAGAAAGGCACCAGTGAATACCATTTTTCAATGCCGTAATCAGCAATTTTCATTGCATCCCGCTTGTCGTTTTTGCCCCGGCGGATGGTTTGAGCAGCGAATTTCTTCATCAGCAGCGGATTGATAACACAAACAAACATACCGGCTTCCATCAGTCGCATCAGTACAGGCAGATGATAGATACCCGTAGCCTCCATGACGATCCTGACTTTGTCTGTGTGGCAGTAGTCCTCCAGAAGTGTGCACAGCGCATCCAGATCGTCCTCTGTATGCAATATCTCAAAAGGTTCCCGTAGTTGATTCTCCTGATTGCGGATGCATACGGTACTCTTTCCTTTGGAGATGTCCATTCCGACGCTGATCATTTTGTTTCTCCTTTGTATGATGATCGTTGTTCAGGTGTCTGCCTGTCCGTTGCCATTCATTTTGGTTCGTAACACGGAAGCGCTTCCTCGGGTGCGTTCCAACCTGCTGAAACGAATGTCTGACCACAGGGTACAGGCTGGCTGGCAGTTTTATTTCCGGGCGTTTACATCCCTAAAGAGGTCCCGCCACATCCTGACCTGTTCATTGTATCGGATGATGGGCATCGGCGCATCATGAACGATACTTTTAATGTACCAATAAGGTCAGCAATCCCTTCCTTACGGCGGCTGCTTCGTTGCAATCCCCCCCCGCCCATCGCCTTCCCCTTGACATCCCAGCCCGCATCCGATAAGATGACCATATTGAAACACACAACCTCCACCGCAAATGATGGAAGAAACATACGAGGTGCATATCATGCTGGATCAACACGGACGCTATACCCTTGCCAATTACGGCCTGATGGAACCCTTCTGCAGCTTTCTGCCCGGTGTGGCAGGCGAAACCGGCGTACCCATGTGGTGCTACTATGTGAACCGGGGTCAGTGCGTATCCAGCTTCGGCATCGAGGATAAGGATCACGCCATCATGGAGTTTTTCCCGGCGCATCAGGCGTACCAGTACACCCAGCGGGTGGGTTTCCGCACCTTCCTGCGCATGGGCGGTCAGCTGGTGGAACCCTTCTCCATGGGCGAATATCCCCATGAGATGCACATCGGCATGAACGATCTGCGCATCACCGAAAGCCGTCAGGGCATCACCATGGAAGTGACCTACTTCACCCTGCCGGAGGAACGGGGCGCTGCGCTGGTGCGTAAGGTGACCCTCACCAACCAGTCCGGCGCTGCCATGCAGCTGGATCTACTGGATGGTATGCCCGCTCTCCTGCCCTTTGGCATCAACCTGCACAGCGTCAAGCACATGACCCAGACCGCCAAGGCATGGATGCAGGCCGAAAAGGCCGATGGCAAGGCCTACTACCGGGTTCGGGCCAGCATGGAGGATACCAGCGATGTGCAGCAGGTGCTGGGCGTGAATTTCGCCGCTGCCCGCACGGAGGATGGCGCTACCATGCCTGTCTTTGTGGATCCCCGCCATATTTTCGGCTATGATACCGCCCTTGGCAGCCCTGTGGGCTTCCTGTCCGCCGCCTACAGCCAGTGGGCCGCTCAGCCGGAGGTTTGCGAGAATATCCTGCCTGCCTGCTTCTTTGGCCGTCAGGTGCAGCTCAACCCCGGTCAGAGCTGCTCCCACACCATAATGATCGGTCAGGCGGAGAGCAAGGAAGAAGCTGACAGTCTCATCACCCGGATGTTTACCGGCGATGTGCTGGACAAGAAGCACGCCCGTGCCGTGGAGATGACCCAGCAGCTTACCGATCCCATCGCCACCAAAACCGGCAACCCTGTTTTCGATATGTACAGCCGCCAGACCTATCTGGACAATCTGCTCCGTGGCGGCACCCCCGTCACCCTGCCCGGCGGCAAGGTGCTCTACATCTACTCCCGCAAGCACGGCGACCCGGAACGTGACTACAACGCTTTCCGGATGCGCCCGGAATACTATTCCCAGGGCAACGGCAACTTCCGTGATGTGAACCAGAACCGCCGCTGTGATGTGCTGTTCTCCCCAGCGGTGGCCCACGCCAATGTGCAGATGTTCTACAACCTTTTGCAGGCCGACGGCTATAATCCGCTGGTGGTGGACTATGTGCAGTACACCCTGCCGGAGGCGGTACAGGCTGAACTGGTGGCGCTGGTAATCGACGCTGACAAAACCGCCGCCCAGAAGCTGCTGTCCGGCGCATTCACTCCCGGCCAGCTGGCCATGGCGGTGGAAAAGTGGACTCTTTCTGTGGATGGCACAGAGTTCCTTGCCAAGGCCTTTGCTGCTTCGGAGCAGGGCGTTACCGCCACCTTTACCGAGGGCTACTGGAGCGACCACTGGACCTACAATCTGGATCAGATCGAAAGTTTCCTGAGCATCTACCCGGAAACCGAGGAAGAACTGCTCTACAATGATCCTTCCTACACCTGGTTCCAGTCCCCTGAGGGCGTGCTGCCCCGTGCCAAGCGCTATGTGGTCACCCCCAAGGGCGTACGCCAGTACAACCATTTGCAGAAGATCCGTGCCACCGGTTCCCAGCTGAAAGCCGCTGATGGCACCGTGATGCACGCCACTTTGATGGAGAAGATCCTGACCCTGCTGGCCTGCAAGACTTCCACGCTGGATCCCTTCGGCATGGGCATTGAAATGGAAGGCGGCAAGCCCGGCTGGTATGATGCCCTCAACGGCCTGCCCGGCCTTTTGGGTTCCTCCATGGCGGAAACGTTGGAGCTGGTGCGTGTTCTGGAGGACACCGCCCGCCGTGCCGCTGCCTTTGCCCGTCCTGTTGCACTGATGACGGAAGCCGCTCAGCTGGCCCGTACCATCACCGCCGCTTTGAAGGATAACGAAGCTGTCTGGCAGAAGGATGGGGAGATCCTGCCCGTCTGGAACGCTCTGTCCGATGCCCGGGAAGCCTACCGTGCCATCCTGATGGACGGCGTTTCCGGCGAAAAGACGGAGCTGACCGCCGAGGAAATCAACGATATACTGGCAGTCTGGTGCGCCTTTGCCCGCAAGGCTGTGGAAAAGGCCATGAAGCTGGGCGGCGGCCTGTGCCCCACCTATTTCGCCTACGATGTGACCAGTTACCATCAGGATGAGGAAGGTCTCCATCCCGAAGCCTTCCAGCTTCGCAAAATGCCCGACTTCCTGGAAGGTCAGGTACGCTGGCTGCGTCTGGATGCGCCCCATGCCGCCAAGCAGCAGCTGGCCGAAACCGTTCGGGAAAGCCGTCTGTACGACCGCAAGCTGAATATGTACAAGGTCAACGCCGCTCTCAGCGAGGCCTCCTACGAGATCGGCCGTGCCCATGCCTTCACTGCCGGCTGGCTGGAGAATGAATCCGTCTGGCTGCACATGGAATACAAGTACCTGCTGGAATTGCTCCGTGCCGGTCTGTACCAGAACTTCGCCGAGGATTTCCACGCCGCTGCCGTGCCCTTCCTGGATCCTGCCGTGTATGGCCGCAGCCCGTTGGAGAATTCCTCCTTCATCGCTTCCAGCGCCAACCCGGATCCCGCCTTCCACGGCAAGGGCTTTGTGGCCCGTCTCTCCGGCTCCACCGCAGAATTCCTGTCTATCTGGCAGATCATGATGCTGGGCCGCAACCTCTTTACCATGCAGGATGGTCAGCTCACCCTGACCCTCTCTCCCATGCTGCCTGCCTACCTGACCCATGGCTGTGACACCATCGAAGCCACCCTGTTGGGCAAAACCAAGGTGGTCTACCATGTGCAGCCCGGCGCCAGCTATGTGCCCGGTCAGTACGCCACCAGCAATATGATCGTCCGCTGGGCGGATGGTACCGAAAGCCTCTTTGCCGATGCTCTGCCCGCCGGCGAAGCTGCCCAGCGCATCCGTCGGCAGGAAGCCGCGCTCATTGAAGTCACCCTCACCCCGGGCAAGCCCTTCCAGTTCTGCACCCAGTGCGGCGTAAAACTGCCCGGCAGCGTGCGTTTTTGCACGGAATGCGGCGCACAGCTGCAAGCTGCCCCTGCTGCAGCGCCTGCTGCCGCTGCTCAACCCAAGCCCGGTCAGCCGCCCGTCTTCCAGCCTGCATCCAGCCAGCCCATCCAATTGGTGCAGCTGAACCAGCCCGTGTTCCAGCCTGCTTCGGATGAACCGATTCAGCTGGGGTAATGGGTTGCAGAAACCTGAATTCCTTTGGAAATAACGAATCCCCTCCGTACGATGATGGTACGGAGGGGATTTGATTTGGCAACAGCCTGATGATTCTGTTATGCAAAGATGATAAACAGGCCCACCAGCATACCGATGATGGTGGAAAACGCAGGCAGCTTGCTGTGATACATCAGTATGGCCTGAGGCAGAATCTCGCCAAAGACCACATACAGCATGGCACCGCTGGCGAAGCCAAGGCTCAATGCCAGACCCACTGCACCAATATCGCCCAGCAGGTAGCCCAGCAATGCGCCCAGCATGGTGGGAATACCGGAAGCTGCGGTCATCACAACCGCCTTCCACTTGGTCACGCCGCCGCTGATGAGGGGTACGGACACTGCCATGCCTTCCGGGATGTTATGCAGGCCGATCAGCACCGCCAGCACAATTGCCGCACTGCCCATAGCGCCGCCATTGCTGGCATAGGATGCGCCGATGGTCATGCCCTCGGGCACATTGTGCAGAGCGATTGCACAGGCCATGACCACGCCGGCGATAAACATGGCAAACTTGTTATCCTTCTTGGCATAGTGCTGCTCAAAATGGTCGCTGTGGATCAGTTCATTCAGGTCGTCCGCTGTTTTGGGATGGTTGGCATCGATATGCGGCACTTCCGGGTTGGTTTTGCGGTCAATCCAGTAGTTCAGCAGGAAAATCACGATGACGCCCAGCGCCACTGCCCCAATGACCACACCCAGCCCCACATTGGTTTCAACGGCTTCGGTCACCAGGTCAAAGCATACCACGCTGAGCATTACGCCGCCTGCAAAGCTGAGCAGCAAACTGACCACACGGTTGGAGTCCTTCTGCAAAAGCGCACCGATCAAACCGCCGATACCCGTTCCCACAACACCCGCAATGAATGTTGCCATCAACAATGTTTCAATAACTTTCATGAAAGCACGCCCCGCTTCTTTCGTACAGTTCAAGGAGAAGTTAGTCTCCTTTAACGCCATATTACCACACAAGCATCAGAAAAGCAACTGCGGAATCACAGCCAAACGCCTATACCACAAGAGAAGGGCCGTGCCGAATCCCAGCACAGCCCTTCTTTATCAAATTGTTTTATATAAACCGGGGTTAATGACGACAAATCCAACAATACCCAAAACCAAGGCAGGAGGGGCAGACGATATAGCGCTGCTCTACGGCGCCATATACCAGACCCATACCGTCGCAGGTACGGCACAGGCCATTGCCGCCGCACATATCGCAAATACCGTCATCCACCGGAGGGTAGACGGGAGCCATCGTCGGTACCGCAGTGGGGACTGCGGTCGGGATAGCGGTCGGTACTGCCGTTGGCGCCTGTGTAGCCGGTATTTCACTCAGAATCTCCACCGAAGTGCGGTTGGCCGCCACATAGCCCTCCAGGCCATTATTCATCCGGATACAGTACCAGCCGTCCTCCGGCCCCAGATAGGGATAGGTCTCGTCCGGGTACGCCGTTCCCACCACATCATACGCCTTGGCCGGGCCGCTGCGGATATTGATGGAATAGCGGTTGGTGATGCGCACCACCGCATCCACGAAGGGGCCGTCGCCAATGCTGTCCTGCACAAGGCCTGGTTCCACGGCGCATTTGCTTGCATCCACATAGCCATCCAGATTGCCCACATAGCGGATGTGATACCAGCCATTCTCCGTGCCCAGATAGGGATAGATATTCTCCAGATAGGCGTTGCCAATGGAGCTGTGATTGGTGCCGGGGCCGGAGCGCACCTTGGTGGAGCTACCGCTGACAACACGCACCACCTGACCATAGCGCACCGCCAGACTGTTCATGGGCACAAGCCAGCAAAGTACCAGCAAAACGATCAATACCAGCAGTCTTTTCTTCATAGGTAAACCACGCTTTCTGTATGGAACATTGCAGGAGTCAAAAACGGGTAGTGTTCTTTTCTCTGTATAGCAGCAGTATAGCACATTTCTTGTGCCGTGAAAAGCAGCAGCGCAGCAAAAACAACAAGAAACGAAAAAAGCCGCCATCAGGCGACTTTTTTCGTGTAGCACCATAGCTGGTGCGAAGGTGGAGGTGCCACCCGGATTTGAACCGGGGAAATAAAGGTTTTGCAGACCTTCGCCTTACCGCTTGGCTATGGCACCGTGTGTGGAGCGGTAGACGAGATTCGAACTCGCGACATCCACCTTGGCAAGGTGGCACTCTACCACTGAGCTACTACCGCACACTTGGTGCCTTGGGGCGGAATCGAACCACCGACACGTAGATTTTCAGTCTACTGCTCTACCGACTGAGCTACCAAGGCATATATGGCGACCCGGAAGGGGCTCGAACCCTCGACCTCTAGCGTGACAGGCTAGCGCTCTAACCAACTGAGCTACCGGGCCATATGTGGTGGGAACAACAGGGCTCGAACCTGTGACCCTCTGCTTGTAAGGCAGATGCTCTCCCAGCTGAGCTATGCTCCCTCATTACTTGTCGCTTTCGGCGACGCTGTATATGATAACTCCATTCGCTCATTTTGTCAATAACCTTTTGCAACTTTTTTCAAATTATTTTTTCAAACTCGTCCTCGCTCTTTTTTCATTTTTATGTTGCAAAAGGAAGGTGACTATGCTATAATACCTAAGCGCTTTATGGGCGCTACTCATGGCATACGCAAAAAGAGGTGAAAAAGCGTGAAAGAGAAGATCCATCCCAAATATGGCAAGTCTACCGTCCGTTGCGTGTGCGGTGAGACGTTCGAAACCGGCTCCGTCAAGGGCGAGCTGAAGGTCGAAATTTGCTCCAAGTGCCACCCCTTCTACACCGGCAAGCAGAAGCTGGTGGACAGCGGCGGACGCGTGGATCGCTTTAAGAAGCGTTTCAATATCGAATAAGCCATGCCAGAAGAGCATTCCGCAAGGGATGCTCTTTTTGCTTTCATTCCCTCCTCTTTTCCGGGCCAAACCAACGGATTCCATATCTCCGGCAGCAGGAAAACAGGCTGGCGTGTCGAATGAGTGAAATGTGCATATATATGCCTCTGCACAGAAAGGAACTACCAACCATGAGCAAAGAAAAGAACCCCTCCTGCCCCCGGGTGGATATCGGCGGGCAGGCCGTGATGGAAGGCGTTATGATGAAGGCTCCCCGGGCCATCGCTGTTTCCGTGCGCCGTCCTGATAAGACCATCGTTACCAAGCTGACCCCCTATACCCCCATCACCGAAAAGCACAAGTGGATGGGCTGGCCTATTATCCGGGGCGTGGTCAATTTTGTGCATATGCTCTCCATGGGCATGAACACCCTGCAGCAGAGTACCGAAATGCTGGGCGTGATGGATGAAGAGCCCACCAAGTTTGAAAAATGGCTCAGCAAAAAGCTGGGCAAGGGCATCGACAAAATCGTGATGGGCACTGCCATCGTGCTGGCGGTTGTTCTGTCCATCGGCCTGTTTTTCGTCATCCCCGAGCTGGTGGCCCGGGGCCTGAAAGCCCTGATCCCCAACCAGAACTGGCTGGTGAACCTGCTCAGCGGCATCGTCCGCATCCTGATTCTCATCGGCTATATCCTGTTCTGCTGCACGGTGCCGGATGTGCGCCGCACCTTCCAGTACCACGGCGCAGAGCACAAAACCGTCTACTGCAACGAAAACGGTCTGCCCCTCACCCCCGAAAACGCCCAGCAGTTCTCCACCCTGCACCCCCGCTGCGGCACCAGTTTCCTGCTGATCGTGTTCGTGATTTCCATCGTGATGTTCACTTTGGTGGGCTATCAGGGCACCAACTATTTCCTGCGCCTGGGCAGCCGCCTGTTGCTGTTGCCGCTGGTGGCCGGTATCAGCTATGAAGTGCTCAAGGGTCTGGCCCACAGCAAGGGCAAAGTGGTGGAATGGCTCCGCTGGCCCGGTATGCAGATGCAGCGGCTGACCACCAAGGAACCCACCGAAAAAATGCTGGAGGTTGCCATCGTTTCCATGAACGTGGCGCTCCACGGCCTGCCCAAGGGCTGCAAAGTGACCCCCGAAGGCTACACCGTCATCACCGACTACCGGGTGACGGATCCCAGCTATCAGCCCGACGAGACCGCAGCCGAGGAGATCCCCGATGCGTCCGAAACCGACATCACCAAGGAAACCAGCGAAACCACCGATGCCCCCGACACCCTCAAGGAGAAGGCCGAGGAAGCCAAGGAAGCCCTGAAGGAAGAAATGGCTGAAGAATCCACCTCCCTCAAAGAAAAAGCGGAAGCTGTGAAGGAAGAAGTCAAGGCGGAAGTGGAAGCTGCCGCCGATACCGAGTAATATGACCATTCAGCAAGCACTGACCGAGGCCACCCGTCAGCTGACCAAAGCACAGGTGCCCGACCCGTCACAGGATGCGCTGCTGATGCTGGCACATATTCTGCAAAAGAATCCGCTGTCCGTCCGGCTGGACGGGGCGAGGGAATTAAGCCCGGAAGACAGCGCCCGTTATCGGGCGCTGTTGCTCCATCGGGCGCAACGCAAACCCTTGCAGTACCTTTTGGGAGAGCAGTGGTTCTATGGCCTTGCCTTTCAGGTGGATGAGCGGGTGCTCATTCCCCGGCAGGAGACGGAAAGCCTGTGCGAGCTCGGCATCCAGCATCTGAAAACCCTGACAAACCCCGCCGCACTGGATCTATGCACCGGCAGCGGCGCCATCGCTGTCACCCTGAAACATTTCTGTCCCCACGCCACCATTCACGCCTGTGACCTGAGCACGGATGCGCTGGCAGTGGCAACCGCAAACGCCCAAAAACATCAGGTCAACATCGCTTTCCATCAGGGAGATTTATTCGCTCCCCTGGGAAACCTGACCTTTGACCTGATTCTGTCCAATCCTCCCTATATTGAGAGCGAGGATTGCAAGACCCTGCAAGCGGAAGTATTGCAGGAGCCGATCATGGCGCTGGACGGCGGCCCGGATGGGCTGGATTTCTACCGGCGCATCGCCCGGCAGGCACACGCTCATCTGAATTCCGGCGGCCTGCTGGCCATGGAGGTAGGCTATACCCAGGCCCATGCAGTGGCTCGGTTGCTGACGGATGAAAGCGCCTACCGGGATGTGGTCATCGTCCATGATCTCTATGGTCAGGAACGCATTGTCAAAGCCTATAAGGAGTGAGAACTCTGTTTGAGAAATTCGACTGGATCGAAGGACGCTATCAGGAGCTGACCGAGGCCATCAGTCAGCCGGAGATCATTGCCGACCAGGCAAAATGGCAGAAGCTGCTCAAGGAGCACGCCTCTCTGGAGCCTCAGGTGAAGGCCTACCGGCAGTACCAGCAGACACTGACGGAGATTGAGGAAGCCCGTGAAATGCTTTCCATTCCCGAAATGGCGGAGTTGGCCCAGGAGGAACTGCCTGCGCTGGAAGCCTCCAAAACCGAACAGGAGCACAATCTGCGTCTGCTTCTGCTGCCTCCGGACCCCAATGCGGACCGCAACGTGGTGGTGGAGATCCGTCAGGGAGCAGGCGGCGATGAAGCTGCCTTGTTCGGCGCCCTGCTGCTTCGGATGTACACCCGCTATGCGGAACGCAACCGCTTCAAAGTGGAGCTGGTCAATGGCAACATGACGGAGCTGGGCGGTGTGAAGGAAGCGGTGCTGACCATCGCCGGAGACGGCGCCTTCAGCCGCCTGAAATATGAAAGCGGCGTGCATCGTGTGCAGCGGGTACCCACCACCGAATCCGGCGGGCGCATTCACACCAGCACCTGCACCGTGGCAGTGCTGCCTGAAGCGGAGGATGTGGAGGTAGAGATCAATCCCAACGATCTGCGCATCGACACCTACCGTGCCGGCGGCGCAGGCGGTCAGCACGTCAACCGCACCGACTCCGCCGTTCGCATGACCCACCTGCCCACAGGCATCGTGGTGCAGTGCCAGAACGAGCGCAGCCAGATCCAGAACCGGGAAATGTGCCTGCGCATTCTCAAAAGCCGCCTGTACGACAAGTACCGGGAGGAAAAGGACAGCGCCTACGCCGAGAACCGCCGGGATCAGATCGGCACCGGCGACCGCAGCGAGCGCATCCGCACCTACAACTTCCCCCAGGGCCGTGTGACCGACCACCGCATCGGCCTGACCCTGTACCAGATCGACAGCATTCTGGATGGGGATATCGATGAAATCATTGAGGCGCTCCGGCTGGCCGAACAGGCCGAAAAGCTGAAAGCCTTCGGAGATGAACTGTAAAGATGGAAACACTGCTACTGACCCCAAATGAGGAAAACCTGCTGCTGGCTGCCAATGCATTGCAGGATGGACAGCTGGTGGGGCTGCCCACCGAAACCGTCTATGGCCTTGGCGCTGATGCGCTGAACGAAGCGGCTGTCCGGGCGATTTTTGCCGCCAAAGGCCGCCCGGCGGATAATCCCCTGATTGTTCATGTGCCCAGCATACAGGCAGCGGAATCCCTGTGCCATATTGATGACCGCAGCCGCCGGGTGATGGAATATTTCTGCCCCGGCCCGCTGACACTGCTGTTGCCCAAAAAGCCCATTGTGCCCGAAGTGGTCAATGCCGGTCTGCCCAGCGTTGCCATCCGCATCCCATCCCATCCGGTGGCCCGCAGGCTGCTGGAGCTTTCCGGCGTGCCGGTGGCTGCCCCCAGCGCTAATACCAGCGGCAAGCCCAGTCCCACCACTGCCCAGCACGTGATGGATGACCTGTGCGGCAAGCTCCACTCCATCATCGATGGGGGCTGCTGTCAGGTTGGGCTGGAAAGCACCGTCATCGACATGACCCGGGAAGTGCCCACCGTGCTCCGTCCCGGCGGCATCACGCCGGATATGCTGCTTTCCGTGCTGGATGAGGTGGCTGTTGCGGACAGCGTGCTCCGGCCGCTGAAAGAGGGCGAAAAAGCCCTGTCTCCGGGAATGCTGTACAAGCACTATGCCCCCAAAGGCACTTTGACGCTCATCAAGGGCTCTGAGCAGGCTGTGCAGCAGCTGATGAAAAAGCTGTACGCAGAGGCCCTTCAGCAGCAAAAAACCGTGCAGCTTTTTGCTTTTTCGGAACATCTGCCCGCCTATGAGGGCTGCAACGTGAAATGCATCGGTTCGCTGAAGGAACCGGAAACCGTCGCCCGGCAGCTGTTCGCCGTGCTCCGGCAAGCCGATGCCGAGGGCGTGGACGTGCTGTTCAGCGAAGTTTTGCCAGCCAAGGGCGTTGGCTTGGCCGTGATGAACCGCCTGAGCCGTGCCGCTGGTTTCCGCACCATTGACGCAGACAGGGAGGGCTGACATGACCATACTGTTTGTCTGCACCGGTAACACCTGCCGCAGTCCCATGGCTGCCTGCATGATGAAGCAGCTTTGTCAGGAGGCCGGCCTTACCGATATTCGCATCATCTCCGCAGGCGTGGATGCCTGGGATGGCCAGCCTGCCTCTCAGGGAGCCAGGCACGCCATGGAAAGCCGTGGACTGAGCCTTGCAGACCATCGTTCCCAGACCGTCACCCAGCAACTGCTGGATGAAACGGACTTGGTTTTCTGCGTCTCCCCCCGCCACGGAGAAGCGCTTACGCATCGCTTTGCCCATGTGCCCGAAACGGCCAGCTTCTCCCCCGCCATCGCTGACCCCTTCGGCGGCTCGGATGAAGTCTACAGGGCCTGTGCAGCTGCCATGGAGGCTCAGCTGAACGTGTTTGTCCGGCAGCTGAAAGCAAATCAACTGCCCTGATTTTTCATTTCATTTTCACCACACGAGGAGGGATATCCATGAAACTGACATTCTTAGGCGCAGCCCACGAGGTAACCGGCAGCCGTTTTCTGCTGGAAGCCTGCGGCAAAAACATCATGATCGATTACGGCATGGAACAGGGCGCAGACCTGTACGAAAACACGCCCTTGCCCATAACGGAAGCCAGTCTGGATGCGGTTTTGCTGACCCATGCCCACATTGACCACAGCGGCTACCTGCCCCTTCTGTACAAAAACGGCTTCCGTGGCCATGTGTATGCCACCGAACCCACCACAGACCTGTGCAAGATCATGCTGCTGGATTCTGCCCACATTCAGGAAAGTGACGCAGAGTACAAAAACCGCAAGAACCAGCGCAGCGGCAAGCCCCTTGTGGAGCCCCTCTATACGCAGGAGCACGCCCTGGGCGTACACAGCCAGTTCGTGCCCTGCCGCTACAACGACAGCGTGGATATTTTCGAAGGCATTACCATCCGCATGGTGGACGCCGGCCACCTGCTGGGCTCCGCCGCCATCGAAGTGACCGTCCGGGAGGGCGAAGAAGAAAAGATTCTGGTCTTCTCCGGCGATATCGGCAACATCCGCCAGCCTTTGCTGCGGGATCCCATCCCCATGCACCGGGCGGATTACGTGATCATGGAGTCCACTTACGGCGACCGTACCCATGGCCCCACCCCGGATTACATCGGTAACCTGACCGAGATCATCCAGTCCACGCTGGACAAAGGCGGCAACATCGTCATCCCCAGCTTTGCCGTGGGCCGCACTCAGGAACTGCTGTATTTCATCCGGCACATCAAGCAGAACGGGCTCATCAAGGGCCACGACCATTTCCCGGTCTATGTGGACAGCCCGCTGGCTGTGGAAGCCACCAATGTGTTCAAGGAAAACACCTACGAATGCGCTGATGAAGAGACGCTGGAGCTGCTCAAGCAGGGCATCAACCCCATTGCCTGCCCCGATCTGCGCCTGTCCATCACCGCCGATGACAGCAAGGCCCTGAACGTGGACAAGGAACCCAAGGTAATCATCTCTTCCAGCGGTATGTGCGATGCTGGCCGTATCCGTCACCACCTGAAGCACAACCTGTGGCGGCCGGAATGCACCGTTCTGTTTGTGGGGTACCAGAGCAGCGGCACACTGGGCCGCAGCCTGGTGGACGGCGCCAAGCAGGTGAAGCTATTCGGCGAGCCGATCGAAGTAAACGCCCGCATTGATGTGCTGGCCGGCAAGAGCGGTCACGCTGACCAGAACGGCCTCATCAACTGGGTCAACAGCTTCTCCCCCAAGCCCCAGCAGGTGTTTGTGGTGCATGGCGAGGATGGGGTGACTGATACCTTTGCCCAACTGCTGGCTGAAAAACATGGCCACACCACCGCTGCTCCCTACAACGGCGAAGCATGGGATCTGCTCACCCTGAAAAAGGTGCAGGAGGGCAACCATCAGCGCATCCAGAAGATGCAGAAGGAAGTGGCTGCCGCCGATGCCCAGCCTGCCAACTCTTCCCCCAGCCATCAGGAAAAGAAGCAGGATGCCAAGCAGAAGAAAGAATACCAGAACGTTTCCCAGACCTACGCCCAGCTGCTGGTGGCCATGGACAAGCTGCAGGATGTGGTGGAGCGCATGAAGAACCGCAGCCGCAAGGATCAGGGCAAGATGACCAATTACATCTACAACCTGATTCGCCGCTATGGCAAAAAGTAAGGGATTATAAGCAGACATTTGGAATGCTGCCCCAAACCCCGGCAGGTGGCAGTACCTCCTGCACCTACCAATTGATCATTTCAAAAGAGCCATTGCTTTTGGCAGCAATGGCTCTTATCCTGTTCATTTCACTGGCTGATTCATTTTTCTTACGCTTCCATACTGCCCAGCAGCTTGTACAGCAGTCCATGCAGG
Source organism: Clostridia bacterium (assembly GCA_017501255.1). Lineage (GTDB taxonomy): Bacteria > Bacillota > Clostridia > Christensenellales > Aristaeellaceae > Limiplasma. Next base: position 30,750 of record JAFVXE010000025.1, on the reverse strand, counting down.
GTTTCCTTTTCTGCATCGGTCAGGGGCACTTTTTTGCACAGTTCTGCGGGAATGTCAGCAGCCTGCTCCTGCATGGCCTGGCCTGCTTTGGTCAGGGACAGGATCAGATTGCGCTCATCCTCCGTGGAGCGTTTGCGGGTGATAAGGCCTTTGTTCTCCAGCTTTTTCAGCAAAGGCGTCAGCGTGCCGGAATCCAGATACAGGGCTTCGCCCAGCTCCTTGACCGTCACCTTATCCTTTTCCCACAATACCAGCATGGCAATGTACTGGGTATAGGTCAGATCCAGCTTATCCAAAAACGGCTTGTATTCACGAATCACATTGCGGGAGGCAGCATAGAGCGGAAAACAGAGCTGATTTTCCAGTTTCAGATCATCAAAGAAAGATTTCATCCCATTGCGCCTCCATTCGCAAACAAATTGTCTGCAATATATAACTGATGTATTCTATCATATTCCGTCCGATTCCTCAACCCCTTTTTTACCAATTTGCAATTTTTGTCTGTCATTTTTGGACTTTTTGACCAACAGAAAACACCCGGCCTCATTGCACAATGAAGCCGGGTGAAAGGTGCAGAAGCAAAATCAGCCCTGACGATGGTTGGCGAAGCACTCGCTGCAATAGATGGGACGGTCGCTCTTGGGAATGAAGGGCACCGTGGTGGGAGCGCCGCAGGCAGCGCAGGTGGTCTCGAAAGACTCACGGGGAGCGTTGGCACGGTTGGCCTTGCGGGCGTTGCGGCATTCCTTGCAGCGGGTGGGCTCGTTCTGGAAGCCCTTCTCAGCATAGAATTCCTGCTCGCCGGCAGTGAATACAAATTCAGCGCCGCAGTCACGGCACACCAAAGTCTTGTCTTCGTACATGGTTGGGTTCCTCCGATTTTCTCAATTTGTGCATCCGGCTGACCTGGTCTTTGACCCCACACTCGCCGGCTGGAGGGTCTGCTCATCGCACTTGCGCCCTACTCGCCCTCTCTCGCATCGTGGCGGCCGGTCTTACATCTAGAACGCGCCATGCTCACCGGGGCTTTGCCCGGCTTACGTGGACCGCTTTGCCCGCGTCTGGCATCGGCTTGCAACCACAGACCCGAATGCAACGGGTACATTATAAAACTCGTTAGCATAAAATTCAAGTGGAAAAATGGTATTCTGACGGATTTTCATCCCATTTTTTACATTTCATGTGATATATACCAATAGTCATGTATGAAAAACCTGTTTTCTGGCGCATTCACACCTGTCTGCTACAGAACATTCTCCCAGCGCAGCGTCATATCCGTTTCCAGATCCATCAATGAAAACCGCAGGGCATCCAGCGCAAGCAGCACTTCTTCCTGCCAGCCATAGTGGAGAGCTGTATCCAGCTGCAACAGCGCTTCATCCACCGCCCGGGTGTGATGATGGCTCACCAGCGCATTCAACTTCCGGGATTCTCCCTGCCATGAAGCATACAGGAAGCGTTCTTCCTGCAAAGCCTCTTCCAGCGCATGGGTCTCCACCAGCTGGCGCACCACTTCGGCCTGCGCCAGATACCGCTGACAGACAACAGAAAGGCCCGTCTCCATCCAGATGCCCAGCCCAACGCCCAGCAGTGTCATCACCACCAGCAAAATCACCGCCCGCTGCATTACCAGATCACCTCATTTTCCTGAAGGGCTGTAAAGCGCACCGGGGATTTCCCCTCATACCCATACAGGCTCATCATGCCGTTGGTATCCAGATATCCCAGCAGCACCTGCTCCTTGCTGTCAAAGCCGTTCTCACACAGCTGCTGATCCAGCCATTTCTCGCTTTTGCCGCTGAGACCCAGATTATGCTTTTCCAACCGTCCATCCATAATCAGCGTCAACGGAATCCCTTCATAACCGGTTTGCAGTTTCAGATCCTCCGGCGTAACCGGGCGGTGGGAACTATCCTGAAACACGCTGAGTTTACCGCTGGTTTCCAGAATGGCTGTGCCCACTTCCGAAGGGGTCAGCACGCCGCCGGTTCTCAGTTCCTCCAACAGATCGTTCAGATTGAAACACAGTTTGCGCAAGGCCTGGTAATCAATCTGGCCATTGCGGATCACAACCGTGGGTCTGCCGCTGAAAAACGCCCGGAGTGCCTGGCTTTTGAGGGACAACATGGTAATCAGCTGATGGAGCACAATCAGCGACAGCATGGGGGCAATCCCCCGCCACAGTGGGGTATCCAGGCTTTCCATAGGCGTGGCTGCCAAATCGGCAATCATGATGGCAATCACCAGCTCAAAGGGTTGCAGTTGCCCTACCTGCCGCTTGCCCATCAGCCGGAAGGTCAGCACCGCCACGCTGACCAGAATCAAACTGCGGATGAGAATCGTCAGCATCGGTTATGACTCCATGCTTTCCAGCCACCCGGACAGTTCCTCATCCGTATCAAAGCCAATGCCCACTGTCAACTCCTCCTGAACAGCGGCAGGCAAAGCGGACACATCCGTTCCCAGCTCCTTCTCCATCGCCAGCGCATCGCCGTACTTATTGCGGTACACACACAGCTTGCCTTCCGGGCTGGTCATCAGCACCAGATGCGCCGGGCAGAACAGATCCGGCCGCTGGGACATCTGCACCTCACTGGAAGAAAACTCGGTGATCTGCCACGCAGGATACAGCGGGGCCACCTCTTCCAGCGTTTTGCCGTACAGCTCCACCGGCGCTGTAACCCGCCGGGTGACCGTATGGGCGCAGCGGGTGTAGGTCAATGTCTGCATCAGTTCTGCCCCATCCCTTACCCGCACAGCATCTGCGCCGCCCACCTGATAGGACGGCTCCTCCTGACCATCCTTTCTAACCAAAAGAAAACCGCCTGCAAGCAACAAAAGCACCGCTACGCCAACCAAAAGCGCAGCGGTGTTCTTTTTCAGCCACGGGCTGTAACGATTCTGCCGGTTCATTGGATCCCATCCCTTCCATTGGAATGGAAACAGTATGTCCCGCCAGCAGAAAACATATGTATGCTTTACGGAGTGATCCGATCCACCACCCAAATGACGCCGTCGGTACGCAGACGCACCACGCCAGGCACGGTGGAAACCAAGGGTAATCCCCTCTTTTCGCTGTCCGCTACCGTCTCCTTGATGCTGACCAGCTTGGAGGTGACGATTGCCAGCTCCGGCTGTACATTGCCAAGGAATTTCCAGCCCACTTTGGCAACGCCATGATGGGGATACTTGAGGATATCCGCTTTCAGGCCAAACTCCGGCGGTTTCTTGTTCAGGCTGCCCTGGGCATGGGTTTCGATATCCGCTGCCATCAGCAGACGGCGATCTCCGTAGAAGACCATCAGCGCAGCGGAACGGTTGTTGACTGTATAGGAGGTGAAATCCTTCTGCATCACCACCATACGCACATCGCCCAGCATCATTTCACTGCCGTTTTTCACCCGTTCAATGGGAATCTCCCGCTGACGGATCACCTTCAGCGTGGAGCGCATCTGCCGGTTTTCATCCTCCGGGAAGGCGATCACGAACTTGTCCACCGGCATATCCTCCGGCAGGGACTGAAAGCCCATGATGTGATCATCATGAGGATGGGTGTTGAAAGCGATGTTCAGATGATCCACGCCTAGCTTTTCCATGGTTTCCATCACGATGGGTGCCTGCCCCACCGTGGCGGCGTCAATCAGCATGGTTTCCTCGCCAAAGCGCAGGATGCAGGCATCGCAGCCGAAAATCTCCGGGAAATACACTTCCAGCAGGGTTACGCCCTCCTGAAAGGCATATTCGGCATCGGGGTTTTCAATGAGATTGATCACGTGGGATTCGGCAGGCTGGGCAAGGGCTGTTTCCTCCTGCGCCAAAGCGCACAGGGGCATCAGCAGCAGCGCAGCCAGCAGCAGGGCAAGCAGGTGTTTCACGAGGGAATGCCTCCTTGTTGTTTATCAAATGTTGCTTTGGTTTCTTACCGGCACAGGGGCAGGGAAGGCACGGCATTCAGATCCAATCCTGCCAATTCACCCTTCTTCATGCGGTAATAGGCAGCGGAGCCGATCATGGCGGCATTATCCGTGCAGAGCCACAATTCCGGCATACACATCCGGAAATGGTGTTTCTGGCTCAGTTTGGTCAGCTGATCCCGCAAGCGCCGGTTGGCGCTGACACCGCCTGCAATGCACAGGGTATCAAGGCCGCTTTCCCGCAGCGCCAGCAGGGCTTTTTCGCACAGGGTATCCACCACGGCTTTCTCAAAGGAAGCCGCCAGATCTGCCCGGGGCAATTCTTCGCCCTTCTGGTCCATCTTGTGGCAGGCATTGAGAAAGGCGGTTTTCAAGCCGGAAAAGCTGAAATCGTAGCGGCCCTCCAGATGGGGACGGGGCAAGGTGAGATAGGTGTCGTTGCCCTCCAAAGCCAGTTTGGACAGCAGCGGGCCGCCGGGGTAATTGAGCCCCAACACACGGGCGGCCTTGTCGAAGGCCTCGCCGGCAGCATCATCCACCGTCTGACCCAGCAGGGTATAGTCCGCATAGTCATTCACCCGGATGATGTGGCTGTGACCGCCGGAGACCACCAGACAAATGAAGGGCGGCTCCAAGTCCGGATGACTGAGCCAGTTGGCGCTGACGTGCCCCTCGATGTGATGCACGGGAATCAGCGGCAGGCGGCTGGTAAAACTGAGGCCTTTCATGCAGTTGACGCCGGTGAGCAGCGCACCCACAAGGCCCGGGCCATAGGTCACCGCCAAAGCATCCACATCCTGAAGGGACATATCCGCTTCCCGGAGCGCCTGATCAATCACCCGGTCACAGGCATCCACATGGGCACGGCTGGCGATTTCCGGTACCACACCGCCGTAGAGAGCGTGGGTATCCACCTGAGAAAAAATCACCGAGCTGATGATCTTCCGGCCATTTTCAATAATGGCGGCGGCGGTTTCGTCACAGCTGGACTCCATCGCCAATATACGGACGGAAGCCTTGCTTTGCAAGGCTTCCAATTTCTGTTGCATTTCCTGTTGCGTGTTCATGGCTCTCACCCGATCAATACCGGCTGCCCTGACGCATCTTGCTCAGGGGCGCAATCACAATGGGCAGAAGCACAATACCGCCCAGCAGCATGGCAAAGGTGGTCACAATGGGACGGATGAAGGTCTTGAACATATCGGTGGTGAAAATGCGCATGATCACTTCTCCATTGGAGAAGATGCCGCCCTTGATGAAATGCTCATGGATGAACATCCAGAAGCCTTCAAAGTCGAAGTAAGCCCAGGCGATGATACCGCCCACAATGGCCAGCGGCAGAATGACGCCCAGATAGTAACCGGCGCCGGAGAAATGGCAGCGGCTGGAGGCAATCAACCGAAGCAGCAAAACGCCGCACACCGCCAGCAGGGCATAGAATACCTTCTGTCCGATGGAGACCCAGTTCTTCACATCCTCCATATGGGTCATGAAGTCCTCTGAAATCGGAATGGGCACTTCAAAACCCATCACCGTGACGGTGGGTTTCCACTCATCCACTTCGCCCACCAGGTAGTCGATGGTTTCCTGCGCAAAAGCGCTGAGGGCTTCGGGGGTGGCGATGGAATCCGTCAGGTTCAGACCCTTGGTCACACTGCCGGACAGCCCCGGCACATTGGCGCTGCTGAGCACGATATCCAGCAGCTCGTTCACATCCGCTTCCTGCAAAGCTGCCTCAAACACTTCCACCTTGGTCACATTGGTGTACAGGGAGAAGGCGGCTGCCAGCAGCACCAGCAGCAGGCCCAGAATAAAGCAGGTCAGAAAAGCGCCGCGGGATTTTTTGAGTGCTCGTACTGTCTTTTGCATACCATTCTCTCCTTACTGCATCTTGAGGAAAGCGGTGATGAAGCCGTCCAGATTGCCGTCCATCACATCATCCACGTTGCCGCTTTCAAAGTTGGTGCGGTGATCCTTCACCATGGTGTAGGGCTGGAACACATAGGAACGGATCTGGCTGCCCCACTCGATCTTCTTCATTTCGCCCTTGATATCCGCCATCTGGGCTTCCTTTTCACGCTCACGAAGCTCCAATAAGCGGCTCTTCAGAATGCGCAAACAGACTTCACGGTTCTGGATCTGGCTGCGTTCATTCTGGCACTGGGCCACAATGCCGGTGGGAATATGGGTCATACGCACGGCGGAGTCGGTACGGTTAACGTGCTGACCGCCTGCGCCGCCTGCACGGTAGGTATCCACACGAACTTCTTCCATGTTGATCTCAAAGTCCGCATCATTGTCCATGATGGGAGCCACATCCAGCGAGGAGAAGGACGTGTGGCGGCGGGCGTTGGAGTCAAAGGGAGAGATGCGCACCAGACGGTGCACGCCACGCTCGGAGCGCAGGAAGCCATAGGCGTTCATACCCTCCACCTGGAAGGTGACGCTCTTGAGGCCCGCTTCATCGCCATCCAGAATATCATTGACGGTCACTTTGTACCCGTGGCGCTCACAATAACGGGTATACATACGGTACAGCATCTGGGTCCAGTCCTGGGCCTCGGTGCCGCCAGCGCCTGCGTGCAGGCTGAGGATGGCGTCGCAGCCATCGTATTCGCCCCGCATCAGGGTTTCCAACTCCAGCGCTTCCGCATCGCTGTTGAGGGTTTCCACTTCATTGGCGCACTCGTCGCCCATATCATCGTCGGGTTCCTCTTCCAGCAGCATCAGCATGGCGTCGATGTCATCGGCACGGGTGTACAGGCTGGCCACATGGTTCAGTTTGCCCTCGATCTGGCTCACCTTGCGGTTGACCGCCGTGGAGCGCTCCAGGTCGTTCCAGAATTCGGGGGCGTTCATTTCTTCTTTCAGTTCAGCCAGTTCTTCCTCCAGAACCGGCAGGTGCAGCGCATCTGCTGCCTTTTCGATCTTTTCCCGCAGTTTTCCAAGCTCAACCCGGGTGGCTTCAATATCAATCATCGGAATTTGCTCCTTTCATAAAGAAGGGGGGAGTGATTCTCTTTTGAACAAAAGTGCAGGGTGCAGGGGGGATGAACCCCCTGCCGGGGTGCGGGGCAGCGCCCCGCAAAACATTATCCCTTGGCACCGCAGCAATGCTTGTATTTCTTGCCGCTGCCGCAGGGACAGGGCTGGTTGCGTCCGGGGGCGCCAGGGGTGGACTTGCTGACCGGTGCGCCGCCCTTCTTGGCCTGACCATTCTGATTGTCGCCTTGCAAACCGGCTTTCATGGTATCGGCCTTAACGGCGCTGCGGCGTTCCGGCACCTTTTCGATGCGGCTCTGATAGATGCGGCGCACGGTTTCCTCACGGATGAAATGCACCATATCATTGAACATATCGTAGCTTTCCATGCGGTACTCCTGCACGGGGTCACGCTGGCCGTAAGCTCGCAGGCCAATGCCTTCCCGCAGGCTGTCCATGGCATCGATATGATCCATCCAGTGACGGTCGATGGCGGTCAGCAGCACCACACGCTCAAACTCGCGCATATCAATGCCGATTTCAGCCAGCATATTCTCCCGCTCCTGATAGAAGGCCTCCGCCTCCTCCTTGAGCATGGGCACCAGCTCGTCCGCATCTTCCATATCTTTAATCTGGTCGGCATACTTGGCAAAGGTGCCGGGTTTCAGGCACAGCTTTTCCAGATACTCGGCAGCATCATCCACTGCCCACTCGAAGCTGCCCTCGCCGCCGAGATTGCGCTCGGCGGTGGAATCAATCAGAGCGTTCACCATGCCGATGATATTATCCCGCACGTTGCCGCCCATGAGAATATCCTTGCGCTGACCGTAGATCAACTCACGCTGCTTGTTCATGATGTCGTCATACTGCAGCACGGTTTTACGGATGCCGAAGTTGCGGCCTTCAATGCGCTTCTGAGCGTTCTCAATCTGCTTGGTCAGCAGACCGGCTTCCAGACGGTCATCCTCGCCAAGGCCCATCTTGTCGATGATGGGGGCGATCCGCTCGCCGCCGAACAGGCGCATTACATCGTCCTCCATGGAGATGAAGAACTGGGTGGAACCCGGGTCGCCCTGACGGCCAGCACGGCCACGGAGCTGGTTATCGATACGACGGCTTTCGTGGCGCTCGGTGCCGATGATATGCAGGCCGCCCACTGCCATAACCCGTTCACGGGCTGCATCGGTTTCCTTCTTAAACTCGCTCAGATAAGCGTGGTATACCTTGCGGGCTTCCAGCACTTCGGGGGCAGCATCTTCATTGTGACCGATGGCCTCCATGATGATCTCCTCCGGGATTCCCTCCTGCCGCATCTTTTTGCGGGCCAGGAAATCCGGGTTGCCGCCCAGCAGAATGTCCGTACCACGGCCTGCCATGTTGGTGGCGATGGTAACAGCGCCAAAGTGACCGGCCTGCGCCACGATCTCGGCTTCCTTCTGGTGATGTTTGGCATTGAGCACCTCGTGCTCGATGCCCTGCATCTTGATGAGCCGGGAGAGCATTTCGCTGGTTTCCACATTGACGGTACCCACCAGAATGGGCTGACCGGTCTTGTGGCGGGCAACGATCTCCGCTACCACTGCATTGAACTTGGCACGCTTGTTTTTATACACCACATCGTTCATGTCATCACGGATCATGGGGCGATTGGTGGGAATCTGCACAACATCCAGATTGTAGATGCCTTCGAACTCTTCCTCTTCCGTCTTGGCGGTACCGGTCATGCCGCTGATCTTCTGGTACATACGGAAGTAGTTCTGGAAGGTGACGGTGGCAAGGGTTTTGCTTTCCCGTTCCACCTTCACGTGTTCCTTGGCTTCGATGGCCTGATGCAGACCGTCGGAGTAGCGGCGGCCCACCATCAGGCGGCCGGTGAACTCGTCCACGATGACCACTTCGCCATTCTGCACCACATAGTCCACGTCCCGCTTCATGATGGCGTGGGCTTTCAGCGCAGCCAGCACATGGTGGTAAAGCTCGCCATTTTCAGGATCGGCGATGTTTTCCACTCCAAAGTGCTGCTGGGCTTTGGCGATGCCGGCATCGGTAAGGGCAACGGCCTTTTCCTTCTCCTCAACGGTAAAGTCCGCTTCCTTGCGCAGGCGGCTGACAAAACGATCCGCCTTCTCGTACATATCGGTGGACTTGTCCCCCTGACCGGAGATGATCAAGGGCGTGCGGGCTTCATCGATGAGGATGGAGTCCACCTCGTCCACGATGGCAAACACATGGCCACGCTGCACCATATCCTTCTCGTGGATGACCATGTTATCACGCAGATAATCAAAGCCCATTTCATTGTTGGTGCCGTAGGTGATATCGCAGGCATAAGCGGCACGGCGTTCCTCATTAGTCAGGTCGTGGATGATCACGCCCACGGAAATGCCCATGAAGCGGAAAATATTACCCATCCACTCGCCCTGAAAGCGGGCCAGATAGTCGTTAACCGTAACAATATGCACGCCCTGACCGGTCAAAGCGTTCAGGTAAGCGGGCAGCGTAGCGGTGTGGGTCTTGCCTTCACCGGTTTTCATTTCGGCAATGCGGCCCTGATGCAGGCAGATACCGCCCATGATCTGCACCGGGAAAATACGTTTGCCATCCACGCGCCATACGGCTTCCCGGAAGGCGGCAAAAGCGTCCGGCAACAGCTGATCCAGGGTTTCGCCGTTTTGGTAGCGCTGCTTGAACTCATCGGTCTTGCCACGGAGGGCTTCATCGCTGAGGGCGGCGTAGGTCTCCTCCAGCGCAAGCACGCTGTTGGCGATCTTCTCCAGCTTCTTGACCTCGTTTTCATTGCTCTGGCCAAAAAGCTTTTTTACAAAATCCATCATGCTCAAGGCTCAAAATCTCCTTATATCGTGGTGGTGCGTTTGAGAACCCAGAAAGGGGTCAGTTTGACGCATCTTATATTATAGCATGGCCCACAATCACAGCGCAAGTAAAAGAGAACAACAAAAAGCGCCCGATTTCTCGGACGCTCCATACCCATTGGCTCCATCAGGGCAGATAGGTAACCGTCATCACCAGCGCCATTTCCATCACATCAAAGGCCATGGTCAGGGTGGCGGGGTGACCACTGATGGTGGTTTCCTTTACGACAGGTGCTTCGATCATAGCAGTATAGTCCTCATCGGTCATGGAACTCATCAGTTCAGCAAAACCGCTGACCATATCGTTGGTTTCACCCTCGACGGCTTCCTCATCTTTGTCCAGTTCCAGATAACGGGTCACATACAGCAGCTTGGTAGAGGACATACCCAGCTTGACACCAGCGGCACTGGCACCCTCGCTGTCATCGAGACCGACTGTCACCTGGGTGGAAACGGCGGTGCACTGACCCTGCGCATTGAAAGCAGCCTTCACAGGGGAGCCTTCTTCATATTCCAGGGTCACATAACCAGCTTCGTCCTCATTGATAACAGCGCCTTCATTCAACTCAACAAAGGCAGCAGCATATTCTTCAGCGGTAAAGGGAAAAACTGCAGCGGTCTCGGCACAGGCGCCGGTCAGCAGGCACAGGGACAGAACCAGCGCCACCATCAGGGCAAGAATGGACTTCTTCATAAGTGGTTTTCTCCTTCTGATTATTACAATAGAACCATCCTCATTATAGCGTTTCGGCGAAAAATGTCAATCTGTATATGAAAAAGCCCGCTTTACGCACAGCAAAACGGACTCAGACAGTTGAAAATTTACATACTTCCAGTAGACGGTGGCATCCTTTTTCGACGAAGCCTGTACCTTTTGCCTACGAGCCTTCGGCTCGCCGTACACGCCACTGGTTTCGGTTTGGTCATTGAAGGGGCTGCGCCCCTCCAGCACCACCCGGGGTTCTTAGACAGACTGAGGCGCGCATCCAATCGGGTGCGCGCCTTTTCTCGTTCAGCTTGTTCCTCTCTATTCAGCAGGAAGCCTGTACCGCTTTGATTACTTGATGCTCATAGAACCCAGCATGAAACCGAAATCCTCACTGGTAGCACTCAGCTCATCGGCATTGCCACAAGTGTAGGTGCAAACATACAGATTGCTCTCACCAGAGATGTACATCTGAACGCCATGCATCTGGACACCGGATAATTCGTAAATGTATTCCAGCATCATACCATTCTTACCATTCAAATCAATAATGGTACCTTCGTTAATAAACTGAATGCCTTCAAAAGAGCTGCTCAGCTGAGAAATCAGATTGGGAGCCAGACCAAGCAGCACATCATCTTCAGCGTGCATACCGATCGTCTGGCACACAAAGTTCACATTGGTCATAGTGCTTTCATTCAGCAGCATAACCATATCCAGCTGCTGAACCTGAGGACCGTAGAGGGAAACCATATTGGCCAGTTCCTCATTGCCACTCTTTGACATTTCATCCATAACGGCTTCGATATTTTTGGCGTTCAACAGGATCCAGTTATCGGGATACATCAAGGAATATTGATCATCGGTATGGGTGTAGGTCAGGTAAGTGACATCCAGTTCCTCAGCAGCCTCAGCCATGGACAGAACGGGCATCATCATCAGAACCAGCGCAACCATCAGGGCAAGAATGGACTTCTTCATTAGGGGATTCTCCTTTCCATAACGAGGCGAGCCTCTTTGCACTTCATTATACCTTTTTGGTGAAACCTGTCAATAAAAAAGGAGCGTACCCGAAAAGGTGCGCTCCTTTGAATCATCCAACGGAACTCAGTTCATGTAGATGAAAGTAACGATCAAGTTCATGGTTTCCATATCCACTTCCAGGGTCAGCTGGGCATTATGGCCGGCGATCACGGAAGTAGCGGTGTAGGGCTCGCTGATGGCAGCGGTGATGGCCTCGCTGGAGAACACGGTCTGTACCAGTTCGGTGCAAGCCTGCTCGATCTCGGTGATTTCATTGCTCATGGCAACGATATCGTTACCGTTTTCCACATAGCGGGTAGCAAAGGGAATGCAGGCGATCGTCATGCCGAGGGCTTCAGACTTGGCGGACAAGTCGGGATCGCTGACGCCGATGGTGATATCAGCATACATGGCAACACAGGCTGCGTCATCAGCCATGTGATAAACGATCAGATCGTTCATGCCTTCGGCGCTGCCCAGATAACCGATCATACCTTCAGCTTCAACGGGCTCGGACCAGGTGAATTCCTTCTCCATTACATTGGAGCAGAACTCGTTGTAGCCGCTGATATACTCTTCAGCAGTGAACTGGAAACCGGTGGCGGTAGCCATAGCGCCGCTCACCAGGCTCAGGGACAGAACCAGCGCCATCATCAGGGCAAGAATGGACTTCTTCATCAGTGGTTTTCTCCTTCCAATTATAGCAATAGAACCGTCTTCATTATACCGGTTCGGCGAAAAATGTCAATCTGTATCAAAAAGCCCGTTTTACGCACAGCAAAACGGGCTTTCACATATTACCACAACAAATAAATCAGCGTTGCCATCAAACCCAGGCAGAACAGCACCAGGCCATAGCTGACCGACCGGGCCATCTGCCGCCAGCGGCTGCTCCATTCCTCCCAGAAGGCTGCAAGGGAGGTAACGAAACTGTGGTCATCCTCCCGGCTGATGTGCAGCCGGTGGGCGGCACCATCCATCCAGGTACCCAGCGTGTATGTGAAACGGTTGCCAACCGGCACGGTTTCGTGCTCATGGACAGGCTGGAAAAGGGTACGCCCTGCCAATGCGGCAGCTTGATCCACGGTGCTGTCCAGCACTTTGGCCGTTACGCCGCCGGTGCCTTTCAGAAGCGCAGTCAGCCAGTCCATCAGCCGGTCGCACAGGCTGGCAAAGGCGCCGCCTGCTGCAATCAACCCGGCCAACAGGGGGCGATAAACCATATCCTCCAAATCGAACCGAAGCGTCAGCTTTTTGCGAAGGCCAACCTTGCGGCTCAGCAGCAGCAAACCGAACAGGCAGCCGCCGATGGCCAGCGAAATGACAGCGCCCTTCAGATTTTCCAGGCTGAAATAATGAATGGGCATATGCGCCGGTTCTCCGCCCTGCAAAAAGCTGCGGCTGTAACCGCCAAAACGGCTCATGGTCTGACCGGGCAGCAAACCGATCACAAGGATCAAGGCAGCAGCAAAACCCAGCGCAATGCGGGAAATATTGCTCAGATACGGCCCCTTCCGATCGTACTCCGCCTGATACTGATCGTTCTTCATCCAGAACAGGCAGAAATACAGCTTGAGCATATAGCACAGCGTCATGCCGCCCGCCAGCAGGAACAGCCACTCGGAAACCTTGTAAATACCGGTGGCATGACCATGCTCCGCATAGTGCGCAATCAGCTCCACAATGCCTTCATGCAGAAGGGATTTGCTCAGGAAACCGCTGAACCCCGGCACACCGGCAATGCCCAGCACGCCCGCCAGAAAACAAACGTGCAAGAAGGGCTTGTTGCGTCCATAGCCCTGTACATCCTTAAGATCCAGGCGGTGGGTATTCATGGCCACCACACCGGCGCACAGGAACAACACCAGCTTGAACAGGCTGTGGTTGACCATGTGACCGATGGTGCCATAAAGCGCCAGCCCATTGTGCTCGCCCAGCAGGTTGCAAAGACCTGCGCCGATCAGGATAAAGCCGATCTGGCTCAGGGAGGAGCAGGCCAGCGTGCGCTTCAGGTTCAGGGAGAAGATGGCCAGCACTGCGCCCAGCAGCATGGTGATGACACCCAGCCGAAACAACAGATCGCCAAAGCCGGATACCTCCCGCATCAGCAGCGTGGAAAGGATCAGGATGCCGAAGACGCCCGCCTTGGTCAACAGACCGCTCAAAAGGGCGCTGGCCGGGGCAGGGGCCACCGGGTGGGCCTTGGGCAGCCAGATGTGCAGCGGGAATGCGCCCGCCTTGGCACCAAAGCCAATCAGCATCAGGATGGCAGGCAGCCACAGGTTCTGCCCATCCGCCAGCGCAGGCAGCTGAGCCAGCGGGGCCGCCGCCATGCCCTGAGGCAGCAGGAAGATGCCCATCAGCATGGTCAGACCGCCGATCACTGCGATGTACAGGTAGGTTTCGCCAGCCCGCATGGCGGCTTTGTCCTCTTCATGGGCTACCCAGGGGTAGCTGGCAAGGGACATAATCTCAAAGAAAATGAAGATGCTGAACAAACTGTCCGCAAAGAACATACCGCACACAGCGCCCAGCGTCATCATCGTAAAGAAGCAGTAACGGGGCACAGCGTGTTCATGCGCCAGATAATCCCGGCTGAAAACGCTGCTGATAAACCACATTCCACAGGCCACCAGCACATACAAACTGCGGAAACCATCCGCACGCATCCTCAAGCCCTGCCCGCAGAAGCCTTCCAGTTCAAAGAACAATTCCTGCCCCTGCAAGGCATTCCAGCCAACAGCCACCGCCAGCATCAGCTGCAACGTACAGATGGCCACCATGCTGTTGAGGCCGCTTTCTTTCTGCTTGGTGCCAATGTGCCACACAAAGGGGGCTGTCAGCATGGGGAGCAGCGCAGCCACCGGCAGAAGAAAATGTCCGTTCATGACCGAACCACTCCTTTCTTAACAGATGCCAGCCGCCACATCCGCCAGATAGCGGGTCAGGGGCTGGGAAGCAAAGCTGAGCACCACAATGGCGATCACCACCACCGCAAGGGCGGTTTTGATCATCCAGCCGGGGTCGCAGTTGGCTTTGGGGGTTTCGCCCGTCAGGGGCAGCGCATAGGCAGAGATGGCGGGCACCAGCACATAGATGGCGGTGAGCACCGCAGAGATCAGCAATACCGCAGCACCGGCAACGCCCAGCCAGTTTCCGGAGGCAACGCCAGCCGTAGCCAGCGCCCACTTGCTGCCGAAGCCGATCAGTGGAGGCACACCCACCAGCGCAGCGCCGCACAGGAAGAACACCGCCATGGTGAAGGGCATCACCTTGCCAAGGCCGCGCATCTGACGGATATCGCTGCGGTCGGTGTAGATCATGATGGCACCCACACTGCAAAACAGGGCGATCTTCATCAGGCCGTGATACAGCATATGGGTCAGGCCGGCAGCAAGGCCCTGCGGGGTCATCAACAGCACGCCAAAGAGGATATAGCTCAGGTTACTCATGGTGGAGTACGCCAGACGGCGTTTCATGTGCTGCTCTTTGACCGCCATACCGCTGCCAAAGAGGATGCTGAACAGCGCAATGCACAAGCACAGGGTCTGTGCCCAGGTGCCCCGGAGCAGCTCTGCGCCAAAGCAGCTGTAGGTAAGCCGTGCCACGGCAAACACACCAGCCTTGACCACTGCCACCGCATGGAGCAGTGCGGTTACCGGCGTGGGTGCAACGCCCGCATCCGGCAGCCAGCGGTACAGCGGGAATACCGCTGCCTTCACGCCAAAGCCAAAGAAGCCCAGCACATACATGGTCAGCACCACACCCTGAGGGGCAGCAGCCAGCGCAGCGATCCCGCCGGGGGTGAAGTTGCTGTTGCCGCTGAAGTGAATCACCGTTACCAGCGCCATGAAGCCAAGGGCAGCGCCGCCCAGACAGTAATAGGCATAGGTGCGCCCTGCATGAACATTTCTGGCCTTCATGCCGTGCATCACCAAGGGCAGGGTGGCAAGGCTCAAAAGCTCATAGAACACATACAGGCTCATCAAATCCTCGCTGAAGGCAATGCCCAGCGTGACCGCATAGCTGATGAGATAGAAACCGAAAAAGTGATTTTCGCCGCCTTCATGGTGCATATATTCCAGACCATACAGGCTGGCAAGGGGCCACAGGAAGGCCACCAGACCGGCGAACACCCGGCCCAGCCCGTCCAGCCTGAAGCTGACCGTGAGCCGGTCCGATAAACGCAGCAGCACCATCGCATGATCGCCGGAGGCGAACAGGCACCACGCCACGCAGGCAGAGGTGAGCAAGGCAGCAGCCATAACCAGTGCATTGCGCACCTTGGCGCTCTGCGGACGGAGCAGGAACA
This sequence comes from Clostridia bacterium, assembly GCA_017501255.1. Taxonomy (GTDB): domain Bacteria; phylum Bacillota; class Clostridia; order Christensenellales; family Aristaeellaceae; genus Limiplasma. Next base: position 14,940 of record JAFVXE010000025.1, on the reverse strand, counting down.
GCAAAGCAGCTCCCACAAGTGGAATCAGGATCGAAACCAGAAGCATTGCTCCGCCTCCTTACATCAGCAGAGCCGCCAGCGCATTGGCCGCATTGCTCAAAAGACCGGGGAACATACCCAGCGCAAAGTTGAGAACCGTCAGCACCAGCAGAGGAATCGCCATCACCGGGCCCACTTCGCAGCGAGGTTCCTCCGCCAGCGTCTCGCCATGGGCATGACCGGGGAAGAAGGCGTCAATGCTGATGGGCAGAAGGTAGCCAGCGGTCAACAGCGCAGAAATCAGCAGCACCACAGGGCCCAGCCAGCTGAATACTGCCATACCGCTGCCAAGGGAGCCCTGCGCCAGATCCCACTTGCTGAAGAAGCCGGAAAGAGGCGGCACGCCCACCAGACCCAGACCGGCAATGGTGAAGCACCACATGGTCAGCGACATCCGCTTGCCCATGCCCCGCAGCTGGGAAACCTCGGTTTTGCCGGTTTTCAGAATCACCGCACCGGCGCACAGGAACAGGGCGTTCTTCATGACGCTGTGGAAATACATATGCTCCACCGCACCGGCAAACGCCTGAGGGGTCATCAGGAACAGACCGAAGAGAATGTAGCTGACCTGAGACACGGTGGAATAGGCCAGACGCTTCTTGAAGCCAGTGGTTTTGAAAGCCATCATGGAACCCATGAACACCGTGCACAGCGCCAGAATCAGCAGCACCGTCTGCACAAAGGTGCCCCGCAGATTGGCAGCGCCCACGGTATAGAACAAAACGCGCACCACGCACAGAACACCCATCTTGGTAATCACGCCGCTGAGCACCGCACTGGCAGGGGCAGGGGCGATGGGGTGCGCAGTGGGCAGCCAGCCATGCATGGGAAACATACCCGCCTTGGTGGCAAAACCGATAACTGTGATCAAAGTTGCCCACAGGATAAGGGGACTGCTTTCAGCAATGGCGCCGCCCGCCACGAAGAATGGGGACGCCATCTGGCTGGAAAACACAAAGATGCCGAACAGACCCATCATGGCACCGGCAATGGAGTACAGCAGATACTTGATACCCGCTGCCACCGCTTCCTTGCTCATGTTGTGCACCACCAGCGCCATGGACAGAAGCGTCATCAGTTCAAAGAAAAGATACATGGTCACCAGCGTGGCGCTCAGGCAGATGGCATTGATGGCGGCAATGGTGAGCAGGTAGAAAATGAAATACCGCTGCTCATGGCCCTCATGGGGCAGATAGCCGAAGGAAAACACGCCGGAATTGAGCCACATACCGCCGCAGAGCAGCAGGAACAGACGGCCCGCCAGATCGCTGCGGAGGGTAATGGGCAGATTCTCGGAAAGCGAGAACAGCGTAACCTCGGCATCGCCAAGGAACATCAGTCCTACGCACAGCGCAAAATTGACGGCCATGGCAACAGCCGCCGCCAGATGAATGCCCCGGCTGTCGTCTTTCAGAGGCAGCAGCCCCATCACCAGCGCAGCCAGTGCAGGAAACAGCGGAATCAGCCAAAGAAGGATGGATTGCATTTGAAACAGCCTCCCTTATGCAAACAGTTGAAGTCCGGTGCGGATCACCGTCAGAATGGGCTGGGACAGCACGCCCAGCAGCACATTCAGCACCACAAAGCCCACCATGGCACACACGCCAGCGGTATCGGGCTTTTCCACCGTGTATTCCATGCCATCCCGGGCAGGCCGGTAGAGGGTGATGACCGTCTTCATCAGATAGAGAACATTCAGAAGCGTGCTCAGCGCCAGCGCCAGCAGCATTACCCACATATGGATGCCGCCATACTGGAAAGCCGCCTCGCTGAACACCAGCTTGCTGATAAAGCCGCCCAGCACCGGCACGCCCACCAGGCTCATGGCGCTGATGGTGAAGCACACACCCGCCAGCGGGCTGCGCTTGCCTGCCCCCCGAAGGTCGGAGAACCGCTTGCTGCCGGAGGATACATCCGCCAGTTCGGAAGAGGAGATGAACAGGGAACTCTTGGCGGCAGAGTGGATCATGATGTGATAAACCGCAGCCACCAGACCCGCTTCGATGCCCATGCCCATACCGGCGTAGATGTATCCGATCTGAGCCACGGAGCTGTACGCCACCATGCGGCGCAGATCGTGGCTGTGCATAGCGCTGAGGCTGCCCATGATCATGGCAATGATGCCAAAGACAAAGAGCAGGTCGTTCAGGTGCAGGCCACGCACCACATCCATGCCGATCATGCGCACGAAGATCTTCATCAGCAGCAGGATGTACGCCTTGCTGACGATGCTGCTCAGGGTAGCCGAGGCAGCGGGGGTGGAATAGCCGTAGGCATCCGCCAGCCAGGTATGGAAGGGGAACAAGGCGCTCTTGATGCCCAGACCCACAAAGAACAGGCCGATGGTCACCGTCAGGGGCGCACGGTACTGCCCGGAAACATACAGGGCTGTTACCGCTTCCCGGATGTTTTCAATCAGCAGATGGCCGGTAAGGGTATAGGTGAGCATGATGGCCATCAGCGTCATGCCGGAACCCAGCAGGCTCATGATCATATAGCGCATGGCGCTGACCATGGTGCGGCCGTTCTGGCGGCACATGATCAGGGCGCAGGAGGCCAGCGTCATGATCTCAATGAATACATAGCCGGTGAACAGGTCGTTGGTGTACAGCATGGACAGGGTACCGGCCAGCACCAGGTCCAGCATAACGCAGACGGTGTTCTCCTTCTTGGGGTCCACCTGCCGCTTCAGCCGGTACATACCGCCCAGGGCGCTGAACATCAAAACAATGCTGAACAACACGCACAGCAGGGCTTCCAGCGGCCCGATGCGGATCTCGTTGCCCCAGGGGGCAGGAAAGTGACCCATCAGGTAGTGGTAGCTTTCGCCCGCCTGCATCAAATGCACCAGCAAAGCGGTGTTCAGCGCAGCCACAACGGCAGCCAGAACTACCGTCACCTTACGGGCGATTTTGCCCGGCAGCATGGCAGAGGAAATACCGCAGATCATGCTGAGCATAATACAAAAGAAGGGGAAGTTGCGAATCAGTGGCATCAGTCGTCCTCTCCCTTCATCAGCAGCGTAATGCGGTCAATATTCAGGGTGTGGTAGCGGCGGTAGAGGCGTACCGTCAGTGCCAGCATCAGCGCCGTCACGCTGACGGATACCACGATGCCCGTCAGCACCAGACCGCTGGGAATGGGGTTGATGTAGTGGGAAGCATCGGTGATGCCGTTTTCCATAATGGGAGCCGTGCGCCCCTCCACATAGCCCACGGAGGTGAACATCAGGTAGATGGCCGTATCCATGATGTTCAGACCGATGATTTTCTTAATCAGGTTGCGGTGCAGAAGCAGCGTGGTAAAGCCAACGCCGAACAGCAGCACCGCCACCACTTCCTCAATATGGGTGGCAAACATCTCCATGCTCACATACCTCCCTTTCTGAACAGTGTATAGAAGGCATACATGGTGCACATAACGATCATACCCACGCAGATATTCAGCGGCAGGATGAGGCCGGAGGACAGAATCGCACCGGGGGTACCCAGCGGGATGCCGCTTTCCAGATGGTTGGCACCGCAGAAGAAGGAATAGCTCTTGAGCAATGCGTAGGTCATCAGCGCCAGGAAGGTGACCCAGCGGAAGGTCTTATAGGTGAAGAACCGTCCGGTCTTTTGGAAACCAAAGGCGTTCAGGTACAGAATGAGCCCTGCGCCCATCACAGCGCCGCCGCTGAAACCGCCGCCGGGGCCCAGATGGCCTGCCAGTACCACATACATACCAAACAGCAGGATGATGGGCACCAGAATGCGGGCAGCCATCTGCAAAATGGCGTCGTTCTTGGGTTCGTGATGGCGGTCATCCCACTCGGCTTCCAGCATGGCAGGGGAGGGTTCGTCGTCGCTGTGCTCGCCCAGTTTCAAAAGCAGCAGCACGCTGCAGGCAGCCACAAACAGCACCGTGCTTTCGCCGAAGGTGTCAAAGGCACGGTAGTCAAGAATCATACCGGCCACCATGTTCACTGCGCCGGTTTCCTCCAGACCCTTCTCCAGATAGCGCTGTGCCACTTCATTGTTGGTGGGGTTATCCACCGCACCAAACGGGGGCAGCTGCACCACCGTGGTCATCAGAAAGGTGACAATCACCAGACAGAACAGGATCGCCGTCAGTCGATACGCTGCATCCAGCCATTTCTTACCCTTGCGGCCCACCCAGGAATGCAGTGTACTTACTTTCAGCTGTTCCTCGGTGTACAGGGTCTCCCGCATTTCCTCGTGCTGTGCCTCCGCAATGGCAAATTCCAGCGGTGCGCGGCGGCGAAGCTCGCTGTCCGGCTCATCCGTGGTGGCGGCGGTCAGCTGCTGATCCAGCGGATTTTCCCAGGAAACTTCATCCAGCGCACACAAACGCTGCCAGAGGGAATCATTTTTCTTCATGGTGATGATCCTCCTCCTCATCGCCCCGGATGGCGTGGATTTTTTTCAGCGTGATAAAGAACAGAAGGCTGGTAACGCCAGCGCCTACAGCAGCTTCGGTTACCGCCAGGTCGGGGGATTGCAGAAGCATCCACACAATGCACATCAGAACGCTGTAAGCCATATAGATGACCACACTGGCCAGAAGACTTTTGGTCAGCGCAGTGGCTACGGCGCAAACCACCAGAAAGCCAAGGATCATGATGATAAATACATTCATTTCTCGATCATCTCCATCTCATCCTGATACTGACTGTCGGTGGCAAGCTCCAGCCGGGCAATCAGATGGCCCGCCGTGGGGCTGGTCAGCCACACAAACAGCACCACCAGCAGATACTTGGCAATGAGCCAGCCATCGGCATTGCCCACGCACAGGGAAAGCAGCACCAGCCCAAGGCCCATGGAATCGCCCATGGAGGCGGCGTGCATCCGGTTGAGCACATACTGGAAACGATACTGACCGATCACTGCGCTGAGCATCAAAAACAGACCGGTCACCAACAGCAGCGCAGAGATGCCGAACAGGATCCACTCACCCATTGTTCTTCTCCTCCTGTTCCTTCTTTTCCAGCGCAATGCCCATAAACACCTTGCACAAAACCACCACTGCCAGAAAGCCCAGCAGGGCATAGATCAGGGCCACATCCGCCAGATAGCTCTCGCCCAGCACCCGGGTGAGAATGGCGATCATGGCCAGTGACAGGGTGGAAATCATATTGATGGAAACGATCCGGTCCGCAATGCGGGGGCCGACCACCGCACGGATCAGGCAGGCCAGCGTCAGCACTGCCAGTACGATAAGCGCCCCCGTCCAGAGCATCTGGTACGCCTGTGCAATCTGCATCACTCTGCCGCCTCCTTCTTCTCAGTACGGATTTCGTCCGCTTTGCTCTCCAGCGCCAACAGCTTGCGCTGGAATGCCTGATCCTCCACGCCTTCCGCCATGGCTTCATCCAGGCAGTGCACCGTCAGCTTCTGCCCCTCCTGCATGGCGGTGATGGTGCCCGGCGTCAGCGTGATGGAATTGGACAGAAGATTGCGGGCAAACTGGCTCTTCAGCGGCGTGGTGAAGGTGACCAGCTTGGGCTTGAGTTCCTTCCGGCGGCCATATACATATCCCAGCAGCGTCCAGTTGGACTTGACGATCTCACAGATGAGCAGCCACAGGTAGCCCAGCACGCCCAGGATCATCCGATAGGCGCCTTTTTCCATTTTGGGTGAATAATCAAGAAACTGACGGCAGAACCATGTCAGCGCTGAGGACAGCACCAGACCAAAGAGGAAAATCTCCAGCGTGAACCGTCCGTTGAACAGGATCCACAGAGCAAGCAATACCAGCAGCATAACCATGCTTCCTTTCTTTGCGGTCGGATTGCATTTTCTGCGGTTGCTCCGCAGCCTTTCTTTTTAATAGGAAGAAAACGCAATACCGGCAGCATTGTACTCCCGAACCAAAAGAATGTCAATTCCTGTTGAACTTCTTTATCCGTATCTTTACCAAACAGGACAAATCCCGGTTTTTCCCCATGCAGGCATATCCCTGTCTCCCGCCGCATACCCTGCTACAAAGCCATCAGAAGGAGCGGATACGATATGGAACCAAAACAGCTGGACCTGGACAGGATGAGTCCCGGCAAGGAGCCGGAAATCCTTTGGGAAGAAATCGCCATGTGCCAGTATCTGGGCGATGCCATGCGGCAGGCGGTGGTGGAGGGAGAGGTGGCCCTGCCCGGCGGCCTGCGGGAGGAGACGGTTATTCTGTCGGCACAGGCCATGGCCGTGGTGGACAAAACCACCGTGCAGACAGGCCGTGCCGATGTGGACGGCAAGGTGATCTTTCATGTGCTCTATACCCAGGGGGACCCCACCCGCATCAATACGCTGGAAGCTGCTGCCGATTTCAGCCAGACCATTGAAATGCCCGGTGCAAAGCCCGGCATGACCGTGCCCGTCAGCCTGACCACCGAGCACGTGGAAGCCTCTGCCCAAGGCGGACGGCTGAAGCTGATGGCCATTCTCAAGCTGTACGCCCGCCTGTTCAGCGAGGAACCCCTGCGCATCGTAGGCGGCTTGCGCCCCGCTGCCGGGCTGATGCAGAAGACCGAAACCCTGCAAACCTGCCGCACCGTTGCACTGGGCCGCCAGGATGTGCTCATTCGGGACGAATGCGAACTCAGCGATGTATTGCAGATTACCGATACACTCTATGCCACCGCCACCGCCTCGGTGCAGGAGGTGATGGGCGGCGAAGAACGGGTTACCATTACCGGCAATGTGCAGCTGGAAGTGTATCACCTCAGCGCCATGCCTGCCCGCCCGCTGGTGGTCACCCGCCACTCCATCCCCTTTGAGGAAACCCTGCCTCTCACCGGCGAAGAGGGCGATTTGCTCACCGCCGATGCAGTCATCCGGGATGTGGCGGTGCTGTCTCAGGATGGGCAGGAGGAAGGTCAGCGTACCCTGCGGGCAGAGGTGCTCATCGGCCTGACCGCCCAGATGACCAAGCGGCGGGATGTATGCCTTTTGCTGGATGCCTACACCACCAGCGGCGAGATGCTCTCCCCCTGTATGCAGCCCATCAGCCGGGTACTGACCCAGCGGCAGCTGCACACCGCCGAAAGCGGCAAGATGACTTTGCTGCTGGACAATCAGCCTCCTGCCCGCACCCCGCTGACGGCCCATCTGCGCCCCATCGTCACCGATGTAAGCCGCAACGGCGGCAGGCTGATGGTGGAAGGCATGATGGAGGTCTCCTTCCTCTACATGACCGACGATACCGCCGCCCCGCAGACCTATTCCACCGAGGAACCCTTCCGCATCGCCTTTGCCTGCGACCTGTGCCAGACCGACGCCCTTACCCTGCAAACCACCGGCGTGGAGGTTTCCTGCGTCACTTCCGACCGGGTGGAGATCAAATATATCCTCCATCTCCAGTGCTATGACGTCACCCTGGGGCAGGAACCTTTCGTCACCGACCTGCTCCGCCAGCCCGCCCCTTCCGACAGCAACGGCATTCTCATCTATTTCAGCCAACCCGGCGAAAGCGTGTGGGACATCGCCAAGCGCTACCGGGTCAGCTGCGACAGCCTCCGGGCCATGAATCCCGCCCTGACGGGAGCGGATGCCACCGATGGTGAACGTGTGATTCTGTGGAGACGATGATTGGGAAATGGGGCCAAAGGGCTCTGCCCTTTGAAAACCCGACAGGGAGCAAGGCTCCCTGCACCCACTCGCTGCGCCCATTGCATGGGCGCAGTGGGGATTGTACAGATGAGATTATTCGCTAATGCGAAAAGACGGACATCCGATCGCCGGATGTCCGTTTGTTGTATAACGCAAACCCGCCGGTATTCACAACCGACGGGTTTACTGTTTATCAATCTATTATTCTCCCCGGAACACCTGAATACAAACGGAACCTTCGCCGGTGCTTTCCGCCAGAATGCGGATGGGGAAATCATAATCGTTACGGAAGATGAAATTGAGCTGGGTATTGCCCACCGCTGCATCCTGATGCATGGGCAGGTAGCGGGCGCAGCCGGGGCCATGGGGACGGCGGTGCAGAATGGTGATGCCGCTGAGCTGACGCACCGTGTTGTACAGGGTGGAGCTGCTCTGGCAGGTACCGCCGCCATAGCCCAGCTGGCTGCCGCCATCGATCAATACCGGGGCAGCATGGTAGCCGTTGCTCTTCTTGTAGGGGCCTACATGGGCGTTGAAATCCAGTACCTCACCGGGCTGCATGGTGCGGGTCATCAGTTCGCAGCTGCGCACGATGTTCTTGCAGCGGCCATCGTTACCCTCTTTGCCGGTGTTGTACTCAAAGAAGCTACAGAAAGCGGCAATGGGCGTATCATTGCTCATGGGAGTCTCCGTGGGGGAGACTGTCACGACATCTGTCAAAAGGGTGGCATCGATATAGCCGTAGCTGCGCCAGTAGAGCACTTTGGCAAAGCCGTCCACAAATTCAAGGATAGCCACCTTGCTGCCTGCGCCCACCTTGATATCATTCACATCTGCGCTGGTGGAAGGGCTGGTATACACTGGCGCAAGCTCCTTCACCGTAGCCACGAACTGAGATGGCACGGTGCCGTAGGGCGGCGTATTCACCGGGTCGATGGTGTGCATATCCTCGTCCACCCAGGTGCGGATGATATAGCCCACATGGCCCTGATACTCAGCCAGCACATAGCTGGGATAGACGGCGTACACCGTCACTTCTTCGCCTTTTTCCACGGAGCATACCGCATCGCTTTCGCTGGTCTGTAAAGCGCGCATACGAATGGCATTGCCTCCGGCAAAGGGCTTGATGGTGGCAATATACAGGGGCTTCAATCCCTCAATGCTGGCAGGCTGATTGGACACATCCCCGGCGGTATCCGCCTCCGGATCGGCAAAGCCCTCCATCTCGATATTCTCCGGCAGGGGCGTGGCTTCAGGGGCGGGTTCCTGAGCCGTCTCCGCCATGGTCATCCCCGGCAGGAGCAAGCATACACAAAGAAAAATCAACAAAAACTTTTTCAACATAGCGATTCCTTTCATTCTGTGAAAAGGATGAAGGGCACACACCCTCACTTTCATCATAGCACAAAACCCGTCTGCCGACAACAGGAAAGCCAGATTGGTTTTCCTTTGTTTTGCAGCGGAATTTTCGTTGCATACAAAGCAGTTCCATGCTATAATGAGCGCCGTTTCCTATGATTGTAACATTCTCCAAGGAGGCCGCCATGAACCTGATTCAGACCGATGTGATCACCCCGGAGGATTTTCTGTATTTCCGCACCCTGATGGGCTGGACACCCATTGCCATGGAGCAGATTGAAAACGGCCTGAAAAATTCTGCAAAGATGATCTGTCTCAAGGATGGGGACACCCCCATTGCCATGGCCCGCCTTTTGTGGGATGGCGGTTATCAAGCCCAATTGTGCGATGTGATGGTGCTGCCCGCCTACCAGCGCCAGGGGCTGGGACGGCTGATGGTCACCTCGCTGAAGGACTGGCTGCGTTCCCAGCTGAAACCCGGTTGGAGCATCAAGCTGAATCTCAGCGCCGCTCCCGGCAAGGAGCCTTTCTATGAGAAGCTGGGCTTCCGCCGTCGCCCCTGTGAAGGAGCCGGAAGCGGGATGGATCAATGGATGGCCGGGGAATGATCTCCCCCTGCATCCCGACATTTTTCGACACCAAAGCATTCTGTCAGCAGACAGAATGCTTTTTCTTTGCTGCAACGCCTTTCTTTTCTGCCAAATCAGCCCTTGACGGCGACCCATCCGCCCTCTATCATATAGGTAACATCGAACACAACCCCAAAGGAGGTCCCCTCATGCCCAATCCCATCCTGCCCCTGTGGGAATGCATTCCCGACGGCGAACCCCGGCTCTTTGGCGACCGGGTGTATCTCTACGGCTCCCACGACCGCTACGGCGGCACCGAATTCTGCAACTACAAACTGAAGGTCTGGTCTGCCTCCGTCAACGACCTGAACCATTGGGTCTGCCACGGGCACAGCTTCCATACCAAACCGGATACCGATCATCTCTCCTCCGTGCCCCACACCGATCATGCCCTCTTTGCCCCCGACGTGGTGGAAAAGGACGGCAAGTACTACCTGTACACCTACATCGTGGGCGCCAAGGGCTGCGTCAGCGTCAGCGACAAGCCGGAAGGCCCCTTCACCTTCCTGTCCACCTATGACTATGCCCCCGAGGACGGCGGCGACGAGGGCATCTTCAACGATGTGGGCGTTTTGGTGGATGATGACGGCAAGGTGTACTGCTACTATGGCTTCGAGGGTTCCCACATGAATCAGCTGGATCCCGAAACCATGTACAAGGTCATCCCCGGCAGCCTGATCAGCCCCCTGATGGACGCCAGCGAAAACCAACCCATCGAACGCCGGTTCTACGAGGCTTCCTCTCCCCGCAAGGTGGGCGATACCTATTATCTCATCTACTCCCCCCGCAAGGGCAGCCGCCTGGCCTACGCCACTTCTGACTCCCCCACCGGCCCCTTCACCTACCGGGGCTATATCATCGACAACGGCGTGGACTACCCTGCTGGCAACAACCACGGCTCCATTTGTCAGATCAACGGGCAGTGGTACGTGTTCTATCACCGCATGACCAACAACTCCATCACTTCCCGCCGGGCCTGTGTGGAGAAGATCGAAATCCTGCCCGATGGCACCATTCCCCCGGTGGAGATGACCAGCCTTGGCTTTGAGGAATCCCTTACCCCCTACGAGCCCGTGAAGGCGGAGATCGCCTGCGTGCTCACCGGCGGCTGCTTCGTTACCGAGAAAGATGTGTTCCGCCGGGTGGTGATGAAGGTGACCGACGGCTGCGTGCTGGGCTACAAGTATTTCGATTTCGGTCAGGACACCGCCACCAAAACCATGGAATTTGCCATCAAGGTGATTGGCGGGGGACAGCACGGCAAGCTGCACGTGATGATCGACGCCCCCACCGAGGAAGCCGGCGGCAAGGAGATCGGCACAGTGACCATCGGTCTGAACGATGGCGTGTACCGTGCCCGGGTGGAAAATGTCACCGGCCGCCATGCCCTGTATCTGCGGGCCGAGATGAACCAGCCCCAGAGCGACTGGATGCGGCCTTTCTTCGATGGCAGAGTGATCTGCGATGTGGAGGAGTTTGTGTTTTTGAAATAAGGCTTATTGGACTTTCTCACTCATAGCAGTGTAATTATCCCATAAGAAAAAGGTTTCCTCTGATTTGTTATGCGAGGAAACCTTTTTTACATCCAAAACAAAAGGCTGTTGCAGCAAGCAATACTGCAACAGCCCGATAAGAAGATATTTTACTACATTAACGGTTAGAGAACCGCTTTTTCCCAAAGATTACCACACCGGCAAAGCTCAAAACCATCAGTGCCATCCAGCCAAACAAATGGCTTTCATCCCCAGCTTTCGGAGGCGCAGCTACAGGCGCAGGAGTAGGAGTAGGAGCTGTAGTGGTAGAAGGAGCTGAGCTGGGTTCAGGTTCAGGTTCAGGTTCGGGATCAGCGCCAGGGCTCTGCTTGAAGGTATTCAGATCATCTGAAATCGCTTGTTCCTCACCAGTAAACATATCCAGCGTTGCACCTTTATCAGGCGTGACAACCTTATCGCTTTCCTCCACCGTCAAATGCTCATAGGTGTTGCCGGTAACAGTCAAAGAATGGTCGGATACGGTTGAAGCGTATCTGACAACGATCGGCTGACCAGCACAGAAGGTGTTATCGGTAATAGTCAACTTAACAGAATAGGCAGCAGGCCCATTTCCGGTATTCAAATCAGTTCTGATGGCATATTCATCATCAGCGATAGCAAATTTGGTGTTCTTTACCGTAACATCCTTGGATGTACCAAGAGAAAGACCACGACCGCCTGTTATTACGCAGCTGTCAACAGTAATCTGGTTACAGCCATAAGCCTGCAGCAGACTGTGCATACCATCTGTCTGGCAATTAGAAATAGTCACAGTACCCAGACTTTGTCTGAGCTTGATGGCTGGAAGTTCGCTATTGCCCTTAAAGGTACAGTTATCAATCGTGACATTATGAGGGTAACGCACACTATTATCCAAACCGGAAGTATCACCATCCGCACTGTTCTGACCAATCAGATAATCCAGCGATGCAGACAAACCAGTGGCATCGAACACCAGATTCTTGATTGTCAGGGTTTCAGGGGTATCGTTGCTATCGCCATCAATCTCCAGTCTGCCCTTGATGGTGCTGCCATTACCCTCAATGATCAGGTTGGTGCCAACACGCTGCGGAATAACAAAGTTCCCCTCAATAACAGAACCGGCAGTAATATTGATGGTAACTTTGCCGAGATTCTTACCGGTGGTCTTATTGCTGTATTCCGTCAGTACCTCTTCCAGCTTAGCAGCATTGGAAACTGTCACAGTTTCATCAGCATATGCCACGCTGAACATTGCAAAAGAAAGAACCAATACAATCAACATCGTTGCGATCTTCTTCACATTCATGATTCACACCTCCATATATTAGGTTTTTTTACTATATCGCACTATGGAAATCTATGTCAATTCAAAACACTCACAATTTATCCTTTTGTAATCTTCTGTAACATTTAGCTGTACTTTTTCACACCTTATTGCATACGCTGAAACAATCTTTCAGACCAAGCATTGTTCACACAAATCATCATTGCCAGAAAAGCGTCATAAATAGCGCCAAAGTAGTCCAAATGTCAAGTCTTGTTTTTCAGCCACCCCGCCGCCACCAGTTCCCGGTCAATCCACTGCGGCGAATAGAATGCCGTTTTGGCATTCGGCAGATAGTCCTCATGCACCTGTGCGCCGGGAGTTTCATCCTCGGTGTACACCAGCGTTACCTGCTGGCCGTCCTCAATGGCGTACCAGTGGTAATAGCGGTTTTCGTGGAGCCGGTCGTAGGAGTCAAAGCAGGGAAAGCGCTCCCGGAAGTACAGCACCCGGCGGTCATAGACATCCCGGTACTGGGGTACCTTGTAGCCCCGGTACAGCACGCCGTCCAGTTTGCCTTCCTCTTTTGCCTTCAACTGGGATACGGTCAGATAAGTTTTGCCTGCTGCGATAAACATTCCGTCACGCTCCTTTTGATAAAATTGGTGGTATCATAGCACAGAAACCGGCCCAGTGCAAGCCATTTTTCGGCGATTTCCCTATGATTGATCCACCGCCATCCGGGGTTCCTCTTTCTTCTCATCTTTATTTCCCGCTTTTCCCTAAAAATCCTGTCCGACCCCTTGCGCATCCCACTGGGTTGTGCTATACTCTATCCGATTACGCACCTTTGTGGTTCGCATGCTTGTGCCGCCCAATGGCGGTGGCTGTGCGGTGTGGCCCAAGGGGTGGAAAAAACAAGGAGGATACCCAAAATGGCAGTTATCTCTATGAAGCAGCTCCTGGAAGCGGGCGTGCACTTCGGTCACCAGACCCGCCGCTGGAACCCCAAAATGGCTCAGTACATCTTCACCGAGCGCAACGGCATCTACATCATCGACCTGCAGAAGACCGTCCGCAAGGCCGACGAAGCCTACAACTTCGTGCGTGACCTGGCTATGGAAGGCAAGAGCATCCTGTTCGTCGGCACCAAGAAGCAGGCTCAGGACGCAGTCCGTGAGGAGGCTACCCGCGTTGGTCAGTACTATGTAAACGCTCGTTGGCTGGGCGGCATGCTCACCAACTTCAAGACCATGCGCACCCGCGTTGAGCGTCTTGCTCAGCTGAAGAAGATGCAGGAAGACGGCACCTTCGATATGCTCCCCAAGAAGGAAGTTATCAAGCTTCTCCACGAGATGGAAAAGCTGGAAAAGTACCTTGGCGGCGTTAAGGAAATGAAGAAGCTCCCCGGCGCTCTCTTCGTTGTTGACCCCCGCAAGGAGCACAATGCTATCGCTGAGGCTCGCAAGCTTCACATCCCCATCGTTGCTATCGTTGACACCAACTGCGATCCCGACGAGGTCGACTATGTTATCCCCGGCAACGACGACGCTATCCGCGCTATCCGCCTGATCTCTGCAACCATGGCTAACGCTGTTGTTGAAGGCCGTCAGGGCGAGGACGCAGAGGCTGAGACCGAGACCACCGAAGCTGAATAATTTATACTGAAAGATATTAGGAGGAAATAATCATGGCATTTACCGCTCAGGATGTTAAGACTCTCCGCGAAATGACCAACGTTGGTATGATGGACTGCAAGAAGGCCCTGACCGAGACCAACGGTGATATGGATAAGGCTGTTGAATGGCTCCGTGAAAAGGGCCTTGCTAAGGCCGCCAAGAAGGCCGGCCGCATTGCTGCTGAAGGCATGAGCTACGCCCTCTCCGAGAACGGTGTAGGCGTTGTTGTCGAAGTTAACTGCGAGACCGACTTCTGCGCAAAGAGCGAGCTCTTCGTTGCTTTCGTTAAGGACATCGCCAAGGTCGTTCTCGAGAACGATCCCGCTGATGTTGACGCTCTCATGAACTGCAAGTACCCCGGCTCTGAGCTCACCGTTGCTGAGACTATGCCTGAGAAGGTCATGTCCATCGGCGAGAATCTCCAGATCCGTCGTTTCGTCCGCTACGCAGAGAACACCTCCGTCGTTTATGTTCACGGCGGCGGCAAGATCGGCGTTCTGGTCAACATGGAAGTTTCCGGCGGCATCGACGCTACCGAAATCGGCAAGGACGTTGCTATGCAGATCGCAGCTCTCAATCCCCGTTTCTGGGATAAGAGCCAGGTCAGCGAGGCTGTTCTCGCTGAGGAGAAGAAGATCGCTCTCGCTCTTATGGACGCTGACCCCAAGATGGCTTCCAAGCCCGCTCCTGTTAAGGAGAAGATCGTCATGGGTAAGATGAACAAGTTCTACGAAGAGAACTGCCTGCTCCAGCAGGAGTTCGTCAAGGACAACGCATTCACCGTTGAGAAGTACATCGCTTCCGCAGCAAAGGCTCTCGGCGGCTCCGTCAAGTTCGTCGATGCAGTCCGCTTTG
>JAFVXE010000002.1 GCA_017501255.1 Clostridia bacterium | reverse complement strand
TGCCCAACCTGTGCCCTTCATCCGCCCCGAAAAACAGCTTAGGGATTTGACGTCGTCCGCTACCGTCGCGGTGCGGGGAGCACCTTGGCTGTGCTCCGTTTCTCTTGCCTCCCGAACAAGGCGTTTCGTGTTTGTTGGCTGCACTTTCGTTTCTGCCGGTTTCCCAGCTGGGAAACGTCCCCCCAAAGGCTTCTTCCCCCATCGGGGGAGGAAGCTGTCAGGCGCAGCCTGACTGATGGTAGGGGTGTTTGCAGGGCCTTTGGTGAGGCAGACACTATGCCGCTGTCATAACCAGCAGCTGCCGGGCAAGTCCCCCATCCCCCTTTCACATTTTTATCCCCTTTTTCCCACATCATTCTTTACTTTTCGCCATCGTATCGTGTATATTTATATTGGTATACTTTCCAATCATCCCCCCAGATGCACCCATCGCTACGGAGGTGTTCCCCATGACCCCAATGATCGAAATGCGTGGCATTACCAAGCGCTTTGGTAAGGTCATCGCCAATGAAAACGTGGATTTCGTGGTTGAAAAAGGCGAGATCCTGTCGGTGCTGGGCGAAAACGGCAGCGGCAAAACCACCCTCATGAATATGCTGGCCGGTATTTACTACCCCGATGAGGGACAGATCTTCATCGATGGCAAGGAAGTGGTCATCCGCTCCCCCAAGGACGCCTTTGAGCTGGGCATCGGCATGATCCATCAGCACTTCAAGCTGGTGGATGTGCTCACGGCAGCGGAGAACATCATTCTGGGTCTGCCGGGCAAACTGCGGCTGGATATGAAGAAAATCACCGCCGATATTCAGGCGCTGACCGAGAAATACGGCTTCGAGATCGACCTGAACAAGAAGATCTACGAAATGAGCGTCAGCCAGAAGCAGACGGTGGAAATCGTCAAAATGCTCTACCGGGGCGCCAACATCCTCATTCTGGATGAGCCCACCGCCGTGCTCACTCCCCAGGAGACGGACAAGCTGTTTGCCGTTTTGCGCAATATGCGGGATCAGGGGCATTCCATCATTATCATCACCCACAAGCTGCACGAGGTGCTGGCCCTGAGCGACCGGGTGGCCGTTCTGCGCAAGGGCCGCAGCATCGGCACAGTGGAAACCGCCGCCGCCACCGAAATGAGCCTGACCGAAATGATGGTGGGCGAAAAAGTGGTGCTGGATATCGAGCGGCCGGAGCCGGAAAATCAGGAGCTGCGCCTGAAGATGACCGGCGTTACCTGCATGAACCGGGAAGGTATCAAGGTGCTCAAGGATGCCAGCTTTGAATGCTACAGCGGCGAAATTTTGGGCATTGCGGGCATTGCCGGCAGTGGTCAGCGGGAGCTGCTGGAAGCCATTGCGGGCCTCCAGTCCATCACCGAGGGCAGCATTCTCTACAAGCCCAAAACCCGTGACTGGGTGGAGCTGACCCACCACACCCCGGAGGAAATCCGGGAATTCGGCGTGCGCCTCAGCTTTGTGCCGGAGGATCGTCTGGGCATGGGTCTGGTGGCGGCCATGGGCACCACCGACAACATGATGCTGCGCACCTACCGGGACGGTTTCGGCGGGCTGCTTCACCGCAAAAAGCCCCAGGAAATGTCCGAGCGCATCATCAAGGAACTGGGCATCGTCACCCCCGGCCCGGATGCGCCGGTGGGCCGCATGAGCGGCGGCAATGTGCAGAAGGTGCTGGTGGGCCGTGAAATCGCCTCCCGGCCCCGGGTGCTGATGGTGGCCTACCCCGTGCGTGGTCTGGATATCAACTCCTCCCACACCATCTACCGGCTGCTCAACGAGCAGAAGCAGCGGGGCGCTGCCGTCATCTGCGTGGGCGAGGACCTGGACGTGCTGCTGGCCCTGTGCGACCGCATCATGGTGCTGGGCGGCGGCCGGATTACCGGCATTGTGGACGGACGCACCGCCACCAAGGAAGAAATCGGTCTGTTGATGACCAAATCCGATACGCAGAAAAAGGAGGTGGCTGACCATGAGTAACGGAAAGGTCCGGGAACCTCTGATGCATATCGTCAAGCGGGATACCCTGCCCCTGTGGAAAAGCGCTTTGATCCGGCTGGTTGCCATCGTGCTGGCGCTGGTGGTCTGCGGCGGCGTGATTGTGCTGATGACCAGCATGATCCCCGGCAAGGAGCCCCTGAACCCCCTGAAGGTGTACGCTGGTATCTATGACGGCGCTATGGGCACCTCCCGGCGTATGTGGGTCACCTTCCGTGAAGCGGCCATTCTGCTGTGCGTGGCGCTGGCCGTACTGCCCGCCTTCCGGATGCGCTTCTGGAACATCGGCGCAGAAGGTCAGGTGCTGATGGGCGCACTGGGCACCGCCACCGTGATGATCTACGGCAAAGCCCTGCCCCCGTGGCTTCTGTACACTTTGATGGCGCTGAGCGGCATTGTGCTGGGTATGCTGTGGGGCATCATCCCGGCGCTGTTCAAGGCCAAATGGAACACCAACGAGACCCTCTTCACCCTGATGATGAACTATGTGGCCACCCAGGTGGTTACCTTCTGCATCATCTTCTGGGAAAACCCCAAGGGTTCCAGCAAGGTGGGTTCGCTGGACAAGGCCGTGTGGCTGCCCAACCTTTTCGGCAACAAGTACCTGCTCACCATTGTGGTGGTGTTGGCCATTGCCATCCTGATGTATTTCTATATGCGCTTTACCAAGCAGGGCTACGAGATCGCCGTGGTGGGTGAAAGCGAGAACACCGCCCGCTACAGCGGCATCAATGTCAGCCGGGTCATCATCCGCACCATGGCCCTTTCCGGCGCTATTGCCGGTGTGGCTGGTTTCCTGCTGGCTGGCGATATGGGACACACCATTTCCACCGGCATTTCCGGCGGCCGCGGCTTTACCGCCATTACGGTGGCCTGGCTGGGCAAGCTGAATCCCTTTGCCATGATTCTGGTCTCCTTCTTCCTGATGTTCATGGAGCGTGGCAGCAAGCAGATTGCCACGGACTTCAACCTGAGCGAAAGCGCCAGCGAGATTTTGACCGGCATCATCCTGTTCTTCATTCTTGGCTGTGAATTCTTCATCAATTACCGGGTGGAGTTCCGCTCCCGCAAGCATACAGAGGAGGTTGTGAAAGCATGAGCGTTTGGCTGACATTTCTCTCCAAGGCATTCACCATGGGCATGACCATCCTCTACGGCGCCAATGGTGAGATCCTCACGGAAAAAAGCGGCAACCTGAACCTGGGCGTGCCCGGCATGATGTACATGGGCGGCATCGGCGGCCTGATGGGCGCTTTCCTCTACGAGCGTGCAGTGGAAACCCCCATCCCGCTGGTGGGTGTGCTGATCAGCCTTCTGTGTGCGCTGCTGTTCTCCGGCTTTGGTGCGCTGATCTATTCCGTTTTGACCATCAGCCTGCGGGCCAACCAGAACGTGACCGGTCTGGCGCTGACCACCTTTGGCGTAGGCTTCGGCAACTTCTTCGGCGGCAGCCTGAGCACCATGGCTGGCGGCGTGGGCCAGATCTCCACCGCTGCCACCTCCGGCCTGTTCCGGATGAAGATTCCCTTCCTGTGCGACCTGCCGGTGGTGGGCGAGCTGTTTTTCGGCTACGGTATGCTGGCTTATGCGGGCATTATCATCACCATTGTGCTGCACTGGTTCCTGTACCGTTCCCGCATCGGCCTGAACCTGCGCTCCGTGGGCGAGAGCGCTGCCACCGCTGATGCTGCCGGTATCAACGTGACCCGCTACAAGTACATGGCAACCCTCATCGGCGGCATGATCGCCGGTCTGGGCGGCCTGTACTTCGTCATGGACTATTCCACCGGCGGCTGGAACAACAACGGCTTCGGCGATATCGGCTGGCTGGCGGTTGCGCTGGTCATCTTCGCCCGCTGGCGGCCCCTGAACGTGATCTGGGGCAGCTGGCTGTTCGGCGGCCTGTGCATCCTGTACCTGTACATCGGCGGTCTGAGCCGTCAGGCGCTGGAAGTGTTCCGCGCGCTGCCCTATCTGGTCACCATCATTGTGCTGGTGATCACCAGCCTGCGCAAGAAGCGGGAGGATCAGCCCCCGGCTGCGCTGGGCCTGCCCTATTTCCGGGAAGAGCGCTGACGGGATGGAATCTATATGGACGGTTGCAATGCTGCAATCGTCCTGTTTTTTTTGGGGAAGGGGCGGGGCGAAGGTGGATAGTACCTGCCGCACCACAGGCCCTGCAGATACCCCTACCATCAGTCAGGCTGCGCCTGACAGCTTCCTCCCCCGATGGGGGACGGACGTCCAGCCCGCCTTCCTGACGGACAGGCGGGCTGTTCGCCCCGGAGCAGGACAACAGTTGCCGCGGCTTTCGTGGCAGGG